>NZ_JCAFUB010000018.1:0-8670 GCF_059370875.1 Stenotrophomonas sp. YJH_SMC_81 | reverse complement strand
GCGGCGACCGAGCTTACATGGGTGAGGGCGCTTTGCTTGCGAAGCACTGCTTCGCAAGCGCCCGAACGCACAGCCGCCAGCGGCTGGGCCGGGCCCCGGAGGGGTACTTGCAGCGCCCCCCGCAACCGGACCCACCCCGCCATCCCACAGCAAACCCGCTTCTGCTTCGGCTGTTGCTGTTGCCGTTGCTGTTGCTTCGGCTTCTGGGCAGGTGCAGGGCTACAAGCCCTGCCGACCAACACCCTCCTTACAAACGACTGACGTGACGCTCATGCGCCATGCGCGAGGCTGTCCACTTGCTTGTTCGACTGGAGGTGGCAACGGTGCACTGGCAGAGCGCACAGGCCTACGCATGGCCGTTGGGTTTGGCCGCATTGGTGGGCGGTATCGGCGCGTGGCTGATCCTGTGGATCTACCATCGGCTGAAAGGGCGTGATCGGCGGCGCGCGCGCATCGGGCGTGTGCTCGGGCTGCCAATGGCCACCGCATGGCCGCTGCTGCTGTTGATCCCTGCATTGCAGGCCACGCCGCTGCAGGATCCCCTTCTGGGCAACCTGCAACGGGTGCTGCATATCGCACTGACCGCCTGCTTCATCTGGTTGCTGGTACGCGCAGTGGCAGCGGGTGAGCGGGCCATCCTGCGCAGCCATCCCATCGATGTCTCCGATAATCTGGAAGCGCGCCGCATCCAGACCCAGACGCGGGTGCTCAGCCGTGTGCTGATGGGCGGCATCATCGTGCTGGGCACTTCGCTGGTGCTGCTGACCTTCCCCATGGTGCAGAAGATCGGCACCGCGCTGCTGGCCTCGGCGGGCCTCATCGGCCTGGTGGCCGGTATCGCCGCAAAGCCGGTGTTCGGCAACCTGATCGCTGGCCTGCAGATTGCAGTGACCCAGCCGATCCGGCTGGACGATGTGGTGATCGTCGAGGGCGAGTGGGGACGCATCGAGGAGATCGGCAGCAGCTACGTGGTGGTACGCATCTGGGACGAGCGGAGGATGGTGGTGCCGCTGACCTGGTTCATCGAGAACCCCTTCCAGAACTGGACCCGGCGCAGCGCCGATCTGCTTGGTACGGCGTTTCTGTGGCTGGACTATCGTGCCCCGATCGCGGCGATCCGCGCTGAGCTGGAGCGCATCTGCCGGGGTGAGGCATTGTGGGATGGCCGGGTCTGCGTGACCCAGGTGACCGAAACCAGCGAGCGTGCGATCCAGGTGCGCCTGCTGGTGAGTGCGCGCAGCTCTGGCGACGCGTTCGACCTGCGTTGCCTGGTACGCGAGCGCATGCTCGATTTCCTCGCACGTGAGCATCCGCAGTCGCTGCCGCAGCTGCGTGCGCGGCTGCAGCATGCTGACGAGCTGGACATGCCGCGTGGTCCACGCGCACGTACTGCAGATGTGCGTTCGCCGGGGGCTGAAGACGGTGAGGCGGCAATCGTGCCGATGGAGCCGGAACCCGAACGGTAGCGCCGGCCAGCGGCCGGCACTACCGGATCAAGGCTCGCCGGCGTCGATCAGCGTGTCGGTGCCGAAGTGCGGTGGCCGCCGCGCGCGGGTGCGCTGTTCGTAGGCGTACGCCATTTCGATCAGCTTCGGTTCGCTCCAGGCGGTGCCCATGAACAGCAGGCCGACCGGCAGGCCATCGATCTGGCCCATCGGCACGCTGAGGCTGGGATAGCCGGCGACGGCGGCGGCACTGTAGCTCTCGCCGGGGAAGTCGTCGCCTTCGCTGCGGATCGGCCACGCCACGCCGGTGGTCGGCGCGACCAGGGCGTCGAGCTGGTGGGCGGCGAGGGCGGCATCGATGCCTTCCGGGCCCGCCAACCGGCGCGCATCGCTGCGTGCGCGGATATAGGCGGGGTCGGCCAAGCCAGCGGTAGCGTCAGCTTCCACCAGCAGTTCCTGGCCGAACAGGCCCAGTTCCTGCTTGCTGTGCGCCCGGTTGAAGGCGATCAATTCGGCCAGGCTGTGCAGGGGAGCGCGGTGGGCGCTGAAGTAACGCTCCAGCCCGGCCTTGAACTCGTACAGCAGTACCTTGCGTTCGGCGTCGGCCCAGGCGCCCTGGTTGGGCAGCTCCACCGGCACCACGACGGCGCCGGCCCGACGCAGCTCGGTGGCGGCGTGTTCGATCAGTGGCGGCATGCCGCGGTATTTCAGCAGCGGCGTCTGCAGCAGGCCGATGCGCTTGCCACGCAGTCCCTGCGGATCCAGCCGCGCGGTGTAGTCGTACACCGCACGGCCGGGCATGGTTGCGGTGGCCGGGTCGGCATCATCGCGGCCGGCAATTGCGGTCAGTACGGCCGCAGCGTCGGCGACGCTGCGTGTCATCGGCCCCGCAGTATCCTGGCTGAAGGAAATCGGGATGATGCCATCGCGGCTGACCAGGCCGACGGTCGGCTTGAGGCCGACGATGCCATTGATCGCCGCAGGGCAGACGATGCTGCCGTCGGTTTCGGTGCCGATCGCCACGCTGGCCAGGTTGGCGGCGACCGCTACCGCGCTGCCGCTGCTGGAGCCGCAAGGCGAGTGGCTGAGGCGATAGGGATTGCGGGTCTGGCCGCCGCGCGCGCTCCAGCCGGACACCGAATCGTTGCCGCGGAAATTGGCCCATTCGCTGAGATTGGTCTTGCCCAGCACCACGGCCCCGGCCTCGCGCAGGCGCCGCACCAGATACGCATCGTCAGGGCGGAACCCCTGCAGGGCCAGAGAGCCGGCACTGGTGGCCATCGGCGCCGCGTTGATGTTGTCCTTCAGCAGTACCGGGATGCCGTGCAGCGGGCCACGCAGGCGTCCATCGCGGCGCTCGCGGTCGCGCGCCGCGGCTTCCTTCAGGGCATCGGGGTTGAGCTCGATCACCGCGCGCAGGCGGGGGCCGGCCCGATCCAGGGCGGCGATGCGCTGCAGGTAGGCCTGGGTCAGGGTGGTGCTGTCCAGTTCACCGGCGGTCATCCGCGCCTGCAGGTCGGCAACATCGGTTTCAGCGTACGGGAACGGCACGTTGCGGCTCGCAGGTTCGGCCGCATGCGCGCTGGGCGTGGCCGGGCTGCAGCCAGCCGAAAGCAGCGCAGGCAGCGCGGCGAGCAGGCAGGTCAGCAGAGGCGGCAAGGACGGGCGCATGGGGCGGCTTGGTCGGCTCCAATCCCCAGTGTAGCCGGTGCTCAGCGGTGGCGCTTGCGCAGGTCGCGGGCGAGAACGTAGACCACGATCAGGTTGATCGCCAGGATCGTCCACGACGGCCAGCCGGGGTGGCGGATGATCGCGAAGATGTCGAAGGGCAGGTACAGCGAGGCAGTCAGGCAGCCCAGCCAGGAGGCCCAGGCCTTGGCCCGCCACAAGCCCCAGGCTTCGACCAGGTGCAGCAGGCCGTAGCCGATCATCCCCGCCGCGGCCAGGTGGACCGCGTCGGGGCTGATCATATGCAGCAGCGAGGGCAGGGTGCCATGGTCCGGATCCAGGCTGAAACGCCGGATCAGGACCATGATGCCGTGCCGAAGCGGCTGCGGTCCGAGCACTTCCAGCCCGGTGGCGGCCAACAGCGCCAGCATCGCCTTGCTCGCTTCGAGCAGGGCGATGACGTGCAGACCCGGATGCCGGTGTGGATCCGGGTTGTAGCCGCTCTGGTTCACGGGGTGCTGGCTCAGCCGCCGCGCGAAGCCTTCTTGCGGTCGCTCTCGGTCAGGAACTTCTTGCGCAGGCGGATCTCCTTCGGGGTGATCTCGACCAGCTCGTCGTCTTCGATGAAGTCCAGGGCCTGTTCCAGCGAGTACTTGATCGCCGGGGTCAGCTGGATCGCATCGTCCTTGCCGGAAGCGCGCATGTTGGTCAGCGGCTTGGTCTTGATCGCGTTGACGGTCAGGTCGTTGTCCTTGGAGTGGATGCCGACCAGCTGACCTTCATACACGTTGTCGCCTTCGGCAGCGAAGAGCTTGCCGCGTTCCTGCAGCGGGCCCAGCGAGTAGGCCGGCGTGACGCCCGGCGCATTGGCGATCATCACGCCGTTGATGCGCTTGGCGATGGCGCCCTGTTCCTTCGGGCCGTAGTGGTCGAACACGTGGAACAGCAGGCCCGAACCCTGGGTCAGGGTCTTGAACTCGTTCTGGAAGCCGATCAGGCCACGGGCCGGGATCTGGTACTCCAGGCGCACGCGGCCCTTGCCGTCCGATTCCATGTTCTTCAACTGGCCCTTGCGGGTGCCCAGCTTTTCCATCACGCCGCCCTGGTGGACTTCTTCGATGTCCACCACCAGCTGCTCGATCGGCTCCATCAGCTGGCCGTCGATTTCCTTGATGATCACTTCCGGGCGCGACACGGCCAGCTCGTAGCCTTCGCGGCGCATGTTCTCGATCAGCACCGACAGGTGCAGTTCGCCACGGCCCGAGACCAAGAACTTGTCGGCGTCTTCCAGCTGCTCGACCTTCAGGGCCACGTTGTGGACCTTTTCACGGTCCAGGCGGTCCTTGATCTGGCGGCTGGTCAGGAACTTGCCACCGGACAGGTCCTTGTTGCCGGCGAACGGCGAATTGTTCACCTGGAAGGTCATCGAGATGGTCGGCTCGTCGACGGTCAGCGCAGGCAGGGCTTCCGGGAAGTCCGGTGCGCAGATGGTGTCGGAGATGGTCAGCTCCTGGATGCCGGAGATGGCCACGATGTCGCCGGCCTCGGCCGAATCCTGCTCGATGCGCTCCAGGCCCATGAAGCCCAGCACCTGCAGCACCTTGCCGTTGCGCTTCTTGCCTTCACGGTCGATGACCGCGACCTGCATGTTCTTCTTCAGGGTGCCGCGCTGGATGCGGCCGATGCCGATCACGCCCACGAAGTTGTTGTAGTCCAGCTGGCTGATGCGCATCTGGAACGGGCCTTCCGGGTCCACTTCCGGCTTCGGCGCGTGCTGCATGATCGCTTCGTACAGCGGGGTCATGTCGCCGTCGCGCACGGTGTCTTCCAGGCCCGCGTAGCCGTTCAGGCCCGAGGCGTAGACGATCGGGAAGTCCAGCTGCTCGTTGGTGGCACCGAGCTTGTCGAACAGGTCGAAGACCTGGTCGATCACCCACTCCGGACGGGCGCCCGGACGGTCGACCTTGTTGACCACGACGATCGGCTTGAAGCCCATCGCGAAGGCCTTCTGGGTCACGAAGCGGGTCTGCGGCATCGGGCCGTCCATCGCATCGACCAGAATCAGCACGGTGTCGACCATCGACAGCACGCGCTCGACCTCACCGCCGAAGTCGGCGTGGCCGGGGGTGTCGACGATGTTGATCCGGTTCTTGATGCCGGTCTTCTTGTCTTCCCAGGTGATGGCGGTGTTCTTGGCCAGGATGGTGATGCCGCGTTCCTTTTCCTGGTCGTTGCTGTCCATCACGCGCTCGGCGAGGACGGTGCGCTCGGACAGGGTGCCGGACTGCTTCAGCAGCTGGTCGACCAGGGTGGTCTTGCCATGGTCGACGTGGGCGACGATGGCGATGTTGCGAAGATTTTCGATGGACATACGAAAGGGGGCCAGTCGGCGCCGGATTTGGAAAAAGAAGTCCAACATTATACGTCGAACTTGACGATTCGCGAAAAGGTGGATTTCACGCCGGCCAAACGGCCCATTCAGCTGGCTGTCCACCGCTTCGGCCGAGGTCGCCAGGACGGCCCCTCGGCTCACCTTCCCCTGGCTGAAGGCGGGGGCTCCACCGATGGTCGAAGGCACCGCCGCCACGAGGCAGGTGTAAACTAGGTGGCTAGACGCATTCCCCTTTGCACCAAGGATCTTCATGTCCCTCATCGCCACTTTCGACACCACCCAGGGCCCGATCAAGGTCGAGCTGTTCGCCGACAAGGCGCCACTGACCGTGGCCAACTTCGTGAACCTGGTCAAGCACGGCTTCTATGACGGCCTGATCTTCCATCGCGTGATCGCCGACTTCATGATCCAGGGCGGCTGCCCGCAGGGCCGTGGCACCGGCGGCCCGGGCTACAAGTTCGAAGACGAGAAGAATGGCGTGAAGCACGAGGTCGGCTCGCTGTCGATGGCCAACGCCGGCCCGAACACCAACGGCAGCCAGTTCTTCATCACCCACATCAAGACCGATTGGCTGGACGGCCGCCACACCGTCTTCGGCAAGGTCCTGGAAGGCCAGGCCATCGTCGATTCGGTCAAGCAGGGCGACGTGATCCATTCGATCACCCTGGAAGGCGACGTCGACGCCGTGCTGGCCGCGCAGGCCGACCGCGTCGCGGAGTGGAACAAGCACCTCGCCGCCTGACCCCCTTTCGAAACGGCCACCCACGGGTGGCCGTTTCCCTGTTCCCCGCCGCCCGCCCGGCCTGCGTGGCCATGCCCGCGGCGCCCCATCAAACGCTTGCAAGCAAGAGGAAACCCCCATGAAAGCACCCGTTCGTGTTGCCGTGACCGGCGCCGCCGGCCAGATCGGTTATGCCCTGCTGTTCCGCATCGCCTCCGGCGAAATGCTGGGCAAGGACCAGCCGGTCATCCTGCAGCTGCTGGAACTGCCGGTCGACAAGGCCCAGGCCGCCCTGAAGGGCGTGATGATGGAGCTGGAAGACTGCGCGTTCCCGCTGCTGGCCGGCATGGTTGGCACCGATGACGCCGAAGTCGCGTTCAAGGACGCCGACATCGCCCTGCTGGTCGGCGCACGTCCGCGTGGCCCGGGCATGGAGCGCAAGGACCTGCTGCTGGAGAACGCCAAGATCTTCACCGCCCAGGGCGCCGCGCTGAACAAGGTCGCCAGCCGTGACGTGAAGGTGCTGGTGGTCGGCAACCCGGCCAACACCAATGCCTACATCGCGATGAAGTCGGCTCCGGACCTGAAGCCGGAGAACTTCACCGCCATGCTGCGCCTGGACCACAACCGCGCGCTGAGCCAGCTGTCGGCCAAGCTGGGCAAGCCGGTCGGTGGCATGGAGAAGCTGGTGGTGTGGGGCAACCACAGCCCGACCATGTACCCGGACTACCGTTTCGCCACCGCCGACGGCGCCTCGATCGCCGATGCGATCAACGACCAGGAGTGGAACGCCAACACGTTCATCCCGACCGTCGGCAAGCGCGGCGCGGCGATCATCGAAGCCCGTGGCTCGTCCTCGGCCGCTTCGGCCGCCAATGCCGCCATCGACCACGTGCGTGACTGGGTGCTGGGCAGCAACGGCAAGTGGGTCACCATGGGCGTGCCGTCCGACGGTTCCTACGGCATTCCGGAAGGCGTGATCTTCGGTTTCGCGGTGACCACCGAGAACGGCAAGTACACCCTGGTCAAGGATCTGCCGATCGACGACTTCAGCCAGAAGTACATCGACAAGACCCTGGCCGAGCTGGAAGAAGAGCGCGCCGGCGTCGCCCACCTGCTGGGCTGATGCAGGCGGTACCGGCTCCGGTCGGTAGGTCTTGCATCAAGGTAGGTACCGACCGCTGGTCGGTACGCAGAAAACGGGGAGGCTTCGGCTTCCCCGTTTTCATTTGGAATTCCTGGAACCGCATGATCCACCTGCACTACATCGACGACGCGCTGCTGGTGGCTGAAAAGCCCGCCGGCCTGCTGTCCGTGCCCGGCCGCAGCGCCGAGAACCAGGACTGCGTCGTCGCGCGCCTGCAGTCGCTGTACCCGGATGCGTTGACCGTGCACCGCCTGGACCAGGTGACTTCCGGGCTGCTGCTGCATGCGCGTGGCAAGGACATGCAGGCGGCGTTGTCGATGCAGTTCGAGCAGCGCCGGGTTGGCAAGCGCTATGAAGCGATCGTGGAGGGACTGCTTGAAGGCGATGCCGGCGACGTGGATCTGCCGCTGATTGTGGACTGGCCGAACCGGCCGAAGCAGACGGTCGATCACGAACGCGGCAAGCCGGCGCTGACGCGCTGGCGCGTAATGGCGCGTGATGTGGAAGCGCAGCGTACCCGCGTGGAGCTGGAACCGATCACCGGCCGCAGCCATCAGCTGCGGTTGCACATGGCCAGTATTGGCCATCCGATTGTTGGCGACGTGCTGTATGACGCGGCACCGGCGCAGCGCGTGCACCTGCATGCGCGCAGCCTGCGGTTCACGCATCCGCTGACGGGCGAGGCGCTCGCGTTCGAGTCCGCGGCTCCGTTCTAGGGGGTCGGCAGGGCTTGCAGCCCTGCACCTGCTACGAACCGGAGCAACGTCAAACATCAAAGGCGGGCTATCCGTGGGTTGGCGGGACGGTGTCGGAGTGCGGGGCCGCCGCAAGTACGTCCGTGTAGGCTTGGCAGCCGCATCCATGCGGCTGACACCCCGCACTCCGACACCGCCCCACCTTCGACAGGTTCACTCGGCTGTTGGTAACGGTGGCCGTTGTTCCGCGCAGCTGTTGGTAGGTGTCGACCTTGGTCGACACGATTTTTCTGTCAGATATCGAATGAATCATCCACGCATGGCGTGGATCTACCGTGTCGACCGAGGTCGACACCTACCAGAACAATATGCCGTTCCGACAGATCGCGGAATCTGTCGAAGGTGGGGTGGGTCCGGTGGCGGGAGTGTCCGCGGCATGGATGCCGCGGCCAAGCCCCCACGGTGAAGTGACCCCCGAGACTTGGACGGTGGGGTCAGGCGGCTGCTTGGGCCTGTTCCCGGTACTTTACCGGGCTTAGCCCCTTCAATTTCAATCTGATTCGCTCTTGGTTGTAGTACTTGATGTACTCCACCAGCCCGGC
>NZ_JCAFUB010000017.1:0-16575 GCF_059370875.1 Stenotrophomonas sp. YJH_SMC_81 | reverse complement strand
GAAATGGTGATGCCGGGTGACAACGTCAAGATGGAAGTCACCCTGATCAACCCGGTGGCCATGGACGAAGGCCTGCGCTTCGCCATCCGCGAAGGCGGTCGTACCGTCGGCGCCGGCGTGGTCTCGAAGATCATCGAGTAAGCCTGCAGTACCGGTGGTTGCATAGCGCCGCCGGTTACGCGAATGGCGGGCCGGGAACCTCGGTCCGCCTTCGCCGTCTAAGGGAAGGCAAGTTTTCAACGTACGCCAGTAGCTCAATTGGCAGAGCAGCGGTCTCCAAAACCGCAGGTTGGGGGTTCGAGTCCCTCCTGGCGTGCCATCTGCCCACCTTATCCAGCGGCCTGGGCCGCTAAAGCAGACACAGCCGGATGAATAGCAAGATCGAACACTCCAAGGACAACTCCGCCAACGGTGGAGATATCGTCAAGTATGTCGCCGCATCGCTGCTGGTGCTGGCCGGTCTGTTCGTCTGGTTCTGGTTCTCCGCCGACTCCGGTCGCGCCGCCCAGCTGGGTGCGTGGGCGGGTCAGCTGCGTGCATTGGCGGTCGTGGTCGGTCTGGTTGGCGGTATCGGCGTGTTCATGCTGACCGGCAAGGGGCGCGACACCCGCGAATTCCTCTCCGAGTCGCGCTTCGAACTGCGCAAGGTGGTCTGGCCTACGCGCCAGGAAGCCGTCCGCATGACCTGGGTCGTGATCGTCGTGGTGCTCATCCTCAGTCTTCTGCTGGGTGGCTTCGACTTCCTGATCCAGAAACTGACTCAGTGGTTCCTGAGCCGCTAAGGAGAATTGCATGAAGCGTTGGTACGTCGTTCACGCCTATTCGGGCTTCGAGAAGTCGGTGGCGCAGGCTCTGCGCGATCGCATCGTCCGTGACGGCATGGAAGAGCGCTTCGGCGACGTCCTGGTCCCGACCGAGGAAGTGGTCGAGATGCGCGCCGGCCAGAAGCGCCGTTCCGAGCGCAAGTTCTTCCCGGGTTACGTGCTGGTCCAGATCGAGACCCACGAGGAAGCCGGCATTCCGCGCATCGACAACGAAAGCTGGCATCTGGTCAAGGAAACCCCGCGGGTCATGGGCTTCATCGGCGGCACCGCCGATCGTCCGCTGCCGATCGCCGATTCCGAGGCCGAAGCCATCCTGAATCGCGTTCAGGAAGGTGTCGAGAAGCCGCGTCCGAAGGTGCTGTTCGAGCCGGGCCAGATGGTCCGCGTCACCGACGGTCCGTTCAACGATTTCAATGGCGTCGTCGAAGAAGTCAACTACGAGAAGAGCCGTCTGCGCGTCTCGGTGCTGATCTTCGGTCGTGCCACTCCGGTCGAGCTCGAGTTCGGCCAGGTCGAAAAGGCCGTCTGACCTGTCCTGTCGAGTCGAGCCATGCTCGACTCCGGGGTCTGGATGGTGCGGTAGTCGGGCATGGCTCGACTCTCCAAAGGGAACCGGGCCTGGCCCGGTTCCGTTCGTTTACCTGCCGCTTCAGGCATGTGAAGAAAAAACCTGTTATAGTGCGCGGCTCCCCGCTGGGGAAGCCAGCAGGACGAGGCCGCCGCAAGGTGGCCTTCAGCATGATTTCAAAACGCGATGCCGGGACGCGTGATTCCCGGTCCGATGGGGAGCCTGTTGTCGAAAGGCGCTAGCACCCGGAGAGCACTCACATGGCAAAGAAAGTTGTCGGTTACATCAAGCTGCAGGTGAAGGCCGGTCAGGCCAACCCCTCGCCGCCGGTCGGTCCTGCGCTGGGTCAGCGTGGCCTGAACATCATGGAATTCTGCAAGGCGTTCAACGCTGCCACGCAGAAGCTCGAGCCGGGTCTGCCGGTTCCGGTGATCATCACGGCCTACTCGGACCGTACGTTCACCTTCATCACCAAGAGCACCCCGGCTACCACCCTGCTGAAGAAGGCCGCTGGCATCTCGTCGGGCTCCAAGCGCCCGAACACCGAGAAGGTCGGCAAGGTCACCCGTAAGCAGCTGGAAGAGATCGCCAAGGCGAAGGAACCGGATCTGACTGCCGCCGACCTGGACGCCGCCGTGCGTACCATCGCTGGCTCTGCCCGTTCCATGGGCCTCGTGGTGGAGGGTTAATAAGATGGCACAGACCAAGCGTGAGAAGGCCATCAAGGCCGCCGTCGTTCCGGGCAAGGCATACGCCTTCGAGGACGCGATCAACATCCTGAAGACCGCCACCAAGGCCAAGTTCGTCGAGTCGATCGACGTCGCCGTGCGCCTGGGCGTCGATGCGAAGAAGTCCGACCAGCAGGTCCGTGGCTCCACCGTGCTGCCGGCCGGTACCGGCAAGTCGGTCCGCGTCGCCGTGTTCGCTCCGGCCGGTGCCAAGGCTGACGAAGCCCTGGCTGCTGGCGCCGACGCCGTCGGTATGGATGACCTGGCCGAGAAGATGCAGGCCGGCGATCTGAACTACGACGTCGTCATCGCGACCCCGGACGCCATGCGCGTCGTCGGTAAGCTGGGCACCGTGCTGGGCCCGCGCGGCCTGATGCCGAACCCGAAGGTCGGCACCGTTTCCCCGAACCCGGGTGAAGCCGTGAAGAACGCCAAGTCGGGTCAGGTCCGTTACCGCACCGACAAGGCCGGCATCATCCACTGCACCATCGGCAAGGCCGACTTCGCCGAAGACGCGCTGAAGTCGAACCTGACCGCGCTGCTGCTGGACCTGATCAAGGCCAAGCCGGCCACCTCGAAGGGCACCTACCTGCAGAAGGTTTCGGTCAGCTCGACGATGGGCCCGGGCGTCACCGTCGACCAGTCGTCGCTGACCCTGAAGTAATTGTTTCAAGCGGTCACGGTGCCCCGGGTGCCGTGACCGTGACATTTGAAGGCATCGCTGGCAGTGCATCGCCCGCGGTAGCCGTCAAAGACCGCAGGCGCGGTCGTGGCAATACCGGCGACGGGCATGGAAGCTCGATCTGGCAAGGAGTCGCCGCCGGAGCAGTCAGGAGCGCTTAATCGATTCCCCGGAATCACCCTGCGTAGATGGTGCCCTTCTGGAGTTTTTCTGGTTCACGCACGTCTGGGTTTCCCAGGTTGGCCCACTCCAGGTCTAGAACGGCCCACCCCCGGAACATCATCCCGATGTTCCCGGCGTCCAGGATGGATGCCGCACAGGACCGCACACGGCAGGAGCCGTAAGCGGAGTTCAATAGGAGGAGTGCAATGGCTCTCAATCTGTCCCAGAAGCAAGAAGTAGTCGCCGAGCTGGCAGACGTCGCCGCCAAGGCCCACTCCTTGATCGCAGCCGAATACGCTGGCACCACGGTCGCCCAGATGACCGCGATGCGCAAGCAGGCTCGTGAAACCGGTGTTTTCTTGAAGGTTGTCAAGAACACCCTGGCTTCGCGCGCCGTTGAAGGCACCGAGTTCGCAGTCGCCCAGGACCAGATGGTTGGTCCGCTGCTGTACGCGTTCTCGCTCGAGGAGCCCGGCGCTGCCGGTCGCCTGATCAAGGAAGCCGCCAAGGGCAACGACAAGCTGAAGGCTAAGGTCGTCGCCATCGGTGGCGAAGTGTTCCCGGCAAGCCACGTCGAAGTGCTGGCCTCGCTGCCGACCCGCGACCAGGCCCTGGCCATGCTGGCCCGCGTCCTGACCGAGCCGGTCACGATGTTTGCCCGCGCCATCAAGGCCGTTGGCGAGAAGCAGGGTGGTGGCGATGTCGCCGCTGACGCTGCCGAGCCGGCCGCCGAGACCGCCTGAGTTTCGACTTACCGTGGTTCCTGACGGAACCTCAATCCAGAAAATCATCCAAAGGTATTAATCATGTCCCTTACCAACGAACAGATCGTCGACGCCATCGCCGAGAAGTCCCTGATGGAAGTGATGGAGCTGGTCAAGGCCATCGAAGAGAAGTTCGGCGTCTCCGCCGCTGCTCCGGTTGCCGTGGCTGCTGCCGCTGGCCCGGCTGCTGCTGTTGAAGAGCAGACCGAATTCGTCGTCACCCTGAAGACTGCCGGCGAGAAGAAGGTCGAAGTCATCAAGGCCGTCCGCGCCATCACCGGCCTGGGCCTGAAGGAAGCGAAGGACCTGGCCGAAGCCGGCGGCGTCCTGAAGGACAACGCTTCGAAGGAAGAAGCCGAGAAGATGAAGAAGGACCTGGAAGCTGCTGGCGCGACTGTCGAAGTCAAGTAAGCAGTTACCTTGCATCGTCACCGATTCGCGGCGATGCAGCCAAGGCTGGGGGCGTAAGCCCCCGGCCTTTGGTCGTTGTTGCGGTGTTGTAGATCCGCGCCATGCGTGGATGTGAAAAATGCAGGAAAAAGCCCAACACGGGCTGCAGTCAAACCCCGGCAGGCCAGCGCCGAGCGCGGCAGCGGGGGAGTGGTAGCAGACGAGTTGGCAGTTGGAAGTAGCGGGAGAAGGCGTGCTGGTGCCGGCAATACCAGCGACTTCCAACTGACAATTTCAAGTTCCCTTCGGATCGTGGGCGCACGATCCGCACAACAAGGTGGAAGACCTCATGACGTCCTATTCGTTCACCGAAAAAAAGCGTATCCGCAAGGATTTCGGCAAGCAGCGCTCGATTCTCGAAGTGCCGTTCCTGCTCGCCATCCAGGTGGATTCCTATCGTGAATTCCTGCAGGAAAACGTCGATCCGGCCAAGCGCACGGACCACGGCCTGCACGCTGCGCTGAAGTCGGTCTTCCCGATCGCCAGCTACAGCGGCAACGCTGCCCTGGAATACGTCGGCTACAAGCTGGGCGAACCGGTCTTCGACGAGCGTGAGTGCCGCCAGCGCGGCATGAGCTACGGCGCCCCGCTGCGCGTGACCGTGCGCCTGGTGATCTACGACCGTGAGTCGTCGACCAAGGCCATCAAGTACGTGAAGGAGCAGGAGGTCTATCTGGGCGAAATCCCGCTGATGACCGAGAACGGCACCTTCATCGTCAACGGCACCGAGCGCGTCATCGTCTCCCAGCTGCACCGCTCGCCGGGCGTGTTCTTCGACCACGACCGTGGCAAGACCCACAGCTCGGGCAAGCTGCTGTACAGCGCCCGCATCATTCCCTACCGCGGCTCCTGGCTGGACTTCGAGTTCGACCCGAAGGACGCGCTGTTCACCCGTATCGACCGCCGCCGCAAGCTGCCGGTGTCGATCCTGCTGCGCGCGCTCGGCTACAGCAACGAAGAGATGCTGGCCGAGTTCTTCGAGATCAACACCTTCCACATCAACCCGGATGAAGGCGTCCAGCTGGAGCTGGTGCCGGAGCGCCTGCGTGGCGAGACCCTGGGCTTCGACCTCGCCGACGGCGACAAGGTCATCGTGGAAGCCGGCAAGCGCATCACCGCGCGCCACATCAAGCAGCTGGAAGCCTCGGGCATCGCCGCCCTGGCCGTGCCGGACGACTACATCGTCGGCCGCATCCTGTCGCACGACGTGGTCGATGCCTCGACCGGCGAACTGCTGGCCCAGGCCAACGACGAGATCACGGACGAGCAGCTGCAGGCCTTCCGCAAGGCCGGTGTGGATGCCGTGGGCACCCTGTGGGTGAACGACCTGGATCGTGGCCCGTACCTGTCCAACACCCTGCGTATCGACCCGACCAAGACCCAGCTGGAAGCCCTGGTCGAGATCTACCGCATGATGCGTCCGGGCGAGCCGCCGACCAAGGATGCCGCGCAGAACCTGTTCCACAACCTGTTCTTCACCTTCGAGCGCTACGACCTGTCCGCGGTCGGCCGCATGAAGTTCAACCGTCGCGTGGGCCGCAAGGAAACCACCGGCGAAGCCGTGCTGTACGACAGCAAGTACTTCGGCGAGCGCAACGACGAAGAGTCCAAGCGCCTGGTCGCTGCCCACGGCGAAAGCTCCGACATCCTGGACGTGATCAAGGTCCTGACCGAGATCCGCAACGGTCGCGGCGTGGTCGACGACATCGATCACCTGGGCAACCGTCGCGTGCGTTCGGTCGGCGAAATGGCCGAGAACGTGTTCCGCGTCGGCCTGGTCCGCGTCGAGCGTGCGGTCAAGGAGCGCCTGTCGATGGCCGAATCGGAAGGCCTGACCCCGCAGGAACTGATCAACGCCAAGCCGGTCGCCGCTGCCATCAAGGAGTTCTTCGGCTCCTCGCAGCTGTCGCAGTTCATGGACCAGAACAACCCGCTGTCGGAAGTGACGCACAAGCGTCGCGTCTCGGCCCTGGGCCCGGGCGGCCTGACCCGTGAGCGCGCCGGCTTCGAAGTGCGCGACGTGCACCCGACCCATTACGGCCGCGTCTGCACCATCGAAACCCCGGAAGGCCCGAACATCGGCCTGATCAACTCGCTGGCCGTGTACGCCCGCACCAACAAGTACGGTTTCCTCGAGACCCCGTACCGCAAGGTCGTGGACGGCAAGGTCTATGACGAAGTCGAGTTCCTGTCGGCCATTGAAGAGAACGAGTACGTCATTGCGCAGGCCAACGCGCTGACCGACGCCAAGGGCACCCTGACCGAGCAGTTCGTTCCGTGCCGCTTCCAGGGCGAATCGCTGCTGAAGCCGCCGGCGGAAGTCCACTTCATGGACGTTTCGCCGATGCAGACCGTCTCGATCGCGGCCGCGCTGGTTCCGTTCCTGGAGCACGATGACGCGAACCGCGCACTGATGGGCGCCAACATGCAGCGTCAGGCCGTGCCGACCCTGCGTTCGCAGAAGCCGCTGGTCGGTACCGGCATCGAGCGCGCCGTGGCGCGTGACTCGGGTGTGACCGTGAACGCCCGTCGTGGTGGTGAGATCGTGCAGATCGACGCCGCCCGCATCGTGGTCAAGGTCAATGAGGAAGAGATCGTTGGCGCCACCGACGCCGGCGTGGACATCTACAACCTGGTCAAGTACACCCGGTCGAACCAGAACACCTGCATCAACCAGCGTCCGCTGGTCCAGGTGGGTGACGTCATCGCCCGCGGTGACGTGCTGGCCGACGGTCCGTCCACCGACATCGGCGAGCTGGCCCTGGGCCAGAACATGCTGATCGCGTTCATGCCGTGGAACGGCTACAACTTCGAAGACTCCATCCTGCTCTCCGAGCGCGTGGTGGAAGAGGATCGCTACACCACGATCCACATCGAAGAGCTGACCTGCGTCGCGCGTGACACCAAGCTGGGGCCGGAGGAAATCTCCGCCGACATCCCGAACGTCTCCGAGCAGGCGCTGAACCGCCTGGACGAGAGCGGCGTGGTGTACATCGGTGCCGAAGTGCGCGCCGGCGACATCCTGGTCGGCAAGGTCACCCCGAAGGGCGAAAGCCAGCTGACCCCGGAAGAGAAGCTGCTGCGCGCGATCTTCGGCGAGAAGGCTTCGGACGTTAAGGACAGCTCGCTGCGCGTTCCGCCGGGCATGGACGGCACCGTCATCGACGTGCAGGTCTTCACCCGCGACGGCATCGAGAAGGACAAGCGCGCGCGCCAGATCGAAGAGTCCGAAATCAAGCGCGTCAAGAAGGACTTCGATGACCAGTTCCGCATCCTGGAAGCGGCCATCTACATGCGTCTGCGTTCGCAGATCGTGGGCAAGGTGGTCAATGGTGGTGCTGGCCTGAAGAAGGGTGACGTGATCACCGACGCCTTCCTCGACGGCCTGAAGAAGTCTGACTGGTTCGCCCTGCGCATGAAGGACGAGGACGCCTCGGAAGCCATCGAGCGCGCCCAGAAGCAGATCCAGGCGCACGAGAAGGAATTCGAGCGTCGCTTTGCCGACAAGCGCGGCAAGATCACCGCGGGCGACGACCTCGCCCCGGGCGTGCTGAAGATGGTCAAGGTGTTCCTGGCGGTGAAGCGCCGCATCCAGCCGGGTGACAAGATGGCAGGCCGCCACGGCAACAAGGGTGTGGTGTCCAACGTGGTGCCGGTCGAGGACATGCCGTACATGGCCTCGGGCGAGACCGTGGACATCGTGCTGAACCCGCTGGGCGTGCCGTCGCGTATGAACATCGGCCAGATCCTGGAAGTGCACCTGGGCTGGGCCGCCAAGGGCCTGGGTCGCAAGATCCAGGCGATGCTGGAAGCCCAGGCCGCGGTGGCCGACCTGCGCAAGTTCCTGGACGACATCTACAACCACGACGACACCAACGTGGCCAACCGTGTCGACCTGTCGCAGTTCAGCGACGAGGAACTGCTGCGCCTGGCCCGCAACCTGACCGACGGCGTGCCGATGGCCACCCCGGTCTTCGACGGCGCCACCGAAGCGGAAATCAAGCGCATGCTGGAACTGGCCGACCTGCCGAGCAGTGGCCAGACCCAGCTGTACGACGGCCGCACCGGTGAAGCCTTCGACCGCCATACCACCGTCGGTTACATGCACTACCTGAAGCTGAACCACCTGGTCGACGACAAGATGCACGCCCGTTCGACCGGTCCGTACTCGCTCGTCACCCAGCAGCCGCTGGGCGGCAAGGCGCAGTTCGGCGGCCAGCGCTTCGGTGAAATGGAAGTCTGGGCGCTGGAAGCCTACGGCGCGGCCTACACCCTGCAGGAAATGCTGACGGTGAAGTCCGATGACGTGCAGGGCCGCAACCAGATGTACAAGAACATCGTCGACGGCGAGCACGAGATGGTCGCGGGCATGCCGGAATCCTTCAACGTGCTCGTGAAGGAAATCCGCTCGCTGGCCATCAACATGGAACTGGAAGACAACTGATCCATGCCGGCGCGGCGGTCCGCCGCCGCGCCGCTGGCAGTGAACTGAAAGCCCATCGACACAGCATTCCTCCTTCTGGAGAACACCATGAAAGACCTGCTCAACCTCTTCAACCAGCAGCGCCAGACGCTGGACTTCGACGCGATCAAGATCGCGCTGGCCTCGCCGGACCTGATCCGTTCGTGGTCCTTCGGCGAAGTGAAGAAGCCGGAAACCATCAACTACCGTACCTTCAAGCCGGAACGCGACGGCCTGTTCTGCGCCGCCATCTTCGGCCCGGTGAAGGACTACGAGTGCCTGTGCGGCAAGTACAAGCGCATGAAGCACCGCGGCGTGGTCTGCGAAAAGTGCGGCACCGAAGTGACCCTGGCCAAGGTGCGTCGTGAGCGCATGGGCCACATCGACCTGGCTTCGCCGGTCGCGCACATCTGGTTCCTCAAGTCGCTGCCGTCGCGCATTGGCCTGATGCTGGACATGACCCTGCGCGACATCGAGCGCGTGCTGTACTTCGAAGCGTACGTGGTGACCGAGCCGGGCCTGACCGCCCTGGAGCGCCGCCAGCTGCTGACCGAAGAACAGTACCTGCAGGCCCGCCAGGAGCACGGCGACGACTTCGACGCCGCCATGGGCGCCGAGGCCGTCTACGAACTGCTGCGCACGATCGACCTGCAGTCGGAGATGACCCGCCTGCGCGAGGAGATCGCCGCTACCGGTTCGGAAACCAAGCTCAAGCGCCTCACCAAGCGCATCAAGCTGATCGAAGCCTTCCTGGAATCGGGCAACCGTCCGGAATGGATGGTCATGACCGTGCTGCCGGTGCTGCCGCCGGACCTGCGTCCGCTGGTCCCGCTGGATGGCGGCCGCTTCGCGACCTCCGACCTGAACGACCTGTACCGCCGCGTCATCAACCGCAACAACCGCCTGCGCCGCCTGCTCGAACTGAGCGCGCCGGACATCATCGTGCGCAATGAAAAGCGCATGCTGCAGGAATCGGTCGATGCACTGCTGGACAACGGCCGCCGCGGTCGTGCCATCACCGGCACCAACAAGCGCCCGCTGAAGTCGCTGGCCGACATGATCAAGGGCAAGCAGGGCCGCTTCCGCCAGAACCTGCTCGGCAAGCGCGTCGACTACTCGGGCCGTTCGGTCATCGTGGTCGGCCCGTACCTGCGCCTGCACCAGTGCGGCCTGCCGAAGAAGATGGCGCTTGAGCTGTTCAAGCCGTTCGTCTTCGCCAAGCTGCAGCGTCGTGGCCTGGCCACCACCATCAAGGCCGCCAAGAAGCTGGTCGAGCGCGAAGAAGCCGAAGTCTGGGACATCCTGGAAGAGGTCATCCGCGAGCATCCGGTGATGCTGAACCGTGCGCCGACCCTGCACCGCCTGGGCATCCAGGCGTTCGAGCCGGTACTGATCGAGGGCAAGGCCATCCAGCTGCACCCGCTGGTCTGCACCGCGTTCAACGCCGACTTCGACGGTGACCAGATGGCCGTCCACGTGCCGCTCTCGCTGGAAGCCCAGCTGGAAGCGCGTGCGCTGATGATGTCGACCAACAACATCCTGTCGCCGGCCAACGGCGAGCCGATCATCGTGCCGTCGCAGGACGTCGTGCTGGGTCTGTACTACATGACCCGCTCGCTGGAGAACAAGAAGGGCGAGGGCATGGCCTTCGCCAACATCGCCGAAGTCAAGCGCGCCTACGACAACCGCGTGGTGGAACTGCACGCCAAGGTCAAGGTCCGCATCACCGAGGTGGTGACCGACGAAGACGGCAACAAGCAGAACAAGACCTCGATCGTGGACACCACGATCGGTCGCGCCCTGCTGGCTGAAATCCTGCCGGAAGGCCTGCCGTTCGCGCTGGCCAATGTCGAGCTGACCAAGAAGAACATCAGCCGCCTGATCAACTCCAGCTACCGCCAGCTCGGCCTGAAGGACACGGTCGTGTTCGCCGACAAGCTGATGTACACCGGCTTCGCCTATGCGACCCGCGCCGGCGTCTCGATCGGCATCGACGACATGCTGATCCCGGACGAGAAGAAGGGCATCCTCACCGAGGCCGAAGCCGAAGTGCTGGAAATCCAGGAGCAGTACCAGTCGGGCCTGGTCACCGCCGGCGAGCGCTACAACAAGGTGGTCGACATCTGGTCGCGCACCAACGAGCGCATCGCCAAGGCGATGATGGACACCATCGGTACCGAGAAGGTCGTCAATGCCAAGGGCGAGACCATCGACCAGAAGTCGATGAACTCGCTGTACATCATGGCCGACTCCGGTGCGCGTGGTTCGCAGGCGCAGATCCGTCAGCTGGCCGGCATGCGTGGCCTGATGGCCCGCCCGGACGGCTCGATCATCGAGACGCCCATCAAGGCGAACTTCCGCGAAGGCCTGAACGTGCAGGAGTACTTCAACTCCACCCACGGTGCCCGTAAGGGTCTGGCCGATACCGCGCTGAAGACCGCGAACTCGGGTTACCTGACCCGTCGCCTGGTCGACGTGGCGCAGGACGTGGTGATCACCGAAGTGGATTGCGGTACCACCGAAGGCCTGATCATGACCCCGATCGTGGAAGGCGGCGACGTGGTCGAGCCGCTGAAGGATCGCGTGCTGGGCCGCGTGGTTGCCGAGGACGTGTTCCTGCCGGGCAACGACGAAGATCCGATCGTCACCCGCAACACCCTGCTGGACGAAGCCTGGGTTGCCAAGCTGGAAGATGCCGGCGTGCAGACCATCAAGGTCCGCTCGACCATCTCCTGTGAATCGGCCTTCGGTGTCTGCTCGCGCTGCTACGGCCGCGACCTGGCGCGTGGCCACCTGGTCAACATCGGTGAAGCGGTCGGCGTCATCGCCGCCCAGTCCATCGGTGAGCCGGGTACCCAGCTGACCATGCGTACGTTCCACATCGGTGGTGCGGCGTCGCGAGCTGCTGCGGTCGACAACATCACCGTCAAGACCACCGGCTCGGTCAAGTTCAGCAACCTCAAGTCCGTGGAGCACGCCAACGGCTCGCTGGTGGCGGTGTCGCGCTCGGGCGAAATCTCGGTGCTCGATGCGCACGGCCGTGAGCGTGAGCGTTACAAGCTGCCGTACGGTGCGACCATCACGTCCAAGGACGGTGATGCGATCAAGGCTGGCCAGACCGTGGCCAACTGGGATCCGCATAACCACCCGATCGTGTCGGAAGTGGCCGGCTTCATCCGCTTCATCGACTTCGTCGACGGCGTCACCGTCATCGAGAAGACCGACGAGCTGACCGGCCTGGCCTCGCGCGAAATCACCGATCCGAAGCGTCGTGGTACCCAGGCCAAGGACCTGCGCCCGATCGTGCGCATCGTCGACGCCAAGGGCAACGACCTGTCGATCCCGGGCACCGACCTGCCGGCGCAGTACCTGCTGCCGCCGCGTTCGATCGTCAACCTGCAGGACGGCGCCCCGGTGGGCGTGGGCGACGTCGTCGCCAAGATCCCGCAGGAAGCGTCGAAGACCCGCGACATCACCGGTGGTCTGCCGCGCGTGGCCGACCTGTTCGAAGCGCGCAAGCCGAAGGATCCGGCGGTGCTGGCCGAGCGTTCGGGCATCATCAGCTTCGGCAAGGACACCAAGGGCAAGCAGCGCCTGATCATCAAGGACACTGATGGTTCGGAGCACGAAGAGCTGATCCCGAAGTACCGCCAGGTCATCGTGTTCGAAGGCGAGCATGTCACCAAGGGTGAAACCATCGTGGACGGCGAGCCGAGCCCGCAGGACATCCTGCGCCTGCTGGGTGTCGAGCCGCTGGCTGCCTACCTGGTCAAGGAAATCCAGGACGTGTACCGCCTGCAGGGCGTGAAGATCAACGACAAGCACATCGAGGTGATCACCCGCCAGATGCTGCGCAAGGTCGAGATCACCGACCAGGGCAGCAGCAAGTTCCTGAACGGCGAACAGGTGGAGCGCCAGCGCGTTATCGAGGAGAATGCGCGCCTGTCGACCCGCAACGAACTGCCGGCGCGCTTCGATCCGGTCCTGCTGGGTATCACCAAGGCCTCGCTGGCGACCGAATCGTTCATCTCGGCGGCCTCCTTCCAGGAGACCACCCGAGTGCTGACCGAGGCTGCCGTCCGCGGTACCAAGGACAACCTGCGTGGCCTGAAGGAAAACGTCATCGTCGGCCGCCTGATTCCGGCCGGTACCGGCCTGTCCTACCACAGCAGCCGCCGTCGCGGCGCTTCCGGTCTCACCGACTCGGAAATGCAGACCCTGGCCGGCACCCCGGCTGCGGTCGAGTCCCCGGTGGTTGAAGCCGAAGCTGAACAGGCCTCGGGCGAAGAATGAGGTATCCGGTCCGGCCGCAAGGCCGGACCACCCCGTCGGTCCATCGATGGGATTGGGAAAGGGCAGGGGAGATCGTCCGCGATCGACCCAGCCAACCTGAACGGGGTACATGGAGGCCCCCCAGTAACGTCCCGGGATCAGGGACGGGCTTGACAGGAGGCGTTTGACTGCTTTCCTTGCAGGTTGCTACAATCGTCTGTCTCAGCAGGCCAAAATTTCGGCCTGCTTTAACATTTCCGCATCTCTGGCCGGATTTTCCGGCCACCAATCAGAAGAACCTACTGATGGCGACGATCAACCAGCTGGTCCGCAAGCCGCGGCAAGCGACCACCTACAAGAGTGCCTCGCCGGCGCTCGACAAGTGCCCGCAGCGCCGTGGCGTCTGCACCCGTGTCTACACCACCACTCCGAAGAAGCCGAACTCGGCTCTGCGCAAGGTTGCCAAGGTCCGCCTGACCAACCAGGAAGAAGTGATTTCCTACATCGGTGGTGAAGGCCACAACCTGCAGGAGCACTCCGTGGTCCTGATCCGCGGCGGTCGCGTCAAGGACCTGCCGGGTGTGCGTTACCACACCGTTCGTGGCTCGCTCGACGCCGCCGGCGTTGCCAAGCGTCGCCAGGCCCGTTCCAAGTACGGCGCCAAGCGTCCGAAGGCATAAGGAGAGAGCACTATGTCGCGTAAGGGTAATACTCCGCAGCGTTCCGTCCTGCCCGATCCGAAGCACGGAAGCGAAACCATCGCCCGTTTCATCAACATGGTCATGCAGAGCGGCAAGAAGTCCGTCGCCGAAAAGATCGTGTACGGCGCCATGGACGTGATCACCGAGAAGAACAGCAGCGCCAACGCCATTGAACTGGTGCAGAAGGCTCTGGACAACGTCGCTCCGGCGGTCGAAGTCAAGTCGCGCCGCGTCGGTGGTGCCACCTACCAGGTGCCGGTCGAAGTGCGTTCGTCGCGCAAGATGGCCCTGGCCATGCGCTGGCTGATCGACTCCGCGCGCAAGCGTGGTGAGAACACCATGCCGAAGAAGCTGGCTGCTGAACTGATCGACGCCTCGGAAAACCGCGGCGGCGCCATCAAGAAGCGCGAAGAAACCCACCGCATGGCCGAAGCCAACAAGGCATTCGCGCACTACCGCTGGTGAGTTTGACGGCCTTGTAAAACAGGCAGGGCAGCACCACTTCGGTGCGTGCTGCCTCGCGGTCCCAGAAGGACTGCGCCAATCCGAAGGCCGCCGAAAGGCGGCGTTCGGCCATCCGAAATCCAAGAAATCTGAGAGGCTCCCGTGGCCCGTTCCACTCCCATCGAGCGTTACCGTAACTTCGGCATCATGGCTCACATCGATGCCGGCAAGACCACCACGTCCGAGCGCATCCTGTTCTACACCGGCAAGAGCCACAAGATCGGTGAAGTGCACGACGGCGCCGCCACCATGGACTGGATGGAGCAGGAGCAGGAGCGTGGCATCACGATCCAGTCCGCTGCCACCACCGCGTTCTGGAAGGGCATGGACAAGTCCCTGCCGGAGCACCGCTTCAACATCATCGACACCCCCGGGCACGTCGACTTCACCATCGAAGTGGAGCGTTCGCTGCGCGTGCTCGACGGTGCCGTCTTCGTCCTGTGCGCCGTCGGTGGCGTGCAGCCGCAGTCGGAAACCGTGTGGCGCCAGGCAAACAAGTACCACGTGCCGCGCATCGCGTTCGTCAACAAGATGGACCGCACCGGTGCCAACTTCCAGAAGGTCGTCGGCCAGCTGAAGGCCAAGCTGGGTGCGGTTGCCGTGCCGATGCAGCTGCCGATCGGCGCTGAAGACAACTTCAAGGGCGTCGTCGACCTGCTGAAGATGAAGGCCATCCACTGGGATGAAGCTTCGCAGGGCATGAAGTTCGAATACAGCGACATCCCGGCCGAACTGCAGGGCCCGGCTGAAGAGGCTCGCCAGTTCATGGTCGAGACCGCTGCCGAAGCCAGCGAAGAGCTGATGGAAAAGTACCTGGGCGGCGAAGAGCTGGCCGAGGCTGAAATCATCAACGCCCTGCGTACCCGCACCCTGGCCACCGAGATCGTGCCGATGTACTGCGGCTCGGCCTTCAAGAACAAGGGCGTGCAGGCCATGCTGGACGGCGTGATCCAGCTGCTGCCGTCGCCGGTCGACGTGCCGGACGTGAAGGGCGTGGACGTTGACGACGACACCGTCGAAATGACCCGCAAGTCGGACGACAAGGCTCCGTTCTCGTCGCTGGCCTTCAAGATCATCACCGACCCGTTCGTCGGCGCGCTGACCTTCTTCCGTGTCTACTCGGGCACCCTGAACGGTGGCGACACCGTGCTGAACTCGGTGAAGGGCAAGAAGGAGCGCATCGGCCGCATCCTGCAGATGCACTCGAACAACCGCGAGGAAATCAAGGAAGTTCTGGCTGGTGACATCGCCGCTGCCGTGGGCCTGAAGGACACCACCACCGGTGACACCCTGTGCGCCGTGGACGCCCCGATCATCCTGGAGCGCATGACGTTCCCGGAGCCGGTGATCTCGATGGCCGTCGAGCCGAAGACCAAGTCGGACCAGGAAAAGATGGGCCTGGCCCTGGGCCGCCTGGCGCAGGAAGATCCGTCGTTCCGCGTCAAGACCGACGAAGAATCCGGCCAGACCATCATCTCGGGCATGGGCGAGCTGCACCTGGACATCATCGTTGACCGCCTGAAGCGCGAGTTCAACGTTGAAGCCAACGTCGGCGCGCCGCAGGTGGCCTACCGCGAAACCATCACCCTGGCCGACGTCAAGTCGGACTACAAGCACGCCAAGCAGTCCGGTGGTAAGGGTCAGTACGGTCACGTCGTGATCGAGCTGTCGCCGATCACCGCTGCCGACCGTGCCGATCCGAAGATCGCTCCGATGATCAAGGACGACTTCCTGTTCATCAACGACATCACCGGCGGCGTGATCCCGAAGGAATTCATCCCGTCGGTCGAGAAGGGCCTGCGCGAAACCATCACCAGCGGCCCGCTGGCTGGCTTCCCGGTCGTGGACGTCAAGGTGAAGCTGGTGTTCGGTTCGTACCACGACGTCGACTCCTCGGAAATGGCGTTCAAGCTGGCTTCGTCGATGGCCTTCAAGCAGGGCTTCGCCAAGGCCAAGCCGGTGCTGCTGGAGCCGATCATGAAGGTCGAGATCGTGACCCCGGAGGATTACCAGGGTGACGTGATGGGCGACGTCAGCCGTCGTCGCGGCGTGCTGCAGGGTTCCGACACCACCGGTGACGGTTCGGCCAGCATCATCAACGCGATGATCCCGCTGGGTGAAATGTTCGGCTACGCCACTGCGCTGCGTTCGCAGACCCAGGGCCGCGCCACCTTCACCATGGAATTCGATCACTACGAGCCGGCTCCGAGCAACATCGCCGAAGCCGTCATGAAGAAGGGCTGAGCCTCGCTCAGCCTCTCTTGAAACCACTTACGAACAATCAAGGTATAGAACAATGGCAAAGGGTAAGTTCGAACGCACCAAGCCGCACGTCAACGTCGGCACCATCGGTCACGTCGACCACGGCAAGACCACGCTGACCGCCGCACTGACCAAGATCGGTGCCGAGCGCTTCGGTGGCGAGTTCAAGGACTACTCCTCGATCGACGCCGCGCCG
>NZ_JCAFUB010000016.1:0-19888 GCF_059370875.1 Stenotrophomonas sp. YJH_SMC_81 | reverse complement strand
GGCGGGGTGGGTCCGGTTGCGGGGGGCGCTGCAAGTACCCCTCCGGGGCCCGGCCCAGCCGCTGGCGGCTGTGCGTTCGGGCGCTTGCGAAGCAGTGCTTCGCAAGCAAAGCGCCCTCACCCATGTAAGCTCGGTCGCCGCTTGCTCGTGTGCGCTTTCCTGCGCACACGGCAAGACCGGGGTTGGGCGTCCTGCCCAACCCGCCCGAGGCATGCCTCGGGCCCATGCGGCTCACGCCCCCGCAACCGGACCCACCCCGCCTACGACAGATCTCCGCGATCTGCAGTAGATCCGCGCCATGCGTGGATGAATCTCCATCGGAATCGAATATTTCGAATTGGATTCCAAAAGCATCCACGCATGGCGTGGATCTACCGTGTCGACCAAGGTCGACACTTACCCGCAGCCGCCGGAATTCGTCAGAGGCGGGGCGGTGTCGGAGTGCGGGGTGTCAGCCGCATGGGCCCGAGGCATGCCTCGGGCGGGTTGGGCAGGACGCCCAACCCCGGTCTTGCCGTGTGCGCAGGAAAGCGCACACGAGCAAGCGGCTGCCAAGCCTACAAGGACGTACTTGCGGCGTCCCCGCACTCCGATACCACCCCGCCTTCCCACGGAATGCCCGCGTTTGACGTTGAAGTTGACGTTGATTCGGCAGGTGCAGGGCTGCAAGCCCTGCCGCAACGCACTTACCGCACTTGCTCCTGCTTGCGCACGATCGCCATCGCGATCTCCAGCGACTGCTCGTAGTTCAACCGCGGGTCCACCGTCGAACGATACGCACGCTCCAGGTCGCGCTCGGTCAGTTCGCGCGCGCCGCCGATGCACTCGGTCACGTCCTCGCCGGTCAGTTCCAGGTGCACACCGCCCAGGCGCGTACCGGCGGCCGCATGCAGATCGAACGACATCTCCACCTCGCCACGCACGTTGTCGAAGCGGCGTGTCTTGAAACCGTTGGCGGTGCTTTCGGTATTGCCATGCATCGCATCGCACACCCACAGCACGCGGCGACCATCACGCTTGACCGCGTCCAGCAGCGGCGGCAGTTTCTCTGCGATCTGCGTTGCGCCCATCCGGTGGATGAAGCTCAGGCGGCCCGGCTCGTCATGTGGGTTGAGCACATCGATCAGGCGCAGCAGCTGGTCCGGCGTCACCGACGGGCCCACCTTGATCGCAATCGGATTGCGCACGCCACGCAGGTACTCCACGTGCGCGCCATCGAGCGCGGCCGTGCGCATGCCGATCCACGGGTAATGCGTGCTCAGGTTCAACCAGCCCTGCTGGCGCGGCACCTGGCGGGTCAACGCCTGCTCGTAGGGCAGCAGCAGGGCTTCGTGCGACGTGTAGAAGTCGATGCGGTTGAGATTGTGCACGCGGGCCCCGGCCAGGGTCTCCATGAAGTGCACCGCATCGCCGATCGAGGCCACCATCTTCTGGTACTCGGCCGCCAGCGGCGAGTGGCTTACCCACTCCAGATTCCAGTATTCGGGGTGGTGCAGGTCGGCGAAACCGCCGTCGATCAGCGCACGCACGAAGTTCATCGTCATCGCCGAATGCGCGTGGGCCTGCAGCATCCGCTTCGGGTCCGGCAGGCGCGCCGCTTCGGTGAACGCCGGTGCGTTGATCACATCACCGCGGTAGCTGGGCAGGGTCACGCCGTCGCGGGTCTCGGTGTCGGCCGAGCGCGGCTTGGCGTACTGGCCGGCGAAGCGGCCCACGCGGATCACCGGCTGGCGCAGGCCGTGCACCAGCACCAGGCTCATCTGCAGCAGTACCTTCAGGCGGTTGGAGATGGTGCCCGATTCGCAGTCGCTGAAGTTCTCGGCGCAGTCGCCGCCCTGCAGCAGGAAGCGCTTGCCTTCCTGGGCCTCGGCCAGCTGCTGCTTCAACGCCAGGATCTCCCACGAGGTGACCAGCGGCGGCAGCCGCTTCAGCTCGTGCAGAGCGGCGTCCAATGCCACCGGGTCCGGGTAGGTCGGCATCTGCAGCGCGGTCTTGCCACGCCAGCTCTCCGGCGACCAGGCAGCGCCAGCGGTGGTCGCGGCGGGATCGGACGCGGGTGGAACGGCGGACAGGCTCATTGCAGACTTCCGGGGTGGGGGGCGGTCATGGTCGCAGAGCCAGCCGCTGACGCAAAGGCCCACACCCACCGCCCCAGCCACCTGAACGGCAGGGAAAGGCCAGCGCCGGCAGCCAGATCCAGCATGGTCAGCCGCACGGGACAGGCGCATGATTTGTTACGGAGTAACACTTCCACGTCATGGACCGGCCCCTTCCACGCCCAGCCGCCCCCTCTCTCACCATGAAGCCCTCACCCCTCGCTACCGGCATTGCCTTCGCCCTGGCCTTGGCCAGCCTGCCCGCCTTCGCCGCAACGACCGACGACACCTCTTCCTCCGTCAAGGATCTGGACGCAGTCACCGTCCACGCCCAGCTCGACCAGGCCCGCAACGCGCTGTCGCCGGACATCGGCAGCAGCCAGTACCAGATCACCGCCGAGGACATCCAGAAGCAGCCGCTGGGTGCCTCCGCGCCGCTCAGCCAGGTACTGCTGCAGGCCCCGGGCGTGGTCCAGGATTCCTATGGCGGCGTGCACGTGCGCGGCGACCACGCCAATCTGCAGTACCGCATCAATGGCGTGCTGTTGCCCGAATCGATCTCCGGCTTCGGCCAGACACTGGATGCCCGCACCATCAAGAGCATCCGCCTGATGGATGGCGCGCTGCCGGCGCAGTTCGGCGAGCGCACCGCTGCAGTGGTCGACATCACCACCCGCAATGGCGCCGAGCTCGGCAATGGCGGCAGCGCCGGTCTGACCGCAGGCTCGTTCGGCAAGATCAATCCGAATGCCTCGTGGTGGGGCAACCAGGGGCGATGGAGCTGGTTCCTTACTGGCAACTACGACCAGAACGAGGTTGGCCTGGAGAACCCGACCCGCTCGCGCAAGCCGCTGCACGACGACACCCACCAAGGCAAAGCGTTCGCTGACCTCACCTACCTGGTCAACGAGAACACGCGCCTGAGCGTGTTCGCCGGCTTCGCCAACAATCGCTTCCAGATCCCGGTCAACCCCGGGCAGACCCCGCAGTTCGGTTACCTGGACATCACCACCTTCGACTCCAGCCAGCTGGATGAAACCCAGCGCGAGACCACCCGCTTCGGCATGCTGGTGCTGCAGGGCGCGCTGGGCAGCACCGCCTACCAGCTGTCAGCCGGGCAGCGCTACAGCGATGTGGCGTTCAACCCGGATGTCATCGGCGACCTGGTATTCAGTGGCGTCGCCTCGCAGGTGCAGCGCAGCAACCGCGCCAACACGCTGCAGGCCGATTTCTCCACCCCGCTGGGCAGCGACCACACGCTGCGCTATGGCCTGTACGGCAATTACGAGAACGCGCGTGCGAACAACAGCAGCTGGGTGTTTCCGGTCGATGACGCCGGCCAGCAATCCAGCACCACGCCGCTGCTGATACCTGACCACAGTGCCTTCCATGCCAGCACGCAGGCGTTGTACGTGCAGGATGAATGGAAGATCGGCGACGACTGGACCGTCAACTACGGCCTGCGCGGAGATCGCTACAAGGCCTTTGGCCACACCGAGGGCCAGCTCAGCCCCCGCGTGGGCGTGGCCTGGAATGCCAGCGACAGCACCACCGTGCATGCCGGCTATTCGCGTTACTTCACGCCACCGGCCAGTGAGCTGATCGCCAGCAGCGACATCGCGCTGTACGACGGCACCACCAACCAGCAACCCAGCGGCGGCAACAACACGCCACTGGCCGAGCGCAGCGACTACTACGACATCGGCGTGTCGCAGCAGGTGGGCGAACACCTGACCCTGGGCCTGGATGCCTATGACCGACGCGTCGCGCGCCTGCAGGACGAAGGCCAGTTCGGTGCCGCCTACATCTACTCGACGTTCAACTACCGCCGCGGCCATATCCATGGCCTGGAGTTCAGTGCCGACTACAGCGACGGTCCGTTCAGCGCCTACGTCAACGCAGCGTACAACAAGGCCATCGGCACCCAGGTCATCACCAGCCAGTACAACCTCGATCCGGACGCGCTGGCCTATGTGGCCAACCATTGGATCCACCTCGACCACGACCAGAAGCTGACCTCATCGGGTGGCTTCAGCTACGCCTTTGCCGGACACAACCGGGTCGGCGCCAACTACGTGTTCGGTAGCGGCCTGCGTTCGGACATCGAGGGCGTGCCCAACGGCGGCGAGCTGCCGTCCTACCTGCAGGTGAACCTCAGCGCCGGGCATGACTTCAATGCCGGCAGCGGCCATCCGCTGCATGTGCAGCTGGCGGTCATCAATGCATTGGACCGCAGCTACCAACTGCGCGATGGCGGTGGCGTCGGCGTGTTCGCCCCGCAGTGGGGACCGCGCCGTGGCGCCTACCTGAGCCTGCAGCAGGATTTCTGAGGACGCCAGGGTGCCTGGGGTCGGACCCCTTTCCGCAGGAGAGGGCTCCGACCCCGCCTTAGTTCAGCGCTTGACCTTGCGCAGCGACACCACCAACGCCCACAGCGCCAGCAGCACGAACCACACGCCCGACCACATCGGCATGGTCAGGCCCAGGAACGTCCAGTCGATATTGCCGCAGTTGCCGGTACCGGTCAGCACCGTGCGGAATACTTCCAGCGGCCCCATGGTCTCGCGCAGGAAGCTCAGCGGCGGGCCGCAGGTCGCACCCATCTCCGGTGGCAGCATCTGCACGTAGACGTGGCGCGCAGCGATGCCTACGCCGACCGCGGCGGCAATGAAGGCGAGCACGCCGTAGGTTGCCCGGCCAGGACGGTTGGAGGGCCCGTGCAGTGCACCGATCAGGAACAGCAGGCCCAGCGCGGCGAACGCCAGCCGCTGGAAGATGCACAGCGGGCACGGCTCCAGGCCCATCTTCAGCTGCAGGAAGATCGCGTAGCCCAGCAGGCCCGCGCAGATCAGGAAGCCCAGGAAGAACTGGGCGCGGAAGGGCCAGCGCAGTGGATTCATCGTCAACGCTCGAATGGATCAAGGCGCCAAGCGTAACCGAGAGTGCATGCCATTCGAACCGCCACAGGTGACGCCTGTCGGAACGGTGCGGGTCAGATCCCGCAGAAACGCAAAAGCCCGGCCGAGGCCGGGCTTTCGCTGTGTCGCGTTGGAGCGGTCCGATTACTCGGCCACTTCCTCGGCCACGACCGGACGGTCAACCAGCTCGACGTAGGCCATCGGCGCGTTGTCGCCAGCGCGGAAGCCACACTTCAGCAGGCGCAGGTAGCCGCCCGGACGGTTCGCGTAGCGCGGGCCCAGGATGGTGAACAGGTTGCCCACGGCTTCGTTGTCGCGCAGGCGAGCGAAAGCCAGACGGCGGTTGGCGACGGAGTCGACCTTGGCCAGGGTGATCAGCGGCTCGGCAACGCGGCGCAGTTCCTTGGCCTTCGGCAGGGTGGTCTTGATCAGCTCGTGCTTGAACAGCGAGGCGGCCATGTTCTTGAACATCGCTTCGCGGTGGGCGCTGGTGCGGCTGAACTTACGGCCAGACTTCTGGTGACGCATGGTGATATTCCTTGGTTAATGATGAGGCTGTGCGGATCGTTGTCGCCATCCTGGCGTTGCTGCGCGGACTGCGGATGGTCCTGGCCGCCCGTCCTGGACGACCTGCCCGCGAACCTGGGGTTCGTCGTGGCATGTTGTGTTGCGTTGAAGGCCCCACCGCGAACGGTGGAGCCTTCAGGCATTGCCGATATCAGCCCAGCATGCCGTGGCTGGCGACGCCGGCCGGCGGCCAGTTCTCCAGCTTCATGCCGAGCGACAGGCCGCGCTGAGCCAGCACTTCCTTGATCTCGGTGAGCGACTTCTTGCCCAGGTTCGGGGTCTTCAGCAGCTCCACTTCGGTCTTCTGGATCAGATCGCCGATGTAGTAGATGCTTTCAGCCTTCAGGCAGTTGGCCGAACGCACGGTCAGCTCCAGATCGTCGATCGGGCGCAGCAGCACCGGATCCACGCCGTTGTTGGCCGGCTTGGCCGCACCGCGGTCGCGGTGGGTGAAGTCACCGAACACCGACAGCTGGTCGCTGAGGATGTCGGCGGCGGTGCGCACGGCTTCCTCGGCATCGATGGTGCCGTTGGTCTCGATATCGATGACCAGCTTGTCCAGGTCGGTGCGCTGTTCGACACGCGCCGCTTCCACGGCATAGGCGACACGGCGGACCGGCGAGAACGAGGCATCCAGGACCAGGCGGCCGATGGCACGGGTTTCTTCGTCCGGACGACGACGCGCGGCAGCCGGCTGGTAGCCGAAACCACGTTCGATCTTCAGACGCATGTTGATTGCCGTGTCCTTGGTCAGGTGGCAGATCACATGGTCGCCGTTCAGGATCTCCACATTGTGGTCGACCTTGATGTCGGCAGCGGTGACAACGCCCGGGCCCTGCTTGGACAGGGACAGGGTGGCGCTGTCGCCGGAGTGCATACGGATGGCCACATCCTTCAGGTTGAGCAGGACTTCGAGCACGTCCTCCTGCAGACCTTCGACCGTGGTGTACTCATGCAACACGCCGTCGATTTCGACTTCCGTGATGGCGAAGCCCGGGATGGACGACAGCAGCACGCGACGCAGGGCGTTGCCCAGCGTATGCCCGTAACCCCGCTCCAAAGGTTCGATAACGACCTTTGCACGGGTGTCGGTAAGGCGTTCGATCTGCGGACCGCGAGGACGCAGAACCTGGTTGGCGGTAACCGTCATGTTGCGGGTTCTCCTAGTGAACCCCCGGCCGTCGCCGGGGGCTCTCCAATGTGAATTACTTCGAATACAGCTCGACGATCAGCGCTTCGTTGATGTCCGCAGGCAGATCCGAACGATCCGGAACAGCCTTGAAGATGCCGGTGAACTTGCCGGAATCCACTTCAACCCACGACGGGCTCAGGTCATGCTGGGCGGCGACGGTCAGGGCTTCCTGGACGCGCAGCTGCTTGGCAGCCTTTTCGGACAGAGCGATGGCGTCGCCAGCCTTGACCTGGTACGAAGCCAGGTTGACCGACTTGCCATTCACGGTGACGCCGCGGTGCGACACCAGCTGACGGGCAGCCGGACGGGTCACGGCGAAGCCCATGCGGTAGACGACGTTGTCCAGGCGGGTTTCCAGCAGCTGCAGCAGGTTCTCGCCGGTGTTGCCCTTCTTGGTCGAGGCCTTCTTGTAGTAGTTGCGGAACTGACGCTCCAGCAGGCCGTAGATACGCTTGACCTTCTGCTTTTCACGCAGCTGGGTGGCGTAGTCGGACAGCTTGCCCTTGCGGGCAGTGGCGCCGTGCTGGCCGGGCTTCTGCTCCAGCTTGCACTTGGAGTCCAGCGCACGCGCCGGGCTCTTCAGGGACAGGTCGGCGCCTTCGCGGCGGGCGAGCTTACAGGTAGGACCGATATAACGAGCCATTTCTTATCGCTCCCTTTAGACGCGACGCTTCTTCGGCGGACGGCACCCGTTGTGCGGGATGGGCGTCACGTCGATGATGTTGGTGATCTTGTAGCCGACGTTGTTCAGCGAACGCACGGCCGACTCACGGCCCGGACCCGGGCCCTTGATGCGGACTTCCAGCGACTTCACGCCGTAGTCCAGCGCAGCACGACCGGCCTTTTCAGCAGCCACCTGGGCAGCGAACGGGGTCGACTTGCGCGAACCGCGGAAGCCAGCGCCACCGGAGGTCGCCCACGACAGAGCATTGCCCTGGCGATCGGTGATGGTGACGATGGTGTTGTTGAACGAAGCGTGGACGTGGGCAACGCCGTCGGTGACGACGCGCTTGATCTTCTTCTTGGTCTTAGCAGCGGGCTTAGCCATTTCTCAGTCCCTTACTTCTTGATCGCCTTGCGCGGACCCTTGCGGGTGCGGGCGTTGGTACGGGTGCGCTGGCCACGCAGCGGGAGGCCACGACGGTGACGCAGGCCGCGGTAGCAGCCCAGGTCCATCAGGCGCTTGATCGCGATGCCGATCTCACGGCGCAGATCGCCTTCCACGATGTACTTGCCGACTTCGGCGCGCAGGCGCTCGATTTCCGGCTCCGACAGATCGCGGATCTTGGTGGTCGAAGCAACGCCTGCGACTTCGCAGACCTTCTTCGAACGGGTACGGCCGATGCCGTAAATGCTTTGCAACCCGACCCAGACGTGCTTCTGGGCTGGCAGGTTGACGCCTGCAATACGCGCCATGACGCGGTTCTCCAGCTGAGTGATGGCCGACAGCGCGCCTCGGGCACGCCAATCCGGCAGGATGGATCAAAAAAGTGAACTAGCAATACTAACAAGGTTCCGGTTTACATGGAAGCCCGTGAAACCATTGGTTTCATGAACCCGGCCTGGGGAGTGTGCCCAGGCTCCGGCGCCGGATGGGGTTGGACCTGGGGTTTCCCCCGGGGCCGCCCGCGCTACTCCAGCGCGGGACCACCTCATCACACCCCCACCCGGAACCGCTGCGGGGGCCGCCCTTCGTTTGTGTGGCCGGAATCCGCGAAGCGGAGGGACCATCACGTCAGGAAGACGAAAGTATAACAGGCCTATCAGCCGCGGGCAAAACCGCCGCGGTTGCCGCCCTTCAGGTTGGCCTTCTTCAGTAGGCTCTCGTACTGGTGGGACATCAGGTGTGCCTGCACCTGGGCGATGAAGTCCATCACCACCACCACCACGATCAGCAGCGACGTGCCACCGAAGTAGAACGAGGCATTCAGCTGCGTGCGCATCAGTTCCGGCAGCAGGCAGACGATCACCAGGTAGGCCGAGCCGGCCGCGGTCAGGCGGGTCAGCACGCCGTCGATGTAGTCGGCGGTGGCCTTGCCCGGACGGATGCCCGGAATCAAAGCGCCCGACTTCTTCAGGTTGTCGGCGGTTTCCTGCGAATTGAACACCAGCGCGGTATAGAAGAACGCGAAACCGGTGATCAGCGCAGCGAACACGATCATGTGCAGCGGCTCGCCCGGGCCCAGGGCATTGGCGACCTTCTGCAGGACCTGACCGAAGCTGCTCTGGTTGGCAGCCTGGCCGGACCACATGGCCAGGGTGGCCGGGAAGGCCAGCAGGCTCGAGGCAAAGATCGCCGGGATGACGCCGGCCATGTTGAGCTTCAGCGGCAGGAACGAGGTCTGGTTCATGTACGCGTTGCGACCGCCCTGGCGGCGCGCGTAATTGACCGTGATCCGGCGCTGGCCGCGCTCCACGAACACCACGAAGAAGGTGAAAGCGAGCACGACGATAGCGATCAGCAGCAGTTGGATGAACTGGATGTTGCCGTCGCGGTAGGCGTCGAAGGTGTGGATGACCGCACCCGGCAGGCCGGCGACGATACCGGCGAAGATGATCAGCGACACGCCGTTGCCGATACCGCGTTCGGTGACCTGCTCACCGACCCACATCAGGAACATGGTGCCGGCAGTCAGTGCGACCACCGCGGTGAGCACGAAGCCCATGCCGGGGGCGTACACGACCGGAGCGCCCGACGGCGAAACCTGCCCCTGCAGGGCCAGCGCGATCGAACCGCCCTGCACCACTGCCAGCAGCACGGCGCCGATGCGCGAATACTGGGTGATCTTGCGGCGGCCGGACTCACCTTCCTTCTGCATCGCCTTCAGGGCGGGGAAGATGTGCACGGCCAGCTGCATCACGATCGATGCCGAGATGTACGGCATCACGTTCAGCGCAAAGATGCTGAAACGGTGCAGGGCGCCGCCCGAGAACATGTTGAACATGTCCACGATGCCGCCGCCCTGCTGTTGCATCATGGCAAGCATGGCATCGGGATTGACGCCCGGCACCGGCACGTAGCAGCCGATGCGATAGACGATCAAAGCCCCGACGACGAACAGCAAACGTTGGCGAAGTTCAGTGAACTTGCCCATTCCGCCCGCGAGGTTACCGATGCCAGCTTGCGCCATGATTTTCTTACTCCGTTACGCTGCCGCCGGCAGCTTCGATCGCAGCCTTGGCACCAGCCGTGGCAGCAATACCCTTCAGGGTGAACGCCTTGGTCACTTCGCCCTTGACGACGACCTTGGCCTTCTTGGCAGTGCTCGGGACCAGCTTGGCAGCACGCAGGGCGGCGAAGTCGATCTCACCGGCCGGCAGCTTGTCCAGCGCGTACAGCAGCACTTCAGCGGTGTCCTTGGCGATCGGCGAACGGAAGCCGATCTTCGGCAGACGACGCTGCATGGGGGTCTGGCCGCCTTCGAAGCCAGCCTTGATCTTGCCGCCACCCTTGCGGGCGAACGAACCCTTGTGGCCGCGGCCGGCAGTCTTGCCCAGGCCCGAGCCGATACCGCGGCCGACGCGGGTGCGCTCGGTGCGGGCGCCCGGTGCCGGGCTCAGTTCATTGAGACGCAGAGTCATGGTCGATTACTCCTCAACCTGGACGAGGTACTGAACCTTGTTGATCAGGCCGCGCACCTGCGGGCTGTCCTTCAGTTCACGCACATCGTTGAGCTTGTTCAGGCCCAGGGCACGCACCGACAGGCGGTGACGCGACTGGGTGCCACGCAGGCCACGCACCAGGCGGACCTTCACAGTCTTGTTGGACTCATTAGCCATGGTTGAGTTCCTCCACCTTCTTGCCGCGCTTGGCCGCGATGCGGGCCGGCGACTGCGCAGCAGTCAGGCCCTTCACGGTGGCGCGCACCAGATTGATCGGGTTGCGCGAACCGGTGGCCTTGGCCAGCACGTTCTTCACGCCAACGGCTTCCAGCACGGCGCGCATGGCACCGCCGGCGATGACGCCAGTACCTTCCGAAGCCGGCTGCATGAACACGCGGGCTGCGCCGTGACCATCCTTGATGGTGTGCCACAGGGTGCCGTTGTTCAGGTCAACGCTGACCAGGTTCTTGCGGGCCTGTTCCATCGACTTCTGGATGGCGACCGGCACTTCGCGGGCCTTGCCATAACCGAAACCGACCTTGCCTTCGCCGTCGCCGACAACGGTCAGGGCGGTGAAGGTGAACTGGCGGCCACCCTTGACGGTCTTGCTGACGCGGTTGACCGCGACCAGCTTTTCGATCATGCCGTCGTCGATCTTCTCTTCGCGGTTACGGTCGCGATCGCGACCCCGCTGCTGACGCTCTTCTGCCATGTTGATTCCTTGGTTGTTTGGGTATGTACGGCTCGGGGCCGCTTATGGTTGTGGAGTGACGCGTTGTTCCGGTGGGCCGCTGCAGAAGAGCGGCGCCGTCCAGCCTCGCTCAGGCTGGCGAGCAGGTGGGCAGGAGGCCATCGGCCCCCTGCCCTGATCCCTTAGAACTGCAGGCCGGCTTCGCGGGCGGCTTCTGCCAGGGCCTTGATGCGGCCGTGGTAGCGGTAGCCCGAACGATCGAAGGCAACCTTCTCGATGCCGGCGGCCTTGGCACGCTCGGCAACGATGCGACCGACCTTGGCAGCGGCATCGGCGTTCTTGCCGTTCTTCAGGCCTTCCTTGACGTCGGTCTGGGTGGTGTTGGCGGCAGCCAGCACCTTCGAACCGTCAGCGGTGAAGACCTGGGCGTACAGGTGCTGGCCGGTGCGCAGCACCGACAGGCGGGCGACGCCGAGCTCACGGATGTGGGCGCGGGTCGACTTGGCGCGACGCAGGCGGGCGATGTTCTTGTTCATGATGTTTTTTCCTTGAAAGCGGAAGCGCCTAATTAGGCCTTCTTGGCTTCCTTACGGATGATGACTTCGTCGGAGTACTTCACGCCCTTGCCCTTGTACGGCTCCGGCTTGCGGAACGCACGGATCTTGGCGGCGACTTCACCGACGACCTGCTTGTCAGCGCCCTGGACCAGGATCTCGGTCTGGGTCGGGGTGGAGATGGTGATGCCTTCCGGTGCCACGAACACGACCGGATGCGAGAAACCGAGCGACAGGCTCAGATCCTTGCCCTGCATGGCAGCACGGTAACCCACGCCGACCAGCTCCAGCTTGCGCTCGAAGCCTTCGGACACGCCCTTGACCATGTTGGCCAGGATCGCGCGCACGGTACCGGTCAGCGCGACCAGGTCGGCGCTCTCGGTGCTCAGGGTGGCAACGCCGCTGTCGACGTTGATGGCAATACCGGCCGGCTTGACCAGCGACAGGGTGCCCTTCGGGCCCTTGACGGTGATGCTTTCCGACTGGACGTTCAGTTCGACCTTACCCAGGGTGACGGGCTTCTTGGCTACGCGGGACATAGTTCTACTCCTTTCGCCTTAGGCCACGAAGCACAGGACTTCGCCGCCGACGCCCAGCTGGCGCGCCTGCGCATCAGTCATGATGCCCTTGGAGGTGGAAATGATGGAGATGCCCAGGCCATTCATGACCTTCGGCAGCTCGCTCTTGCCGCGGTACTGGCGCAGGCCCGAACGCGAGAAGCGCTTCAGGGTCGCGATGACCGGCTTGCCTTCGAAATACTTCAGCACGATTTCCAGCTCGGACTTGTTGTTTTCCAGCTGGGTCACGCGCAGGTCGGTGATGTAACCCTCGTCCTTCAGGACCTGGGCGATCGCAACCTTGATCTTGGACGACGGGGCTTTCACCGTCTGCTTGCCAACCGCAGCCGCATTCTTGATGCGGACCAGCAGGTCGGCGATGGGATCAGTCATGCTCATATGAGTACCTTTGAGTGCACCGATATCCGCTTTCGCGAAAATCTGTTGTCTCCTGGAAACGGGCCAGGTCCCTTGATGCAGCGGGCCGGGGCCCACTCCTACAACCCCGTTTGCGCAGGGCAAGACGCGGGAGTATACGCCAAAAGAGCCCGACTTGCGCCGGGCTCTTCGGGTTTTTTCGCAGAAAGGAAGCTGAACGCCTCCCTCCCCGGTTCAGAAGCCCCCGAGGGGGCTCCTGATCGCAGGGCCGGCTGGGATTACCAGCTGGCCTTGCGCAGGCCCGGGACGTCGCCACGCATGGTGGCTTCGCGCAGCTTGTTGCGGCCGAGGCCGAACTTGCTGTACACGCCACGCGGACGACCCGACAGCTCGCAACGGTTGCGCTGACGGCTCGGCGACGAATCGCGCGGCAGCTTGGCCAGCTTGGTTGCGGCGTCGATCTTCTCTTCGTAGGTCGCGTCCACGGAGGACACGATCTTCTTCAGAGCCGCACGCTTCTCAGCGTACTTCTTGGCCAGCTTTTCCCGCTTGATGTCGCGGTTGACCATGGAGGTCTTTGCCATTTCGGTTTCCTCGACAGATCAGTTACGGAACGGGAACTTGAACGCTGCCAGCAGCGCCTTCGCTTCCGCGTCGGTCTTCGCAGTGGTGGTGATGGCGATATCCATACCGCGGATCGCGTCGACGGCGTCGAAGTCGATTTCCGGGAAGATGATCTGCTCCTTCACACCCATGTTGAAGTTGCCGCGGCCGTCGAAGGAACGACCGGAAACACCACGGAAGTCGCGCACGCGCGGCAGCGAGATGTTGATCAGGCGGTCCAGGAACTCGTACATCTTGTGGCGACGCAGCGTGGTCTTGCAGCCGATCGGCCAACCATCACGGATCTTGAACGACGCAACCGAGATACGCGACTTGGTGACAACCGGCTTCTGGCCGGAAATCTTGGTCATGTCCGCGACGGCGTTTTCCAGGATCTTCTTGTTGGTGGCAGCCTCGCCCACACCCATGTTCAGGGTGACCTTGACGAGCTTCGGTACTTCCATCGGATTGGTGTAGCCGAACTGCTTCATCAGCGCCGGCACCACTTCTTCCTTGTAGATCTTTTCGAGACGGGAAGTCATCTTCACATTCCTCAGGCGTCGAGCGCCTCACCGCTGGAGCGGAACACACGCAGTTTGCGTCCATCCTCCAGCACCTTGAAGCCAACGCGTTCGCCCTTGCCCGAAGCCGGGTTCAGCACGTTCACGTTGGAGATATGGATCGAAGCTTCGCGCTCGACCACGCCGCCGGCAACACCTGCCTGCGGGTTCGGCTTGGTGTGGCGCTTGACGATGTTCACGTTGGCCACGACCACGCGGTCGCCGTCGACGCGGACGACTTCGCCCTGCTTGCCCTTGTCCTTGCCAGCGTTGACGACAACCTGGTCGCCCTTCTTGATACGGTTAGCCATGATTATCTCCTGTCGCTCACAGCACTTCGGGAGCGAGCGAGACGATCTTCATGAACTTCTCCGAACGAAGTTCACGGGTCACCGGCCCGAAGATACGGGTACCGATCGGCTCCTGCTTGTTGTTCAGCAGGACGGCAGCGTTGCCGTCGAAGCGGATCAGCGAACCGTCGGCGCGACGCACACCCTTGCGGGTACGCACCACGACGGCGTCATACACTTCACCCTTCTTGACCTTGCCGCGCGGAATCGCATCCTTCACGGTGACCTTGATGATGTCGCCGATACCGGCGTAACGGCGCTTGGAACCACCCAGCACCTTGAAGCACATCACCTGCTTGGCACCCGAATTGTCCGCGACGTCAAGGTAGCTCTGCATCTGGATCATGATTCAGACTCCTTATTCAGCCGCACGCGTGATGACTTCCACCACGCGCCAGTTCTTGGTCTTGGACATCGGAGCAATCTCGGTCACGCGGACGACGTCGCCTTCCTTGCAGGCGTTGTCGGCATCGTGGGCGTGCAGCTTGGTCGAGCGCTTGATGTACTTGCCGTACAGCGCGTGCTTGACCTGACGCTCAACCAGGACGGTAACCGTCTTGTCCATCTTGTTGCTGACGACACGGCCTTCGACCGTGCGCAGCGTCTTCTTTTCAGTATTGTCGCTCATAGCGGCCATCCTTACTTCGTGCTGCCGAGCAGGGTCTTGACGCGAGCAATCTCGCGACGGACCCGGCGAATGTCGTGGGTCTTCGGCAGCTGGCCGGTGACCTGCTGCATACGGACAGAGAACTGTTCCTTACGCAGGTCGATCAGGTGGGCCTTGAGTTCGTCAGCCGACTTTTCACGGAGAGTTTTGATATCCATCAGCGCACCGTACGGGTCACGAAAGTGGTGGTGACCGAGAGCTTGGCGGCGGCCAGGCGGAACGCCTCGCGAGCCACTTCCTCGGAAACACCCTCGATTTCATAGATCATGCGGCCGGGCTGGATCTGGGCCACCCAGTATTCCACGTTACCCTTACCCGAACCCATTCGGACTTCGATGGGCTTCTTGGTGATGGGCTTGTCGGGGAACACGCGGATCCACATCTTGCCGCCGCGCTTGACGTAGCGGCTGATCGAGCGGCGGGCCGCTTCGATCTGGCGCGCGGTCAGCTGACCGTGTGCGGTTGCCTTCAGGCCGTATTCGCCGAAGCTGACAGCGTTGGCGCTCCAGCTCAGGCCATCGTTACGGCCCTTGTGTACCTTGCGGTACTTGGTTCGCTTGGGTTGCAACATTGTCGTTACCTCGCTTCACGGGCCGGGCGCTGACGGTCACCACGGTCGCCGCGATCGTGACGATCGTTGCGCGACGGGGTGTCGTCCTGCTTTTCCTGGCCAACCTGGGAGAAATCGAAGACCTCGCCCTTGTAGATCCAGACCTTGATGCCGATGATGCCGTAGGTCGTCTTGGCTTCAGCGAAGCCATAGTCGATGTCGGCACGCAGGGTGTGCAGCGGCACGCGGCCTTCGCGGTACCACTCCGAACGGGCGATTTCTGCACCGTTGAGGCGGCCACCGACGTTGACCTTGATGCCCAGGGCACCCAGGCGCATCGCGTTGCCGACCGAGCGCTTCATTGCACGGCGGAACATGATGCGACGCTCCAGCTGCTGGGCGATCGACTCGGCAACGAGCTGCGCGTCCAGTTCCGGCTTGCGCACTTCGGTGACGTTGATGTGCGCCGGGACGCCCATCATCTCGCTCACTTCCTTGCGCAGCTTCTCGATGTCCTCACCGCGCTTGCCGATCACCACGCCCGGACGGGCGGTGTGGATCGTCACGCGAGCGGTCTTGGCCGGACGCTCGATCAGGATCTTGCTGATGCCGGCCTGAGCCAGCTTCTTGCGCAGCATGTCGCGCACTTTCAGGTCGGCTGCCAGGTAACCGGCGAACTCGGCCTTGTTGGCGTACCACTTGGAGTTCCAGTCCTTGGAAATGCCGAGGCGGATACCAATCGGATGAACTTTATGACCCATGGTCTTTTCCTTATCCGCTTACTTGGCGGCGCCCACAACCACAGTGATGTGGCTGGTGCGCTTGAGGATGCGGGTACCGCGGCCTTTCGCCCGCGCCATGAAACGCTTCAGGGTCGGACCTTCATCAACCATGATGGTCTGAACCTTCAGCTCGTCGACGTCGGCGCCCTGGTTGTTCTCGGCGTTGGCAATTGCCGACTCCACCACCTTCTTGATCAGGTGGGCAGCCTTCTTGTCCGAGAACTTCAGCAGGTTGACCGCACGTTCGGCCGGCAGACCGCGCACCTGGTCAGCGACCAGACGAGCCTTCTGCGGGGAGATGCGCGCAGTGCGCAGGATGGCTTTCGCTTCCATTGTCATCTCTCCTTACTTGCCCGACTTCTTGTCACCACCGTGACCCTTGAAGGTCCGGGTGATGGCAAATTCGCCGAGCTTGTGGCCGACCATGTTCTCGTTGACGAGAACCGGGATGTGGTTCTTGCCGTTATGCACGGCAATGGTGATGCCTACCATGTCAGGCAGGATCATCGAACGGCGCGACCAGGTCTTGATCGGCTTCTTGCTGCCCGCAGCGGCCTCCACCTTCTTGACGAGGTGGTGATCGACGAACGGGCCCTTCTTGAGTGAACGTGCCATGGTCGATTAGCCCCTACGATCGCGGACGATGAACTGCTGAGTGCGCTTGTTATGGCGCGTCTTGTAACCCTTGGTCGGGACACCCCACGGGGTGACCGGATGCGGGTTACCCTGGCCGGCCTTGGCCTCACCACCACCGTGCGGGTGGTCAACCGGGTTCATGGCAGCACCACGAACGGTCGGGCGGACGCCGCGCCAACGCTTGGCACCGGCCTTGCCCAGCTTTTCCAGGCTGTGCTCGTCGTTGCCGACTTCGCCGATGGTGGCGCAGCACTCGACCGGAACCTTGCGCATTTCACCCGAGCGCAGGCGCAGGGTGGCGTAGATGCCTTCACGAGCCACCAGCTGCACGGCCGCACCAGCGGCACGAGCGATCTGAGCGCCCTTGCCCGGCTTCAGTTCGATGCAGTGGATGGTGGTGCCGACCGGGATGTTGCGCAGCGGCAGGGTGTTGCCGGCCTTGATCGGGGCGTCCGAACCAGCGATCACCTGATCACCAGCCTTCAGGCCCTTCGGGGCGATGATGTAGCGACGCTCACCGTCGACGTAGCACAGCAGAGCGATGTGGGCGGTGCGGTTCGGATCGTATTCGATGCGTTCCACGCGCGCCGGGATGCCCAGCTTGTTGCGCTTGAAGTCGATGATGCGGTAGTGCTGCTTGGCACCACCACCGACGTGACGCACGGTGATGCGACCGTGGTGGTTACGACCACCCGAGCGGCTCTGCGACTCGACCAGCGCGGCGTGCGGAGCACCCTTGTGCAGGTCGGGGGTGACCACGCGCACGGCCGAACGGCGGCCGGGGGAGGTGGGCTTGAATTTCATCAATGGCATGGGATGTACCTCAGGCCTTGGCCGTTACATCGATCGACTGGCCGTCGGCCAGGCGAACGTACGCCTTGCGCCAATCGCCGCGGCGGCCAGCACGGTTACGGAAGGACTTGTTCTTGCCCTTGACGTTGACCACGTTGACGGCTTCGACCTTGACGTCGAACAGCTGCTCAACCGCGGCCTTTACATCGGCCTTGGTGGCTTCGTTCGAAACTTCGAAGACATACTGATTGGAGAGTTCCTGCAGGCGCGCGGTCTTTTCCGAGACACGCGGGGCACGCAGCACGCTGAAGATTTTTTCGTTGCTGTTCATGCCAGCCACTCCTCGACCTTCTTGACCGCGTCAGCGGTGATGACGACCGTGTCGGCACCCACCAGCGAGACCGGGTCCAGACCCTGCACGTCACGCACCTGCACGTACGGCAGATTGCGGGCGGACAGGTACAGGTGCTCGGACGCTTCCTCGGTGACGATCAGCGGGCGCTTGCCCACTTCCAGGCCGGCCAGCTTGGCGATCAGACCCTTCGTGCTGGTGGCTTCGACGTCGAAGGCCTCCACGATGGTCAGACGGCCCTGACGGTTCAGCTCGGACAGGATCGCGCACATGGCGGCACGGTACTGCTTGCGATTGACCTTCTGCTCGAAGCTGCGCGGCTTGGCCGCGAAGGTGACACCGCCGCCGACGAAGATCGGAGCCGTCAGTGCGCCATGACGCGCGCCGCCGCCCTTCTGCTTCTTCGACTTCTTGGTGGTACCAGCCACTTCGGAGCGAGTCTTCTGTGCCTTGGTGCCGGCGCGACCGGCGTTGCGGTAAGCAACGACGACCTGGTGGACCAGATCTTCGCTGAAATCGCGACCGAACACGGCTTCGGAGACCGAGACCTTGTTGTTGCTACCCGTGATAACGAGTTCCATCGTCATCTCTCCTTATGCCTTGCTCGCCGGACGGACGATCACATCGCCACCCGCCGCGCCCGGAACGGCGCCGCGAACCGCGATCAGACCGCGCTCGACGTCGACCTTGACCACTTCCAGGTTCTGGGTGCTCTGCTGCACCGCGCCCATGTGGCCCGACATCTTCTTGCCCGGGAAAACGCGACCCGGGGTCTGGCGCTGACCCAGCGAACCCGGCGCGCGATGCGACAGCGAGTTACCGTGGGTTGCATCGCCCATACGGAAGTTGTGGCGCTTGATGGTGCCCTGGAAGCCCTTACCCTTGGTGACACCCTGGACGTCGACGATCTGGCCGACTTCGAAGATGTCCGCCTTGACTTCGCCGCCAACGGCGAAATCGCCGAGCTGCGCGTCTTCAACGCGGAATTCCCACAGGCCACGACCCGCTTCCACCTTCGCCTTGGCGAAGTGGCCGGCTTCCGGCTTGTTGACCAGGGCAGCGCGACGCGCGCCGACGGTCACCTGCACGGCGCTGTAGCCGTCGGTTTCGACGGTCTTGATCTGCGCGATGCGGTTCGGGGTTGCTTCGATCAGGGTCACCGGGATGGAGCGGCCATCTTCAGTGAACACGCGGCTCATGCCGGCCTTGCGGCCCACGAAGCCCAACGAATACTTCTTCGTCATGGTCGTAGTCCTCAGGTCAGCTTGATCTGAACGTCGACGCCGGCAGCCAGTTCGAGCTTCATCAGCGCGTCCACGGTCTTGTCATTCGGGTCAACGATATCGAGCACGCGCTTGTGCGTGCGGGTCTCGTACTGGTCACGCGCGTCCTTGTCGACGTGCGGGGAAACGAGAACGGTGTAACGCTCGATCTTGGTCGGCAGCGGGATCGGGCCACGCACTTGCGCGCCGGTCCGCTTTGCCGTTTCAACGATCTCGCTGGCCGAACGGTCGATCAGACGATGATCGAACGCTTTCAGCCGGATCCGGATCTTTTGGTCCGCCATGGCGGTAGGTTCCTTCGTTAAAAGAGCGACAGACAAAGCCTCTGGGTTGCTTTGCCCCATGAAATTCCTGAATACGGACGGCCCGCAGTCCTGCAGGCCGCCAAGGTCAATCCGTGGACCTCAAAAACGTAGGCAGACCAGTTACCCGGCCTGCCCAGACGTAGAAGCATAATGGCACGCAAGGCAGCTGTCAACAGTCACCTGTTGACGCCGCCTGAATGGCATTGACCCTTCCTGGTCCGGGGAACACAAGGCACATCCTGTGCCTGCTTTCCCATTTGATACGCCCCGATGCCCTACCCAGGCAACATCGGGGCGCAGATACTACCAGATTACTCGATGATCTTCGAGACCACGCCGGCGCCGACGGTACGACCGCCTTCGCGGATGGCGAAGCGCAGGCCTTCGTCCATGGCCACCGGGTTGATCAGGGTGACTTCCATCTTGACGTTGTCACCCGGCATCACCATTTC
>NZ_JCAFUB010000015.1:0-32783 GCF_059370875.1 Stenotrophomonas sp. YJH_SMC_81 | reverse complement strand
TAGCGACGAGCAACGGCTTTGACCGATGTGGAGGTCTTGCAGGCCTCTTTGGCGACCTGCAGTTTGAAACGCGCGTCGTATCTGTTCATGTATCCCTCGGGGTTGGATCTGATGTCCAACTCCCGGGGGTCACTTCATGGACGGGTTCACGGCGTCCCCCGCGAACCCAACCCGACCGACCAGCGCGAGGGTTTTGCATTTGACAACCAGGCATCACTACCCACGAGGGGCCGCGCCGTTGGCTGGAAACTACGGCCACCAACCACGCCCGAACCGGGCGAAATGATCGGCCGCGCGTTCGAACGGATTGCGTGCACTCACCCCACCACACAGCAGGTACACCGGCAGGTACAACGGCCCCAGCACCATGTACTGGTAAACGTGCGCGCGCTCGTGGTCGTCCAGCCGAATCAGCGGCTCCACGCCCCACCCCGCCTGATGCGCATAGGTCCGGCAACAGATGCCGAGGTCATGGCCGGTATGCAGGATCACGTTGCCCAGGGTGATCGCACCGCCCGGCCCCCACGGCCAGTGATCGAACACCACGGCGCAGTCCCGCCCGCTCCATCGCAGCGTCGCGCCGCCAAGCATGCCGGCCAGGCCGCCGATCAGGCCGATCAGTGTGTTGGGCAGCGTCCATGCGGCGCCCAGCATCTGCAGCGCGCGCAGCCAGAGCGGCCAGGATCGAGCGGCGGTGTTCAATCCGCCTCGTTCGGAATCAGCAGCCACAGGATCAGGTAGATCAGAATGCCGGGGAAGGCGGCCGAGCCGATCGATACCAGCACGAACACGATCCGCACCAGGGTGGGGTTCCAGCCGAAGCGATGGGCAATGCCGCCCATCACGCCGGCAATCATGCGGTCGTTCAATGAACGCGACAGCGTCTTGGGCGTGGTGTTCACGGCGGTGTCTCCTCGGCTTGCGGGCAGAATCAGTCGAGCACGCCGCGACTCTACACCGCCTCCGTGTCTACGGCGTGCGGAGACGCAGCGCCTGCAGGCGCGCACCGAACCAGGCGGCCGCGGTCTGTTCAGGCTGCCCCGGGCACTGGATGCGGTAAGGCTTCCCGCTCATGCTGCTCTGGCTGGCGGCGCGCTCGATGAACTGCTCGGCGCTGTCCACCATGTCCTTCTTCAGCAGGTAGTCGTACTTGCGCTGCAGATGAGCGCGCGCATCGCCGCCGTCGTACCAGCTGCCATTGCGCTGGAAACGGCACTGCGAGCCGTCCAGGCTGGAAATCAGCTGGGCGATCTCCCGGCGTGCATGGGCACTGGGTGCGGCGTGGGCAAATTGTGCTGCCAGCAGTGCCGCAAGAATCAACGAAATCCGGTACGTCATCATCCCCCCAGGTCAATCGAGCATGGCTCGACTCTACAGGTCACGCGCCGTCAACCAGCCATCGATCGTGGCCGGCACTTCGCGCTGGGCGCGGCCGGACACATAGATACCAATGTGGCCACCGCGGAAACTGGACTCGGTGTAGTCGTCCGTGCCCAGGCGCCCACGCATCGCGCGCGAGGCGTCCGGCGGTACCAGATGGTCCTGCTCGGCATAGATGTTCAGCACCGGCAAGGTCACCTGCGACAGATCCACGGCTTCCTCGCCGATCCGCACCGTACCGTTCACCAGGCCGTTGCCCTGGTAGAACTGCTTGATGAAGTCACGGAACGCCTCGCCCGCCAGGTCCGGCGAATCGAAGATCCATTTTTCCATGCGCAGGAAATCCTCCAGCGCCGCCTTGTCGTCGAGGATATCGAGCAGACCGACGTACTTCTGCACGTTCAGGCGGAATGGCTTGAGCATCAGGTAGCTGGCATTCATCAGGTCAGCCGGTATGTTGCCCAGCGTATCGACCAGCAGATCCACGTCCACCTGCCGCGCCCAGTGCGAGAGCATGTTGTCGGCCGTCTGGAAATCGACCGGGGTGACCATGGTGATCAGCTTGCCCAGCTTCTCCCGGCGCAGCGCGGCATAGCACAGCGCGAACACACCGCCCTGGCAGATGCCGAGCAGGTCGATCGGGCCGCCACTGCGCACGCGCAGTGCATCCACCGCACCATCGATATAGCGCAGCAGATAGTCCTCCAGCGTCTGGAAGCGCTCCGAGCGATCCGGGTAGCCCCAGTCCAGCACGTACACATCCTGCCCAAGCGCCAACAACTTCTGCACCAGGGAGCGGTCGGCCTGCAGGTCGACCATGTACGGCCGGTTGACCAGCGCGTAGACGATCAGCAGCGGCGTGCGCCGGGTCGGCGCCTGTTCGCCGACGAAGCGGTAGAGCACCACCTTGCCGTCGCGCCACACTTCCTCGCGGGCGGTCACGCCATAGTCAACGTCTTCCACCTGCGGCAGCAGCTTCAGCCCTTCCATCAGCTTGCGCTGCATCGCCAGGGTTTCCTGCATCAGGTCATCGGCGTTGAAGCCCAGCGGTCCCTTCATCGGTCACGTGCCCGTGAGGTGGTGCGAGATTCGGACTTTTTGGCAGCCGCCTTCTTTGCCGGCGCGGCCCTCTTCGCGGCCTTGCGGGCGGCTGGCTTCACCTTCGCCGGCGTCGGCCGCGCCACCGGATCGGCCGCAGCGGTTCCAGCCAGCACCGCCACTTGTGCCTGCAGCCGGCGCAGGCTGCGCTCCAGCTCGGCGATGCGGCGGTGTGCGGCATCCATCTCGCTGCGGGTCGGCAGGCCGATACGTTCACTCATCTGTTCCACCTCGCGCTGCAGGCCGGCGCGCAGACGCATCTGCGCGTTGCCCAGCGAGGCGTACACCTGCTGGAACGGTTCGGACATGGCGACCTTGGCGTAGGCCTCCTCGGCCACTTCGATCCACAGGTCGAACATCGCGCGGGCGCTGGTCAGCTGGCTGCCGGGCTGCTCGTGCTCGGCCAGGCGCTGCTCGAACAGCGCGAAGGCCTCGTCCAGTGCCTGCTTGATCTGATCGACATAGGCGCGCGAATGCTGCTGGTATTCCTCCTGCGCACGCAGCAGGGCCTGCCAGCGCGCCTGGTGCTCGCGGCCGGGGCCGAATGCCGGGCTCTGCAGCCACGGGCCCGCCTGCAGCTGGAACTGCTGCAGCCATGCGGCGAATTCAGGTACTGCGGCACCGGCGTGGGTGCTGCCGCGGGCACCCTGCAGCATCCATTGCAGCATGCCGTCGCCCTGCCCCTGCACCGCCTCGCGCCAGGCCTGGGCCACGTCGGCACTGCTGGCGTCGCGGCCGGCAAACCGAGCGGCGACCTCCTGCATGGTGCCGTACCAGCTGCCCGCATGTTCGCGGAACCGGCGCACGGCATCTTCCGGCGCGCCGGGCGCCTGTTCGGGCAGCAATTGGCCCCACCAGTCAAACAACCGTTGCCAGCTGCCGGGGTCGTCACCGGCAGGTGCAGCGGGCGCGCCCGCATGGCGCAGAGCATCACCCCAGGCGCCGAAGTACTGCCGGGCCAGCGTCTCGAAATCGCTGCTGCCGGCATCGTGGGCCGAGCTGGTCATCGCAGGCCTCCGCAGGGCTGGCTCATGGCTTGGGGATACGCAGGGTCTTGCTGATCATCAGCGACCCGGACAGGGCGAACAACAGCACCATCGGGTGCAGCTGCCACGGTCCGATCTGCCACTGGCCGAACCAGATGTTCTGGCCGATGGCATCGGTGCCGGCGGCGATCGCCAGTACGATCACCAGCACCAGGCTGGTCGGGATCGGGGTGCCCTCGAAATACGTGACCTTGCCCTCATCGCCGGTCATTGCCTCGGCTGTGACGTTGTAGCGTGCCAGGCGGCTGACGCCGCAGCAGACGAAGTAGCTCAGCACCAGCCAGTCCCAGCCACCCTGCATGCCGCAGGCATAGGCCAGCGCCGCTGGGGCCACCCCGAAGGAGATCACGTCGGACAGCGAGTCCAGCTCGCGGCCCAGGGTGGAGCTGGACTTGCGCCAGCGCGCGATGCGCCCATCAAGGGCGTCGAAGATGAAGGCCAACGGGATCAGCGCCATGCCGAACAGCAGGTAGCCACGCTCGCCGTCCTGCAGGAAGCGCATGGCGGCAAATACCGCACCGGTGCCGCAGAAAGCATTGGCCAGGGTGAACCAGTCGGCCAGCTGGAACTCGCGCAGCATCGAGAAGTGACGTTTCATGGGGACTCACGGAGCATCAAGGCCCACAGGTTACCGCGAGCGCCGTCGCTGGTGACAGCGCTGACGGGGCCCACCCTTCACCGCCCCCTCACCCGCCCTCACCGGCGGTGAATTTTTCGCCACCCATCTTGACAGCCTAGGGGGGTGGCGCCTGTCGCGGCTTATCCACAAAGTTGCCCACGCGTAATCCACACCCCCTGTGGACAACCAGATCTCACCGACTGCGACGGTGGACATTTCCTCATCACCCTGACGCGGGGTTTCCCTACTTCCCAAGCCGCGAGGTCGGCGCTATGGTCACCGGCGGGCCCGCCGCCGCCACGCCCGATTCCTGGTGACGGGCGATGATGATGCCGGATGCTTCCACCTGCTGCTGGCGCAGCGGCCCTGAAGTGGTAGAGCCGGCCGCTGGCCGGCTGCCCCTGCCATTCCGGAGTGCCGGCCAGCGGCCGGCACTACCCAGCCTGCACCCGCCGCCAACGCGCGAAGCACAACACCTGCATCACCAGCATGGCCAGCAACCCCAGCGGCCACGCCCACCACACGCCGGCCAGCCCGTGCTGCGCCTGCATCCATATCGCCAGCGGCAGTTCCACCAGCAGCACCGCTGCCATACCCAGCAACGCTGGCAACCATACCGTGCCGCTGCCGCGCATCACCCCGACAAGCACCGCGCTGATTCCCATCGCCAGCACGCCCCACACCACAGTGCGCAGCTGCAACGCAGCCAGCTCGCGCACGTCGGCTGCCGCCAGGATCAGCCCGGTCAGCCCGCGCGCCAGCGCCACAACCAGCACCACCACCACGCTCAGCGTCGCCAGCGCCACCAGCACACCCGTCCGGGCGATGGCCGGCAGCCGTGCTGTACGCCCGGCGCCCATCGCATGCGCCGCGAGGATGGTGGCGGTGATCCCCAACGACATTGCCGGCAACTGCACCCAGTTCATCAGCTGGTTGACCGCACCGTAGGCGGCCGTAGCGGTGTAGCCGTAACGGTTGATCCAGCCCAGCAACACGATTTCGGCGACGGCCAGGCTGAGCATCTGCAGCGAGGAGGGTATGCCGATGCGGAGCATCGATCGGATGATCGCGCCATCGAAACGAATGGCATGCAACAACTCAGGGCCCGGTGCCAAGGGATGTCCTGCCCGATGCCAACGCAACAACAGCCAGCCCAGGGCCAACAGCGAGGCAAACGCCGCCGACACCGCCGCACTGGCCGATCCCAGCCGCGGCAGGCCGGCCCAGCCCAGAATCAGCAGCGGCGTGCACAGCAGGCCCACCGCCGTGGCCAGCAGCAGCGCATGCAGCGGCGTCTTCGCATCGCCTACTGCGCGGCTCACGGCAGTGGCCAGCCACAGCAGGAAGAACGCCGGCGCCGCCAGCAGCAGCACGCGCGCGTAGACGATGGACTCACCGAGGATCGGTGCCGGTGTACCCAGTGACATCAGAAGCTGTGGTGCGAAACCGCTCCCCAGAGCCATCACCAGCACCGACAGCACAAGGATCAGCGCCACCGCACTGCCAGCCACCGCGCGCACCTGCTGCGGCCGACCCGCGCCCCAGGCGTGCCCGATCAGCACCATCGCGCCGGTCGCCAGGCCCATCACCAGGGCCAGCAGCAGGAAGAAGACCGGGAAGAACGCAGCGGCCACGGCCACCGCCTGGGTACCGAGCAGATGGCCGAGGTAGATGTTGTCCAGCGTGCCTGCGGCCAGCTGCAGCGCATTGGTCAGCAGCATCGGCAGCAGCAGGGCCAGGTAGGTGCGCCACAGAGGCGGCGCGACCAGGGGCGTGGGATGTACAGGGGAGTTCATGGGGTTCTCTGGGCAAGGCGCTGCCCTGCCCGGCGTTTCCACCAGCAAAGCAAGCACAGGGGACCGGGCCGCAGCCCGCGATCAGGTGGCGCCGCCGCTCAACGACGGCGCGATGGTTCAGCCGTCAGCGCTGTCGAACGCCAGACGCAGGGCGTGGTCGCGCACATCCCTGGGCCAGGAATGCAGCACCGCTTCAAGGCCCGTACGGTCGTGCGCGAACAGCACGCGGATGGCCTCCTCGAAGCCCGGCAGGTCACCGGCGATGGTCTGCAGGAAGTGATAGGCGCGCTCGGCATCGCGACGCCAGCGGTCCTTGTCCGCACCGGCGCGGCTGGCCGCCTCCACCAGTTTTCGCAATGCCACCGAGGCCCCGCCCGGCTGCTCTGCCAGCCACGCCCAATGGCGCGGCAGCAAGGTCACTTCACGGGCGACCACGCCCAGCTTGGGGCGGCCACGGCCACGCGGGGTCGCCGCAGCGTCTTCGGCAGTGATCTCGGCATCCGCCTCGCCAGAGGGGGGAAACGCTTCGGTTACCCGCGCCAGCAGTTCCTCGTCACTGCCGCGCGTATCGAAATCGCGGGTGCGGCCGGTGGCGTTGTCGAACACCAGCAATGGTCCGGCAGCGTTGTCGGCGCGCAGCCGCTTGAGCGCCAGTGCCGCCACTTCCGGGCTGCCGCAGGCAACGAGGCGATGGCCGTCGAAACAACTGAAGGGAGGGAGTCGGGACGCAGGCATGGCAATGGCATCAGAGGTGATGCGCGAATATTGCCCGGGTAATTTATGGTCGTCAATATTGCCCGGGTATTAATTGACCGAAAGAGCCTGCCAACCCGGGTTGGCACCCACCGGAACGGTTGGCACCTCCCCGATTCGCCGGGTCACAGCCGGCTGTAGGACCAACTGACCATGCGCCCGTCCTTGTAAGGCATCACGCCGTGGAACGGGCGCGGGTCGGCGTCGAACACCAGCGGCAGGAAGTTGCGGTCGCCTTCCCACATCGGCAGCGTGTCCAGCTTGTCCAGATCCACCCACTCCAGCGTGCCTTCGTGGTTGCCGCCGTGCGGGGTGCCTTCGAAGCTGTCGATGACGAACACGAAGCCCAGCCAGTCTTCGCCGTGCCTGCCGAAACCGGGCCAGCTGAGAGTGCCGCGCAGGCGCATGCCGGTGCAGTCGATGCCGGCTTCCTCGGCAATCTCGCGGCGCATGCTGGCCGCCACGTCCTCGTCCGCTTCGATCTTGCCACCCAGGCCATTGTACTTGCCGAGGTGATGGTCACCGGGGCGCGTATTGCGATGGATCATCAGCACCTGGCGACGATCGGGCGACAGTACATAGCCCAGGGTGGCGACGATCGGGGTGTACGGCATGGGGCGGTATCCAGCGGCAGGTCAGCCCTGGATTATGGCCGATCAGCGCACCAGCGACAGGCGGCGCTCGGCAGGCGCACCGGCGCCATCGGGGTCACGGCGCAGCGTGGCGACGCCGTGGCCGCGCTCGGCCAGGTATTCCAGCCACTTGCCGAGGAAGGTGTTCATCCGCATGCGATGGCTGATCAACTCCGCCGGCGGCGGGTACAGGCCCATGGTGTCCTGCCAGCGGCGGCCGACGTAGCAATGGGTGGTCTCGGCCTGGCGCGCGTCACGGTACAGGCGAACATAGGCCGAAGGATCCGGCTCGCCGGTGACCGGGTCGGCGATGTCGTAGGTGAGCCGCAGTTCCACCGTATAGCGGTGGCACTCGATCACGTCCAGGCGGACATCCAGGCCGTCGCCGATCGAGGAAATGTAGCTGCCCGCCGCCAGTCCCGCCGGTTCGAACAGGCGCACCAGATGGCGGTAGTTCTCCGCGTACAGGCCCATCAGCCAGCTCAGCCGGCTCAGGCGGGGAATGCGTTCGGTACGGGGCAAGGCTCGGGCCATGGGTCGATCCTACACGTTGGTGCTTCAACGTGGGGGCGCCTCAAGCCACAGCCAACCCGACGACGACGATCCCCCTGCAGGGCCGAGACCACGCTCGGCTGCGCTTCGGCCAGAACCCGCTGGCCCAGCCGAGCGTGGGCTCGGCTCTACGGGCGCAGCCAGGCGCGCCGGAAAGGATCAATACAGCTCGCGCTGCAGCCCCAATGTGGCCAGCACCTTGCTGGAAATCTCCTCGATCGAGGTGTGGGTGGTGCTCAGGGTCGGGATCCGCTCCATGCGGAACATGGTCTCGGCCGCGGCCACCTCGCGCTTGCAGGTGTCCAGGTTCGCGTAGCGCGAGTTCGGACGGCGCTCCTGGCGGATCTGCTGCAGGCGGTCCGGATCGATGGTCAACCCGAACAGCTTGCGCCGGTAGTTGCGCAGGCGCGGCGGCAGGCGGTCGCTTTCCAGGTCTTCGTCGGTCAGCGGGTAGTTGGCCGCGCGCACTCCGTAATGCAGAGCCAGGTAGATGCAGGTGGGCGTCTTGCCGGCGCGCGACACCGCCACCAGGATCACGTCGGCATCGTCATAGTTCACCGCGATGCCGTCGTCATGGGTCAGGGCGAAGTTCATCGCGTTGATGCGGCGGTGGTACGTGTCGAAATCGACCATGCCGTGGGCCTGGCCGACCCGGGCCAGACGCGGGCTGGCCAGTTCACGCTCCAGCGGCTCGATGAACGGCGCGAACACATCCAGCATCAGCGCCCCGCTGTCGGCCAGGATCAGGCTCAGGCTCTGGTCCACGCAGGAGTTCACCACGATCGGCCGGACCTGGTACCGCTCCCCCGCCGCCTGGATCCGGGCGCAGGCTTCACGCGCTTTTTCAGGGTCGTCGACAAACGACATCCGATCGGTAATGAAGCTGAACCCGGAGAACTGGGTCAGCAGGCTATGCCCAATGGTTTCAGCGGTGATACCGGTTCCATCGGAAACGTAGAACACCGGACGGATGGTCGACATGCGCGCTTTTACCCCCTACAAAGCTTAAAAAGGCCGCCAGCACAAGCTTGTGCCGACGGTGCTCTGCCCGGCATCATATCGGCTTCTTCCTACGGACGCGGCCACTCAGCCCGCCTCGGGCGATGGCCAAACGGAGCATCGCGCTTGAACGAGAACATCCTGTGGTTGCACGAACTGCGTCTGGCCGATCTGGCCCGCGTAGGCGGCAAGAATTCGTCCCTGGGCGAGATGATCGGCAACCTGGCCGGTCTGGGCGTTTCGGTGCCGGGCGGTTATGCCACCACCGCTGAAGCCTTCAAGGACTTCATCGCGCACAACGACCTGTCCAAGCGCATCTTCGACAGGCTGGCCACGCTGGACGTCGAGGACGTCAACGCGCTGACCGCCGCCGGCAAGGAAATCCGCGGCTGGGTAATCGACGCCCCGCTGCAGCCGCAGCTGGACCAGGACATCCGCACCGCCTACGCCAAGCTGAGCGCCGAGAATGGCGGCGGCGACGTGGCCGTGGCCGTGCGTTCGTCTGCCACTGCCGAGGATCTGCCGGATGCGTCCTTCGCCGGCCAGCAGGAAACCTTCCTCAACGTGACCGGTGCCGACGACGTCGTGCACAAGGTCAAGGAAGTGTTCGCCTCGCTGTACAACGACCGCGCCATCGCCTACCGCGTGCACCACGGCTTCAAGCATGAGGACGTGTTCCTGTCCGCCGGCGTGCAGCTGATGGTGCGTTCGGGCGTCGGTTCCTCCGGCGTGCTGTTCACCCTGGACACCGAGTCCGGCTTCCGCGACGTGGTGTTCGTCACCTCCTCGTTCGGCCTGGGCGAGATGGTCGTGCAGGGCGCGGTCAATCCGGACGAATACTACGTCTACAAGCCCACCCTGCAGGCCGGCAAGCCGGCGATCCTGCGCCGCTCGCTCGGCAGCAAGGCGATCCGCATGGTGTATTCGGATGTCCCCGGTGAGCGCGTCCGTATCGAAGACACGCCGGCCGAACTGCGCACCACCTTCTCGATCAGCGACGAGGACGTGCAGGAACTGGCCAAGCAGGCGCTGGTCATCGAAAAGCACTACGGCCGCCCGATGGACATCGAGTGGGCCAAGGACGGTGTCAGCGGCAAGCTGTTCATCGTGCAGGCGCGCCCGGAAACGGTGAAGTCGCGCAGCCACGCCACCCAGATCGAGCGCTTCGCGCTGACCGAGAAGGGCGGCAAGGTGCTGGCCGAGGGCCGTGCCGTCGGCGCCAAGATCGGTTCGGGCGTGGCCCGCGTGGTGAAGACGCTGGACGACATGAACCGCGTGCAGCCGGGCGACGTGCTGATCGCCGACATGACCGATCCCGATTGGGAACCGGTGATGAAGCGCGCCTCGGCCATCGTCACCAACCGCGGTGGCCGCACCTGCCACGCCGCGATCATCGCGCGCGAGCTGGGCGTGCCAGCCGTGGTCGGTTCGGGCAACGCCACCCAGGTCATCGAGGATGGCCAGCTGGTCACCGTCAGCTGCGCTGAAGGCGATACCGGCTTCATCTACGAAGGCAAGCTCGGCTTCGAACGCACCACGACCGATCTGGGCAACATGCCGCCGGCGCCGCTGAAGATCATGATGAACGTGGCCAACCCGGAACGTGCCTTCGACTTCGGCCAGCTGCCGAACGCCGGCATCGGCCTGGCCCGCCTGGAAATGATCATCGCCAGCCACATCGGCATCCACCCGAACGCGCTGCTGGAATACGACCGCCAGGACGCCGCGACCAGGAAGAAGATCGACGAGAAGATCGCCGGCTATGGTGACCCGGTCAGCTTCTACGTGGACCGCCTGGCCGAAGGCATCGCCACCCTCACCGCCTCGGTTGCACCGAACCCGGTGATCGTGCGCCTGTCGGACTTCAAGTCCAACGAGTACGCCAACCTGATCGGCGGCAGCAACTACGAGCCGCACGAAGAGAACCCGATGATCGGCTTCCGCGGCGCCAGCCGTTACGTCGACCCGAGCTTCTCGGCCGCCTTCGCGCTGGAGTGCAAGGCCGTGCTGCGCGTGCGCAACGAAATGGGCCTGGACAACCTGTGGGTCATGATTCCGTTCGTGCGCACCCTGGAAGAAGGCCGCAAGGTCATCGAGGTGCTGGAACAGAACGGCCTGAAGCAGGGCGAGAACGGCCTGAAGATCATCATGATGTGCGAAGTGCCGTCCAACGCACTGCTCGCCGATGAGTTCCTGGAGATCTTCGACGGCTTCTCGATCGGCTCCAACGACCTGACCCAGCTGAGCCTGGGCCTGGACCGCGACTCGTCGATCGTCGCGCACCTGTTCGACGAACGTAACCCGGCAGTGAAGAAGCTGCTGTCGATGGCGATCAAGGCAGCACGTGCCAAGGGCAAGTACGTCGGCATCTGCGGCCAGGGCCCGTCCGATCACCCGGATCTGGCCGAATGGCTGATGCAGGAAGGCATCGAGTCGGTGTCGCTGAACCCGGACACCGTGGTCGACACCTGGCTGCGCCTGGCCAAGCTGAAGGCCAACGGCTGATGCCGTGATGGGCTGACGTCGCTTTCATCGACGTCCGCCCATACTGCTGCTGCACGCAAGCCCCGCCTCTGCGGGGCTTGCTGTTTCTGGCGTCCACGCACGCCCGGCCCCACGCAGACATCGCTACGCAGCAAAGGACTTCCGCATGATCGCCGCCGCACCTCCCGCCCCCGCCGCAACGCCCTGGTTCCACTCGCTCAACTGGGAGCGCCTGCTGGAAACCTACGGTGTGCCGTTACTGGCCGCCATCGTGGTGCTGCTGGTGGGCCTGTGGGTGGCGCGTCGCCTGTCCAACGCGATGCCGCGCGCCACAGCGCGCATGGGCGTGGACCCCATGCTGGGCAGTTTCCTGCGCAACGTGGTGTACGCCGCGTCGCTGGTGATCGTGGTGGTGCTGGCCATCGGCACGTTGGGCGTGCAGATCACTCCGCTGCTGGCCGTGCTCGGCACCGCCGGCCTGGCCGTTGGCCTTGCCCTGAAGGATTCGCTGTCCAACATCGCCTCGGGCGTGATGCTGGTGACACTGCGGCCGTTCCGCGTCGGCGACGTGGTCACCGTTGCCGGACAGACCGGCACGGTGCGCGAAGTGCGCATTTTCCAGACCGTCATCACCGGTGCCGACAACCAGCACACCACCATTCCGAACACGCTGATCACCGCCGCACCGATCATCAACCTGACGGCCGAGCCGACCCGCCGCGTCGAACTGGTGATCGGCATCGGCTACGAGGACAACATCCAGCTGGCACGCGACACCGCGCTGGCGTTGATGAAGGCCGACCCGCGCGTGCTGCAGACGCCGGCACCGGACGTCGTGGTGTACGAGTTGGGGGCGCACGCGATCAACCTCGGCATCCGCTGCTACGTGAAGTCGGCCGACTGGTTCGGTACCAAGGTCACGCTGCTGGAGCAGCTGAAGCTGGGCTTTGACAGGGCCGGCATCAACATCCCGTATCCGCAGCAGGACATGCATCTGTACCTGCACGGCAAGGATGGCGGTGTGGTCGAGGCCGATGCGCTGGTGCGCGACAAGCCGTGATCCATGCCGGTAGTGCCGACCAACGGTCGGCACCCACCCATCGGCGATACGACATTGAAATGCCGGCCCGCGGCCGGCGCTACCCCCTCGCCCACTGGTAGTGCCGGCCGCTGGCCGGCAGCGCCCAGCATCAGGCCGCGACGCGCTCTTCCAGCGTCGGGTAATCGGTAAAACCGGCCGCGCCGCCACCGAAGAACGTGGCGCGATCCGGCGGGGCCAGCTCCACCCCGAGGCGCAACCGCTCCGGCAGATCCGGGTTGGCGATGAACGGCCGGCCGAAGCCAATCAGGTCAGCCCAGCCTTCAGCCAGTGCCTGCTCGGCGCGCTCGGCGGTGTACTTGCCGGCGTAGATCAGCGTACCCGGGTAGACCATGCGCAGCGCCTGCTTGAACGCCGCCGGCATCAGCGGTGCATCGTCCCAGTCGGCTTCGGCAATGTGCAGGTAACCCACGCCCAGATCACCCAGCAGATGCGCGGCCGCCAGATAGGTCGCCTGCGGCGTATCGTCCACCGCGCCCTGCAACGTGGTCAGTGGCGCCAGGCGCACGCCGACGCGATCACCACCGACCACCGCAACCACCGCCTGCACCACCTCGCGCAGGAACCGCAGGCGGTTCTGCAACGCGCCGCCATAGCCGTCGGTGCGCTGGTTGGCCTGCGAGTCGATGAACTGGTTGATCAGGTAGCCATTGGCACCGTGCAACTCCACGCCATCGAAGCCTGCGTCCAGCGCGTTGCGTGCCGCCTCGGCGTAGTCGGCGACGATGCCCGGAATCTCGTCTTCGCGCAGCGCGCGCGGCATCGAATGCTGGATCATTTCGCCCACCCCGGCTTCGGGACCTGCCCCGGTCGGGTCGACGAACACCTTCACGCCTTCCGCCAACAACGCCGACGACGACACCGGCGCGGCGCCGCCCGGCTGCAGCGCCACGTGCGAGACCCGGCCGACATGCCACAGCTGGGCGTAGATGCGACCGCCGGCAGCGTGCACGGCATCGGTCACCCGGCGCCAGCCCTTCACCTGGTCCGGGCTATGGATGCCCGGGGTCCAGGCATAGCCCTGGCCTTGAGGGCTGATCTGAGTGCCTTCGCTGACGATCAGGCCGGCGCTGGCGCGCTGCGCGTAATACGTGGCCATTTCGGCAGTGGGCACGTTGCCGGCCGACGAGCGCGAGCGGGTCATCGGCGGCATCACGATGCGGTTGGGCAGCGTCAGTGCGCCCAGATGATGAGGAGTGAACAACATGGCGGCGATCTCTTGCGGGAGGAGTGCCACCAAGAATGGGGATGGCGCCCGCCAGGCAACAGGCACGCACTGGCAAAACAGTTGTTCCCCCACGGCAAGGATCACCCTGTACGAGGGCTCATCCACGCACAGCGTGTATCTACTCCACCCTTGGCTCGATCTTTACCGCACCGTGTGCCACGCGGTCATAGCAGGCGCGCACCACATCTTCCCCATACTTCAACTCCAGCCGGCGCACGATGAAGTGACCACGCGCCATGTCCTGGTAGTAATCGGTGAACATGGTATTCAGTGTTGCACCCGCGGCCGCACCAACGATCGGCACCGCCTGCGCAGCGAATTTCTCGGTAACAACCACGCCGAAGCGCGCCGCCACCTTCTCCACCATCTTCGCCAGCAGCTTGCCGGCTTCCTTCGGCGCCACGCCCAGCGTCAGGTCGCGGCCGGTCACCACCCGCCCGGCCAGCTCGGCCGACAGGTGGCGCATCACATCGGTGGTGAAGCCGCGGGCCAGGTAATAGCCCGTCTCGCTGGCGTCATCACGCGGCGAGTTGCCGCCCAGCGCGAACACTTCCAGGCACGCCTGGCGGGTGCTGAACTCGGACAGGTCAAACCCCTCGCTGCGGGCGACGTCGGCCACCGCACGCATCATGATCGTGGTCGACACCGGCAGCTCGATGAGCAGGGCGGCAAAGCCGAAGGCACCGCCGACCGCACCGGAGGTGGCTGCCGCCAATTTGTGCCAGCGGGTCGACGCTCCCTTGCCGGGCGAGTTGTCCATGCTCCACAGGGCTGCCTGCGCCGACTTGGACAGTGCCGCCTGCACCGCACCGTGGATGCGGTTGGAGACCGAACTGGGCAGCGCCTTCACCGCGAACTCCAGCGGCGTACCGACCAGGTTCGCCATGCGCGCGGTCAGGGTCGGCGCTTCCAGCAGCGCCACCGCGCGCTGCAGGTCGGACCAGTCGCGGGCGTCATGGGCGATGTCGCGGGGAAGCAGGATGGGCTCGTTCATGGCGCCGATGTTAGCGCCCGGAAGTTGAACGGTTCGTCGTGGGTCACGACAGAAGGCGCGGATCCGGCGCCTTGCCGGCCAGCGGCCGGCACTACCCGTTGGTGTGTCACCCGGTAGCGCCAGGCCATGCCCGACGGCGTCGTTCAGGCAGCCGGCAGGCCCGACAGCGCACCCATGAACTGGCGGTAGTGGCGCAGCTCGGCGATTGAATCATGCACGTCGCTCAGCGCGGTATGGTTGCTGTTCTTGCCGACGCCGGCGGCCACGCTCGGCGCCCAGCGCTTGGCCAGTTCCTTCACCGTGGACACGTCCAGGTTGCGGTAGTGGAAGTACTTCTCCAGCCTCGGCATCTGGCGGTGCAGGAAGCGGCGATCCTGGCAGATCGAGTTGCCGCACATCGGCGAAAGACCGGCCGGAATCCACTGCGCCAGGAAGTTCACCGTCTGCGCTTCGGCCTGGCCCAGGGTGGTGGTGCTGTCCACCACGCGCTGCCACAGGCCGGAACGACGGTGCTGGTTGCGGTTCCACTCATCCATCGCTTCCAGCGTTTCCAGCGGATGGTGGATGGCAAACTCGGGGCCTTCAGCCAGCACATTGAGCTGGGCATCGGTGACCACGGTGGCGATCTCGATGATCGAATCGTTGTCGGTATCCAACCCGGTCATCTCCAGGTCGATCCAGATCAGTCGCTCGTTGGCCGCGCCGGTGTCCGCCATTGTGTCGCCTCATTGCTGGGCAGGCGCGCGGCCTACCGGTGAAGGAAAGAGGCGCCCATCATACCCGTTCGCCCCTCAGCCCTCGCCCGCATGGTCTTCCAGCAGCAACGGCGGCTTGCCGCGCTTGGCGCGGAAATAATTGGTCAGGCGCATGCTGGCCTCCTTGGCCAGCACCCCACCGTGGATTTCCACCCGGTGATTGTGCCGGGCATCACCCAGCAGGTCGAACACGCTGCCGCAGGCGCCGGTCTTGGGGTCGCTGGCGCCGTAGACCAAGCGGGCGACGCGTGCATGCACGATGGCCATCGCGCACATCGCGCAGGGTTCGAGGGTCACGTACAGGGTGCTGCCGAGCAGCCGATGATTGGCCAGCCGCGTGCCGCCGGCGCGCATGGCCACGATCTCGGCATGCGCACTGGGATCGTGCGAGGCGATGTTGAGGTTCCAGCCCTCGCCCAGCAGCTGGCCATCGGCGCCCACCAGTACCGCACCGACCGGAATCTCGTCGAACTCGCGCTGCGCACGCTCGGCCAGCGCCAGCGCATGGCGCATCCAGTGTTCATCGGCGTCGTGCACCGGTACACCCAGGGCATCGGTCATGGCGGTTCTCGCATGTCTGCAGGGCCAGGATGGCCGCCGGGGCCGCATTGTACGCCCGCGGCCGTGCAGGCGGCGCGGGTATAGGCGGTGCCATTGCGCGCGACAGGCGGTCCAAGCAGCGAGCGCGCTGAAGCCAGGCTGCAGGCCTCATACTGAGCCCTTCCGCAAGCACCTTGGTGAACCCATGACCACCCTCCGTCCCTCGCGCGCCGATGACGGCGCCGCCCTCGTCGACCTCTGGCGCCGTGCCGTCGACGCCACCCACGACTTCCTCAGCGCCGAAGACCGGCAGGCCATCGATGCCGAAGTCGCCAGCTTCCTGCCGCAGGCGCCGATGACCGTTGCGGTCGATGCGCAGGATCGGCCACTGGGCTTCATGCTGATCGACGGCACGCACATGGAAGCGCTGTTCATCGATCCGGACGTGCGCGGCACTGGTATCGGCCGGCAACTGCTGCAGCACGCGCTGGCCCGGCATCCGCAGCTGAGTACCGACGTCAATGAGCAGAACGCACAGGCCGTTGGCTTCTACCTGCGCATGGGCTTCGTCGAAACCGGACGTTCACCGCTGGATTCGCAGGGCCGTCCGTATCCTCTGATCCATCTCCGGCACGACGGCTGACATTGGACGGATATTCGAGGCCCGCCCCCGATCATCAGGCCGTGGCTTCGAATGCCGGTGAGTACTGCACCTCTCCCTGCGCCATCGACGGCCTCAGGTGCAGCGCCTGGAAGTACTCTGGCGGCACACCCGGCAGCACCAGGCCGGGCTCGGCGCGGAATCCGAATCGACCGTAATACGCGGGTTCTCCCAGCAATACGCAGCCCTGCGCCCCCTGCTCACGCAGTGCATCAAGCGCCGCATGCATCAGCGCCGCGCCGACACCCTGCCCCTGCCATCCGGGCAGCACCGAGATTGGTCCCAGGCCAAACCAGCCCGTACTGCCATCGCTGATCGTCACCGGCGACAAGGCAACATGCCCGACGACCTGCCCGTCCTTCTCGGCGACCAGCGAGAGACTCAGCTCTCCACGCGAACGCAGTGCATCCACAATGAACTGCTCGGTGTGGCTGCTGTGTGGGGCTTCGCGGAAGGCTGCCTCGGTGAGTGCGTGGATGACAGCGCGGTCTTCGCGGATTTCAGGGCGGATCGTGCAGTTCAAGGAGAGCGCCTTCAATGAAGTGATGGATATGTGAATGATTGATTTCAGTCACGGATTCAGCCGCAGACCTGCCTCCGGCAGCAATGCCAACGTGATGATCGCGAGCCTTGTGCGGCAAGCGATCCGCCCGGGCAATGCTTCCCCGGGGCGTCAAAAATCCGTCTCCAAGGGTGGCACAGCGCTCCCGGCACGTTCCATAATCGAGATACCTGCCACCCAGGAAGGATAGATGGACATGGACGCACGATGCAGGCTCGCGACATGGGTGTAGCTCGCCCCGAACCCAGGGGGCGGCCGCTCCTGGCATTGCTCGCCCTCGTCCCGCTGGCGGCATGTTCGCCCTACGCCGACGCCGAGCGTGACGTCGCCGCGGGTGGACGCGGCCTGGCCAAACTCAACCCGGCGCCGAAGCAGGCCTACGAACTGGTGCTGACACTGAAGGACGCGCCGGGCCCGTTCGCGATCGTGGAGGGCGTGGCCCAGTATGACGTCAGCAACTACGAAGACTGCGGGCGGATACTGCCTGCAACAGGCACTGCGGGCCGCATCACCAGCCAAGAGCCCGTCACCCTGCACAAGGTCAGCGAGAACGAGTACCGCGGTACGTTCTACCTGGACCGCATGCTGGATGAGGACTACTACGGGCGCGGCGCCTGCGTTTGGACGTTGACGGGCGTCGGTGCGATGTTGCGCGCTACGACCAGCAAGGCGGATACGCGATTCCTGACGTTCGTCGACAAAGAGCAGGTGGAAGCGGAGAAGCAGTTGACACGGTTCTACCCGCGCGCAGATTACCCGCGAATCGCAGAGATCCCCGGATACGGAGCGAGCGGTCAAGATGATCCGACCCGCTATCACGCCGATCTACGCAACGCGCTGTTCTCATCCACCACCACTGTGCAGAAGCTCGTGCCATGAGCCGCCAGTGCCACATTCACCCTTACACACCAGGAGCCCGACATTGCGCCACAAGATCATTCCGTGCCTTGCTCTGCTTCTGTTGACCGCCTGCCATCCGGAGACCGCCATGAACCAGGAACGTGCCGCTGCTGAAGCCGATGTCGCCCAGGGTGGGCGCGGCCTCGCCAAGCTCAACCCCAGCCCGCGCAAGGCCTATGAACTGGTGCTGCGCCTGAAGGACGCCCCGGGTGATTTCGCTGTGGTTGAAGGCGTGGCCCAGTACGACGTCACCAACGAAGACCAGTGTGGCTATATCGAGCCGGCCACCGGCACGGCTGCACGGATTACCAGCCAGGAACCGGTGGAACTGCGCAAGGTCAGCGATGGTGAGTACCGGGGCACGCTGTATGTGGACCGCATGCTGGATGAAGACTACTACGGTCGTGGCGTGTGCCACTGGGAGTTCGCTGGTGCTGGGGCAATGCTGAAGGCAACGGGTGCTGAAGAAGAGACCCGCTTCCTGACTTTCGTCAAGGCCGAACCGCTGACTGAAGGCAAGACCCACACGCTTTATTATCCGGACGCAGCCTATCCGCGGGCACCACTTGCTGCCAACTACCCGGCCACCGGCAAGGCTGACCCGGCTGACTACGTTGCTGAACTTCAGGGCAAGTTGTTCACGATGAGTCTCAGCGCCAGCGAGGTCACCCCATGACCATCAGCACGCAGGATTATGCGGCGCTTTCCGACGATGCCTACAAGGATCGCGCTGTCGGCCGGAGGCGTCCGGGGGAAGAAGAGCTCGTCACGATCAACGGGCATGAATACAAGATTCTCGATCACGTCAATAATCGGCTCAATGGTTACCAAGGCACGGTTTATCAGCGAGCCGACACCAACGAGATCGTTGTGGCTCATCGCGGCACCGAGCAGATAGCTCGTGATGCCATCCTGACCGACGGCGGCATGGTCGTCGCCCGCACCAACGTGCAGGCCCCCGATGCCATCGCTTTGACCAAGAGTGCACTGGATTACGCGAAGCAGGACGCCGCCTTCGGAGGCCGTGCTCCTGAGGTCACCGTCACCGGCCACTCCCTCGGCGGCGCTCTGGCCCAGATCACCTCGCACCATTTCAACGTCAAGGGCGAAACCTTCAACGCCTATGGCGCGGTCAGCCTCAGCTACCGCATCCCGGAAGGCGGCAACACCATGATCAACCATGTCATGGCCTCCGATCCGGTCAGCGCGGCGTCGCCGCACTTCGGCCAGGTGCGCATCTACGCCAGGCCGAATGAAATCAGCACGCTCGCCGCGAACGGTTTCAGCAATCACTCGTTGCGCGCCCTTATCCCCGACCGGCCGATCATCGCCGCAGGCAGCTCGTTCGGCGCGCACAAGCTGGGCAACTTCCTCGGTGACGGCTCGGTGCTGCAGCACCCGGAAACGCAGAAGCTGGCAAAAGACAACGCCAGGATGATCGAGGAATACCGCGACGACGTTGAATCACTGCGCCGTGGTGTCACCCGCGCGGCGCGGGGCATTCCGGGCGGCGCCGTCGACCTGTACGACCACATCCGCGGCCCGCTGCAGCCCGGTGAGCCGGCTCGCCGCGAAGCGGAGAAGAACGGCCATCACACCAGCATGCTGCGAATGGACGATGCCAACCATGTGGGCAACCCACTGTTCAACGACGCGATCCGTGGCGTGCACGCGCAGGATGTCCGCGTCGGCCGGGTACCAGACGTGATGAGCACGCAATTGGCAGGCAGCCTGGCCGCCGAAATGCACGCAGCAGGCGGCAAGCGCATCGACGAAGTGGTCATGAATGCCGATGCCTCGCGCAGCTTCGCCGTGCAGGGCCAGGGCGGCGACCCGGCCCACCTTCGCGTATCGGTAGATACGGCAGTGGCGATGAACACCCCGCTGGAACAGAGCAGCCAGCGCATCGACCAGCAGGCCGCCGACCAGCGCGTTGCGCTGGAGCGCGACCAGCAGCTGGAACAGCAGCGGAACCAGACCCGCAGCCTGCAGGCCTGATGCAGCGCGGGAGCCGGTCAGCCCGGCTCCCGCATCACTTCGAGACTCCGGCTCAGGGGCTGGACGCTGCCATTGGCACGGATGCTGCGGCCGTCACGAACAGATCGGGCCCGGAATCCGGGAATCCGCCACAGGCGCGATCGCCGGGTGCCACCGGGTCACAGGGCCACTGCGCGCGCGCGACCTTCTCGCGCAGCTCGAAGCGATCACCGGTCCAGATCACGAACGCGATGTGCTCACGGTTCCAGTCACTGTAGGCGCGCGGCCCCCCCTTCTGCACCGTCTCCGGGTACTGCACGAACCAGCGCATTGCCGGGCCATACTGCAGTTTGCTGTAGTCCAGGCTGATCCGTCCCTCACGCGACAGCTGGCGCGCACGATCGGCCTCCGTGACCGGGGGCATCGTCGGCATGGCATCGGCGGTCACATCCCGCGGCGCCGCATCCCCGCGGACCTGGTACACACGCTGGGCCACATAAGCCTCGCGGCAATCACCTGCGGGTACGCGGACCGGCTCCGCGCCGTACTCATCCCGGTTGGCAACCTGGTCGCTGCAGGTGAACGGCGCCGACACCAGGTAGAACGTGCTCTCGGCGTCGCGCCCTTTCAGCGAACGCACCCAGATGTCGCCCATCCGCACGATGAAGTCCGGGCGCTGGCCGTAGCCCGGCACCGCCTTGAACCAGGCCTTCTGCCGCACCTCACGCTCGCGCCAGCTGCGCGGCAGGTGGATGTCCTGCACGGGCAGCGCGACCAGCAACGCGGCCAGATGCGCCGGCATGGTGCCCTGGCAGGCGCCAATCAGCAGGTCGCCCTGGGTCGCCAGCCGCCCGGCCAGATCCACCGGGCAGCGGGCACCGAGCGCCCGCTCGGTCGCCTGCTCGGGCGGCAACGGCACGATGGCCAATGCGGGCGGTGAGGGTGCTACCGCGGGAACGGTTGGCTCGACGGCGGCAGGCGGTGCCGTCCCTGCAGGCGCATCAGCGATCGCCTGTGCCGTGGCGTGCGTTTCCGCGACGGGCGGCGCTGCCTCCTGAGCCTGTGCCGAGGCTGCGGCAAGTCCAAGTGACAGCAGCCAGAGCGGCGGCAGGCGGCGCGCGGATGCATTGCAGCGGGCAGCGGCGTGCCGGGTATTCGAGGGAACGATTCGCATGTGGTGTCCTTACGAGTGGGTTTCCATGTCGGCGCCACAGGGCGCCACGCGTCGTACGTAAAGCGCCAGCGGGCACCCTGCCCGCCGGCATCGGCGTTACAGGGATCGAGAACGCTGCTCCTGCTCGCGGGCGAGCGCGGCCGTCGGATCCTGCTGCGCAACACTAGCCGCCAACTGCTGGCTGCTCTGCGCCAGAGGCTGCTGGGAGGCCTGCTCCCGGTCAACGGACGCACGCAGCATGGCCGGATCACCCAGCGCACCCTGCACTGCAAACAGCGTACGGCCGTCGCTGCCCGCCAGCAGATGATCGATACGCGACAGGCCGGCCTTCTGCGCCCCCAGCGCCAATGCGCCAGCGGTATTGTCGAGCTCCTGTGCACTGCGCAGTCCACTTTGTGGCCCCATCTGCTGCAGGTGCCGGCGCGCATCCTCGAACAATGCGTTGCCGGGCTCACCGGTATGCGACATGTCGCGTGCAATGGTCTGCGCCGGCGCACCGACTTCGCCGCGATCCAGTCGCGCCATCACGTCCGGCGTCAACTTCTGCTGCCAGACCTCAAATCTCTGCCGGCGCGCCTCGATGCCATTGAGCGCGCCGTTGAGCGCATAAGTTGCTTCTCGCACATCATGGCGCGCCCCCTCCGGCACCCGTGTCTGCCACTGCCATACGGCAATACGGCCTGCGTGCTCGGGCTGCGCTGCCAGCTCCGGGTGATTCACCAGGTCCAGATCCAGCGCCTTGCCGGCACGCTCGTAATTCTCCTTGCCGACCAATGGCAGATAGCCGCGGCCGTGGTACTTCAGAGCGTCACCAGGCGCGTCGTTGCCCATGCGCCCGCCGTACATCAGCTCAGCCAGGTTTTCCGGGCGACCACGCAGCGCTTCCTGGCGGGCGCTCTCCAACGCGGCGTTGCCATTGCGCCATGCAGCCTCCACCGGGATCTGCGAGATTCCCCGGGTGAAGTTGAAGCTCTCGTTGAGCCGGCTCAGGCCGCGCGACTCGTGCCCTGCCTGGGCCATGAAATTGGCCAGTTCAAGCGGGGAGTCGATGCCGGCTTTGGTCGCCTGTCGCAACAGCTGCGACTCTCTATCGGTCGACACAGTGCAACTCCTGAATCTTCATCAGCGCGGATTCCCTTCCGCCGGTTGGAGCTTGGCTCATGGAAGCGACACCTCGGCAACACTGGATGGGTCGAAGTCCTCGAACCTCACCCTGCCCAGCTCCGCCGCCGAGTAATCCCGGATGTTGGTCGCTTCGGTCTCGATATCCACGACCTTGCGTCTCACCCCGTCAACCCAGCAGGCCTCGTCCGCGGGCGCATAGCGGAACCGGTAGGTGCTGCTCCAGCGCTCGCGGCTACCGCCGTTGGTGATCACGCTGAAGGTGCCCTTCTCGACCATTGCATACGCAAAAGGGTCGCCGGCCAGGCCACCTCGGGTGGAACACGGCACCAGCTTGTCGTTGCGCGCGGCCAGCTGCCAGCGCCCGCGCCCATCACCGCGCAGCAACAGCAGCACCCGGTTTGGCCCGTGCTGGCCGGGCACCAGCCCTTCCGGCGTCGGCTGGTCGATGACCAGCAGCTGATACTCGATGCCATCGCCGTTGAGTTCGCCCCTGACGGCTTCCAGCAGGTTCGCACCGGACGGAACAAATGCCAGGGCATCGTCCATGTGTGCGCCAACCCTGTCTTCCATCCCCTCCCACTCCTTCAATGTGGTCATGCCGATACCCGCCTCCCTGCCCAGCCGGAATGCGGTACTCCGGCTTATCCGCGATCGCGCGGACAGGGATCATAGCCTTGCGTACGGCAAGACCGCGATGATGGCGAGCGTTACCCGATGCAGGGGCTGACAGAGTCCTCATTGGACGGAAGAACTCCTGCATTCGGCGGCACTGGCGCGTCATTTTCATGACGCGCGAGGAGCTTACCGCGAGGCGTTCTGCCGCGTCGAAGTCCGAGGAAATCGAAAAGCGGAATTGATCACAGAAAACGAGGCTTAGCGTGAATGGCGCCTTACCTGATGAACAGATCTGCCGTGCAGGCCGTTCTGGCGATCCCGCATTGCCCCTGCGGCAGCTGCCTCCATGCCGCCTTCGCGTTGCATTGCTGCATAGCGACAATGACCGCTCCCTGTTCGGACATGGCGGTGGCAACGCTGGTGGTTTCAGTGCCCAGGCCCGCGTGGGCGACCGCCACGCATTGCGCCTGGAACAGGGTCGCCAATGTACATTCGCCCTTCCCGAACTCCTTGCACTCCTTCATGGATGCGCGCTTGGCCTTGCTCCGCGAACGCATCGAGTTGCTGATGAAGGTATCGCCGCGGGCATCCATTGCCACGCCGCGCACGGTCTGCGCCCAGCTGGGGCGATTGTTGTACGGAGAGCCCGAGCTGTTCACCGGAATGGGTGCACAGCCCTGTACACCCTGGCCAACGATGGGATACATGCCCTGCGGGCAGTTGCCTTCGGCAAGCGCGTTGAATGGCAACATGCCTGCAATCAGCAGACACGGGAGGAAAGCGAGGTGGATTCGTTTCATGGGGAGACTCATCCCTTTGCTGCCCATTGTGAAAGGTGGGACGGCCTGAGCAGACGATCGTTGCCCAAACTTGCCTCCCGGATTGGGAGGGCTCCGCAGAGCAAACAAGGCCCAGGCTGGCCGGGTACCAGATCATTGGAGAACTCGGCGATTCCAACCGGAGTGCTCTGCAAGCCCCATGGTCGCGCAGCCACGCTGAACGCTCAAGGTCAATCGCGTCAGACTGTGCATCAACGCAGGCTAGACTGAAGTAAATCACCCAGTTGAAATAGAGCCGGGGCACAGCAAGTTACTGGCGATCACATAGACGCCGTCGCACCAATATCGCCTTCACGTCGGCATGTCGAAGCTTGCCCTAGCCGTTGCCCTGAGAAATCAACACGCTCCAGATACTGGCTGTCAGGATCCTTTAGCTAGAACGCCTCATAGACCGGCTCAGAACACGCTGAGTAGGCGACTTTGCATTGCGTTCCAGCCGGATCCACGCAGATCTTTTGTGCCTGCGCAATGGCTTCCTTCAAGTCTTGACCGCTCGCAACGCCACCACGCGCCCCATTGCCTTGGCTCTGAGGAACGACCCAAGCGGCGCACTGGTTTCGGTACGCGATGAGTATTCGGCAGTCGCGAGCAGCGCGCATGCCGCATCCCTCGAGAGCGACACGCTCCGCATCCTCTTTCGTCGCCCTCCCTGTCGCCACGCCTGCTTCGTTCGTACTGGGCGAGGAAGCAATGGCACCCCACGTCTTATGCCACTGGCCAGCGGGTTCCGCCCCACGGGCGCTCCCCCCCGCTCCAGGGATGGGGGCACACCCCCCCACCCCTTGATCGCCGATGGGGTACTGGCCGGCCGGGCATCGGCCCTCCGCATTGGCGTTATTGGCAACGAGGAGTGCAGCAAACAGCAGCGTCAGAGTCACGAACGCCGGATTACCGCGTAAAGGTTTGAAATCGGCCATTGTCTTGAATCTCTGAAAATTCACGGCGCCTCAGTCTCACAACTCATTGAGCTGTTGCATTTCCTCGCATACCTGGGCTTTGAGTCGGAGCAATCGCGTTATTGACAACAGGGGAGGTTGCTGCGACAGGCGCCCCCACCGAACCACGATCTCCCGACGGCGCCGGCGGCGGGGCCGACATGCCCGGCGGACGACCATCGGCACTCGGCGAGGCACTTGCGCCACCGCCTATCTGCGAATATGCCATGAAGGTGCCCAGGGTACCCTGGAAGAACATCGCTGCCATTGGGGGTGTAGTCAGGATCAACGCGGTGAGGATCAGGCCCATGCCTCCCTGCTGCATCGCCTGGCTGGTCATGCCGTCGGACATGCTTTCCTTGAGGATGAACTCCTGCACCAGCGCTGTGGTCCAGAAAGTGGCCGCTACACGTACCACCATGTCCAGTGCAATGGAGACCATCGCTGCAAGTACGGCCATGGAGAACATCGTGCCGATGCCGTAGAACAGCCAACGTTGGAACAACTGCTTGGTCTGGTCGAACAACAGGCAGAGGATGAACAGGGGGCCAAAGCCGATGAACAGCGCCATGGCGATTTCATACAGCATCAGCATCGCACCAGCGGTGATGGCTGGACCTGCGGTGCCCATGCCGATGAAGAACAGTGCCCGCTTCTTGTCCTCCAGCAGCTCCCCGTCATTCATGATCTGGATGGCGTCGATACTGGAAAGCGCCACCTGCATCCATGCCAGGCTCTTGTCGATCTGAGCTTCGGGTGACTCGTTCGAGCCCGTCACAACCTTCGTGATTTCTGCCTTGACGTCGTGGGTGAGGAAGCTCTGCAGGTTGGTGCCGAACGCGCCCATCGTGGTGGCCGCGCTGACGATCAACGCCGCACGCGCCATATTTGTCACCAATACCATCATTGAGTCCCGGCTGCGGCCGGTCACGATGCGGAAGCCCTGCACCAGCACCCACAGGGTCATGAGCGTGAGGGCGATGCCGCCGACCCACTGCATCATTTCCCCCATCATGTCGATGCCGAACTTGTTTATCTTTCTTCGCAGGAAGTCGAAGATGAACTTGAAGAACACGAAATCCCCGATCGACTGGACACGCGCAACGTGCCCCATCAAATCCTGGAATCCGCCATTGAAGTCAAAATTGGCAATCGACCTGATCATTTCCGCAATCCCTTGATGTATCCCTACCGGACAACCTCATGGAGCGGGTGCCTATGCACCTGCCCCAAGCGGCGTCAGTCGACGTGCAAAGCGCGTTCCAATGCAGCCGTCTTGACCAGCTGCGAGATGACGCCCGGCTTGCCCTTCAATGCCACGCGCGCCAGCACGCGCTGATTGGCCATCATTGACTCCTGATAGGCGTCGTAGGACCGCATGCGCGCCTCCCACTCCTGCTGCAGCTTGGAAATATCGTTTGCCGTACGCAGGGAGTCACTGTTCACCGCCGAAAGAGTTCCCGCAAGATTGCCATCGGCGCCGCCTCGCCAGCCCATGATCTCAGACAACGACGCGTTGATACTGGGAATGGTCTTCTCGATGAAATCCACCGTCTCGTTGCGCTTCCGGTTTTCCATCATCTGTATGTTGACGCACAGCTGCTGCTGCTGCGCGTAGAGATCACCGGAGGTATCCAGCACAAACTTCTTCAGCAGGCTGCCAGCGCTGAAGCCCGCAGATATACGGCAGAGGTCGGCGACCATATAGTCGTCTGGAACCCGCTCCAATGTGGCGCCTGGCGGCAAGCCGAAGTTGTTGATCATGCCCTGGATCTGGACAAGCGCGTTCTGATATTCCTGGAACGTCCTTCTCCAGCGATCAACCTGAGCCGCATACTCCAGCCCATCAGCCTTGAGCTGTGCTTTTCCTTGGGCAACATCCTTCAGCGCCTGCGCGAGATTACTGAAGTCGATAACAGGGTAGCCACCGGCCGAAACCGACGTGGCGGAGAACATGACCATGCTCCCCAGCAGGATGGCTGCCAGGCGCTTCTGACGCAGACCGCGGTGGCGCTTGTGAATTCGGGATGTCATGCTCATGTTCTTCTCCAGGGGAATGGATTTCATTCGGCGCTGTCTGATCCAGGGCTTTCAAGCCGCATCGGTTTCGGCAGAGGCCTTGGCTCTACCAGAGCCCTTTCGGTTCTTGTAGAAGTCCTCCAGCCACTGCTCCGGCGTCAGCTCATCCACGGTGATCCGGTTGCGGACCGCAGCGGTCTGCAACACCCGATGCATGATGTCGATGTTGTCGGTCGACGCCGAGATCACCGACAGAATGTCGTCCATGCCGCGCAGGTTCAGCTGGCAGACGCTCGATGCATGGCCCTGCTTGACCAGGAAACAGCGCGAGCGCTCGTCGAGCGCGGTAACCACCTTGAACTCGGCCTCGGTCAGCTTCAGGCCGTCCATGTAATCGCTCTTGCTGGCATTCGGGTTCGGCAGAAGGATCAGCGTGGCGGTCTGCTCGATCAGCGCGGCAGAGATATCGCTCTTCAGCGCGTCCTCCGGGCTCTGCGTCGCGAAGATGCCCAGACCGTTCTGCTTACGGATGGTCTTCTGCTTGTTCTTCGCGAATTCCTTCAGGCCACCCTCGCCGTCCAGGATCTTCCAGAACTCATCCATCACGTAGATCAGCGGACGGCCATCGATCAGCGACTCCAGGCGGTGCAGCAGGTAATTGATGACCGGCACGCGCACTTCGGGATTGTCGATGATGTCGGTGTAATCGAAGCCGATGATGTTGGCCCTGCTCAGGTCAACAGTGTCGACGGGATTGTCGAAGACCCAGCCCAGCGAATTGCCCGAGGTCCAGCGGCGCATGCGCGCGTAGAGCCCATCGTCGCCCATGTTGGGCAGGCTCTTCTGAAAGTTGGTCATGCTGCGCAGGTGCATCGGCGTATCGAGCATGCTTTCCACTGCGCGGTAGATGTCCTCTTCCTCGCGGGCGCTGTACTCACGCTTGCCGGCCAGCACCTTGATCAGGTCGGCCAGGAACTGCACGTTGGCTTCATTGTTCTCGCACTGGAACGGGTTGAAGCCGGTCGGCGCGCCGTTCTCCAGGGCCAGATAGTTGCCACCGCAGGCACGGACGAAGATCTCCGCACCACGATCCTTGTCGAAGAAGAAGATGGTCGGCGACGGCTCGTACTTCTGCACCTGGCTGAGCAAGAAGTTGATCAGCGCGGTCTTACCGGTACCGGACTTGCCGATCACCATGGTGTTGGCGATCGCCTTCTCACCCAGCGAATTCTCGGATGGATGGGTGGCATGGAGTTTGAAGTAGTACGGCTGGCCGTTGGTGGTCTGCAGCGTGGTCACGCAGTCGCCCCACGGGTTGTTGTGCTGCTTGCCAGTGGCGAAGTTGTGCAGCGGCGACAGGCCCAGGAAGTTCAGCGAGCTGACATTGGCCAGGCGGGTGCGATAGCGCCAGTTGCCCGGCAGCTGCGAATAGAAGGACGAGGTGACTCCCTGATCAGCGCCGACAGCACGGGGACCGGCTCAGTGACGCGATTGATCAAGTAGTGGATCAGGTCTTCGTGCTGAACATGGCCGCCTACAGCCTGGTCTCGATGCGCACCTTCGGACAGATGTGCGTGCAGAACGGAGAACCGACATGGAAACGACCGAAATAGCACCCAATCTGACCGCGTGAATCATCGGGTGTTTTCCGGCAGCCTGCTAGCCCAGGCGAATCGCAACGCGGGGCTGTTCTTGGGTTTGCTCCTGGGCGTGGTCTTGCTGGGCGACCTGCTGTGCCTGCGAAACCTGTTCGGCCTTGGCGAGCGACTGCTCTACCGGCGTATTGATTGCCTCGCTGATTGGAACCGACGCGCGCAGGTGTGCCGGATTGTCGAGTGCTCCCTGCACAACGAACATGCGAGGGGCTGAGCCATCGCTGGGTGGATTGCCCAAGACCACATGATCGACGCGTTCCATGCCGCTGCTCTTGGCTGTTACTAGCAGGCTGGCGGTTATCCGCTCGCTGGTTTCATCGAAGCTGCGCCCGTGCCTGGCATCCACGGCGGATACGCCGTCGCGAATCTGCCGGTAGAGCGCATGGTCGGGGTGGCCTTCCTTCCTGGGATCCAGGCCTGCCTTGTCCAAGGTTGATTCGATGCTTTCCTGCAAAGGGTTCCTGGGAGAGAAAGCGGGATTGCTGAGAGAGGGCGAGCCATTGTCGGTTGCATCCTGGATCAGTTGCTCGCCAGGCCTGAGCGCATTCCGGGCCCGCTGCTCGGCTTCAGCTGCGCGACGGGCGTATGCCCCGGCTTCCTCAACATCGCGCAGGTAATTGATACCGTCGCGCAGCAGACCGGGGCCGCCGCCGACAAGCACGGTCGCTCCCGCACGCAGTTGATGAACATCACTGCGATAGTCGGCAATCCGGCGCAGGTCCTCAGGATCCGTAACCCGGGCCTGTGGGTTGTCCAGTACAGACAGCGCCGGCCCCTTGTCGGTCATGCGGTCAAGGAAATGAACCATGCGATGGGAGTCACCCAGCTGGACCGCCACGGCGGCGGACATGACATGGCCGCTTCTCATCGCAAGCGATCCGAGCGCGGCGATGCGCTGGCCCTGCTCGGCATGGCGAAGAACCTCCAGTTCCTTGGGCAGCGCATACATCTCGACCTTGCCGTAATGAGGGCCGGCCGCACTGACCAGGTCGCCTGCCATCACATGGTTGGTGAAGGGTGCCGCGTTGGATGGCTGGCCTTCAGGAAGGCGATATGCCAGCCCGGCAGCACCGTAAGGATTGAAGGCGTCGCCGGGGAGGTTGTAGCGGTGGGCAGTGATCTGCGCGAGTGCGCCGCCGAGGGAGTGGCCGGTGACGTACACGGGTCCAATCCCCTTTTCATCGGCCAGCTTGATGGCCTGCCTGGTCAGGGCGAGGGCGTCGCCGAGTTGCGCGTTGACTCTGGCGGTGACCATCGCAGCGTCAATGCTGCCATCTAGAAGGAGCTGGCGATCAAACTCGGTGCCGCGATGGGCAATGATGACTTCGTCGGTTTCAACTTTGCGATAGACAGTGCCTTGGTAACCAGTGCTGGAATCCCGTCTAGCTAAGATCTCGTACTCGATTCCTGCAATGGTGACGGACGCGGCATCCGGAGATAACCCATTGTAGACATGATCCGAGAGTGTAGCGCTGGTAATAGGGTTCATGGGGCATCTCCTTGAACTCGTGAGGAGATCTCTATGGGGAAGTACTTTGGGCGATCTGCGAGTGGGCGCTTGTCAAACATCGTCTTGGACAGCGTCCAGGCCCGTTCAGGTGTCTGCCCTGGGATGAGAGGTTCTAGTTCCTTCTCTACGTAAGTCGTAGAGCCTCCCGTGTCTTCAATTTTCTGGAAAGAGGCGCCGACTGTTGCGTAGATTGTGCGTCCATCAATGATCATCGGGAACGAAGCCTGCACAGTATTCGGCATCCAGTTGCATGGGCCGCGCCCGTAATAGTCAACGACCGCCATCCCGTCTTTGAACACGGTGGTGGTGAACTCAGTGTCGCTTATTCGCCGCGCTTTGAACTCAACTGAATGCCATTTAGGTTCGTAATGCACGCCCTCGTAGTTGTTGATCGGAGGGAGGCAAAGCGAGTCGATCTCGTACAAGACGGTGATCGTGGGGGTTGGGACATCCACGGGTGCATCGTGGACCCGAATCACAATCGGCAGCGCATCCTTGGGCGTAGGATTTTCGCGGTAGACTGGATATGAGCGTTCCTTGTTGCAGCCTGGAATGGCCAATGTGACCAATGCGATCAACGCAACATGAGCAAGGCTGGGGATGGATTTCAGCATGAGCGGTCCATGTCGCTGGTGGAGGTACCACGCGGGCGCGTCGGTACAGCGCTATTACGGAGCATGGTTCTCCACGCGTGAAACTGCCGACGGGGTTGCCTTGCTCGGTGAACAGCGGAATAGCGGATTACGCCGCAGACGACGGTGCCATGAAGAGCATCTCGGGGCAAATGCGACAGATTGCGCATTTCATGCTGGCTGCATCCCGATGCTCCTTCCTTGCGATCAGGTGGCACGAGGCTTTGCGGCGTATCGTTCATCGGCGTTCCACTGCTCAGCGACATCTGACTATACGACCCGCTACACCTGTGCTCCAAGTCCTCAGTACTACGGGCAGGCGCCAGTCCCCGGCATCGGGCGCATCACTGTGTCGTTGGATAATCCCCAAGATCAAGACTGACATAGTCGAACTGAGAGAAAAATGCGACAGCTGGACTGGCAAGCTTCTGCAGCATTGGTACGCGCTGAGCGCCCCATCGATGGAAGAGGCGCTGTATGACACGGCGGTGATGCGCCGATTTGCCGGCATCAAAACCAGGAGCGCATTCCAGACGAGACCACGATTCTCAATTTCCGCCGGCTGCTGGAGACCCATGGGCGGGGCGCGCAGATGTTCGAGAGCGCCTTCGCTTCCCTTGCTCGCCGAAGGCTTATCCGGCGTGTGGTAGCTACCCGGCGGCTGCCCACTCGGGCCCGGCGCCTGCGCAGCCGGGCCGCCACCTATCTGCGAATATGCCATGAAGCTACCCAGGGTGCCCTGGAAGAACATCGCCGCCATTGGGGGAGCGATCAGGATCAGGGTCGTGAGGATGATGAACAGCGCCGGCACGACCTCCTAGAGCAGCAACATCAAATCCCAGAAGGCCACAAGGCAACGAACTGAGGTGAATATGTGTCAGTGCCAAACCAGTATCACAGAGGCAAACCCGGCACTTCACCAGCGAACAGAGCAATACCAAGTGCGGCCTGCACCATTCCGATCTTGGCGGGGGGCTCGTCATCGCAAAAATAGACGCGCTCAGAAAGTGGAATGCAGCCTGGCCGAAGACCTACTCGTCTCAGAAGAACTGCCCTCATTTGGATTGCAGCCATGACCAAGGCATCATAAAAACACTTCCGGCATTCCAAATGCCTGAGCACCTTGCCGCGCCATCGCCGCGCCCCATCGCTTAGAAGCTACCTAGCCACAACACTCAAGCCGAATGTTTCAAGGTCAAGTCAACCTTCATAGTAAGTCTGTCAATACCGTACAACACCAATCAGCGTGAGACATGCAGGCGCGCACTTGCCCGACCCTAACGATCAGAAGGCCTTGAACTCCGACATGCTGCAGCCCGAATACACCACACTGCAAAGCTGTCCCGCACCGTAGGCTTGGCACTGGGTGATTGCCATATCCTTGGCCTTACTTTCAGTCTCGGCCGTCACCGCCATTGACTGACCGGATGAGCGAGCGAGCGACTCTGCTGATGGATCCGCAATCGCCACACATTGATTGTGATAGGCGAGCCTGAGCTTGCACTGCTTCCCCCCCAAGCGATTACATTCAGCCATTGCGGCACTAACCGCCCGACGTTTCGACTTCATTGAGAACGCCGCGCCGGTAGTAAGCGTGCTCGAATCCTCTGCGATGGCTCCCCACCTTGTCTCCCACTTCCCCGTTGCAACCGGCCCCTGCTGTCCATCAGAAGCACCGCCGCCAGGAATCGGAGCACATCCTGGTGCACGGCTGTCGCCTATTGGGTACTGGCCAGGAGGGCACCTACCCTCGGCAAACGCAACGAAGGGCAAAGCAAACAACAGAAGCACAGCAACAAGCATTTTCACAGCACCCTCCGTTCAACCTAAGTAAGCACTAGACATAGGGAAGAGCCCCCATGCAATCTACCTCAATCTGCATTTCCTAACTTTCGACCGTTAGAGTTCGAAACTCCAGCTTCAGACACTGCCCCAACAGTTCTTGTCATGTTCTGCTGGACAGTATCCACTTGCGATCCGCTCGACGTTGAATGGCTATTTACCGTCTGCGCCGGCGTATACGAACCCGGCGGCTGGCCCTGCGGACCCGGCTGGCCAGCAGCAGAGCCACCGATCTGGGAGTATGGCGCGAAACCACCCAAGGTCCCCTGGAAGAACATGGCCGCCATTGGGGGCGCAGTCAGAATCAAGGTCGTCAGGATCAATCCCATGCCGCCCTGCTGCATCGCCTGGCTGGTCATGCC
>NZ_JCAFUB010000014.1:0-65975 GCF_059370875.1 Stenotrophomonas sp. YJH_SMC_81 | reverse complement strand
CGAACCCCGTCGGGGGTTCTCATCCCCCCGCATCAGAGGTGTCGATCACTACAACAACCGCCTGCATCCCCCGAACGTTGGCCAAGAAAAAAGCCGCCCAGTGGGCGGCTTTTTTCTTTGTCTGGCGGAGAGGGGGGGATTCGAACCCCCGAGGCGCTATAAACGCCTGCCTGATTTCGAGTCAGGTACATTCAACCACTCTGCCACCTCTCCGGGTGGTCCCCGGCGGACCGGGGACGCGCATCATACGAGGAAGCGAGGCCGGCGACAAGTCATTCCGGTCAACGAAGTGAAAATTTCCTGAGTGCATGCCTTGCCGGATGCCTGCAGCCCCCCGATGATGCCTGTCTCCCCAGCAATACCCCGCCCCCGCACACCATGATCGAATTCGGACACCTCACCCACCCCGGCCTGCGCCGCGAGCTCAACGAAGACACCTACTACGGTGACAGCGAGCTGGCCCTGTGGCTGGTGGCCGATGGCATGGGCGGCCACGCCTGCGGCGAGGTGGCCAGCGCGCTGGCCCGCGAAACCATCGTGCGCGAGATCCGCCGTGGTGCGCCGCTGGTCCACGCCATCCGCACCGCCGACGAAGAGATCATCCGTGCCTCGCGCAGGCGCAACGACACCCTGCCGATGGGCACCACCGTGGTCGCAGCACGCGTGCAGGGCAATCGCTACGAAGTGGCATGGGTCGGCGACAGCCGTGCGTATCTGTGGCGCGATGGTCAGCTGGCGCAGCTCAGCCAGGACCACAGCGTGGTGCAGGAGCTGGTCGCGCAGGGCAACCTGACGGCCGAGCAGGCACGCGCGCATCCGCATCGCAACGTGGTCACCCAGGCGCTGGGCGTGACCGATCCTGCACATCTGAACGTGGCCACCACCAGCGGTGAGCTGCGCCCGGGCATGCAGCTGCTGCTGTGCAGTGACGGTCTGACCGAGGAAGTGGACGACCGCAGCATCGCCCGCACCCTCGCCTTCGACGATGCCAGCGCACAGGAATGCGTGGACACGCTGGTCGCCGCCGCGCTCGACGGCGGTGGCCGCGACAACATCAGCGTGATCCTGGTGCGCTGCCATTAAGCGGCAGATCCACGCCATGCGTGGATACGGTACTGCCGGCCAGCGGCCGGCAGTACCCCATGCCAGGCATTACGCGCTGGCGGGCTCTTCCACCTTCGGGCCATCCCACAAGGCGTAGCCGGCCTTCTTGCGCAGTCGTTCCAGACGCGCGCTGTGCGCTTCCAGCTCAGACGGGGTGGCCACCACGCGTGGGCGCGGCAGCAGTTTGCTGGTATCGAAGGCCTGCAGCGCGGCACCGGCGCCACCGCCGTCATCGTCGCCCAGGCCGAAGCCGATCTCTTCCTGGCCCGAGGTCAGCGCGATATAGACGTCACCCAGGATCTGCGCGTCGAGCAGGCCGCCATGCAGCGCACGGTGCGAATTGTCCACGCCCAGGCGCTTGCACAGCGCATCCAGCGAATTGCGCTGGCCCGGGAAGCGCTCGCGCGCCATCACCAGGGTATCGATCACCGTGCAGCGATCGGTGATCTTTCCATACTGCGGGCCCAGCAACGACAGCTCGTTGTCGAGGAAGCCCAGGTCGAACGCCGCGTTGTGGATGATCAGCTCGGCGCCATCGATGAAGGCCAGGAATTCATCGGCGATCTGCGCGAAGTCCGGCTTGTCAGCCAGGAACTCCAGGGTCAGGCCGGTGACTTCCTGCGCGCCCTGTTCGAACTCGCAGTCCGGCTTGATGTACTGGTGGTAGTTATTGCCGGTCGGGCGGCGCTTGAACAGCTCCACGCAGCCGATTTCGACGATGCGGTTGCCCTTCTTCCACTCCAGGCCGGTGGTTTCGGTATCGAGGATGATCTGACGCATGGGCTCAGTTTACCGGGCTGGCGTCGCGGATCTGGATGGCCGCGTTGCGCGCCAGGGTATCCACCCGCTCATTGTCCGGATCGCCGGAGTGGCCCTTCACCCAGCGCCAGTCGATCTGGTGCCGCAGCGTCGCCGCATGCAGGCGCTCCCACAGCTCGCGGTTCTTCACCGGGTCGCCGCCGGCGGTCTTCCAGTTCTTGCGGATCCAGCCGGGCATCCATTGGGTCAGGCCCTGCCGCACATACTGCGAATCGGTGTAGAGCACGATGTTGCACGGCTCGGTCAGCGTTTCCAGGCCGGAAATGGCCGCCATCAGCTCCATCCGGTTGTTGGTGGTGTGCGCTTCGCCGCCGCTCAGTTCACGCTCGTGGCCCTTGTAGCGCAGCAGTGCAGCCCAGCCGCCGGGGCCAGGATTGCCAAGGCAGGAGCCGTCGGTGTGGATTTCAATGGTTTTCAATACAACTCCAGATCAGGTAGCAACGGTGCCGTGCCAACGCACCGGCAACGGTTTCGGCCCGGGCAGGGCCAGCGTTCGCTTTTCAGCATGGAACAGGCAGGCCGCGCGCAGTGGCGACCAACCGCCCGGGCGACGGCTGCCGGCGCCGCGCCAGAGCGGGCCGAGGAAACGCATATCGTCGCACTCCAGCCCGTGGCGGCCGAGCAGCAGGCGGATCCGCTGCGGCGTGCGCACCACCAGCCCGTGCTGGCGCCAGTGCCTGCGGTAAGGGCTGAACGGGTTGAGGCTGCTCAGCCACAGATGGCCGCCCGGCATCAGCACGCGCTCGCACTCATCGAGCAACCGATCAGCGTCAGCTGCGGTGACATGCTGCAACACGACCGCATTGACGCTTTCATTGGCCAGCGGCAGCGGCAACGCACAGCGGGTGTCGCCGGCATAGCCGTGCCCCTGCCGGTACAGGCGCAGGCCGCGCCCGCCAAGCTGCGCATCGTCCAGCCATGCGGCACTCGGCGCGATCCACAGCCAGGGCTGCACCGGCAGCAACGACAGCTGCGGCAGCAGCAGTTGCCGCTCCAGAACGCGCAGGGCTTCCGCCGGTTCGCTGTCGAACCACGGGGTCTGGCTCGCTTGACGGGTGCTCTGCAGCGCGGGCATGGTCCAATTCTATGCGACTGACTGCCCTGCCCGCATTTGCGGACAACTACATCTGGACCTTGATCGACGACGACGGTAACGCCGTGGTCGTCGATCCCGGCGATGCCGCGCCGGTGCTTGCGCTCGCCGATCAGGGCCTGCGCGTGGACACGATCCTGCTCACCCATCATCACGATGACCACATCGGTGGCGTGCCGGTGCTGCAGGCACGTTTTCCTGGAGTCCGGGTGATCGCACCCGTCGAGGAGCGCATCCCCACGGCAACCGAACGGGTCGGCGAAGGTGAACGCGTTCAGGCACTGGGCCGGGCGTTCCACGTACTATCCGTGCCCGGGCATACCCGCAGCCACATCGCGTTTCACACTGCTGAACATCTTTTCAGCGGAGATTCGTTGTTCAGCCTGGGCTGTGGACGCCTGTTCGAAGGTACGCCGTCCCAGCTGCTGGCATCGATGCGCAAGCTGGGTACCTTGCCCGCGCAACTGCTGCTTTGTTGCGCTCATGAGTACACCGTGTCAAATGCCGTCTTCGCGCGGCATGTCGACCCCGCCAACGCTGCCTTGCGGCAGCGCCAAGAGGAGGCTTTGGCCATGCGCCGCGATGACCGTTCCACCCTGCCGGTAACCCTGGCCAGCGAATTCGACTGCAATCCGTTCCTGCGTGTGCACACTGCGCCGATCCGCGCGTCGGTGTCGGCGCACCTGGGCCGTGACGTCGTTGACGACGTCGACGTGATGGCCGGTCTCCGGCACTGGAAAGACGGCTTCCGCGCATGATGCGCCGAAGTCTGCCGCTGGCCCTGGGCCTGGTCCTGGGGCTGGCCGGAACCGCCGGCGCCCAGTCGCTGGGCGCTGGCATCGGCCAGAACCTGACCGCCGCCGCGGCCCTGCCGCTGGATCCGGCCGCGTTGCCGGCCGCGTCGGTCCGCAACGGCCAGGAGATCTTCTCCAGCTTCCGCGACGGCCTGGCCGAGCCCACCTGCAATGCCGAGGCCACCAGCCCGCGCTGGCAGAAGCAGTTCGCCCACGCCCCGTCGCGCCTGGCCAACCAGGATGACGATGCACTGGTGCTGTTCGGCTATGTGGTCGAAGAGCTGCGCAAGGCCAACCTGCCTACCGAGTTCGCGCTGATTCCGTTCGTGGAAAGCGGTTACCGGCCCAATGCACGCAATGGCAGCGGCCCGACCGGCCTGTGGCAGTTCATCGCCACCACTGCTCGCAATCACCGCGTGCCCATGGCCAACGGCTACGACGGGCGCCTGTCGGCGGTCGATTCCACCCAAGCCGCAGTGCGCTACCTGAAGACCCTGCACGGCATGTTCGGCGGCGACTGGCGCCTGGCCACCATGGCCTACAACGCCGGCGAGTACCGCGTGCTGCAATCGATGCGCAAGGCCGGCATGAACGCGCAGAACGCCAAGCCCTCGGCGCTGCCCGGCCTGTCGCCGGTCACCCATGCCTACGTCGAGAAGCTGCATGCCCTGGCCTGCGTGCTGGAAGATGTGGAAGACCAGCCAGGTGTCATGGCCTCGCTGGACCGCACCGTGCCCGTACTGAAGGACCACACCCTGCCCGCCGGCACCAGCGTCCAGCAGTGGGCCGCACAGCGTGCCCTGGACCCGGCCAGGATCGTCCGCCTCAACCCCGCCCTGGCGGGCGGTGGGCGCGTCTCGTCCGGCACCACCCGCGTGCTGGCGCCGGTCTCGGCCGCCAGCGCGACCGTGGCGGACACCGCCACCGCACTGGTGGCCAGTAGCGTACCTGCTGCCGCCGCCTCGCCAACGCCGCAGGTCGCCAAGACCGTGGCCGCGATCGCCGATCGTCCGCGCAGCCGTCGCCACACCGTGCGTGATGGTGAATCGGCCTGGACCATCGCCCGCCGCTATGGCATGCCGGTCAAGGCGCTTCTGTCGCTGAACGGCCTGAGCGGCAGCAGCGTGCTGAAGCCGGGCGCCGTGTTGCGCGTCGAAGACTGACGCGCAGGCTAGGCCCTCCTGTAGAGCCGAGCCCCTGCTCGGCTTTTTTCTTGCCTGCGACTTGTCGGGGTTCATGGCCAGCCGAGCATGGGCTCGGCTCTACAATTCAATTTCCAGCAGCGCCCGCACAAAAAAAAAGGCCCGGCAATGCCGGGCCTTCTTCGATCTGCTCGCCGCGAGGCTTACAGGTTCGCTTCGGTGGTCTGGATCATGAACTTCTTGCGCATCGCCTCGATGTAGGCCTTGGCCGCGGCCATGCCGTCGATCTGGCTCAGTTGTTCCTTCAGCTGCTTCTGCTGCTCTGCAGTCACTTCCTTGATGTCGCCCGGATTGACCTTGTTCACCGCGAACAGCAGCGCGTGACCATTGACGTCGACCTTGCCATAGCTCGGCTTGCCTTCAGCCGGCACCGGCGCACTGAAGATCGCGCGGTTGATTTCCGGGGTCGGCACCGGCTGGCTGCGCGGCAGGCCCGGCATCGGGCTCAGCTGCAGCTTCTCGCTGGCGGCCAGCGACTGCAGGGTGGCGCCCGCCTTCAGCTTGGCCAGGATGGCATCGGCGGCCTTGTCGCTGGCCTGGCGCTGGCGATCAGCACGGATCGCAGCGATCACCTGTTCGCGGGCCTTGTCCAGCGGCAGGGCCTGTTCCGGGGTGTGTGCAGCCACACGGATGACCACGCTGTGGTTGGTCGCGCCGCCCAGGGCGATCGGGTCACTGGCGGTACCGTCCTGCACCAGCACGTCGGAGAAGGCGGCACGCAGCACGGCCGGGTCAGCGGCGATGCCGCTGGCGGTCGCGCGGGTGATCGGGCCCAGGGTCTGCAGCGGCAGGTTCACTTCCTTGGCGGCGGCCGCCAGATCGCTCGGGCTCTTGTTGATGGCATCGACCAGGCGACCGGCCAGTTCGTTGAAGCCGCGCTCGCCGTCGGCCTTCAGCTGCTCGGCAGCCAGCGTGTCACGCACTTCCTCGAACGACTTGCCTTCGCCGCCGCGTACCGCGGCCACTTTGATGATGTGGTATCCGAAGTCGGTCTTGACCGGACCGATCACGTCGCCGGCCTTGGCCGCGAACAGGGCATCGTCAAACGGCTTGCCCATCGCGCCACGCTCCACCCAGCCCAGGTCACCGCCCTGGTCCTTGGAGCCTGGATCCTCGGAGTTGGCCTTGGCCAGGGCTGCGAAGTCGGCACCGGCCGCCTTTGCCTGGGCCAGCAGCTTGTTCGCCTTGGCCTCAGCACCGGCGCCGGTAATCAGGATGTGGGCGGCCTGGCGCTGCTCCGGAGAGGTGAACTTTGCCTTTTCCTCTTCATAGCGCTTGCGCAGGGTCGCTTCATCGGCCGGGGTCGGTGCCGGCAGGTTCGCACCGTTGATCTCGACGTACTCAAGCGACACGCTCTCGGCCTGGCGGAAATCCTTGCCGTGGCTGTCGTACCACTTCTTGATCTGATCATCGGTGACCGGCGCGGTATCGGCCGGTACGGGCGGCAACGCGGCCAGCTCAACGTCGCGGGTTTCGCCCAGCAGCTTCAACAGGCGCTCGGTCTCGGCCTGGGTGACGAAGCCGGAGCTCTGCAGGCCCGATGGGATCACCGACTGCTGCAGGCTCTCACGCACCAGTTCCTGGAACTGGGTCGGGGTACGCGGCGGATTGCCACCGGCCAATGCCAGGCGGTAGTTGTTCTCGTTGAACTTGCCGTTCGAATCGAGGAACGCCGGCATGGTCGCGATGTACTCGCGCACCGCGCCGTCGCCGATCACCACGCCCGCCTGTTCACCGACCAGACGCACGACCTGTTCGTCGATCAGCTGATCGAGCACGGCCATCTTGTTCTCGGTGCTCTCGAACGCGCGCGGGTCGAAGTTGTCGCCCTGCTGCTGGCGCTCACGCATGCGCTCCTGCTCGAAACGCGTGCGGAAATCCTGCGAGCTGATCTCATGGTGCTGCCACAGCATGCGCACCGGCCACCACGACGGCGCCGAACGCCACCAGGTGGGCGGCGCGGAAACCTTGGCCACGTTCTGTGCGCCAACGCCACCGAGGTAGCTGTTGTCGATCACGAACAGGAACGGAATCATCAGCAGCCCCAGGATCACGGTGACGATCCAGCCTGAGGTCTTGTCGCGGAGTTTCTGCAGCATGGTGAGGAATCACAAGGCCTGATTGGCGAGCCCGGCAGTGTAACCCGCTTCGCCGCAGGGACCAAAAGCAGCACCGACGCGGCCTGCGCCCACTTGCGCAGGCAGGCACCACCAGTGCGTCGGCCAACTCCACATCCTGGCGCAAAGAAAAAGCCCCCGGCTTGCGCCGAGGGCTTTTAGAGTTGGCGGAGCGGACGGGACTCGAACCCGCGACCTCCGGCGTGACAGGCCAGCATTCTAACCAGCTGAACTACCGCTCCGCGCTTGAACTTTGCAGGCGCCCAGTATATCCGAAGACTCTCTGGAAACCCAGCCCGATGAACACTTTTTTCAAAGTTTTTTCACAGGGACTTAAGAAGTCTGCAATGGCGGAGCGGACGGGACTCGAACCCGCGACCTCCGGCGTGACAGGCCAGCATTCTAACCAGCTGAACTACCGCTCCGTTCTTGCAAAGACTTTTTCGCCTTCCTCCGAACCTCTCGGTGAGAAGACAAGGCCCCCAGCCTTGAACCGGGGGCCTTGATGTACTGGCGGAGCGGACGGGACTCGAACCCGCGACCTCCGGCGTGACAGGCCAGCATTCTAACCAGCTGAACTACCGCTCCGCGTTGTTACCTTTTTGCTTTCAGCCGGCCTGGACCGGGGAGAAAACAAAGCCTCCAGCTTTTGGCCGGAGGCCTCGTTGAATGGCGGAGCGGACGGGACTCGAACCCGCGACCTCCGGCGTGACAGGCCAGCATTCTAACCAGCTGAACTACCGCTCCACACTCAAACTTTTACCGCGGTGCTGTGGTGGGTGCTGAGGGTTTCGAACCCCCGACCCTCTCCGTGTAAAGGAGACGCTCTACCGCTGAGCTAAGCACCCCAGCGAGCCGCTTAGTTTACAGCATCCTTCAGGGCCTTGCCAGCCTTGAACGACGGATTCTTCGAAGCAGCGATCTTGATGGTGTCGCCGGTCTTCGGGTTGCGGCCGGTGCGGGCAGCACGGTCGCGGACCTGGAAGGTACCGAAGCCAACCAGAGTGACCGCATCGCCGTCCTTCAGCGCCTTGGTGATGGCAGCAACGACGGCATCGACAGCGCGGCTGGACTCTGCCTTGGTCAGGTCGGCAGCTTCAGCAACGGCATCGATCAATTCGGTCTTGTTCATTCTCTACAACTCCTTTGGCGGTGGGTTCCGCTTATTCGACAGGGAAGCAACCGCACGCCATCTGCATGCGGCCGCCATGTGGAAACGGTTCGCCGAATCCAGCGATCACCAGGCTGCGACCACTCATTCGCGAGTGCTGCTTTTATACCAGTGGCCCTACCCCCACGCAAGCTGGAAAGCCAGCAACGACGCGGGTTTCGGGCCATTGGACAGCGCGCGTCAATGCTTGACGCGCGCGTTTCCACTCGGTTTGGCCTTGCTGCGCACCGTGACACGCTGCGCACTCTTGCGCGCCTTCTTCGGTGCCAACGGACGCTCCAGCGCCAGGTCCAGGACTTCTTCGATGTACTTCACCGGCACGATCTTCAGATCGCGGGTGACGTTGGCCGGGATGTCGGCCAGGTCCTTGCGGTTCTCTTCCGGGATGATGACCGTGCGGATGCCGCCACGCAGTGCGGCCAGCAGCTTCTCCTTCAGGCCACCGATGGCAGTGACTCGACCACGCAGGGTGATCTCGCCGGTCATCGCCACGTCGGCGCGCACCGGCACCTTGGTCAGCATCGACACCAGCGAGGTGACCATCGCCGCCCCGGCACTCGGGCCATCCTTCGGCGTGGCGCCATCGGGCACGTGCAGGTGCACGTCATGCTTCTGCAGGAAGTCGCTGTCGATGCCAAAGCCCACGGCGCGCGAACGCACCACCGACAGCGCGGCCGACGCCGATTCCTTCATCACGTTGCCAAGCTGGCCGGTCAGGATCAGCTGGCCCTTGCCCGGCACCAGGGTCGATTCGATCTGCAGCAGGTCGCCACCGACTTCGGTCCAGGCCAGGCCGGTGACCAGGCCGATTTCATTCTCTTCCTCGGCACGGCCGAAGTCGAAGCGACGCACGCCCAGGTACTTGTCCAGGTTCTTGCTGGACACATTGACCAGCGCCTTGGGCTTCTTCGCACCCTTCTTCGCCTTCACCGGCTGCGGGCCGGCCAGCGCGATCTCCTTCACCACCTTGCGGCAGATCTTGGCGATCTCGCGTTCCAGGTTGCGCACGCCCGATTCGCGCGTGTAGTAGCGCACGATGTCCTGGATGGCGTCACTGCCGATTTCCAGCTCTTCCGGCTGCAGGCCGTTGGCCTTGACCTGCTTCGGCACCAGGTAGCGGGTCGCGATGTTGAGCTTCTCATCCTCGGTGTAGCCGGGGATGCGGATCACTTCCATGCGGTCCAGCAGCGGGCCGGGAATGTTGAGCGAGTTCGAGGTGGCCACGAACATCACTTCGGACAGGTCCAGGTCCACTTCCAGGTAGTGGTCGTTGAATGCGTTGTTCTGCTCCGGATCGAGCACTTCCAGCAGCGCCGAAGACGGATCGCCACGGAAGTCCATCGACATCTTGTCGATCTCGTCGAGCACGAACAGCGGGTTCTTGCTGCCGACCTTGTTGAGGTTCTGCACGATGCGGCCCGGCATGGAACCGACGTAGGTACGGCGGTGGCCACGGATTTCGGCCTCGTCGCGCACGCCGCCCAGCGACATGCGCACGAACTTGCGGTTGGTGGCCTTGGCAATCGACTGGCCCAGCGAGGTCTTGCCCACGCCCGGCGGCCCGACCAGGCACAGGATCGGGCCCTTCATCTGCTTCACGCGCGACTGCACCGCCAGGTATTCAAGAATGCGCTCCTTGACCTTCTCCAGGCCGTAGTGGTCGGCATCGAGCGTATCCTGCGCGACCTTCAGGTCCTTGCGCACCTTGCTGCGCTTCTTCCACGGCACGCCCAGCAGCCACTCCAGGTAGTTGCGCACGACGGCGGCTTCGGCCGACATCGGCGACATCTGCTTGAGCTTGTTCAGTTCATTGCGCGCCTTGGCTTCAACCGCCTTCGGCATGCCGGCCTCGGCAATCTTGCGGGCCAGTTCTTCCAGCTCGCCCGGCGCGTCGTCCAGGTCACCCAGTTCCTTCTGGATGGCCTTCATCTGTTCGTTGAGGTAATACTCGCGCTGGCTCTTCTCCATCTGCGACTTCACGCGGCCGCGGATGCGCTTCTCCATCTGCTGCACGTCGATCTCGCCGTCGACCAGCCCGACCAGCATCTCCAGGCGGTCACCGACGGCCAGCGTTTCCAGCAGGCGCTGCTTGTCGGCCAGGCGCACGCTGATGTGCGCAGCGATGGTGTCGGCCAGGCGCGCCGGCTCATCGATGCCCGACAGCGTCTGCAGCAGCTCCGGCGGCAGCTTGCGGTTGGTCTTCACGTACTGCTCGAACAGCGACATCAGCGAGCGGGCAATCGCCTCGACCTCGCGCGCCTCGCGCTCGTCGGTGGCGTCGATCTCCACGGCCTGGCCATGCAGCGAGCCGTCGCGCTCGTCGACGTGGGTGACCTGCACGCGCGACAGGCCTTCAACCAGCACCTTGATGGTGCCGTCGGGCAGCTTCAGCAGCTGCAGCACCTGCGCCAGCGTACCGACCTGGTAGAGGTCGGCCGCATGCGGGTCGTCGGTTTCGGCCGACTTCTGCGCCAGCAGCAGGATGCGCTTGTCCGCCTCCATTGCCTGTTCGAGCGCGTGCATGGACTTGTCACGGCCGACGAACAGCGGGATGACCATGTGCGGGAACACCACTACGTCGCGCAGCGGCAGGACCGGCAGGTCGAGGGTTTCACTTGGGGAACGGGCCATGGGGGCTCCAGGGAAGGGGGAAAACCGCCTCCGGGAGGGCATCTTCCGGAGACAAAAAAAGCCGATGGCCCCGTTATGGGGCCATCGGCTTTCAGATGCAAGGCATTCCTTGAAAATCCTTTCCAATCAACAACCTGGAAGGATCACTCGGCGCCTGCGGCCTTCTGTTCAGGGGCCGCCGGGGTCTGGTAGATCAGGTACGGCTCGGACTTGTGCTCGATCACCGATTCGTCCACGACCACCTTGCTGACGTTCTCCTGCGACGGCAGGTCGTACATGGTGTCCAGCAGGACCGATTCGACGATGGTGCGCAGGCCACGGGCGCCGGTCTTGCGCTTGAGCGCCTTCCTGGCGATGGCCGACAACGCGTCCGGACGGAACTCCAGCTCCACGTTTTCCATCTCGAACAGCTTCTTGAACTGCTTGGTGATAGCGTTCTTCGGCTCGGTCAGGATCTTGATCAGGGCCGGCTCGTCCAGCTCCTCCAGGGTCGCGACCACCGGCAGGCGGCCGACGAACTCGGGAATCAGGCCGAACTTGATCAGGTCTTCCGGCTCGACTTCCGCCAGCACCTTGCCCACTTCCTGCTTGCGCTCGCTGCTCTTCACCTTGGCACCGAAGCCGATGCTGCCGACGTCGGTGGAACGCGCCTGGATCACCTTGTCCAGCCCGGCGAACGCGCCGCCGCAGATGAACAGGATGTTCTTGGTGTCCACCTGCAGGAATTCCTGCTGCGGGTGCTTGCGGCCGCCCTGCGGCGGAACGCTGGCCACGGTACCTTCGATCAGCTTCAGCAGGGCCTGCTGCACGCCTTCGCCGGACACATCGCGGGTAATCGACGGGTTCTCGCTCTTGCGCGAGATCTTGTCGATTTCATCGATGTAGACGATGCCCTGCTGCGCCTTCTCGACGTCGTAGTCGCACTTCTGCAGCAGCTTCTGGATGATGTTCTCCACGTCCTCGCCCACGTAACCGGCTTCGGTCAGCGTGGTGGCGTCGGCCATGGTGAACGGCACGTTGAGCAGGCGGGCCAGGGTCTCGGCCAGCAGCGTCTTGCCCGAACCGGTCGGGCCGACCAGCAGGATGTTCGACTTCGCCAGTTCGACGTCGTCGTTCTTCTGCCGGCTCTCGATGCGCTTGTAGTGGTTGTACACGGCCACTGCCAGCGTGCGCTTGGCACGGTTCTGGCCGATCACGTACTGGTCGAGGACCTCGAGGATCTCGCGCGGCTTGGGCAGCGAACTGCGCGCCGACTGCGCCTTTTCCTCAAGTTCCTCACGGATGATGTCGTTGCACAGCTCCACGCACTCATCGCAGATGAACACGCTCGGACCCGCAATCAGCTTGCGCACTTCATGCTGGCTCTTGCCGCAGAAAGAGCAGTAGAGGATCTTGCCGGTGTCCGTGGAACGACCTTGGCGGTCTTCGCTCATGCTTCGCTTACCCAGTTACCCCACCCGCTGAACGGGGGTTCGATTCGAGAATAGCACAGGGCCGAGGGGACACCAGTCCCACCCGACCCTGCAGGAACGAGGCCTCCCTGGCCCCGTGAAGGCCGGTCAACCGGCCTGGATCGACTCATCCGGACGACGCTCCAGGACCTGGTCGACCAGACCGTAGGCCTGCGCCTCGAAGGCGCTCTTGAAGTTGTCGCGCTCGGTGTCACGGGCGATCGTCTCCAGCGACTGGCCGGTGTGCTTGGCCAGCACCTCGTTCAGGCGCGAACGCAGGGTCAGGATCTCGCGCGCGTGGATGTCGATGTCGGTGGCCTGGCCCTGGTAGCCACCCAGCGGCTGATGGATCATCACGCGCGAGTTCGGCAGCGCATAGCGCTTGCCGGCTTCGCCCGCGGCCAGCAGCAGGGCGCCCATCGAGGCGGCCTGGCCGATGCAGGTGGTGCTCACATTCGGCTTGATGTACTGCATGGTGTCGTAGATCGCCATGCCGGCGGTGACCACGCCACCCGGCGAGTTGATGTAGATGTTGATGTCCTTCTCCGGGTTTTCCGATTCCAGGAACAGCAACTGCGCCACCACCACGTTGGCCATGTGATCGTCGATCGGGCCCACGAGGAAGATCAGGCGCTCCTTCAACAGGCGCGAATAGATGTCGTAGGCACGCTCGCCGCGGCTGGTCTGCTCGACCACCATCGGAACCAGGTTCAGGGCTTTGGTTCGGTTGTCCATTACGTGAGGTACCTATCTTGGGGGGCAACAACCCCGCGCCGGCAAAGGCGCGGGGCATCCGGTGATCCGCCCGGGCTTACTGGCGGATCGCGTCCTGGAACGACAGCTTCTCTTCGGTGTGCTGGGCACGCTCGGCGATCCAGTCGATCACCTGCTCTTCCATCACACGGTTCTGCAGGCCAGACATCAACTGGGGGTCGTTGCGGTACATCTCAATGACCTGCTCCGGCTCTTCGTAGGTCGAAGCGATCAGACGCATCGTTTCATTCAGGCGCTTGGCTTCCAGGCGCAGGTCGTTGATGCGGGCCACTTCACCGACCAGCAGGCCGACCAGCACGCGCTTGGCGGCAGCGTCCTTGAAGCCTTCGTGGGCATCGGCCGGGATCTCGCCGACGTTCTGGCCGTTGCGGCGCAGCTGCTCGACCTGCTGGGCCAGCATGGCGCGGGCTTCGTTCTCGACCAGGCGCGGCGGCATTTCCACCGACGAGTAGGCCGCGATCAGCTGCTCGCCCACTTCACGGCGCAGGCGGTTCATCAACGCACCCTTCAGCTCGCGCTCCAGGTTGGCGCGGATGTCGCTGCGGAACTGCTCCACATCGCCGCCCTTCACGCCGAAGCTCTTGATGAAGGCTTCGTCGACCGCCGGCACGACCGGCTCGGAGACCTCGGTGACCTTGACGGTGACCTGCACGGTCTTGCCGGCCAGCACCGGCACGCGCCAGTCAGCCGGGAACTCGACGTCGAGGGTCTTCTCTTCGCCCTTGGCCAGGCCGACCAGGCCCTTCTCGATGGTGTCGAACATCATGCCCTGGCCGAGCACGATCGAACCCTTCTCGGTGCCCTCGGCCGGCAGGCGCTCTTCGCCGGCCTGCGACCAGGTTTCCACCGCGACCAGGTCACCGTCCTGCGCGCCACGGCTGACCGGGGCCCAGGTACGACGCTGGTTCTGCAGGTTCTCGATCATCTGGTCGATGTCGGCGTCGGTGATCTCGGCGGTATGGCGCACGACGGTCAGCTTGCTGACGTCGATGTCGCCGAAGTCCGGCACCACTTCCACGGTGGCCACGAAGGAGAACTCACCCTCGTCGCCCTTGTCGATGCGCGGGCTGCCGACGATGCGCAGGTCGTGCTCGCGCACGGCCGCATCGAAGGTTTCGCGCAGCAGGCCGTCCAGCGCCTCGCCACGGACCTGCGCGCCGAAGCGCTGCTCGATCACCTTGGCCGGCACCTTGCCCGGGCGGAAGCCCTTGATGCGGGTGGTACGGGCGATTTCGCCGAGGCGGCCGGCGATGTGGCTCTGCAGACGCTCTTCCGGCAGCGAGAAGCTCAGGCGGCGTTCCAGGTTGCCGGTGGATTCGATCGAAGCTTGCATGTTGACTCCTGCCACCGGTGGCCCAGGCCCCCGGCTCGATGATTGGGATGAAACGGTTGTAAGGACGCGACGTCTGGGACGCGCCTGCTTGCCGCAGCCCTTTAGTTTCGCCCAATTCGGCTTGCACTGCCAGCGCGTGCCGGTCAAGGGGGCGCAGATGGCCCGATCAGGGCGGGGACAGGCCGGCACTGGTGCGAAAGGGGGGACTCGAACCCCCACGCCTTGCGGCACTGGAACCTAAATCCAGGGCGTCTACCAATTCCGCCACTTTCGCGTGGCCGGCGCAGGTGTTCATTGTCGCAGGCGATGGCGGGAAGCGGAAGGCCTGCACAAAACTGAACATGGCAATGGTGCGCAGCCCGCGCGTTGAACCACCCCGGCGAGCGCAAGCTCATCCGGGGTGGCGGGGTTCACTGCTGCGGCCTGGCCTTGGCCGACGCCGTATCGGCACCCTGCCCGGCTGCAGGATCCACCTTGCGGATCTCCACGCCCCCGTCGCCGGTGCGCCGCAGGGCCGCCGGCTCCGGCGTGGCCTTGCGCACATCCACCGAACCATCCGCATTGCGCTGCACGTCCACCGCATCGGGCAGGGCCTCCCGCTCTGCCGGCTGAGCCGGCTGCATCTGCATGGCCTCACCGACCGGGCGCGCAGGAGCACTTTCAGTGCCAGCATCGCGTTCGACGGTCTGCGCGGGATTGTCGGCGGGCGCGCAGGCCGCCAGTGCCAGCAACGCGAAGGAAACCCACAGCGTGCGGTGCAATCGATTGATATGAGCCATCAACATCTTCCTTCGTGCATGCGCCGTCGGCGCGGAAGATCCATTGGGTGCGATGCAGGATGCGATGCGGTGAGATGCAGCGCACAGCATTGATAACACTGATGACGCGTATGACCCTGATTTCAGCATTGCTTCAGTCGATCCACGCCATGCGCGGATGAAATGCCCCCCCCCCCAGCGAACAGGCAAGAAAAAAGCCACTTGGCGAACCAAGTGGGAAGCTGCCGCGCATTCGCGCCGCAGCCCCACGCTTTGCGCGGCAAAGCGCGGGCCCCACTTCATCAGCCGCCACATCCCCGCGGCTTCGCCGCGCCCCCTTGACTCAAGGGGGCTCCACTCCAGCCAGCACCGCTGGCATCTGCAGATGCCCCTCAGCGAACAGGCAAGAAAAAAGCCACTTGGCGAACCAAGTGGCTTTCGTCTGGTGGGCTGTCAAGGATTCGAACCTTGGACCTATTGATTAAGAGTCAACTGCTCTACCAACTGAGCTAACAGCCCGAAATCGGGGCGCGGATTATGACCCGATCCGCTCGGTGGGTGCAAGCACTTTTTTCAACGTGGTTGAAACCAGCACTGCGAGCCCCGCTCCTGCTGCAGATCCACGCCGAACGGGTTCTGCAACGCGTGATCCATCGGAACGATGGGAGTCACACCCATAAGAAAAAAGCCACCTGGCGTACCAGGTGGCTTCTGTCTTGGTGGGCCGTCAAGGATTCGAACCTTGGACCTATTGATTAAGAGTCAACTGCTCTACCAACTGAGCTAACGGCCCGTGAAACTCAGACACACATTGTAGCGTGCTTTCTGTTTATTGCAATACCGTTTCGGCTGCGCCGATGCGGTTGAATCAGTGGGGTGGCTGAGGGGATTCGAACCCCCGACCACCGGAATCACAATCCGGTACTCTAACCAACTGAGCTACAGCCACCACTGAAACTTTCGCTCCATCGCCGATGAGGCTGGCGCTGGAACTTGATGCTTCGCTACCGGGCGGAACCAGAAGTCCGTCCCCCGAAGCGAGTCCGGCATTTTCCGGTAGTCGCGAAGGAATTGCAAGCACTTCTTCACATTGATGTGCAGGGGCCGGAACAGGACATCAGAGCTGCTCCGCCGAGACCACGCGCGCGATGTCTGCATGCTCATCCAAGAATGACAGCGTCACCTCACCTTTGGGCGTGACCTGCAACTGCAGGTGCAGCTGGCCCGCCCCGTCGATCAGCTGAAGCATCGCATTGCGCGACTGCGGCCTGCCAGGAAGCACACGACGGGTAATCGCTTGCACAGTCTGCGCGTGCAAGCGCTCATCTTCAGCCGAGAACATCGGCCGCAGCTGTCCTTCGGCACCATCGTTTCGATCACGTCGAACGGCGCGTTGCGCTGGGCTGTCGCCCCATCAGCAGGCCAGTCAACACCAGCAAGGCGAGACCACCGCAATACAGAGTGAGCCGCTATTGGTGCCTGCGCAGCCGATGCACTTCGGCCATCACCCGCTCTACCTCTCCCGCGCCTTTCGAAACTGCACCTCATGCCGATCGCCGGAAGGTGCGTGCCACCTGTACCGATGGTCAGGCGCAGGCAACAGCTCGACATCGTCGGGCCCACTCCCGAAAGCGTGAATAATAAGTGAACGAATCATGAATGAATCTCAAACAGAAATGGGGGAGATCCATTCATACAACGTTAGCTGCAGGACATGGAACGCGAGGCGCGCGTTTGCAACCATGCCGGTTCCTGCAATGAAGGTGAGAGCAATAGATGAGCAAGCGGCTAATCGGATTCGTCGCGCTAGCAGCCGTGCTGGCAGTGGCAGCCGTTGCAATGTCCAGCTACCGGCAGCAGGCGGCTGTCGATGTGACGGCAGAGGAATCCTGGAAGAGTGGCAGCCTCGATGAAAGGCCCGACCAGGGAAGGCCGCTTCCTGCGTCAGGTGCGGCGGCCGCGCAGAGGCTTGAGCGGGACAACAAGATCCCGCCAGGCTCGTACAAGGCGGTGGGACCCAAAGCCTACGAGATCGTAAGAGGCAATGAGTTCCGGCCTCCCGGTGACGCGCTCGCCCACGTCAAGCAACTGATGCTGCGCTCCGAATCCGGAGATGCCACAGCAACCTACGAAATCTATCGAACCATCGAGCAGTGCCAGACCTTCATCTCGGATCGCGCTGACAAGCTGGCGGATTCAGCCACCACGGTCGGGTCCGGCAACTGGTTCCTGGAGCGATCGGAACGAATCCTCGGAGAGTGCGAGTCGCTGGCCCTGGATCGGGACATCTATCACGCCGACTGGCTTTCGAAGGCCGCCGCCATGGGCTCGCAGGAAGCGATGCGCGCTTACTCGCGATCGCCGGAGAAAGTCATCGGTTCGCTTGATGACGCAATCCGTGATCCCGCGGCGCTCGAGGCGTGGAAGGACACCGCCACCGGATATCTGCGCGAGCTGGAATCACAAGGGAACGTCAATGTCATCAGCGACATGGCGATGGCCTACACCTATGGCGGCATCGTTCCTGCCGATCCCGTTGCCGCCCTGGCGTACACCCGCGTCCTCAACCGGCTGGACCCACGTTTTGCCACCACCAATGACATTGCCAACCATGAGAAAAACCTGAGCAGTCAGGAGAAAGAGAAAGCCCGCATTTCATCGAATGAAATCTTCAAGAACTGTTGCATCCCACGATAAGGACCTATTGTGAAAGCTAGACTGATTGGGATTATCCTTCGCTTGGTAGAAACTCCATTCCCGCCATTGCAGGCGTGCTGCTGTTCATGGCGAGCGGGAGCGTTCAAGCGAAAAAGCTTCCTGGCGTCATCAACTGCACCGCCGGATGCACGCTGACAACCCCGTATCCCGATCCGGTGACCAACCAGCAGCTTTCCCAAGAGGTCCAGAAGCTCAATGACGGCCGGACCACCGTCTGGACAGCCCAGACGCGAGTTCAGACCGGCGATGTCCTGACCGTCTGCAACGGTATTTCCTGCGTCAACTACACGTGGCGAGGCGCAGGCTTCGACTCCGGCGAAGTGATTTCGACCGTGCTCCCGCCCAACTCCCGCGGTGGTGGTGGCGGTGGTGGTGGTGGTGGCGGTGGTGGTGGCGGCAGTGCCCCGATCGGCGGCGGTTGCCATGGCAATTGCGGTGGCGGCAGGGTCGATGTAGGCGAACTTGAGCAGATATGATTCAGCCTTGGGGGCACTTCAACGAAGTGCTCTCGCCAGGACACAGAACAGAAAGGTCAGCGCACCGCGCTGGCCTTTTTTGTGACCCACGGCGGCGCGCGCCACACATTTCCGCTGTTCCTGGAATAGGCTCCGCCAGCACCAAAGTAATTCATATGCCATTGATTCCAATGGCGCGCCCGACAGGAATCGAACCTGTAACCGCCGGCTTAGAAGGCCGGTGCTCTATCCAGTTGAGCTACGGGCGCCCGAACCGGAACGGTGTCCAATCCGACGTGGCGTGGGATTGGTCGGGGTAGAGGGATTCGAACCCCCGACATCCTGCTCCCAAAGCAGGCGCGCTACCAGACTGCGCTATACCCCGGTCTTGCAATCCCCTCGGGTTGGGCCCGGGGAGTTGTTCATTGTCGCCAAGCGCGTTGGGAACTGTCAACGAAGGATGCACAGAACCCGGGCCTGCCACAACGCCGAAAGCAGTCATCGGCTATGCTCACGCCCATCGGCCGGATGGCCGTCCCGACCTTCATCCGCACGGAGAACACGCATGCGCAGCGGCAACCCGGCTCTTTCCGAGTCGACTTTCCTCGACCTCGCCAGTGGCTCGGTAGTGACCAGCCCCGACCAGGTCATGACCCTCAATGGCACCGCCAACAAGACCGGCATCCTGCTGCTGTTGACCGTGCTGACCGCGGCGTTCGCCTGGAGCCAGGCGGTCGACGAGTACGGCCAGATTTCCGGCAGCGCGAGCCTGTACGCCATCGGCGGCGCGATTGGCGGCCTGGTGCTGGCACTGATCACCATCTTCAAGAAGGAATGGTCGCCGGTCACCGCGCCGATGTACGCGCTGGTCGAAGGCCTGTTCCTGGGCGCCGTGTCGGCCCTGTTCAACATGAAGTATCCGGGCATCGTGTTCCAGGCGGTGCTGCTGACCTTCGGCACCCTGGCCGCCCTGCTGTTCGCATACCGCAGCGGCCTGATCAAGGCCACCGAGAACTTCAAGATGGGCGTGGTCGCCGCCACCGGCGGCATCGCCCTGCTCTACCTGGCCTCGTTCGTGCTGGGCTTCTTCAACATCAACGTGCCGGTGATCCACGACTCCAGCTGGCTGGGCATTGCCTTCAGCCTGTTCGTGGTGGTCGTGGCCGCGCTGAACCTGGTGCTGGACTTCGATTTCATCGAGTCCGGCGTCGCCCAGCGCGCGCCGAAGTACATGGAGTGGTATGGCGCATTCGGCCTGATGGTGACCCTGGTCTGGCTGTATGTGGAGTTCCTGCGCCTGCTGTCGAAGATCCAGCAGCGCTGAACCGGACAGAGCCATAAACGACAAAGGGCGCCTTCGGGGCGCCCTTTTCTCTTTGTAACGCGTGGCTGCTGCATTTCCCGGCTAGCCAGCCACGCCAGCCACGCCAGCCTGTGCAGCGTAGTGCGCCGCAAGGTGCTCGACCAGCGCGCGCACCTTGGGCGCGAGCGCACGTGCATGCGGGTACAACGCGAAGTAGCGCCGCTGGCCGGCATGCCAGGCCGGCAGCACGCGGATCAGACGACCGGCGCGCAGGTCCTCCTGCACGGTCAACGCGGTGAACAGGCTGATGCCCATTCCGGCCAGCGCGGCGGCGTACAGCGCAGGCGTGGCATCCACACGCAGGCGCTGCCCGGCTTCAACGCTCACGCAGGCGCCGCGCGGCCCCTGTAACTGCCAGGGCGGCATTGATGGGGTGGGACTGAAACCCAGCAGCGTGTGCTGCTCCAGATCCGCAGCCTGCCGCGGCAGGCCATGCCGGGCCAGGTAGGCCGGTGCGGCGACCAGGATGCGCGGGCAGCTGGCCAGCTCGCGCGCGACCAGCTGGCTGTCCGGCAATGAAGCTGCAATGCGCAGCGCCAGGTCGAAGCCACCACCGACCACATCCACCACCTGATCATCCGCCGACAGGTCCAGCGTGACCTGCGGGTAACGCTGCAGGAACGAGGGCAGCCAATGCGGCAGTTCCTGGCTGGCCACTACCTGCGGCACGCTGATCCGCACCCTGCCACTGGGTTGCGCCTGCCCGGCGCGGGCACGATCGTCCGCCTCCTGCAGGCGGTCCAGCAGCGTTGCCGCCTCGCGGTAGTAATCGCGCCCGGCCTCGGTCAACGACAGCCGACGGCTGTTGCGATCGAGCAGGCGTACCTGCAGGTGTTCTTCCAGCTGCCGCAGCTGCCGCGACATCGCCGAGTGGGTGGTCCCCAGGCGCTCGGCGGCCGCGGTGAAACTGCCCGCGTCAACGATGGCGCGCAGCGCGCGCAGGGCGGCGAAGTGATCCATCGGCGGGCAGCTCCACGTGGCGGGGCCCACGGCATGCGGGCCCCGCCAGCTTATCAAGCGCCGTCACCGGCCTTGCGTACCGGCAGCGCCAGGATCGCGTCGGTGCTCATGACGTCGCCGAAGGCGTCTTCGATCTGCGCCAGCGAGGCCTCATGCAGCGCGCGATGATCGATGCGACGGCCGCCGGCCAGATCCAGATCACGGCTGGCGCTGGCATCGGACGAGACGATCACCCGGTAGCCACGTGGGGCGGCCGCTGCGTCGCGCGCGGCACCGGCCACACAGGCATGGGTCTGCAGGCCAGTGACGATCAGGGTATCGATACCGGCATTCTTCAGCATCGGGTCGAGCACGGCTGCGGACGCGCCGGCGAACACGCTGACATTGTCCTTCTGCACCACGGTCTCGCCCTGGCGCGGCTGCAGGTCGCGATGGAAGGCGGCATTGACGCTGCCCTGCGCGAACAGGGGTGCGCCGGCCGGCAGCACGTGCTGGACATGGATCACGCGGATGCCGTGGGCATCGGCGAATTCGACTACCCGCCTGGCCTGGCGCAGTGCGGCCACGCCATCGGGAATGACCATGCGGCCACCCGCAAAGCCCGGTACGGCCCTGGCATCGAAGTACTCGTTCTGGAAGTCGATCACCAGCACGGCAGTCTTCGCCGCATCCAGCGAGGTCGCGACCGGCGCACCCGCCATATGGCGGATGGTGGCATGGGCCGGCTCGGCAGCAGCAACCGGGATGGTGGCGGTCATGCCGAGCAAGCTGGCCAGGCCGAAGGCGGTGAGATTCATGGAGCGACTCCTGTGCAGTGGAAAGTGGGCACAGGATGCGGAGCGGATGGCGCACGAACCAGCCGTGAAACAGCACATGATCTGTGCGATATCAGCACAGACCGCTTCTGTGGAGTCGAGCCATGCTCGACTCTACAGAGGCGGAAAAACGCAACGGGGCGCCCGAAGGCGCCCCGCTGTGGGTCCGACCGAGGTCGGCCGGCCGCTTACAGGCGGCTGGCAATGGCCTTGGCAAAGCTCATGGTGGTGCCGGTGCCACCCAGGTCGCCGGTCAGCGAATCCTTGGCTTCCATGGTCGCCACGATGGCCTTGCGCAGGCGCTCGGCGTTTTCCGGCTGGCCGATGTGGTCCAGCATCTGCGCGGCCGCCAGCAGCAGCGCGCACGGATTGGCCTTGCCCTGGCCGGCGATGTCCGGCGCGGTGCCGTGCACGGCTTCGAAGATCGCCGCATCCTTGCCGATGTTGGCGCCCGGAGCCAGGCCCAGGCCGCCGACCAGGCCGGCGCACAGGTCGGAGATGATGTCGCCGAACAGGTTCGTGGTGACGATCACATCGAACTGTTCCGGGCGCATCACCAGCTGCATGCAGCAGTTGTCGACGATCATTTCCTGGAACTCGATGTCCGGGTACTGCGCGGCCACTTCACGGGCGACATTCAGGAACAGGCCCGAGGTCGACTTGATGATGTTGGCCTTGTGCACGGCGGTGACCTTCTTGCGGCCGGTGCTCTTGGCCAGCTCGAAGGCGTAGCGCACGATGCGCTCGGAGCCCTTGCGGGTGATGCGGGTGCCGGAGAAGGCGGTCTCGCCGTCGGCCGACACTTCCTGGCCTTCGGCCAGGTAGGCACCTTCGGTGTTCTCACGGACGGTGATCAGGTCGACGTTGTCGAAACGCGACTTGGTGTTCGGGAAGGTGTGGGCCGGGCGCACGTTGGCGTACAGGTCGAAGTGGCGGCGCAGGCTGACGTTGATCGAGGTGAAGCCACCACCGACCGGGGTGGTCAGCGGGCTCTTCAGCGCGACCTTGTTGCGCGCGATCGATTCCAGGGTCACCGCCGGCATCAGGTCGCCGTGCTTTTCCAGGGCCACCAGGCCGGCGTCGGCGTCTTCGTACTCCAGGCCAGTCTTGAGCTGGTCGAGCACGAACAGGGTGGCGTCCATGATTTCCGGGCCAATGCCGTCGCCGCGGATGACCGTAATTTTCTGCGTCATTGATCGATGTTCCGAACAGGGGGAAAAACGCCGTCCGGACGTGCCCGGAAACGCCGGCGCAAAGGAAGTTTCACCGGCAATTATGCCTGAGCCGGGGCCGAGGTCCCAAATAGACCATGGTCCCAGTCCCCGGCTCAGGCAGAATTGCCCGCGCATCGCCCCTCTACCCCCGCCCTGTCGGCGCGCCCCTTCAACAAGAAGGGGCTCCTGGGCTGTTGGATCGCGGGACAGGCCCCCTCGAGGGCCCGGTAGTGCCGGCCGCTGGCCGGCAACCCCGGCCATGTCGGGTTCAGGCGATGCCGGCCACTGGCCGGCACGACCCTCAGTGCTCGTGCGCGGCTGGCGCGGCGGCGCCGCCTTCGAGCTGGTCGAGGAAGTCGACCGCGCGGCGCAGGTGCGGGATCACGATGGAGCCGCCCACCACCAGGCCGACCGAGAAGGTCTCGAAGAACTCCTCACGGGTCACCCCGGCGTCCTTGCACTGGGCCACGTGGTAGCTGATGCAGTCGTCGCAGCGCAGCACCATCGAGGCCACCAGGCCCAGCAGCTCCTTGGTCTTCACGTCCAGCGCGCCGGCCTGGTAGGTCTGCGTATCCAGCGCGAAGAAGCGGCGCACCACCTGGTTCGGTTCGCCCAGGATGCGCTCGTTCATGCGCTTGCGGAACTCGGTGAACTCGGCGATGCGGTCCTTGCTGCCTTCGTCGGCCGCGCTCATGCCTGGCCCTGCCCGGCCAGCAGCGGCTCGAGCTTGCCTTCACGGTGCAGGGCCATCATGTCGTCGTAGCCGCCGACATGGACGTCGCCGACGAAGATCTGCGGCACGCTGGTGCGGCGGGTCAGCGCCATCATCTTCTCGCGCTCGGCCGGGTCCAGGTCGATGCGGACCTCGGTCCACTGCTGGCCCTTGCTCTTCAGGAAGTTCTTGGCGGCCACGCAGTACGGGCAGACGGCAGTGGAATAGATGGTGATGGCGGGGGCACCGCCGGCGGTCTGGGCTGTCACGGGAAACTCCACGATGGATCGACGGTCTACATATGGTACCGGTGCGCTGGAATTTCCACGCCACGGCCGCAACACTGTGGATTAACGAATGGTTGCCCCCCGCCCTGCCACGCTTGGCGCGCCCCGCCCGAGGACCTTCTGCTTGCGAGCCCTGCTGCTGACTACCGCCGTCACCCTGGCCCTGGCCATGCCGCTGGCCCAGGCCCAGGAGAAGCTGCCCGACATCGGCTCTTCGGCCGGCGAGCTGCTGACCCCGGCCCGCCAGGCCGAGTACGGCGCGATGATGCTGCGCGAGCTGCGCAACTACGGCTACCTGCTGGAAGATCCGCTGGTCAACGACTGGCTGCAGACCATGGGTACCCGGCTCGGCTCCAACAGTGACCAGCCGCGGCAGCCGTACACCTTCTTCGTGATGAACGACCGCCAGATCAACGCGTTCGCCACACTGGGCGGCTACATCGGGGTCAATGCCGGACTGGTGCTGACCGCCGAGCGCGAGGACGAGGTCGCTGCGGTGCTGTCCCACGAAATCGCCCACGTCACCCAGCAGCACGTGCTGCGCGGTGTCGAGCGCGCCCAGCGCGACCAGATCCCGATCCTGCTGGGCATGCTGGCGGCGGTAGTGGCCGCCCAGGCCAGCAACAGCACGTCGTCCGGCAACGCGACGATGGCGGCGATCAGCTCCGGCATGGGCCTGATGCAGCAGCGGCAGATCAACTACACCCGCTCCAACGAGTCCGAGGCCGACCGCCTCGGCATCCGCACCCTGTCGCGCAGCGGCTACGACGTGGATGCCATGGCCGGCTTCTTCGAGCGGATGTCGGCAGCCATGCGCGGCAACGAAGGCGGCTACAGCGTGCCCGAGTTCCTGCGCACCCACCCGGTCAACATCACCCGCATCAGCGAGGCCAAGTCCCGCGCCCAGCAGATGAAGAAGGATACGGTGCTGCTCACCACCAGCACGCCCACCGGCGAGCGCAAGGAGCGGGTGGACCCGGCCGATCCCAGCCTGGGCGAGCCGCTGCTGCGCGGCAACAACCCGCTGCTGCCCGGCAGTGTGCTGCGCCTGCCGATCGGCCAGCTCAACCGTGGCGCCAGCGGTGACTTCGAGTGGGCGCGTGAGCGCCTGCGCGTGCTCAGCGCGGACTCCACCCCCGAGCTGGAGCGCGAGTACGCCGACCTGGCCAAGCGGCAGAAGGACGGCCTCAACGATGCGCAGCGCTACGGCCAGGCGCTGGCGGTGATGCGCGGTGGCCGTGCCGGTGCCGGCCAGGCCCGGCAGACCCTGGCCGGCCTGCTGCAGACCCACCCCGGCAACCTGTGGCTGGCGCTGGGCCTGGGCGAGGCGGAGTCACGCGCAGGCCAGGCGGCCCAGGCCAACAGCCGCTTCGAGCAATTGTTGCGCGAACACCCCAACAGCCGCCCGGTGGCACTGACCTATGCCGAGATCCTGAACGAACAAGGCAGCCGCGAAGCCGGCCAGCGTGCGCAGGCGATGCTGCGCCCCCTGCTGTCGGAAAGTGGTAACGATCCGGTCTTCCAGCAGCGTTTCGCCCGCGCCAGTGAGTTGGCTGGCGACAGCGTGCGCGCCAGCGAGGCCTATGCCGAGGCCGCCTTCCTCAGCGGGCGGCCAGAACAGGCGCTGATGCAGCTGCAGGCGCTCAAGCGCAACCCGGCGCTGGATTACATCGGCCGCGCGCGGGTTGACGCGCGCATCGAATCGATCACCCCGACGGTGCTGGAACTGCGCCGGCAGGGCGTGCAGGACCCGGATCTGGACCGTCGCTGAGCACCGCATGACCGGCCGATGGCAATCCAGGCCGGTTCCGGCCGGGTAGTCACAAACATGTCATCAAACCGTAGTCTACTGGCACCACTCCAGTAACCGAGCCCTACGGTGTCCTCGTGCAGAAACGCATCCTGATCGTCGATGACGAGCCCGCGATCCGTGAAATGGTCGCCTTCGCCCTTCGCAAGGGCGATTACGAACCGGTCCACGCCGGCGATGCCCGGGAGGCCCAGACCGCGATCGCCGATCGCGTTCCCGACCTGATCCTGCTGGACTGGATGCTGCCCGGCACCAGCGGCTTGGACCTGGCCCGTCGCTGGCGCAAGGAAACGCTGACCCGCGAAGTGCCGATCATCATGCTGACCGCCCGCGGCGAGGAGAACGATCGCGTCGGTGGCCTCGAGGCCGGTGTCGATGACTATGTGGTCAAGCCGTTCTCGGCACGCGAACTGCTGGCCCGCATCCGCGCGGTCATGCGCCGCGCCCGCGAAGATGACGAGGACGGCAGCGTAGCCGTCGGCCCGATCCGTATCGACGGCGCCGCCCATCGCGTGTTCGCCAACGACCAGCCGGTGCCGATCGGCCCGACCGAATACCGCCTGCTGCATTTCTTCATGACCCACCCGGAGCGCGTCTACACCCGCGCGCAGCTGCTGGACCATGTATGGGGCGGCAGCGTTTACGTGGAGGAACGCACCATCGACGTGCATATCCGCCGCCTGCGCAAGACGCTGGAGCCGTTCAACGCCGAGAACATGGTGCAGACCGTGCGCGGCGCCGGCTACCGCTTCTCCACCGCCACCTGAGTCTCGTCGTGCCGGCACCGCGCACCTGCAGGTGCCGGTGCCGGCAACTCTGCTATAACCCTCGGTTCACCCCAGTGAACCGCCGCACCTCAACGACGAGATCGCAATGCCCCGCCACATCCGCTCTGCCTGGTTGAAGACCCTGGCCACCGTTGCCGCGGTGCTGCTGTTCGCCGGACTGGTGGGGTGGTTCACGGGCCATCTGTGGTTGTGCATCGCACTGGGCGCGCTGGCGACCCTGGCCTGGCATTACTGGCGCCTGCGCAGCGTTCTGCGCCGGCTGACCGCTCGCCAGCGCTGGGACACCGCCGAAGAAGGCACCGGCGTCTGGAACGAACTGGACCGCCTGCTGTACCGCAACCAGGTGGAAATGCGCGTGCGCAAGCGCCGCCTGCTGGACATGCTGCGCAGCTACCGCGCCGCCGCCGCCGCGCTGCCCGATGCTGTCGTCGTGCTGGATCGCAACAGCCAGCGCGTGCAGTGGTTCAACGAAGCGGCTACCGCCCTGCTCGGCCTGCACCATCCCGGCGACCTTGGCGAGGCCCTGGTCGAGCGCCTGCAGCCGATGCCGCTGGCGCACTGGCTGGCCGGTGGCCGCAATGCCGAGCCCATCCTGGACGTACCCTCGCCGGTCGATCCGGCGATCCGCCTGAACCTGCGCCTGATTCCCTATTCGTCGGACTACTGGCTGCTGATCGCGCGTGACGTCAGCAAGCTGCTGCGCCTGGAGCAGGTGCGGCGGGATTTCGTCGCCAACGTTTCACACGAGCTGCGCACGCCGCTCACCGTGGTCCACGGCTACCTGGACATGATGGACCCGGAGGATTTCCCGGGAACCGGACCGATGCTGGAAGAAATGCGCAAGCAGAGCCAGCGCATGGCCCAGCTGGTGGAAGACCTGCTGACCCTGTCGCGCCTCGAATCGCAGGAACACAGCGAGGACGAGACCGTAGCCATGCAGCCGATGCTGGCCACCCTGCGCCGCGAAGCCGAAGCGCACAGCCAGGGCCGCCACCAGATCAGCATCGACGACCTGGCCGGCGTTGACCTTCAGGGCTCGACCAAGGAGCTGCACAGCGCCTTCTCCAACCTGGTCACCAATGCGGTGCGCTATACGCCGGCCGGTGGCCGCATCGCGGTGGAGTTCCGCCGCGAGGGCGACGGTGCGGTGCTGGCGGTGCGTGACTCCGGCTACGGCATCCCGGCCACCCACCTGCCGCGCCTGACCGAACGCTTCTACCGTGTCTCCAGCAGCCGCTCGCGCGAAAGCGGTGGTACCGGCCTGGGCCTGTCCATCGTCAAGCACATCCTCGGCCTGCACCACGCACGGCTGGAAATTGAAAGCGAAGTCGGCAAGGGCTCGGTGTTCTCCTGCCATTTCGATGCCGACCACGTGCGCCCGCGCGAGTCCGCCCCCTTGACCTCCATCGAAGAATGACGCCATGAGCAGCCTCGGATCCCTCCCCCTCCCCGTGAGCCCGGACAACGATCCGTTGCGTGACCCGGCGCTGTACATCAATCGCGAACTGTCACAGCTGGATTTCAACTTCCGCGTGCTGGCCCAGGCGATGGACCCGCAGGTGCCGCTGCTGGAGCGCCTGCGCTTCATGTGCATCTCCTGCACCAACCTCGACGAGTTCTTCGAGATCCGCGCCGCCGCCGTGCGCCACGCGCAGGAGTACGGCCTGCCACCCGCACCGGACGGGATGAGCCCGCAGGCCATCCTGAGCGCCATCCATGACCGCGCCGCCGAACTGGTGGACCAGCAGTACCGCTGCTGGAACGAGACGCTGCGGCCGGCGCTGATGGAGGCCGGCATCGGCGTGCTCGGCCGCCACTCCTGGACCGACCGCCAGAAGCGCTGGCTGCGCGCCTACTTCCGCAACGAGATCATGCCGGTGCTGTCGCCACTGGGCCTGGACCCGGTGCACCCGTTCCCGAAGATCCTCAACAAGTCGCTGAACATCGTGGTGGTGCTCAAGGGCACCGATGCGTTCGGCCGCGCCGGCCACCTGGCCATCGTGCGTGCGCCGCGCTCACTGCCGCGCATCATCCAGCTGCCGGAAAAGCTCGGCGGGCCCCAGAACTTCGTGTTCCTCTCGTCGGTGCTGTCGACCTTCGTCGATGAGCTGTTCCCGGGCATGGAAGTCCAGGGCGCCTACCAGTTCCGCGTCACCCGCAATTCCGAGCTGGTGGTGGACGAGGAGGAAGTGGAGAACCTGGCGCTGGCACTACGCGACGAACTGGTCGACCGCGGCTACCGGCCAGCGGTGCGGCTGGAGATCGCGCACGACATGCCGCGCGAGATCGTGCGGACCCTGCTGCAGAATTTCGGCCTGACCGAGAACGCGGTGTACCGCATCGATGGCCCGGTCAACCTCAACCGCATCATCCAGCTGTACGACCTGATCGCGCAACCGGACCTGAAATACCCGCCGATGACCCCGCGCACGCTGCGCGACAGTGACGGCATCTTCGAGACGGTGGCGCGCCAGGACCTGCTGCTGCACCACCCATTCGACGCCTTCACCGCAGTGCTGGACCTGATCCGGCAGGCGGCAATCGATCCGAACGTGCTGGCGATCAAGCAGACCCTGTACCGCACCGGCAAGGACTCACTGATCGTCGATGCGCTGATCCAGGCCGCGCGTAACGGCAAGGACGTGACCGTGGTGGTCGAACTGCGCGCCCGCTTCGACGAAGAAGCCAACCTCGGCCTGGCCGATCGCCTGCAGGAAGCCGGCGTGCAGGTGGTGTACGGCGTGGTCGGCTACAAGACCCACGCCAAGATGCTGCTGATCGTGCGCCGCGAGGGCCGCAAGCTGCGCCGCTACGTGCACCTGGGTACCGGCAACTACCACAGCGGCACCGCCCGCGCGTATACCGACATCAGCCTGATCACCGCCGATGCGGACATCGGCAATGACGTGCACCTGCTGTTCCAGCAGCTGTCCGGGCTGGCGTCGAAGATGAAGCTCAAGCGCCTGCTGCAGTCGCCCTTCACCCTGCACACCGGCATCCTCGGCCGCATCGAGCGCGAGACGCGCATCGCCGCCGCTGGCCGCCCGGCGCGGATCATCGCCAAGATGAACGCACTGAACGAACCGCAGGTGGTGCGCGCGCTGTACGCCGCGTCGCAGGCCGGCGTGCAGATCGACCTGATCATCCGCGGCGCCTGCACGCTGCGACCGGGCGTGCCGGGCATCTCGGACAACATCCGCGTGCGCTCGATCGTCGGCCGCTTCCTGGAACACAGCCGCGTCTACTGGTTCGGCAACGACGGCGCACCGGAAATGTACTGCGCCAGCGCCGACTGGCTGGAACGCAACCTGCTGCGCCGGGTCGAGACCTGCTTCCCGATCCTCGATCCGGAACTGGCCAAGCGGGTCTACCGCGAAGTCCTGCAGAACTACCTTGACGACAACCTCAACGCCTGGGAACTGGACGCGCACGGCATCTACCACAAGCGTGCCCCAGCCCACGACGAAGCCCCGCATTCGGCGCAGATGGCGTTGATGCAGGGGCTCTGACCCTGCCCCGGTAGATCCCGACCGCTGGTCGGGGTTCGATCGCCACGGGGTCAGATCCCTTTCCTGCGGGAAAGGGATCTGACCCCTTGCAGTCCTGCGGCACGCCCTCTTCCAAAATGTGAAGGCCGCGCGGTGACGAGCACACCGCCCCTTCGGCTAACATTCGTCCATGCCGCATACCACCACGACTCCGCCCGCATTGCAGGATGGCGACCTGCTGGCCGCCATCGACCTTGGCTCCAACAGTTTCCACATGGTCATCGCGCGCTATACGCTCGGCCAGCTGCGGGTGATCGACCGCCTGCGCGAGACGGTGCGCATGGCCGATGGCCTGGATGGCAAAGGTGGTCTCTCTTCCGCTGCACGCCAACGTGCACTGGAATGCCTGGCCCGCTTCGGCCAGCGCATCCGCAATGTGCCGCCGCACCGGGTGCGCGCGCTGGCCACCAACACCGTGCGCCAGCTGCGCTCGCCGCAGTCGTTCCTGGTACCGGCCGAAACCGCACTGGGGCATGCCATCGAAGTGGTCAGCGGGCGCGAAGAAGCGCGCCTGATCTACCTGGGCGTGGCCCACGCGCAACCGCCCAAGCCCGGCCAGCGCCGGCTGGTGATCGACATCGGCGGTGGCTCCACCGAGTTCATCATCGGCATGGGCATGCAGACCCTGGAGCGCGAAAGCCTGCAGGCCGGCTGCATCGCCAGCACCCGGCGCTTTTTCCCCGGCGGCAAGCTGAGCAAGAAGCGCTGGAAGGACGCGCTGGCCGAGATTGGCCGCGAGTTCCAGCCTTTCGCCAGCAAGTACCGCGCGCTGGGCTGGCAGGAAGCGTTGGGCTCTTCGGGCACGCACAAGGCGATCAGCGAGATCTGCGCGACGATGAAGCTGAGCAAGGGCGCCATCACCGCCGAGGCCCTGCCGCAGCTGCGCGATGAACTGCTGAAGGCCAAGAAGATCGACGACATCCAGCTGCCGGGCCTGTCCAGCGACCGCCGCCCGATCATCGCCGGCGGCATCCTGGTGCTGGAAGCGGCCTTCCAGGCGCTGGGCCTGCAGAAACTGCTGGTCAGCAAGGCGGCGATGCGCGAAGGCATCCTGTATGACATCGTCGGCCGCGCCGGCGAGAACGACCTGCGTGACGAATCGGTGGCTGCGCTCAGCCAGCGCTACGGTATCGATACCGTCCAGGCCGAGCGCGTGCAGGACACCGCGCTGTCCCTGCTGGAACAGGTGCAGGAGCGCTGGAGGCTCGATGCCGACGATGCGCGCATGCTCGGCTGGGCCGCGCGCCTGCACGAGCTGGGCCTGATGATCGCGCACAGCGGCTACCACGTGCATGGCAGCTATGTGCTGGAACACTCGGATATCGCCGGCTTCTCGCGCCAGGAGCAGCAGATGCTGGCGGCTCTGGTGCGCAGCCACCGCCGCAGCGTGACCAAGACCGCCTTCGACGCCCTGCCCGAGCGACTGCTGCTGACCGCACGCCGGCTGGCGGCCCTGCTGCGGCTGGCGGTGCTGCTCAATCGCGCCCACGAAGACGATCCGCTGCCGGCACTGGAACTGACCGCCGACGACAACCGGCTGTCGCTGATCGTGCCGCAGGCCTTCATCGATGCCCGCCCGCTGCTGCGCGCGGACCTGATCGGCGAGACCGATGGCATCGCCGGGCTGGGCATCCAGTTCCGCCCGTTCGTGGCCTGAATACGCTGTCCGCTGTTGTCCACAGGACAACCGAGGTGACGCATTTCCCACTCCCACTTTGCGCAGTCTGGCGGTTTTTTGTGCTGCTCCGCACCACAACGGCGCGCTGTGGGCCATCGCTGCCATCACGTAAGCGCCTGCTTTTGTTCACGTTTTGTGAAGGCTGGCGCGGCCGCGTGACATGAATGGATACGAACTCTTTACAGAGCATTAACTAACGAGACTACTATCGGGTCACCGGCTCGGTCATCGACCCTGCTGGCTCCTTCGACGCCCCCTTTGGCGTCCTGTGCACGACCTGAGAGAGAGAGAGCTCGCCATGACTTCACGCACCACCGCACTGGGGCAGGCCATCCGCTACGCCCTGGCTACCACTGCAGCGCTGGCAGCGCTGCCCGCGTTTGCCCAGGAAGGCAGCAACGCCAACCCGACCAACCTCGACCGCATCGAGATCACCGGCTCGCGCATCCGCCAGGTGGACGTGGAAACCGCACAGCCGGTGTTCGCGATCAGCCGCAACGACATCGAAAAGCAGGGGTTCAGCTCGGTTGCCGACATCCTGCAGAACGTCACCGCGATGGGCAGCCCGACCATCAGCCGCGCCAATGCGCTGACCGCAGGCGAGAACGCGGGCGGCACCTACATCGACATGCGCAACCTGGGCACCCAGCGCACCCTGGTGCTGGTCAACGGCAAGCGCCTGGGCATCAGCACGTCCGGCTACCAGGACATCTCCACGCTGCCGGTGTCCGCCGTGGAACGCATCGAGGTGCTGAAGGACGGCGCCTCTGCGATCTATGGCTCCGACGCCATGGCCGGTGTGGTGAACATCATCACCCGTTCCAATGTCACTGGTGTGACTGCCAACGTCTACCACGGCCAGTACAGCCAGGGCGACGGTGCCCGCGACCGCTTCGACGTGGTCGCCGGCTGGAGCAATGAGCGCGTGTCGTTGACCCTGTCGGCCGAGCATGCCGAAGAGAAGGGCGTGTGGGCGCGCGATCGCGGCTTCAGCAAGTACGGCATGACCGATCGCCATCCTTACGACAGCAGCAACTGGACCACGATCAGCCAGTACGGCCAGTTCACGGGTCTGCGCGGCCCGGGCTGTACCGCCACTGCGGGTTGCGGCTATTCCCTCAACCGCGGCGCGGATCCCACCAACCCGGCCAATTACCACCTCACCGATACCACGCCTTTCACCGGTGACGTGAGCAACGCCAACGACCAGATGCATGTGATGTATCCGGTCAAGCGCGACTCGGTCTATTTCGACGGCCGCTTCAAGATCACCGACAGCGTCAACTTCCGCACCGAGCTGGGCTACAACAAGCGTGAGTCCACCCGCCAGATCGCGGGCTATCCGCTGCAGTCGAGCACCGCCGGTGTCGGCTCGATGTCGATCAACAGCTACTTCAACCCGTTCGGCCGCCAGCACGGTTACGCCAACCCGACCGCCGTGGCCTGGAACCGCCGCACCTGGGAAGTGCCGCGCGTGACCACCAGCGAGCTGAAGACCTACCGCGCGGTGGCGTCGTTCGACGGTTCGTTCGAGATCGGCAGCCGCTACTTCGACTGGGAAGTGGGCTACCAGTACAACCGCAATGAGCTGGAATCGGTGGCCACCGGCAACCTGCACAAGGGTCGCGTCGCCGGCGGCGTCGGCCCGTCGTTCTACAACGCCGCCACCGGCAAGGTACAGTGCGGTACTGCAGCTGCACCGATCTCCTATGACGTGTGCAAGCCGTGGAACCCGTTGGTGCCGTATGGCACGACGGCTGCCGATGGCCTGTACGGCAACGAAGAACTGCAGGCGTGGCTGTTCCCGGAAGAGATCACCAAGGGCCGCACCACCTCCAAGAACTTCTTTGCCAACATCGCTGGCAGCATCGTGACCCTGCCGGCTGGCGATCTCGGCTTCGCCTTCGGCGTGGAAAGCCGCAAGGAAGAAGGCAAGTACACCCCGGATGCCCTGGCCCAGACCGGCGCTACCACCAACCTGGCCGCAGGCCCGACCGGCGGTGACTACACCGTCAACGAGGCCTACCTGGAAGTGAACGTTCCGGTGCTGGCCGACCTGCCGGGCGCGAAGGAACTGACCTTCAATGGCGCAACCCGCTTCTCGGACTACAACACCTTCGGCAACACGCTCAACAGCAAGTTCGGCTTCAAGTGGAAGCCGATCGACTCGCTGATGGTGCGTGGCACCTGGGCCGAGGGCTTCCGTGCACCGACCATCAGCGACCTGTTCGGTGGTGGTTCGGAGACCTTCGCGCAGTTCAGCGATCCGTGCGACACCCGTTTCGGTTCCTCGGCCTCCAGCGCCGAAGTCCGTGCACGTTGCGCACGCGACATCGCCAATGCGAATACCTTCCGCCAGCTGCGCCAGGGCGGCACCCCGGTGAACACGTCGACGGACGCAACCCCGGTGCCGTTCACCTCCGGGTCCAACCCGCTGCTGACGCCGGAAACCTCGACCAGCAAGACCCTGGGCCTGGTCTGGAGCCCGAGCTTCATCCAGGGCTTCAACGCCTCGCTGGACTGGTGGAAGATCCGCATCGACAACACGATCATCGCCGACACGCCGACCCAGATCCTGCAGGACTGCTACGAGTCGGGCATCGAAGCGCGCTGCTCGCGCTTCCAGCGTGACCCGGTGACCGGCATCGTGACCAACCTGAAGTTCGGCAACCGCAACGCGGGCTTCATGGAAACCGAAGGCTACGACCTGGACGTGAGCTACCGTCTGGACACCCGGTTCGGCAAGTTCAACGTGAACTCGGCCACCACCTACGTGTCCAGTGCGACCTACCGCACCTCCAACGACAACTCGATCGTTCCGATCGTCACCAACGGCATCGGCAGCGCCTTCCGCGTCCGTTCCAACCTGGTGCTGGGCTACGAGCGGGGCAACTTCGGCGCGAGCTGGACCGCGCGTTACTACTCGGGCGTGAAGGAAACCTGCTCGAACATCGCGCTGTACCCGGACGAATGCTCGGATCCGGGTGTGTATGCACCGTGGTACAAGGGCGCCCGCAACTACAACGAGCGTGGTGCGGTCACCTTCCACGACGTGCAGGTGCGTTACTCGCTGCCGTGGGATGCCACCGTGTCGGTCGGTGCCAACAACGTGTTCGAAAAGACCGGCCCGATCATGTACAGCAAGCCGAACTCGGCCTTCTCGTACTACGGTGGCTACGACATCGGCCGCTTCGTCTACATGAAGTACCAGCAGCGCTTCTGATCCATCGCGCTGTGACATGAAGCACCAGGACCACGGCCCTTCGGGGCCGTGGTTTTTTGTTGGCCGCAGCGCCCCTTCGGTGGCCGGCGCCCCCGTCATCTGACGGTCGCAAAGCGGTCATGTCGGCTACATCGCCAGGCCCGAGCATGCCGGAAACCGGGAGGCCCGCCATGCGCTATGCCATCGTCACCGAGACCTATCCGCCGGAAGTCAACGGCGTCGCCCTCACCGTACAGGGCCTGGAGCAGGGTCTGCGTGCAGCCGGACACGAGATCGACCTCGTCCGCCCCCGCCAGTCCACCGAAGCGCTGGATTCGGCACCCGGCACCCTGCTGGTTCCCGGCGCTGCCCTGCCCCGCTACCCCGGCCTGCGCTTCGGCCTGCCAGCCCCGATCCGGCTGGGCCGCCATTGGCAGAATCAGCGTCCGGATGCGGTCTACATCGCCACAGAAGGTCCACTCGGCTGGTCGGCACTGCGTACCGCACGTCGCCTCGGCATTCCGGTGGCCAGCGGCTTCCACACCCGCTTCGACGAGTACTTGCCCGACTATGGCGTGGCATGGCTGCAGGCCGCGGCCATGCGCTGGATGCGCCGCTTCCACAACCAGGCGGACGCTACCCTGGTGCCGACCCGCGAACTACAGCAGTTCCTCGGCGAACAGGGCTTCGAACGCGTGCGCCTGCTGGCCCGTGCGGTGGACAGCCAGCAGTTCGATCCAGGCCGGCGCGACCCTGCACTGCGCGAGGAATGGGGCGTGGATGGCAACGGCCTGGTGGCGATCCATGTCGGCCGCATTGCTGCCGAAAAGAACCTCGGCCTGGCGGTGAAGGCATTCCGCCGCCTGCAGCAGATCCGGCCCAAGGCACGCTTTGTATGGGTGGGTGACGGCCCGGCCCGCGAGAAGCTGGCACATGAAAATCCCGATTTCATCTTCTGTGGCATCCAGCGCGGCGATGCGCTGGCCCGCCACTTCGCCAGCGGCGATCTGTTCCTGTTCCCCAGCCGCAGCGAGACATTCGGCAACGTGACTCTGGAAAGCATGGCCAGCGGTGTGGCCACCGTGGCCTTCGACTACGGCGCCGCGCGTGAGTACCTGCGCAACGGCGAGAACGGCGCAGCGGTGGACAGCGACGAGCAGTTCATCGAGGCCGCCGTGCAACTGGCCGCCGATGACGCGAAACGCCACGAACTGGGCGGCAATGCCTCACGTGCGATGAAGCGATTGCATCCACAGCAGGTGGTGGCCGAGTTCGATGCGTTGCTGGCCGAGCTTGCGCAGTCGCGGAGGAGCGGCCATGCGCACCACGCCGCTTGAACTGCTGGCAGGGCGCGAGGCGCGCTTGTGCCGGCGGGCGAACCACTACTGCCGGCGCCGCCGCGTGCGCCGCCTGTTCTCGGCCATCAGCCGTCTCGGCGATGGCGTGTTCTGGTATGTGCTGATGGCTGCGCTGGTGGTGCTGGATGGCTTCGATGGCCTGCGCGCCTCGGTGCACATGGCCGCCACCGGCCTGGCCGCATTGCTGCTGTACAAGGGCCTCAAGCGCTGGACGCGGCGTCCGCGGCCTTACGCGGCCGATCTTCGCATCCGCGCCTGGGTGGCACCGTTGGACGAATTCAGCTTCCCGTCCGGGCACACCCTGCACGCAGTGTCGTTCACCATCGTCGCGCTGGCCTACTACCCCTGGCTGGCACCCTTGCTGGTACCGTTCACCCTCGGTGTCGCGCTGTCGCGGGTGGTGCTGGGCCTGCACTATCCTTCCGACGTGCTCGCCGCCACGGGCATCGCCGTCCTGCTGGCTTCGGCCAGCCTGACCTGGCTGCCGCTGCCGGTGTAGCCCAGGGATCAGATCGCTTTTCCGCCGGAAATGCGATCCGACCGCGCGACTCCCGCGGCGCTACCATCATCATTGATGGCCTAGAATGCAGGCATGACCACGTTGTTCATTTCCGACCTGCACCTGGACCCCAGCCGTCCGGAGATCACCGACCTGTTCCTGCGCTTCCTGCGCGAGCAGGCGCCCGGCGCCGATGCGCTGTACATTCTCGGCGACCTGTTCGAGGCCTGGATCGGCGACGACACGCCCTCTCCGGCCGCCGATGCGGTGGCCGATGCGTTGAAGGTGCTGTCCGACAGCGGCGTGCCCGTGTACTTCATCCGCGGCAACCGCGATTTCCTGCTTGGCGAGGACTATGCGCGCCGTGCCGGCCTGCGCATCCTGCCCGACCCGTGCGTGATCGAGCTGTACGGCCGCCCGGTGCTGCTGCAGCATGGTGACCTGCTGTGCACCGATGACATCCCCTACCAGCAGTTCCGTGCGCAGACCCGCGACCCGGTGTTCCAGGCGCAGTTCCTGTCGCAGCCGCTGGCCGCACGCATCGCCTTCGCGCAGAAGGCGCGCGAGGCGAGCCAGGCCCGCCAGTCGGAAATGAAGCAGGGCGATCGCGCGCAGTTTGAGACCGTCACCGACGTCGCCCCGTCCGAAGTCGATGCAACCTTCGTCCGCCACGGCGTGGACACCATGATCCACGGTCACACGCACCGCCCGGCGATCCACACGCTGCAGGCCGGCGGGCGCGCCTGCACCCGCATCGTGCTGGGCGACTGGTACGAACAGGGTTCGGTGCTGCGTGTGGATGCCAACGGCTGGTCGCTGGATACCCTGCCCCGCGGGTAATTCCCGCCGGCAGGAAATCCGCGGCCGCACAAGGCGGCCGCGGACAGTACAGACTCAGCGGAAGGCCGCGATGGTGGCCTTGGTGTTGACCAGCACTCGCTGGTTGTCAGCGGTACTGGCATTGCCCATCGGGATGCCGTTGTAGCTGATGTTCGGGTTGGACCAGTAGTTCAGGCGCGGGCAGCTGCGGGTGCAGTTATAGGCCATGATCGTGCGCCAGCCGGTGCCGCTGGACGGCTCATAGCGGTAGCCGTGGCCATAGGCGTAGGGCGATGTGCTCGGGTCGGTGGCGATGTCATGCCGCGCGCTCTGCAGGTGGCCGATCTCATGCGCGAATGAGTAGTAGCCGGTCGCGCAATCCCAGTACACCGCCGCGAACGCCGTCGACGCGGTCGAGCCGATCCCCGAGGCCAGGCCGCAGTAGGCACTGTTGTTGATCAGCAGCACGCCGACATCGGCCGCGGTGGTGTTGCGGCTGGTGTGGATGCTGTCCATGTAGCCGTCGCTGGTGCCACGGAAACGCGACAGGTCGGTGGTGAAGTTGCCAGACTCGCTGTAGCTGGTGGTCTCGTAACCGGCCAGTTGCAGCGTCAGGCCGACGTTGCTGTTGCCGTAGCCCTGGTTGGACTCGGCCACCGCCAGCTGCACCAGCGACTGCATGTTGCCGCCATAGGCGGCGACGGCGGCATTGGTCGCCACCACCAGCACACGGATGGTCGCCGGCGTACCGGACGATGCCTGCGCGATGCCGATGCGATCGTTGTTGCCCATCGGGATCTTCGGCAGCTGGTTGTAGTCTGCCGGATGGTCGGCCGGCATCCGCGATTCATCCACTTCCACCAGCACGTGGCGGTTGCCCAACGGGCGCAGGCGATACAGCTTTCCATCCTTGCGGATCGAGCCGGTGACGGTGTCGCCCGAGCGCACCAGGATCAGCGAATTGCCGGGGTCGTCCTGGCCGTTGGAGGTAGCCGCGGTCAGTTTGTCCGAGGGCGAACGGAACTGGCCGTACCAGATGCTGCCGCCATCGGGCAGTGCTTCGACCTTGCTGCGCACCGCCTGCACCCGCCGGCCGAGCAGTTCGAATTCCAGCTGCGGTTGTGCAGTAGCTGCTGCATCGACACGCACTTCCTGTACCGTCGCCGTGGACGGGGTGGCCAGCAGCTTGCCCAGTGCGGGCTCGCTGTTTGCCGATGCGCGGCTGATGACCGTCACCGGCTCGAACAATGGTGCCGCATGTGCGGCCGCTGCCACCGACAAACCCAACACCAGGCCACCTGCCGCTTTGCCAATCGATCTGGACAACATTGCGTCGCTCCTTGAATGATGTGAACAGCGTTGATGCAGCACGACCCGGTTTGCCGGGTCTGGTCATATGGCCTGCGCCGGTCGTGTGAATTCAATAGGCGAGAGAAGTGAAAATCAGGATTTGTGATCGACCGCATCTGGGTTAAGTAAGGTCAAAAGCGTTACTACACGTCGCCAAGACACCGCTTTCGCGCTACCGTGACGCAGCCACGACGGGGAATGCACATGGCACCATCGCAGGACACGGACGAAGAGGTCGGCTTGCTGCGGATCGGGCTGTTCTTCGATGGCACCCGCAACAACGCACACAACCTCGCCCGTGGCAGGCCCCAGCTGCCGCAACCGCGCCCGGCGCAGCTGCGTGCGGATGACGATTCGACCTACCAGAGCCGGTTGACCAGCAGCTACGACAATGGCCTGACCAACATCGCCCGCCTGCAGCAGCTGTACCCGGACAGCCGCAGCGGGACATCGGCGCGCCCCTCCCTGTCGATCTACGTGGAAGGTGTCGGTACCCGCGATGACGCCGACGACGACCTGATCGGACTGGCGTTCGGCATTGGCGCCAGCGGTGTGCGCGCCAAAGTGCAGCGCGCGCTGCAGCTGCTGCTGCCGGCGGCACTGGGTGCACTCGCTACGCGCTGGCAGCGACCACTGCGTGGCGTGCAGCTGGATCTGTTTGGCTTTTCACGGGGTGCGGCCGCCGCGCGCGATGTGGCCAACCAGTTGCAGGCCTGGGATCGCACCCGCTGGCGGCAGCTGTTGCAGGCCGCTGGCCTGTCCTGCACAACGGACTTCGCCCCGGCCGCTCCGCCGCTGCGCTTCATCGGCCTGTTCGACACGGTGGTTGCGGTCAGCGGTGGCCGCACCGACGAACAACTTCATCTCGCGCTGCATGCAGGCGTTGCCAGGCAAGTGCTGCAACTGAGCGCGCGTGACGAGCATCGCCAGCACTATCCATTGACCAGCGTGGCGCCAACGTTCACCGAGATCGCCCTGCCCGGCGTACACGCCAACATCGGCGGCGGCTACAACCAGCTCGAAGAAGGGCCCAAGCTGCTCAGTCGCCCGCGCCGGCAGCTGCTGCGCCGCCCGAGCGTGGCCGAGTACCAGACGCCACCGCTGGCGATCCTGCAGGCGACCACGGCCTACGCCGAGGCACAGGCCGACGCCGAGCGCTGGCGGCAGCAGTTGGGCCTGGACGAAAAGGAAGTCTGGGTGGATGTCTGGCACCAGTGGCAGCAACAGCGTCGCGCCGGCAGCCGCAGCGTAGTGCTGTCACCGGTGCTGTACGTGACGGCGGCCGTGGTGTTGCGCCGGCGCATCGACTGGCGCTACCAGCTGATCGCGCTTCAGGTAATGCAGCAGCATGCCATCGATGCCGGCGTGCAATGGACGGCCAATGCCAACGCGGTCCCCGGCTGGGAACTGCCGTCGGCCCTGCAACCGATCGCACGACGACTGGTGGCCGGACAGCCACTGACGCAAACGCAGGAGGCGCTGTTGCGACGGCGTTACCTGATGCAGTCGGCGCACTGGAACTTCGACGCGCTGGGCGACACCGCACTGACCTACGCTGCCGACGCCGGCGTCAGCGAGCTGCCGTACCGGCCGGGCCCCGGCCTGTTCTACATCAACCGGCCAACGGTGGATGGCAAGCGCGTGGTACTGCCGAACGCATGAAAAAGGGGACGGAGGGATCAAGTCGTTTTGGCACAAACGACTTGATCCCTCCGTCCCCTTTTCTTCAACCGGCCTGCTCGACCAGGTTGGCGAGTTCGTCCGCATCGAATCCGGCCAGCAGGCGCGCTTCCATGTTGAACGGCCCGTGCAGGTAGCCGCCGGCGTACTCCACCAGCAGCTCCTTGAAACGCGTGCGCGGCTCGACACCGGCGCGGTCGCAGTACCAGCGATACCAGCGCGAACCGGCGGCAACATGCGCCACTTCCTCACGCAGGATCACCTCCAGCACATCGGCGGTTTCGCCATCGCCGACATTGCGCAGCTTCTCGATCATGCCCGGGGTGACGTCAAGGCCACGCGCTTCCAGCACGCGCGGCACCAGCGCCATGCGCGCCAGGCCGTCATGCGCGGTCTTTTCGCACATTTCCCACAGACCGTTGTGTGCGGGGAAATCCGCATAGTCGTGGCCATGCACCTGCAGGCGCTCGCGCAGCAGCATGAAATGCCGCGATTCGTCATCGGCACAGCTGACCCAATCAGCATGGAACGCCGACGGCAGGCCCCGGAACCGGTACACCGCGTCCCAGGCCAGGTCGATCGCGTTGAGCTCGATATGGGCAATCGCGTGGATGAAGGCAGCCCGCCCTTCCACGCCACCCAGTCCACGCCGTGGCACCTCGCGCGGATGCACCAGCACCAGTCGTCCCGGACGACCCGGCATGCAGATCGGATCCGGCGGCGGCGCATCCGCGGCCACCTTCAGGCGGCCGGCACGGAACGCGGCCGCATACGCCTGGGTCAATGCGACCTTGTGCAGCGGATCGGCTTCAGCCAGGCACTGCTGCGCAGCGCGCAGCAGGTCGCCACCAACGTCGGGCACATCCACCACGCCTGATCCTCAGGCGCGGCGCTTGTGCTTGGCATCGTCCGAACGCAACTGCTGGATGCGCTCGAAGTAGCCCGGCTCGATACCGGTCGGGTAGTGGCCGTTGAAGCAGGACGAATCGAAGCTGCGCAGCGCCGGGTTGCCTTCGCTCACCGCCGCTTCCATGTCTTCCAGGTCCTGGTAGATCAGCCAGTCGCAGCCCAGGTGGGCCTCGATCTCTTCCACCGTGCGGTTGTGCGCGACCAGCTCTTCGGCCGCCGGCATGTCGATGCCGTAGATGTTCGGGTAACGCACCGGCGGCGCGGCGCTGGCCAGGTAGACCTTGCGCGCGCCGGCATCACGGGCCATCTGCACGATCTGCTGGCTGGTGGTGCCACGCACGATCGAATCGTCCACCAGCAGCACCACGCGGTTGCGGAACTCCAGGTGGATCGGGTTGAGCTTGCGGCGCACCGACTTCACGCGTTCACCCTGCCCCGGCATGATGAAGGTGCGGCCGATGTAGCGGTTCTTGATGAAGCCTTCGCGGTACTTCACCCCGAGCACATTGGAGATCTCCAGCGCGGCATCGCGCGAGGTATCCGGGATCGGGATGATGGTGTCGATGTCGTGGTCCGGGCGCAGGCGCAGGATCTTCTCGCCCAGCTTGATGCCCATGCGCATGCGTGCCTTGTGCACCGAGACGTTGTCGATCATCGAATCCGGGCGCGCGAAGTAGACGTATTCGAAGATGCATGGTGTGTGCTCGGCCGGCTCGGCGCAGATTTCCGAGAACAGCTCGCCGCGCGCGGTGATCACCAGCGCTTCGCCCGGCTGCACGTCACGCACGCGCTGGAAACCCAGCACGTCCAGCGCGGCCGATTCGGACGCCACGATGTACTCGTCGCCTTCTGCGTGGCTGCGCTTGCCCAGCACCAGCGGGCGGATGCCATGCGGGTCGCGGAAGGCCACCAGGCCCAGGCCCAGCACCACGCTGACCACTGCATAGCCGCCCTTGCAGCGGCGATGCACGCCGGCCACCGCGCGGATCGCGGCTTCCGGGCTGAGCTGGCGCTGCTGCTCCAGTTCGTAGGCGAACACGTTCAGCAGCACTTCGCTGTCCGAATCGGTGTTGACGTTGCGCCGGTCCTGTTCGAACACCTGCTGGCGCAGCGCCTCGGTGTTGATCAGGTTGCCGTTGTGGGCCAGCGCGATGCCGTAAGGCGAATTCACGTAGAACGGCTGTGCCTCGTCCATGCCTTCCGAACCTGCCGTCGGATAGCGCACGTGCGCGATGCCGACGCTGCCTTCCAGCGTGGACATGGTGCGGGCGTCGAACACATCGCGGACCAGGCCGGTGGCCTTCTGCACCCGCAGGCGGCTGCCATTGGCGGTGGCGATACCTGCCGCGTCCTGGCCGCGATGCTGGAGAACGGTCAAGCCGTCATACAACTGCCCGGCGACGTTCTGGTTGCCGACGATTCCGACGATGCCACACATGGTGCGAGGTCTCCGCTGGGCTGTGCCCAGTTACAAGGAAGGTGGCCGTACCTGGCCGCGGTGGTCGCCGCGCCTGCGGTCGACATTGGCCGGATCGTCCGGCTCGATACTGTCCGGCAGTGCTGGGGCGTCCGGGCGCACTTCGGCCGGATCGTATGCATCGCCCTGTTCCGCTTTCGCGGGCCGCAGCCATCCGCCGCCCGCCACTACCTGGTTGAGGATGCCATTATCGCCTGCCCCGCCCGGCTTTCCCAACCCGGCGCCTGCGTTCTTCCCCAATTCCATCAATGCAGATGGGGACAGCATGTCGGTCGGCAAGGCCTTGGGCAGCATATCGGCGCCCGGTACCTGCCAGCGCGGCAGCTTCCCGTTCATCCAGGTCACGGCCGGATTCAGCACCGGGCGAACCGCCGAGCGCTTCCAGGAGGGCTCGGCAGTCAGCGGGGTGAAGCCGGCCAGCAGCACCAGGATCGCCGCGATCAGGCCACCTCGCACGGCCCCCAGTACACCGCCCAGCAACCGGTCCAGGCTGGTCAGCATGCTGCGGTGGATCATCGCCTTGATGACCATGCCGATCACCGCGACCACGATCATCACGCCGATGCCCACGCCCAGGTAGCCGCCGACGAAATGTTCGCCGCCAGGTGCGGCGGGCGCCGCCCACCAGCGCGCGGCATCGTTGCCGAAGGCGAAGGCCGCCCATGCGGCCAGCAGCCACGACAACGTGCCGATGACGATTCCCACGAAGCCACGCAGCATCCCGAGCAGCGTCGAGGCGGCGATCACGATCAGCAGCACCACGTCGATCATGGCGCCCCGCTCCTTCGGCGGCGCTGGCAACGGGCCTGCGCGTCGGTCATGGGTGCGGTCGGACCATGCCGGCGACGCCAACCTTGGCGGCGACCTGCGCCTTCAGCTGTTCGGCGTCAGCCCGGTTGGCCACCGGTCCGACACGGACGCGATGCAGGGTGCCCTTTTCGGTACGCACCTGCTCGACGAAGGCGCTGAAGCCGGCAGCACGGACCTTGTCACGCAGCGCATTGGCATCGCTGGCCTGACCGAACGCGCCCAGCTGCACGGCGAAGCCGACGCCGCTGGCCGCCGGTGCAGCCGGCGTGGTCGGCGCCGTCACCGGCTTGCTGGCGGTGGCCTCCGGCTTCGGCTCGGGCTTCGGGGTTTCGGGCTTCGGCGCCGGCTTCGGCGGCTCGGGCTTGGCCGCCGGAGTGGCCGTCGCAGTCGGCGTACTCGGCGGCAGGCTTTCGCTGCGCACCGGGTTGCTGCTGGCGGACGGCGAGGTGGCTGCGGACGGGGTACTGGCGCTTGGCGTAGCCGGTGCCGGGGTAGCTGCCACCGGGGCGCTACTGCCCGTTGCGGCATCCAGGGTGATCACTTCGGCCTTCACATCGGCGCGGATCTTCACCGCCTGCAGCCGGGCCGCCTCGGCCTGTGCACGGTCGGCATACGGCCCCACGCGCACACGCCATGCCTGACGGCCGTTGATGGTAGTCGCTTCTGCGAAGCCCGGCAGCTGCGAGCGCTGCAGGTAGGCGATCACGGCATCGGCGTCGGCCTTGCTGCCGTAGGCGCCGAAAGTGACGGCGTAGTTGCCGGCGGCAACCGCCGGGGACGTGTCCACGGTCGGCGGCGTGGCCGGCGTGGCGGCCTCCTGCAGCGGCTTGGCCTGCCCGGTCTGCAGGCCGGTAGCCCCACCGGCCGGGGCCACCAGCGGCAGTTCACGGGTTTCGAACTGGCCATCGGCCGGTGCATCCGGCGCGGCGATCGGCACCGAGGCCACGCCGCTGTCCGGTGCAGGCCCCTTGACCAGCATCGGCAGGAAAATCACGGCCAGTGCAACCAGCACGATGGCACCAATCAGACGCTGTTTCAGAGGCGTATCCACGTGAGGCGGCAACTGTCCGGAGGTTGCGGTCGATTATACGGGTGCCGGACCGGACGGCGTCGGGATTGGCTGAACGTGGCTCAGGCGCTGCCCTGCAACCACTGCAACGCGGCGGCAGCGGTATGGAAGGAGCCAAACACCAGTACGCGGTCACCGCGCTCGGCCCGGGCCAGTACCTGTGCCAGCGCCTGTTCGACCGAAGCGGCCAGCTGCGCGCTGCCAGCAGCGGTCTCGGCCAGGCGCGCCTGCAACTGGGCGGCACTCTGGCCACGCGGGCCGTCCAGGCCGGCAAGGGTCCACTCGCCAACCACGCCCTGCAATGCCTGCACCACACCCGCCGCGTCCTTGTCCTGCAATGCGGCATACACCGCCAGGGTGCGCCCGGCCGACGCCTCGGCCTTCAGCGCGCGCGCCAGCTGGCCCGCCGCCTGCGGGTTATGCCCGACGTCGACGCGGATCTGCACACCGCCACGCTCGAACGCCTGCAGGCGGCCCGGAATGCGCGCCGCCGCGATACCGGCGGCCCACGCCGCGCGCGGCACCGGCTTGTCCAGCGCGCGCAGCGCGGCGATGGCCGCACCGGCATTGGCCAGCTGGATCGGGCCGGCCAGCGCCGGGGTCGGCAGTTCCATGCGCAGGCCAACGTCCCGCCAGCGCCAGCGCTGGGCGTCGATCGGCTCGTAGAAGTAATCGCTGCCGCCGCGGATCGCGTTGGCACCGACCAGGTAGGCACGTGCGAGCACGCTCGAGGGCGGGTCGGTCTCACCCAGGATCACCGGCTTCCAGCCACGGATGATGCCGGCCTTCTCGGTGCCGATCGCCTCGCGGTCCTCGCCCAGCCATTCGGCGTGGTCGATGTCCACGGTGGTGATCACCGCCACATCGGCATCGACGATGTTGACCGCATCCAGGCGGCCGCCCAGGCCCACTTCCAGCACCGCCAGGTCCAGCCCGGCGTCGGCGAACAGCTGCAGCGCAGCCAGCGTGCCGTACTCGAAATAGGTCAGCGTGGTCTCGCCACGCGCGGCCTCGACCGCACTGAACGCAGCGACCAGCGCGGCATCGTCCACGTCCTGGCCGTCGATGCGCACGCGCTCGTTGTAGCGCAGCAGGTGCGGCGAGGTGTACGCACCCACCTTCCAGCCGGCGGCACGTGCAATGGCTTCGATGAAGGCCACGGTGGAGCCCTTGCCGTTGGTGCCACCGACCACGATGGTGCGCTTGGCCGGCGTCCCCAGGCCCATCGCCGTGGCCACGGCGCGCACGCGCTCCAGGCCCATGTCGATGCTCGCCGGGTGCTGGCGTTCAATGTAGTCCAGCCAGTCGGCCAGGGTGGTCGGGGTGTTCGTCACGGCAGCGGTTCCAGCAGAAGCAGTTGGTGCGAGGGGATCGATCAGAGTGCGCGGTGCTTGGCTTCGCCGAAGAACGGCGTGTGGTGGGCGCAGTCGTTCAGGCGCACCACTTCCAGGCTGTCAAGGTCGGCGCCTTCGAGCAGGTTGAGCGTGGTCGGTGCCTGGCGGAAGGTCCACAGGCGGGAGATCGGCAGGCCCAGCACCTTGCACAGGATCACGCGGTTCACCGCGTCATGGGCGACCACCAGCAGGGTGTCGTGCTCGCCGAGGCCCTCGGTGGCGCGGGCCAGGCCGCGCCAGCTGCGCTCCAGCACCAGGCGCAGCGATTCGCCGCCGGGCATCAGCACGGTATCCGGCTCCTCGCGCCAGGCCTGCAGGCGCGACGGATCCTTCTCATGGATCTCGCTGGCCAGCAGCCCTTCCCATTCGCCGTGGGCGATTTCCTGCAGTTCCGGCTCGGTCAGCAGCATGTCGGCACGGGCGGCGCCAAGCGCCAGCTGCGCGGTGCGCTGCGCGCGCGACAGCGGCGAAGCGACGGCACGGGTAATGTCGACCGAGGCCAGGCGGGCACCCAGTGCCTGGGCCTGGGCTTCGCCGATCGGCGACAGCGGGATGTCGATCTGGCCCTGATAGCGGCCTTCGGCGTTCCACGGCGTTTCACCGTGGCGGGCAAGCAGGATGCGCATGCGTGCAAGGGGTCCTGGGGGGGAGGAGGTTCCCGCGTTTCGTTCACATCCTGTGAAGTGCGCGGAACACGGATGATACCTGTTCGGCGCGCCGGGTCGGGGCGGGCATGAAAAAACCCCGCGACGTGGGTCGCGGGGTTTCGAAAACTCCGGCTGTCTGGTCGAGGTTGCCGGCCAGCGGCCGGCACTACCTTACTTCGCCAGGTTCAGTTCCTTCAGCAGCTGCGGCGCCGGCGCCACTTCCTGCATGATCCACTGCATGTAGCGGCTGTCGACGGCGATCATGCGGGTCATCACCGGGTCGAACACCCAGTTGGAGCTGACCGATTCCCAGTTGCCGTCGAATGCCAGGCCGACCAGCCTGCCGTTGGCGTCCAGCACCGGCGAACCCGAGTTGCCGCCGGTGATGTCCAGGTTGGACAGGAAGTTCACCGGCACCGAGCCGATGCGCTTGTCTTCCAGGCCGCCATAACGCTTGGCCTTGACCGCGTCGAGCAGCGCCTTCGGCGAATCGAACGGATCTTCACCGGTTTCCTTCGCCGCCACGCCTTCCAGGGTGGTGAACGGGGTGTACTTCACGCCGTCCTTGCCGTAGCCCATGACGTTGCCGAAGGTGATGCGCAGCGACAGGTTGGCGTCCGGGTAGACGAACTCGCCCTGGCTCTTCTTGTAGTCGGCCACGGCCTGCAGGTACAGCGGACGCGCGGTCAGCGATTCACCTTCGCGGATCTTCTTCTGCTCTTCCTGCTTCAGCAGTGCCGGCATGACAGCCACGGCGTACTGGATGGCCGGATCGCTGCTGGCTTCAAACGCGGCACGGTCGGCCTTGAACCACTTCAGGCGTGCGTCCAGGCTGCCGAGCTCGGTACCCGACAGCTTGCCCACCAGCGCCTTGACTGCGTTGGCATCGCTGCCGGCCAGCCACTTGTTCAGCACTTCATTGTCGCGCTGCGCGGCCGGCAGGGCCACGTACTGCTCCAGCCAGTAGGCCTGCAGCTGCTGGTCCATCTTCGCCACGTAGCGGCGGTCCATCTGCTTCAGGCCACCTTCAATGGTGGTCAGGTCGCGTTCCTGGTAACCGGCTTCGCGCTCGGCATCCGGCTTGCTGCGCTCGATCGACAGACGGTACAGGGTGATTGCAGCGCCAACGGCCGAGGTGTTGTTGAACTGGCCGACGAACAGGTCGCGTTCGCGGGTCGACTTGCTGGTATCCAGATGCTTGAGCAGCTGCGCATGTGCGGCCAGCGCCGGCTTGCCGGCAGCGCCCTGCTTCTTCAGCCACGCCAGCACGGCGGCTTCTTCCGCCTGTTTCTGGCCGGCGGCATCGATGCGCTTGAAGCCCTCCAGCTGACCCAGGTAGTTCTTGGCCACGTTGTTCATGCTGGCGGCGGTGGCGGCGTACTTCACCTTGACATCGGCGTCGGCCTTGCCGGCGTCGGCGATCATCTTCAGCACCGCGTTGTAGTGCTTGGCGATGGTCGGGTAGGTGAAGCTGGCGGTTTCGTTGAACTCGCCGGCCAGCGCGTAGCGGTTGGTGCGGCCCGGGTAGCCGGCCACCATCACGAAGTCATCGGCGCCCAGCGGCTGGTCGGCGAACTTCAGGAAGTGCTTGGGCTGGTACGGCACGTTGTCGGCGGCGAAGGCGGCCGGCTTGCCATCCTTGCCGACGTAGGCGCGGTAGAACGAGAAATCGCCGGTGTGGCGCGGCCACATCCAGTTGTCGACGTCGCCGCCGAACTTGCCGACGCTGCCCGGGGGCGCGTAGACCAGGCGCACGTCCTTGATTTCCATGTTGCGGAACAGGCGATAGGTGTTGCCGCCGGAGAAGCTGTACAGGCGGCAGCGGAAGCCGGCATCGGCTTCACAGGCGGCAACCTGGGCCTTGTCGAAGGCGTCCAGCGCGCGACTGCGGGCCAGCGGGTCGTTGCCGGCGGCGGCGATGGCGGCCTTGGCCTGGGCGGTGACGTCGGTGATCTGGTCGAGCACGAACACGCGGGCGTTCGGGCCGGCGCTCAGTTCATCCTTCAGGGTCGGCGCGTTGAAGCCGTCCTTGATCAGGTTCTTCTGCGCGGTCGAATTGAGCTGGATGGCGCCATACGCGCAGTGGTGGTTGGTGACCACCAGGCCCTGCGGCGAGACGAAGCTGGCGGTGCAGCCACCCAGCGCAACCACCGCACCCATCGGGTCACCGGTCAGGTTGGCCAGCTGCTCCGGGGACAGCTTCAGGCCGGCCTTCTGCAGCGGCCCGGCGATTTCCGGCAGCTGCTGCGGCACCCACATGCCTTCTGCGGCGTGGGCGACCTGGACCAGCCCAAGGCTGGCGACGATGGAAAATGCAAGCAGGTTCGAGCGCATGGAGCGGCCCCTGGTAGTGGAACCCTCGATTGTAGCCCGCCGCCCTGCCCCGGCCCGAACCCCGGAAGTCATGGGCCTGCTTCTTGCTCTGCGCACATCGGCCGCGCACACGGAATCGTCCAGAGGGGGCGTGGTCACCCTGCCCGGGACTGTTGGCGCCATGGATGGGCTTTTGCGTGTCCCGGCCAGGGTGACCACGCCCCCTCCCCCCGGAATCAGGGAGGCGCTGCTGTTTGCAGTACGTTCGAAACGCCCGCCGGCGCACGCCTTTCGTTCCGCCAAAGCACCCGCAGCGCAACATGGGAAATCCGCGCGGCACCCTATAATCCGCGCTTTCCCCCTGATGAGTTCCACCCCGATGGCGCAGCAAACGATGAAGGCCCTGGTCAAGCGCGAAGCAGCCAAGGGCATCTGGATGGAAGAGGTTCCGGTGCCGACTCCGGGCCCCAACCAGGTGTTGATCAAGCTCGAGAAGACCGCGATCTGCGGTACCGACCTGCACATCTACCTGTGGGACGAGTGGAGCCAGCGCACGATCAAGCCGGGCCTGACCATCGGCCATGAATTCGTCGGTCGCATTGCCGAAATCGGCCCGGGCGTGACCGGCTACGAGATCGGCCAGCGCGTCTCGGCCGAAGGCCACATCGTCTGCGGCCACTGCCGCAACTGCCGTGGCGGCCGCCCGCACCTGTGCCCGAACACCGTCGGCATCGGCGTCAACGTCAATGGTGCCTTTGCCGAATACATGGTGATGCCGGCCAGCAACCTGTGGCCGATCCCGGACCAGATCCCGTCGGAGCTGGCCGCGTTCTTCGACCCGTACGGCAACGCTGCGCACTGCGCACTGGAATTCGACGTGATCGGTGAGGACGTGCTGATCACCGGCGCGGGCCCGATCGGCATCATCGCCGCCGGCATCTGCAAGCACATCGGTGCGCGCAACGTGGTGGTGACCGACGTCAACGACTTCCGCCTGAAGCTGGCCGCCGACATGGGTGCCACCCGCGTGGTCAACGTCGCCAACCAGTCGCTGAAGGACGTGATGAAGGAACTGCACATGGAGGGCTTCGATGTGGGCCTGGAAATGAGCGGCAACCCGCGTGCGTTCAACGACATGCTCGACTGCATGTACCACGGTGGCAAGATCGCCATGCTGGGCATCATGCCCAAGGGTGCCGGCTGCGACTGGGACAAGATCATCTTCAAGGGCCTGACCGTGCAAGGCATCTACGGCCGCAAGATGTATGAGACCTGGTACAAGATGACCCAGCTGGTGCTGTCCGGCTTCCCGCTCGGCAAGGTGATGACCCACCAGCTGCCTATCGACGACTTCCAGAAGGGCTTCGACCTGATGGAAGAAGGCAAGGCCGGCAAGGTCGTGCTCAGCTGGAACTGATTCACCGTGCCCTCGGCACGTTGAATCAGTCCGCGCATGTTTCCTTATCCCCGCGCCATTGGCGCGCCCCCTTGAACAACAAGGGGGCTCTCCCCCGGATGGGATCAAGAACACTGCGGAATTGAAAAAGGCGCCCGATGGGCGCCTTTTTCGTAAAGCATGCCAGGCAAGCCTGGCACCTACCGAAGCAAGGGTTACTTGCCGACGGCCACGGTCAGCAGCACGCGGCTGTGTGCCAGCTTGCCCGAGTTGTCACGGCCATTGCCGTCGGTACCGTAGTAGCCCAGGCCGACGTTGAACAGGCCGAACTGGCGGCTGACGCCGACGTTCCAGTCGGTGTAGTCCTTGGCCAGGCCCTTCTCGAAGCTGCTGCGGCCGACATTGGCGTTGAGGGTGAAGTCACGCGGCAGGCCCCACTGGCCGCCGACACCGTAGTACCAACCGTCGGTGCCGCTGTTCCACTGGTCATTGGTGTAGGCCACGGTCAGCTTGTAGGTCTCATCCAGCGTGGTGGTGGTCACCAGCTCGTTGTAGTTCTGGTTGCTGGCACCGATGTAGGTATAGCGGTTCAGCAGCACATCGAAGTTGACGCGCGGGGTGACGTCCACGCCGTAACCGATCTGGTAGTCGACCTCGGTGTTCGGGTCGCCCGGACCAAAGTCCACGCCCGACCCCCAGATACCGGCATACAGACCTACCGGCGAGGTGTAGGTGAAACCGGCCTGCAGGGTCGGCTTTTCGTCGGTCTGCGAGACACCACGGAACAGGTAGTCCGACACGGCGGTGACGTTCCAGCTGTACGGCGATTCGTTTTCCTGGGCACTGGCGGCGAACGGGGCAGCCAGGGTCAAGGCAGCGGCAATGGCGAGGCAGGCACGGGCGTGCTTCATGAGCGTCTCCGGTGGGGGCGGTGGCGTGGAAGGCCGAGGGCGGGCGTATCGGCCGGAACGGGACAGCTCCGGTTCACGAATTTTTAACCACTTTGCTATTGCGATGCAACATGCGCCGGCCGTGGCGATGCCCCGCCCGGGCCGGTCGGCAAGCGGCGATGCCCGTTAGAATCAGCGGTTTCCCGTTCAGAGCCGTGCCCACGCCATGACCGACGCCTCCTCCGCCCTGACCCGCCACTACGCCGAGGAACTGGACGCCATCCGCGCCCAGGGCCTGTTCAAGTCCGAGCGGATCATCACCAGCCCGCAGTCGGCCGAGATCACCCTCGACGACGGCCGCAAGGTGCTGAATTTCTGTGCCAACAACTACCTGGGACTGGCCGACCATCCGGACCTGATCCAGGCCGCCAAGGACGCACTCGATACCCACGGCTTCGGCATGGCCTCGGTGCGCTTCATCTGCGGCACGCAGGACCTGCACAAGCAGCTGGAAAAGCAGATCGCCGACTTCTTCGGCAAGCAGGACACCATCCTGTACGCGGCCTGCTTCGACGCCAACGGCGGCCTGTTCGAGCCGCTGCTTGGCGAGAACGACGCGATCATTTCCGATGCACTGAACCATGCTTCGATCATCGACGGCGTGCGTCTGTGCAAGGCCAAGCGCTTCCGCTACGCCAACTGTGACATGGCCGATCTGGAAGCCCAGCTGCAGGCCGCCGATGCCGCCGGCTGCAAGACCAAGCTGATCACCACCGACGGCGTGTTCTCGATGGATGGCTTCATCGCGCCGCTGGACGAGATCACCGCGCTGGCAAAGAAGTACAACGCCCTGGTGCACATCGACGAATGTCACGCCACCGGCTTCCTTGGCGCCACCGGCCGCGGCTCGGCCGAAGTGAAGGGGGTACTGGAGAAGATCGACATCATCACCGGCACTCTGGGCAAGGCCATGGGTGGCGCACTGGGCGGCTTCACCTGCGCCAGCGCCGAGGTGATCGAACTGCTGCGCCAGCGCTCGCGCCCGTACCTGTTCTCCAACTCGCTGCCGCCGCACGTGGTGGCCGCAGGCATCAAGGCGTTCGAAATGCTGGCGGCCGCTGACGACCTGCGCAGCACCCTGGCCGAAAACACCGCCTACTTCCGCGAAAAGATGACCGCCGCCGGTTTCGACGTGAAGCCGGGCGTGCATCCGATCAGCCCGGTGATGCTGTATGACGCACCGTTGGCGCAGAAGTTCGCCGAGCGCCTGCTGGAAGAAGGCATCTACGCCATCGGCTTCTTCTTCCCGGTGGTACCCAAGGGCCAGGCCCGCATCCGTACCCAGATCAGCGCCGCGCACAGCCGCGAGCACCTGGACCGGGCGATTGATGCGTTCACCCGCATTGGTGTCGAACTGGGCGTGGTCAAGGGCTGATCATGGCCGGGGTCGGATCCCTTTCCGCAGGAAAGGGCTCTGACCCCGCACGGTCAAAGCGTGCCGACCAAGGTCGGCACCTACCGGAGCCTGATGACGTGCCGACCAGGGTCGGCACCCACGGGCGTCACTTCTTTTTCTTCTTGCCCTTCGGCTCTTCCTTGCTGGCAACCACTACCGGCTTGGCGGCAGCGTCCTGGCCATTGCCCTTGGCAACGCGGATGCCGTTGGCCTTCATCCAGGCATCGAACTCATCGGCGGTCATCTTCTTGTCGCCGTTGCTCATCAGGAAGCGGTAACTGCCGCGACCATCCAGCTCCGGGGTTTTCACTTCCACCACCGGGGTCTCGGCAGGCGTTTCCGCCTTGGCCACCTTCTTGTGGCCGCCGCAGGCGGCCAGCAGCACCATCGGCAGCAGCAGGCCTGCACAGCGCAGGGTTTGATTGAGGGTCGGGTGGTACATGGCAGGCTCCGTTCGGGAAAGTCGACAGCCAGGCGCCCCCTACGCCTGGAACGGCGGCCGGCAACTGCCGGCCACGGGCGATGATCAGCCCGGTGCAGCGGCCCCCAGCCGCTGCTGGTCGCTGACCTGCAGAACCCGCCACTGGCCCTTGCCGAGATCGCCGAGCAGCAGCCCACCGATCGCGACCCGGACCAGGCGCAGCACCTGCAGGTCGAAGGCCGCCAACAGGCGGCGGATATGGCGGTTGCGGCCCTCGTCGAGGACCACCTCCAGCCATGCGGTCTTGTCGCCACTGCGCAGTACGCGCACGGCACAGGCGGCGAGGAGCTCGCCCGCGTCTTCGACACCGGCGCGCAGCGCGGCCAGGGTGTCCTCATCGGGCAGACGATCCACCTGCACGTGATAGGTCTTCTGCGGGCCGGTCTCCGGATCGGTCAGGTGCGCCGCCCACTGCGGATCATTGCTGAACAACAGCAAGCCTTCGCTGGCCTTGTCCAGGCGCCCGACCGGCGCGATCCACGGCAGGCCGGCACCATCGAAGCAGCGATACACGGTGTCGCGACCACGCTCGTCCTGCGCCGTGGTGACCACCCCGCGCGGCTTGTTGAGCATCAGGTACAGGCGCTGCGGCGCCCCCATCGGCTGGCCGTCGACCTCGATCGGCGGGGGCGGACTGGCAATCGGGAACTCGGGATCACGAACGATGCGGCCGGACACGCGCACGCGGCCCTCGGCGATCCAGCGCGCGGCCTCGCTGCGCGAGCACACGCCGGCCTTGGACAGTATGCGCGCCAGGCCATGGCGCACGCCACTGGTGACATTCGGAGTCGCACGCCCACGCGGTGCGCGGGAGCGGGCGGCGGGGGCGGCAGGTGGGCGGCGCGGGCGCAAGCCTCTGCTCCCCGCGGCGCTTACTTCTTGTCGACCGGCTTGGTCTCAGCCGGTGCTTCGGCCGGGGCCGGAGTGGCGGCCGGAGCCGGACGCGCCTTGACCACGCGAACACCGCGCGCCTTCATCCAGGCGTCGAACTCTTCGGCGGTCATGCGCTTGCCGTTCTGGCTCATGTCGAAGCGCCAGGGCGTGTTGTCGAATTCGGTCTGCGGCTTATAGGCCGCCGGATCGTTCGGCTTCACCGCCGGTGCGCTCGGAATGGCCTTGGCGATGTTCTGGCAGCCGTCGATGCGCAGGCGCTGCAGCACCTGGTCCAGCGACTGCGACGGGTCGTAGTTGCTGCTCAGCACACCGGCCGGCATGCCCAGCTGGTTGCCACGGATGTACAGCTCGTCGGCCACCGGCGCGATGGTCGTGGCCGGCAACGGCAGCGGCGAGGCGCTGGTGTTGACCGAGCAATCGACCGCAGCGTGGGCGGCGGGAACCAGGGCCAGCGCCAGGACGGCGGCCGATGCAGAGCGCAGCATGAGGGGCATCCACGGAAGGAAGTGACGCGGCGAGTTTAGCAATGCCGTGTCAGCTTTCAAGCGCCACTTTCAATGAATACGACAACTTATTGGTTTTACGGACAAAAAGACGACGAACGGTCGCCTTGCCGGGTCACAGGCGAGCTTCCTGGCCGCAGAAACAACAAGACCCGGCCGAAGCCGGGTCCTGCTGTGTCCTACGGGCAGAGCGTCAGAACTTAGTTCTGGACGTTCAGCTCGGTACGACGGTTCTTGGCGCGACCTTCCGGGTTGTCCGAACCATCCGGGTTGGTGTTCGGAGCAATCGGACGGCTCTCGCCGTAGCCGATCGGGCCGACCAGGCGACCGGCGTCAACGCCGTTCTTGGTCAGGTAGTTGTACACGGCGGTAGCACGACGCTCCGACAGCTTCTGGTTGTAAGCGTCGGTACCCTTCGAGTCGGTGTGACCGGCAACTTCAACGCGCAGATCCGGGTAACGCTTCAGGATCTCGGTGGCTTCGCTCAGGATCGCCACAGCGTCCGGACGCAGGTTCGACTTGTCGAAGTCGAAGTTGACGCCCTTCAGGTCGATGGAGACCGGAACCGGGCAACCGTCCGGACCGATGGTCTGACCCGGCTGCGAGTTCGGGCACTTGTCGTCGCAGTTGTTGACGCCGTCACCGTCGTCGTCCAGGTCGGCGCAGCTCGGGGCAACCGGAGCCGGAGCCGGAGCAGCCGCGACCGGAGCCGGGCCCAGCGGGATCACGACGCCGACCGAAGCCAGCACGTCGCCGAACCAGCTCTCGTCACGTGCGGCGATGCTCTGGTCGTCGAAGTCAGCGCGGTAGGCCACTTCGGCGCGGACAGCAACACGCTTCTCGAAGGTGGTCTGCAGGCCGACGCCCAGCTTGGCGGCAACATTGCCGTCCTTACGCTGGCGCGGGCCGTTGTTGTCGAGCGCAGCGTACTCTTCTTCCGACTTCTGGTAGCCCAGGCCACCGACGATGTACGGGTTCCAGCCGCGGCCTTCCTTGATGAAGTGGCGACGCAGGTCCAGCGAGACGCCGTACTGCGACCAGTTCAGGTCCTGGTTGCTGTCGAAGTTCGGGTTCTGGTAGTTCAGCTCACCGTCCAGCGACCAGTTCGGGCTGATGAACTTACCCAGGCCCAGAGTCACGAACGGAGCGTCATTGGTCAGACGGTCGCTGTCCTGGAAGTTGAAGCCGGCCGAACCGGTCAGGTACCAGCGGTCATCGAACTCCTGCGCCGAAGCTGCCTGGGCGAAAGCCAGGCCGCCCAGCAGCGCGGCAGTAAGGATCTTCTTGTTCATTGAGTACAGCTCCTATTTCGGGGGTATGAAACCGGTAGAGGCATGGGCCAGCACTAGTGCGTCGATGTTCGACAGCCGATTCAGCACGCCACCGCCGCGAACATTATGCTCAGGCGGGTGAAGGCCATGTTAACAGTCCCGTAACATGTGAAGTGTTGCGCCCGACCGTCCACCGGTCCGACGTTGAAACCCTATACAGGATGATGAAAATCCGCAAGACCCACACGCTGCAAGGGTTTGACGGGGTTTAGGCGCGAGAAGCGACATATTGCGCAACGTGCTGCATCACACGGTTCAGCGCGTCTGAGGAAACGTGAGGAACCTTATGATGGGATCACGAACCCAGCCGGAGCCGTGATGAAAGCCGTCGCCCTGAGTCGTGAATACGCGCCCGCCCTGCGTGATGTCCTGCTGCCGCCGCCGCTGCCTCCTCGCGGTCGCGATCTGCTGGTGCGGATCGAAGCGGTTTCGGTCAACCCCGTCGATGGCAAGCAGCGGGCCGCCACCGATCCGGCCACCCTTGAGGTTCCCCGGGTGCTCGGCTGGGACGCAGCCGGCGTGGTCGAAGCCATCGGTGACGAGGCCAGCCTGTTCGCCTCCGGTGACGAGGTCTACTTCGCCGGTGACGTTACCCGGCCGGGCTGCAACGCCCAGTACCAGTGGGTTGATGAGCGCCTGGTCGCGCGCAAGCCGACCACGCTCGATTTCGCTGAAGCGGCGGCGCTGCCGTTGACCACTCTCACAGCCTGGGAACTGCTGTTCCAGCGCATGCCGCTGCAGCTCGATGGCCGCCGCCACGTGGGCCAGCACCTGCTGGTGATCGGCGGCGCCGGCGGCGTCGGCTCGATGGCGATCCAGCTGGCACGCCATGCCGGTTTCGAGGTGATCGCCACCGCCTCGCGCGAGGCCTCAATCGAGTGGTGCCGGCAGATGGGGGCCACGCATGTGATCGACCATCGGCAGCCACTGCAGCCCCAGTTGCGGGCGCTGGGCATCGATGCGGTGCAGGTCGCGCTCAATCTGGCCGACACCGACCACTACTGGGATGAACTGGGCCAGCTGCTGGCACCGCAGGGCCACGTCGGCCTGATCGTCGAGCCGCGGGGTGCGCTGCGCATCGGCGATCCCTACAAGGCCAAATGCATCGGCATCCACTGGGAATTCATGTTCGCGCGTTCGCGCTTCGCCACCGCCGACTGTATCGAACAGCACCGCATCCTCAGCCGTGCGGCCAGCATGATCGATGCCGGCCAGCTGCGTGGCACGCTCAAGGAAACGCTGGGCACGATCAATGCGGCCAACCTGGACATCGCGCATCAGCGCCTGGCCAGCGGGCGCACGGTAGGCAAGCTGGCGCTGGTCGGCTGGGACGACTGACGCGGTGATGTAGAGCCGAGCCCACGCTCGGCTGCTGTGCCTGCCGCCACCCGCAGAGCACGGGCTCGGCCCTGCACAACCGCCCGCATGCAGGATCGACGCTACCTGTAGCGGCGGATTGGCCGGCATCTGTATCTATGGATGATGCAGAAACAGCGATACGGTGGAAACAGATCCCCCCCCGCCCGGACCGCCATGCCCACCGCCATGCCCTTGCGCCTGCTGCAATTGATCACCGGCCTGTTCCTGTACGGCTTCGGTGCCTCGCTGATGATCCGTGCCGCCATCGGCGTGGCACCCTGGGATGTGCTGTCGCAGGGCATCGCTGCGCAGACGCCACTGTCATTCGGCCTGGCAACCAATGCCATCGGTGCATTGGTGCTCCTGCTGTGGTGGCCGCTGCGGCAGAAGCCGGGCGTCGGCACCGTGCTCAACGTGATGCTGATCGGCCCCTCCGCACAGTTCGGGCTGTGGCTGCTGCCGCCGGCCGTCGGCCTTGGCTGGCAGCTGGCGATGTTCTGTGCCGGCATGCTGCTGGTGGCGCTGGCCACCGGCCTGTACATCGGTGCCCGCCTTGGCCCGGGGCCACGCGATGGCCTGATGACCGGTCTGCATGCCCGTACCGGCTGGCCGATCTGGAAGGTGCGCAGCCTGATCGAAGGCAGCGTACTGCTGCTGGGCTGGTGCCTGGGCGGCAATGTCGGCCTCGGCACCCTCGCCTTCGCCCTGCTGATCGGGCCGCTGTGCGGAATGACGCTGGGCTGGTTCGGGATCGGTCGGCCCGCTCCGGTTGTGCCGGCCGCTGGCCGGCAACCGCAATCGCCCTGAGTTGACCGGAGTGCCGGCCAGCGGCCGGCACTGCCAAACCGTCAGACAGCGGCCACCCCTTCCAAAGAAGCGGCCCTTGCCCCGGCCGCCGTTTCGCGGCACGCTTCGCGCTTCCGTACGCAAGCGTATCGACCATGTCGCCAGCCAACGAAAGCGCCTATCCCCACCTGTTCGCCCCGCTGGACCTGGGCTTCACCCAGCTGCGCAACCGCGTATTGATGGGTTCGATGCACACCGGCCTGGAAGATCGCGCCCGCGACTTCCCGCGGCTGGCGGCCTACTTCGCCGAGCGCGCCGAGGGCGGCGTCGGCCTGATCGTCACCGGCGGCTTCGCGCCCAATGTGGTCGGTTGGCTGAAGCCATTCGGTGGCAAGCTGTCCTGGCCCTGGGAAGTGCGGCCGCACCGCCAGCTCACCGCCGCCGCGCACCAGCACGGCGCGAAAATCTGCCTGCAGCTGCTGCATGCCGGGCGCTATGCCTACCACCCGTTGTCGGTGGCACCGTCGAAGCTGAAGGCACCGATCAACCCGTTCACCCCGCGCGCATTGTCGGCCAGCGGCGTAGAGCGCCATATCGCCGACTACGCTCGCAGTGCCAAGCTGGCCCGCGAGGCCGGCTACGACGGCGTGGAAGTGATGGGCTCGGAGGGCTACCTCATCAACGAGTTCATCGCCCCGCGCACCAACAAGCGCGCCGATGCCTGGGGCGGCGACGCGCGCCAGCGCATGCGCTTCGCGGTCGAGATCGTGCGCCGCATCCGCGAGGCCTGCGGCCCGGACTTCATCATCATCTACCGCCTGTCACTGGTGGATCTGGTCGACGACGGCAGCGACTGGGACGAGATCGTTCAGCAGGCGCAGGCGATCGAGGCGGCTGGCGCAACGATCATCAATTCCGGCATCGGCTGGCACGAAGCGCGCATTCCGACCATCGCCACCTCGGTGCCGCGCGCGGCCTTTGCCGGCGTCACCGCCAAGCTCAAGCCGCATGTGAAGGTACCGCTGGTGGCGACCAACCGCATCAACATGCCCGACGTTGCCGAACGCATCCTGGCCGGTGGCGGCGCCGACATGGTGTCGCTGGCACGCCCGCTGCTGGCCGACCCGCAGTGGCCGAACAAGGCCCGTGCCGGCCGCGCGGAGGCGATCAACACCTGCATCGCCTGCAACCAGGCCTGCCTGGACCACGTGTTCGAGAACAAGCTGGCCAGCTGCCTGGTCAATCCGCGCGCCGCCCACGAGACCGAGCTGGTCTATCGTCCCACGGCTACGCCGAAGAAGGTCGCGGTGGTCGGTGCCGGCCCCGCCGGCCTGGCCTGCGCCACTGTCGCTGCCCAGCGTGGCCACCAGGTCACCCTGTTCGATGCCAATGATGAGATCGGCGGCCAGTTCAACGTGGCCAAGCGCATCCCTGGCAAGGAAGAGTTCCACGAGACCCTGCGCTACTTCCGCCACGCGCTGCAGGAGACCGGCGTACAGCTGCGCCTGGGTACCCGCGTCGACGCTTCCCAACTGGCTGGCTTCGACGAGGTGGTGCTGGCCACCGGCATCACCCCGCGCAAGGTCGATTTCCCCGGTGCCGATCACGCCAAGGTGGTGAGCTACCTGGACGTGCTGCTGGGACGGGTCGAAGTGGGCGCCAATGCGGCGATCATCGGCGCCGGCGGCATCGGCTTCGATGTCGGCGAATTCCTCAGCCACGCCGGTGAATCCCCCTCGCTGGATCCGCAGCGCTGGATGGCCGAATGGGGCGTGGATGCCAGCTTCGAGGCACGCGGCTCGCTGGGCCGGCCCGAGGTCGAGCCGTCACCGCGGCGCTTGTGGCTGCTGCAGCGCAGCCCGGGCAAGCCGGGCGCGCGGCTGGGCAAGACCACCGGCTGGATCCATCGCGCCACGCTGAAGGCCAAGGGCGTGCGCATGCTCGGTGGCGTCGAGTACCTGGGGGTGGACGACGAGGGCCTGCGCATCCGCGTGGACGGCAGCGAACAGCTGCTGCCGGTCGACCATGTGGTGATCTGCGCCGGGCAGGAACCGAACCGCACGCTGCAGGCCGAACTGCAGGCGGCCGGCATCAACGCGCAGCTGATCGGTGGTGCCGACGTGGCCGCCGAACTCGATGCGAAACGCGCCATCGACCAGGGCAGCCGGGTCGCCGCCGCGCTCTGATGAGCGCCTGAATGGGTGACGGAATGTGATTTCCGTCACCCCGGTTGAACCTGAATGTCAAGCCGAGCGGTTCATGATGCGTTCGGCTACGCCCCCCTACCTTGCGCCATCTTTCCGCTCACCAGCCAGTTTCCGGTGAGCCGGCGCAGTCCCCACGATCGGTACTGATCGTTTCTTTTGGGGCTGCCCACGGGGCGGCCCCGATGGCCGCCTCCCCATGACGCCAAGCCGTCCCCCGCCTCCTGTCGCCCCGCGGCCGGAACCGGAGGGTGCGGCCCATACGGAGCAAGGAGTTATATGAAACTGGCCTGGATTCTCTGGCTGTCGCAGTTGTTGCCTCAGCCGGCCGCTGATTCACTGTGTTTGAGCACCACCGTCTACCTGGAAGCCCGCGACCAGACCCTGCGCGGCCAGCAGGCTGTTGCCGAGGTCGCCCTGCGCCGTCTCGACAGTGGCCTGTGGGGCGACTCGATGTGCCAGGTGGTCACCGCGCGCAAGCAGTTCGCACCGACCATCGTCTCCCCCGGCACCCAGCTGGGCAATGACGCGGCGTGGAGCGAAGCGATGAACGTGGCCTTCGACGCCGAGCGCAACTGGGCGCTGCCGGCCGGCGAACGCCGCGAGATCGTGCCCGGTGCCAGCCACTTCGCCGCGCTGTCCATCGCCAGCCCGAACTGGCGCAACGCCTACCAGGTGGCGACCATCGGCGATCACACCTTCTACAAGGTGCAGAACCTCAAGCCGCGGCAGTCGTAACGATCCGTGCTGGCGGCAGCGTTGCCGGCCGCCGCCGGGCTCTGGGATAGTGGGCGTTTCCCGCCCGCATCACCTGGAGTTCCCATGAAGCTGTACAGCAAGCCCGGTGCCTGTTCCACCGCCGACCACATCGCCCTGCAGTGGACCGGCCAGCCGTTCGAGGTTGAACTGCTGAACAAGGACACCCTGAAGGGTCCGGAATTCCTCAAGATCAATCCGGCCGGTGCCGTTCCCGCACTGGTCGACGGCGACTTCGTGCTGCTGCAGAACGCCGCGATCATGGGCTACATCGCCGACCGCTTCCCGCAGGCCGGCCTCGGCGGTGACGGCAGTCCGCGCCAGCGCGCCGAAGCCACCCGCTGGCTGGCCTTCGTCAATTCCGACGTGCACCCGGCCTTCTCGCCGCTGTTCGCGCCGGGCAAGTTCATCGCCGACGAGAGCCAGTACGACGCGATCCGCGCCGCCGCGCACAAGCGCCTGCGTAGCCTGTTCGAGACCGCTGACAGGCAGCTGGCCGACAAGCCCTGGCTGGCCGGCTTCCGCAGCTTCGCCGACCCGTACTTCTACATCACCCTGCGCTGGGCCGCCGGTACCAAGGTTGATCTGTCCGGCCTGGACAACCTGGCCGCCTACAAGGCACGCATGGACGCCGATGCCGGCGTGCAGGCCGCGCTGAAGGCCGAAGGCCTGGCCTGACGCCACCGGCTACCAAGCGGGGTCGGATCCGTCTGCGCAGCAGGCGGTTCTGACCCTTCGGCTCCAACGGGGTGATCAGCCGATCTGGCGGATCACTTCGCCCTTGGCATCGCGCAGATAGGTCGGCACCACGTCGATGCGCAGCGCCTCCGTCAACGGGTAGATGCCACGTTCGGCACGCACGCCGGCCAGGGCCCGCAGCCCCGCCTCGCTCAGCGCCCAGCGCGCGCTGTCCGCCGACAGTTCGCCCACGTCGCCATGCCCGGCTGGAATGAACGCCCATTGCCGCTCGCGACCGACCAGTTCCAGCGACTTTCCGTGGCGCAGGCGCAGCGGTAGCAGTTCGCACACGCTGGCGACCTGGCCCGCGCCGAGCACCAGCGTGGTGACGCCCGCCTCCTGCCGCCAGTCCAACGTCTCGACGAACAGCATGCCGGTGCTGGAGCCCTCGCGCTCGCTGCCGGCCCTCACCCGTTCGGCCAATGCCGGATCTTCCAGCAGGTTGCCGCGATGCAGGTCGCTGACCCACAGCGGCATTGCCGGCTGCAGTGCCTGCAGCACGCCACGTGTCGACCAGCGCTTGACCGCCTCCATCTCCTCATCGGTCAGCCCGACCAGCTGCAGGAACTGCAGGTGGCCATTGGCGGTGTCGCGTGCCGGCAACTGCGGGTCGGCAATGAAGGCCAAGTGGCACAACCGCGTGTCGGTCTCCAGTGCGATCGGGCCGTTCGCATTCAGATGGTGGCCATCCTCGAACACGTTGCCGCTGCCGAACACATAGCGCGCCAGGTTCTGCAGCAGGTTCATCGGCCACACCGGCGGCGTGCTGTCGGCGTTCTCAGCGGCTTCGGCAGCAAGACGGAACGTCAGCTCGAAACCATAGCCGCTGGCGGCAGCATCACTGCTCTCCTTGGCATACAGCTCGGAGAAACCGTAGGTGATGTAGTGCCAATGCGGAACCGGCGCATCCGCCCAGTACACGCTGATGCCATCCAGCGGATCCTGGCCGCCGAGCGTGTAGGGAAGCGCGGTGCCGTAGTGTCGCGGCTCCTGCCCGGCATACAGCGGCGCCAGCGCCGCATTGATCGCGTCCCAGCCGGGGGTGTCGGTGTCATCGTGGTCGTCCTGCACGCGGGACTCCTTGTGGGAAAGTGAACCGATCACTTTACGCGGTGGCTCAGGCCTGCACGACCTCTTTGCCAGCGTTTACTACGGCGGACTGGGTTTCCTGCCACCAGCGCTGGGCCAGCGCCGGGCTGCGCGCCTTGCCCACCGCCGCCAGCAGTTCCGGGCACAGGCGTTCCAGCGCCAGCGCATCGGTGCAGCGTTCGATCTTCAACTGCATGAAGTAGCCCTTCAGCCCCAGATGGCGCCGCACCGCCTCGCTCATCGCGTCGTACAACTGCTGGTACAGCGCCGGGTCCTGTTCGCGGCCGGTGCTGATGCCACGCGCCGGAGCGGCCTCTACGCTCCCGCCGATCACCTCGATCAGTCCCTGTGCGGCCAGCTGCTCCAGTGCATCCGGAGGTGCGCGCAGGCCATCGAACAGGCCGCGCAGTTCGGTGTCATCGCGATGGCCATCGACCATCAGCAGGATTGAACGCAGTGCCGCCGGCAGGCGCCGGCCACGGTCTTCGATTTCCTGACGGCCAGCAGCCGTCTTGGCGTGCAGCAATGCCATTGCCTCCCCCTCCCTTGATGCGCCATGCCAGCGTGCCGTGTGCGGGCACGCCCCCCTTATTGCCATCCCCGGGCGGCGCGCGCGTTCCCCGGCGCGCACCGCGTGTTGCAGGTCGATGACAGGCCGAGCTTAGCGCAAGTGCCGCGGGTAGTGCCGTCCGCTGGCCGGCAACCTCGGGATTGACGGGGGGGGGCCGGCCAGCGGCCGGCGCTACCGGATCAACGGCCCAGCGCGCGGCGGATCTCCTCCAGCGCGCTGGGGTCGTCCAGCGTCGACAGGTCGCCCGGGTCGCGCTGCTCGGCCAACGCCTGCAACGAGCGCCGCAGCAGCTTGCCCGAACGGGTCTTGGGCAGCGCATTGACCACGTGCACATGCGCCGGGCGCGCGACCGCACCAAGCGAAGTCGTCACCGTCGCCATCATCTCGGCCACCACCGGCGCCGGATCCTCGCCCTCAAGCCCCTGCTTGAGGGTGACGAACACCAGCGGCACCTGCCCCTTCAGCTCGTCCTTGACCCCGATCACGGCAGCCTCGGCCACGCGCGGGTGGCTGGAGATGGCCTCCTCGATCTCGCGCGTACCCAGACGATGCCCGGCCACGTTGATCACATCGTCGGTACGGCCGAGGATGAAGGTATAGCCATCGTCATCGCGGATCGCCCAGTCCAGCGAGCTGTACAGCAGTTCCTTGAAGTGGCTGAAGTAGCTCTGCAGGAATCGGTTGTCGTCGTTCCACACCGTGCTCATGCAACCCGGCGGCAAGGGCGGCGACACCACCAGCACGCCCTTCTGCCCCGGCGCCACTTCCTCGCCGGTGTTCTCGTCGATCACCTTCATCCGATAGCCGAGATTGGGGAAGCCCGGTGAACCGAAGCGCACCGGCTTCATCTCCAGGCCCGGCAGCAGGGTCAGTGCCGGCCAGCCGGTTTCGGTCTGCCAGTAGTTGTCGATGATCGGCTTGCCCAGCGCTTCGCTGATCCAGTGCGCGGTGGGTTCGTCCAGCGGCTCGCCGGCCAGGAACAGGTACTTCAGGGCGCTCAGGTCGTGGCGATGGATGAAGTCCGCGTCGTGCTTCTTCAGCACGCGGATGGCGGTGGGTGAGGAGAACATGGTGCGCACGTTGTACTGTTCGCACAGCGCCCACCAGATGCCCGGGTCCGGATTCGTCGGCAGCCCCTCGTACAGCAACGAGGTGCAGCCACCGATCAGCGGGCCGTACACGTTGTACGAGTGGCCCACCGCCCAGCCGACGTCGGAAGTGGAGAACATCACCTGGCCCGGCTTGCAGTCGAACACGGTCTCCATCGACTGCGCCATCGCCACCGCGTAACCACCGACATCGCGCTGCACGCCCTTCGGCTTGCCGGTGGTGCCGGAGGTGTACAGCAGGTAGCTCGGCTCGCTCGCTTCAAGCCACTGCACCGGCACATCGACTTCACCAACCTGTGCACGCAGCGCGGCGTAGTCCACGTCGCGACCCGGCACGCGGGGTTCGGCGGCATCCAGCCCACGCGAGACGATCAGCACGTGTGGCGGAGGCGACGCCGCTTCGGCGCAGGCCGCGTCGACCATCGGCTTGTACGGAATCAGCTTGCCACCGCGCATGCCGGCATCCGCTGCGATCAGCAACTTCGGCTTCGCATCGTCGATGCGCAGCGCCAGGTTGTGCGCGGCGAAGCCACCGAACACTACCGAGTGCACCGCACCGATGCGCGCGCAGGCCAGCATCGCGAACACGGCTTCGGCCATGTTCGGCATGTAGATCACCACGCGGTCACCGTGGCCGACGCCGAGATGCTTGAGCACGGCGGCGAAGTCGTTCACTTCGCGATACAGCTGGCGATAGGTGATCTCGCGGGTGCTGTTGGTTTCGGTGGAAATCGCAACCAGCGCGAGCTGGTCGGCGCGCGTTGCCAGGTGGCGGTCGACGGCGTTGTAGCAGAGATTGGTTTCACCACCGACGAACCAGCGCCGGAACGGCGGGTTGCTGTAATCGAGCACCTGCTGCGGCGGTTTGTGCCAATGGATGCGCTTGGCTTCCTCGCCCCAGAACGCCTCCGGCTCGTCGATCGAGCGACGGTAGGTTTCCTCGTAGTTCATGACGCAGCCCTCCCAGACAAAGTCATGGGTTCGAGGATAGTCCGGCGCTGGCGCGCGGGCCGCCCTACCTTGGTAGGGGGGTGGGTTTTTCATGCAGGGCTGCGCCCTGCACTTGCAGAAGCCGAAGCAACAGCAGAAGCTGGCTTACTGAGGGATGGCGGGGCGGGTCCGGTGGCGGGAGACGCCGTAAACCCGTCCGTGAAGTGACCCCCGGGAGTTGGACATCAGATCCAACCCCGAGGGATACATGAACAGATACGACGCGCGTTTCAAACTGCAGGTCGCCAAAGAGGCCTGCAAGACCTCCACATCGGTCAAAGCCGTTGCTCGTCGCTACGG
>NZ_JCAFUB010000013.1:0-87890 GCF_059370875.1 Stenotrophomonas sp. YJH_SMC_81 | reverse complement strand
TCTACTCAACGGCACCGGCTGCGGGCGCTGATCGACGCAGTAGAGCCACGCCATGCGTGGCTGCCAACGCCGATGTCCCTTCATCCACGCATGGCGTGGATCTACTCAACGGCACCGGCTGCGGGCGCTGATCGACGCAGTGGAGCCACGCCATGCGTGGCTGCCACCGCCGATGTCCCTTCATCCGCGCATGGCGTGGATCTACTCGGGCGCATGCCAGATCCGCTGCCACATCGCGGCCAGCCGGCGACCTGCGTCGGCGCGCGCGGCCGGGCTGCTGTAATCCACTCGCACCTGCTCGGGCGTTATCGGCCGCCACTGCCCGTCGGCCTGCTCAGCCACCACGAAGTTGAAGGTGTAGTCCGGCTCCAGCCCCATGCGCAGGTCACTCAGCACCAGCCGGCCGTCCACCACCTGCGCCCGCATGAAACCTCGGTTGAACCACTGCAGCCGCTGCACGGCGGGAATTGCAGACGCTTCGCGCAGTGCCTGCACGTTGGACGGACGGCCCTCGAACTGCATCGGCCCATGGTCGGCCAGCAGCGAGCGGTCAGCCACCGCGTAGCCGCTGGGTGTCATCGCCACCACCCGCCACAGCAGGGTGTTGAACGGCATCGGCACCGAGAAGCGCGGCGCATCGCCCAGGCCCATCGCGGCCAGGCTCTGCTGCGCGGCCCGATCGACCTGCGCCTTGGCGATCAGCCCCCAGCCCAGGTAGCCACTGCTGAGCAGCAACGCCGCGCCCAGCACCTTGCCCGCCCAGGGCCGCGCACGACCGAACCAGGCCAGCACGCAGCCCAGCAGCAGCCACACCGTGTAGCCGGGGTCGATGATGAAGACGCTGGAGCCCATGGTTGGGTGTGGCCGCAGCGGCCACCACAACTGGGTACCGTAGACGGTGAACGCATCCAGCACGGGATGGGTAACCAGCGCCAGCTGGATCGCCCAGAACCAGCGCAGCGGTGACTGCGCGACGCGGCCGTTGCCGAAGCGCTTGAACAACCACCAGATCAGTGCGGCCACCCAGGGCAGCACCAGCAGCGAATGGCTGAAGCTGCGGTGTTCGGTCATGTTCGCCACCGGGTCGGCCGCAGTGAAGCCAAGCCACAGGGCGTCGAGGTCCGGCAAGGTGCCGAGCGCGGCACCGGCCAGCAGGGCCGCGCGGCGATGGCCGGGCGGAGCGATGGCAGCGGCGACGGCGCCGCCGAGTACGATCTGGGTCAATGAATCCATGGGCCGATGCTAGCGGCTTGCGCGCGGTGTATGTAGAGCCGAGCCCATGCTCGGCTGCTCTTCGTTGCGCGTAACGGCAGCCGAGCATGGACTCGGCTCTACAGCGGGACAGACGCGGGCTATGCCGCCTGCGACAACCGCGCGCCGGGCAGTTCCAGCAGAGTCTGGCCGCTATGGTCGAGCAGGCGCAGCGCGCCGTCGTGGTCTTCGGCCAGTGCGGTCAGGCTCTCCACCCAGTCGCCGTCATTGGCATAGACCAGGCCATCGCGTTCAATCAGCGCGGCGCGGTGGATATGCCCGCAGACGATGCCGTCCAGGCCGCGTCGGCGCACGTCGTCCAGCCCGGCCTGCACGAAACGCTCGATGTAGCGTTCAGCGGCGCCACTGCGCTTCTTCAGGAACTCCGACAGCGACCAGTAGCGCATGCCCAGCCGCCGCCGCACTGCATTCAAGGCCTGGTTGCCGGTGAGGATGCGGTAATACAGCCAGTCGCCGAATTTTTCCTGCAGGCCGCCGAAGTGGGTCACGCCGTCATACTCGTCGCCGTGCGCGACCAGCAGCCGGCGGCCATCGGCGGTCACGTGGATGGCGCGGCGGCGCACCTGCATCGCCGGCAGCATCAGACCGCAGACTTGGCGCAGCGAAGCGTCGTGGTTGCCCGGAATGTAGATGATCTCGGTGCCGGCACGGCGCAGCGCGTGCAGCGCCTGGATGACCTCGCTGTGCGACTGCCGCCAGGTGGCACGGCGGTGCGCCATCCACCACAGGTCGATGATGTCGCCCACCAGGTACAGCCGTTCGCAGCGCAGCTGCGAGAGGAATCGCGCCAGCTCGGTGGCATGGCAATGGCGCGAGCCCAGGTGCACATCGGAGACGAACACCGCGCGCCGGTTCGGCGACAGGTTCGCCAGCGTGCTCATGCCGGCGTCCCCGCGTCGCGCAGGTAACGTTTGCGCTTGTTCGGCCGGACCGCGCACAGGTCCACCTCGATCAAGCCGTCGATCGAATCGCTGAAGTCCGGGTCCACCCCGAAGGCGAGGAAGCGCGCGCCGCCCGGTTCGCACAGATCGGTGTACTGGCGATACAGCGTGGGTACGCCGGTACCGAGTGCAGCCAGGTTGGCCTTCAGCACGTCGAACGCGGCGCCTGCATCCAGCTCACCGAAACTGGGCGGTGCGGCGAAGTACTGGAACGGCCGGTTCGATTCGGCCATGCCGGCGGTGCCGCTGTAATAACGCTGGTAGTACGCCACCAGCTGCTCGCGCGCATCGCGCGGCAAGGCCGCACTGATCGACACCGCGCCGAACAGGTAGCGGATCCCCGGCCGGCACTGCAGGTAGGCACCGATGCCCTGCCACAGGTAGTCCAGGCTGCGGCTGCCCCAGTAATCGGGCACCACGAAGCTGCGGCCCAGTTCCAGGCCCTCGGCGATGTGGGTGATGGCATCGTCGGAATAGCGGAACAGCGACGCGCTGTAGAGCCCGGACAGGCCGTGCCGGGCCAACGCGTGGGCACCACGCATGATCCGGTACGCGCCAGCAATGCGCTGCGCGGCGGCGTCCCAGATCACGATGTGCTCGTACTGCGGGTCGTAGTTGTCGAGGTCACGGCTGCGGCCGGTGCCCTCACCCACCTGGCGGAAGGTCAGTTCGCGCAGGCGGCCCAGTTCCAGCAGCAGTGGCGAATCGGCAGTGCAGGTGGCCAGCAGGATCTGCTTGCCGTCGGCGGTCTGGCCCAGCTGGGTGGCAGCAGCGATGCCAGCGGCGACCTGCGAAGGTGGCACCGGGGCGGCCAGCGGCTCAGGGCCCGCGCAGGCAGCGGCATTGCCGGCCGCGCCATTGCGGCCCAGCGCATAGAGTGCGCGACGTACCGCCAGCAGTTGGGCACCCGGGTCGCCGCCGTCGCCCAGCCGCATCGGCTCGCCGATGCTCAGCCGCAGCGGGCGGCCACGACGGGTGAACATCTCGCGTGCCAGCAACGCGGTACCGGCCGGCTTGAACAGGGTCGAGGCGCCATAGAACAGCGCCGAGTTGCGCGCTTCCACCCGCACTGGCAGCACCGGTGCACCGGCCGCGCGGGCAAAACGGACGAATCCGCGCTGCCAGCGGCCATCGCGGATGCCGCGCAGCGAGAGGCGCGATACCTCGCCGGCCGGGAACACGATCACGCACTGCTCGGCGGCCAGCGCCTGCTCCACCGCATGCAGGCTGCCGCGCTGCGCCTTGCCGCCCAGGATGCGCACCGGCAACAGCAGATCCTGCAGCGGCGCGATCGCCCCCAGCAGGTCGTTGGCCACGATCCGCACATCGCGGCGGATACGGCCGACTGCGTCCAGCAAGGCCAATGCGTCCAGCGCCCCGGAAGGGTGGTTGGCGACAATCAGCAGGCGGCCGGTGGCCGGAATCTTCGCCAGCGCGGCCGGATCCACCTGGTACTGGCCGCCGATGAACTCCAGGCCGGCGGCGACGAAACCGAAGCCGCGCAGGCCTGAGCTGCGCTGCAGGAAGGCTTCGATCTGGTCCAGGCGCGACCAGCGGCCGACGCTGCGCAGCAGCGGCCGTGCCAGCTGGCCACGGCGGCCATGGAACCAATCGGGGAAACGTTGCTGGAGACGCTGTTCGAGTTCCTGCATGGCGGATCCACTGATGCCCGGCGGCCGGATTGGCCGACAGCCTGCGCCCGGCAGGCGGCAGCCAGATGGCGGTTTCGGGGCAGAACGATGACGGCCGGCCCCCTTGACGGCCGGGTCGCGCCCTGCGCGGTCGGGGGTTGGGCAGCCCTGTCTGTTGTTGTCGCGCGGGTGGAACACTGGGCCTCGAGGCTGGCCCCCAATCCCGTCATGACGGCCCCTGCCGGGCCTACGCGGGCTTAACCACCGGCAACCGGTACCGGTTCACAATGCACAGGCGGCGCACCCCGTGTATCATGCGCGCCCATCTTTCCATCCGAATCAAGGGATATTACGCCTGATGTCCAGCTATCTCTTCACCTCCGAGTCGGTCTCCGAAGGCCATCCGGACAAGGTTGCCGACCAGATCTCCGATGCGGTGCTGGACGCGATCCTGACCCAGGACCAGCGCGCCCGCGTGGCCTGCGAGACCATGGTCAAGACCGGCGTTGCCATCGTGGCCGGTGAAATCACCACCAGCGCCTGGATCGACCTGGAAGCGCTGACCCGCAAGGTCATCACGGACATCGGTTACGACAGCTCCGACGTCGGCTTCGACGGCGCCACCTGCGGCGTGCTGAACCTGATCGGCAAGCAGTCGCCGCACATCGCCCAGGGCGTGGACCGCAAGAAGCCGGAAGAAATGGGCGCTGGCGACCAGGGCCTGATGTTCGGCTATGCCACCAACGAGACCGACAGCTACATGCCGGCCGCGATCCACCTGTCGCACCGCCTGGTCGAGCAGCAGGCCAAGATCCGCAAGAAGAAGAACTCGCCGCTGTCGTGGCTGCGCCCGGACGCCAAGAGCCAGGTCACCCTGCGCTATGAAAACGGCGTGGTCTCGGCCATCGACGCCGTGGTCCTGTCGACCCAGCACGCCCCGGGCATCAAGCAGAAGGACCTCATCGAGGCCGTCCGCGAAGAGATCATCAAGCCGGTGCTGCCGGCCAAGTGGCTGCACAAGGGCACCAAGTTCCACATCAACCCGACCGGCAAGTTCGAGATCGGCGGCCCGGTGGGCGACTGCGGCCTGACCGGCCGCAAGATCATCGTCGACACCTACGGCGGCTGGGCCCGTCACGGTGGTGGCGCGTTCTCCGGCAAGGACCCGTCCAAGGTCGACCGTTCGGCCGCCTACGCGGCCCGCTACGTCGCCAAGAACGTGGTTGCTGCCGGCCTGGCCGACCGTTGCGAAGTGCAGGTCTCCTACGCCATCGGCGTGGCTGAGCCGACCTCGATCTCGGTCACCACCTTCGGCACCGGCAAGATCAGCGACGACAAGATCGAGAAGCTGATCCGCAAGCACTTCGACCTGCGCCCGTACGGCATCATCAAGATGCTGGACCTGATCCACCCGATGTACCAGCAGACCGCGGCCTATGGCCACTTCGGCCGCAAGCCGAAGGAGTTCAGCTACCTCAACGGCGAAGGCGAGACCGTCAACGCCACGGCCTTCTCCTGGGAGAAGACCGACCGCGCCGCCGCCCTGCGCGCCGATGCGAAGCTGAAGTAAGCAACACGAAGGGCCGCTCACGCGGCCCTTCTGCTTCTGGTAGAGCCGGCCGCTGGCCGGCTTTTTCATGGCCTCCGGAAACAACCGCGTGGTTGCCGGCCAGCGGCCGGCACGACCGGTTGCCGATACAATCGCCGCATGTCGACCGAACTGAAAACCCACCAGCTGTCCATGACGGTGCTGATGTCGCCGGAGATGGCCAATTTCTCCGGCAAGGTCCATGGTGGCGCCATCCTGCGCCTGCTTGACCAGGTGGCCTACGCCTGCGCCAGCCGCTATGCCGGCAGCTACGTGGTCACCCTGTCGGTGGACCAGGTGATGTTCCGCCAGCCCATCGCGGTCGGCGAGCTGGTCACCTTCCTGGCCTCGGTGAACTACACCGGCACCTCATCGATGGAGATCGGCATCAAGGTGGTGGCCGAGGACATCCTCAAGCGCAGCGTGCGCCACGCCAACAGCTGCTTCTTCACGATGGTCGCAGTGGATGAAGAAGGCCGGCCGACGCCTGTCCCGCCCTTGCAGCCGGCAACGTCCGACGAAAAGCGCCGCCAGGCCGCAGCACAGATCCGCCGCCAGCTGCGCCAGGAAATGGAACAGCGCCACCTGGAACTGCTGGCGTCGAACCCGCCGTCGCCGGAGGAATGAGGTAGTGCCGGCCGCTGGCCGGCAACCTCGCGCGTGCTGCCAAACATCATGAGGTTGCCGGCCAGCGGCCGGCACTACCAACGCCAGGTCACCCTGTGTTCTGCACGCCCTGCGAAACGCCGTTCACGCACGCCACCAGCGCGCGCAGCAGATCGTCATCCTCGCGCCCGCTGGCCCGCCAGCGCTGCAGCAGATCCACCTGCAGCACGCTGATCGGATCGACGTAGGGATTGCGCAGGCGGATCGACAGCGCCAGCCGCGCGTCGTGGTCCAGCAGCGTCTTCTGGTCCATCAACGCCAGCAGCCAGCGCCGGGTGAGCTCCAGTTCGCGCTGCACCTGCGGGAAGAAGCGCCCGTGCAGTTCACCCGACAACAGCGAGAACTGCTGGGCGATGGTGATATCGCCCTTGGACAGCACCATCGCGATGTCGTCCAGGAAGGTACGGAAGAACGGCCAGTCCCGCGCCATATCGCGCAGGGTCTGTTCGTGGCCGGCATCGACCGCGGCCTGCAGGCCACTGCCCACGCCGTACCAGCCGGGAATCACCGCACGCGCCTGGCTCCAGGCGAACACCCAGGGAATCGCACGCAGGTTGCCCAGCGCTGCGTCCTGGCCGAGCCGGCGCGACGGCCGCGAACCCAGCGTCATCCGCTCGATCACGTCGATCGGCGTGGCGGTACGGAAGTAATCCATGAAACCGGGCTGGCCGACGAACGCGCGATACACCTCGCTGCTGGCCGCAGCCACCGCATCCATCACCGGCCGCCAGTCATCCTCGCGCGGCTCGGCGGCGCGCGGGCGCAGGCTGGCGCGCAGCACTGCACCGGTGGCCTGTTCCAGCGAGCGCAGGGCCAGCGCGCGGATGCCGTACTTGCGATGGATCACCTCGCCCTGCTCGGTCACCCGCAGGCGGCCATCGATGCTGCCGCGCGGCGACGCATCGACCGCATGCGTGGTCTTGCCACCGCCACGGCTGATCGAGCCGCCCCGGCCATGGAAGAAGGTCAATCGGATGCCGGCCTCGGCCGCCACCTCCAGCAGTTCCACCTGCGCGCGCTGCAGGCCCCAGCGCGAGGCGGCGATGCCGCCGTCCTTGCTGCTGTCCGAATAGCCCAGCATCACCATCTGCACGTCGTCGCGTGCCTGCAGGTGCGCGCGGTACACCGGATCCTCCAGCAGGTCGCGCAGCGTGGCGGTACCGCGCTTGAGGTCGTCCACAGTTTCAAACAGCGGCGCGATATCGAGCGGCACGCCGCCATCGGCATCGACCAGGCCACCACGCCGCGCCAGCGCCAGCACCGCCAGCACGTCGCTGCGGTCGTGCGCCATCGAGATGATGTAACTGCCCAGTGCATCGCCGCCATGCCGCGCACGGGCATCGGCCAATGCAGCGAACACGGCGTCGAGCCGCCGGTTGCCGTCGTCGTCGCCTTCCGGCAACGGCACCTCACCGCTGGCATGCGGTGCCAGCAGGCGCGCGCGGCCCAATGCATCCAGGCCGTCCCACGCTGCGTCGCCGCCCAGCACCGCCGCCAGCGCGCGCGCATGCACGCTCGATTCCTGGCGCACGTCCAACCGCGCCAGATGGAAGCCGAACGTCTTCACCCGCCACAACAGCCGCTGCACGGCGAAGCCACCGGCATGCTCGCCGCGGTTCGCGCGCAGGCTGTCGAGGATCAGCTGCAGGTCGTCGATCAGTTCATCCGGGCCGGCGTAAGCGCCCTCGCCCTCTTCCAGCGTGGCCTGCAGGCGCGCGCGCATGCGATCGTTGAGCAGGCGGTAGGGCATGTCGGCATGGCGCGGGCGCGACTGTACCTGCGGCAGCAGCTGCTGGTAGTGCGCCACGCGCGCCTGCAGCGCATCGCTCACGCCCACCCGCTCGGTGGACTGGCTGAGCAGGCTGGCCAGCTGCAGCAGTTCCTTCTGGTAGCGCGCCAGTACCGCCTGCCGCTGCGCATCCAGCGTACTGCAGATGGTGTGGGCATCCACGTTCGGGTTGCCGTCCATGTCCCCGCCCACCCACGTACCGAAGCGCAGCAGGCGCGGCAGTGGCAGCTCTTCACCATAGGTATCGCGCAGCGCCTGCTGCAGCGATTCGTACAGCACCGGAATCACGCGGTACAGCACCTGCACCAGATAGAAGCCGACGTGCTCGCGCTCGTCATCGACAGTGGGCCGCACCGGCGAAGAGTCAGTGGTCTGCCACGACGCGGTCAGCGCCATGCGGAAGCGCGCAGCATCGGCGGCCGCTTCCCCCGGCGTGCGCTGGCCGTCGAGGTTGTCGACCAGGCTGGCCACCATCAGCTGCTCTTTCTCCAGCAGCGCGCGGCGCACCGCTTCGGTCGGGTGCGCGGTAAACACCGGTTCGATATCGATGCGCGGCAGCCATTGCGCCAGCTCGTCCAGCGTCACGCCCTGCGCCTTCAGCTGCTGCAGCGCATCCTGCAGGCCGTCAGGCTGCGCCCCTGCGGTACCGGCACGCTGGTAGTCACGGCGGCGGCGGATGCGATGCACGCGCTCGGCAATGTTGACCACCTGGAAGTAGGTGCTGAAGGCCCGCACCATGGTCTCGGCCTGCTGCGGCGTGCGCCCGGCCAGCCCTTCGGCCAGCTCCGACAGCGGTGCCTGGTTCTCGCGGCGGGCGATGGCGCGGGTGCGCACGTCCTCGACCTCGTCGAGGAAGGCCGCCGATACCTGCTCGACCAGAAGGTCACCGACCAGTGCGCCGAGCCGGCGCACGTCATCGCGAAGCGGAAGATCGGGAGAAGCAAACTCGATGCTGCTGCGGTACTCGTTCATCGGCGACGCACAGGCCTCGGTCAACGGATCCAGACCCCAAGCCTAAACCAGAACGGGCAGCGTGCTGCGACGCAAAAATGGTTTCATCTGCACGTATCCATGACGCACGCAGCCGAGCATGAGCTCGGCTCTACAAGCGTCGTGGCGCGTGACACCGTGTAGCGCCCGAGCCCATGCTCGGGCCGCGCCGCAGCCGCACAGGCGGCCCCTGTTACAGGGGCCGCCCTCATGCAGGTATCAGCGCTTCTTCTTCGCCTTGCCCTGCTCGGCCGGGCCGATGGTCTGCTCCAGCCAGCGCTCGCTCTCGGCCAGCATGGTCATGATCGATTCGCGTGCGCGGTAGGCATGCGATTCGTTGGGCAGCATCACCAGCCGCGCGGTGCCACCCAGGCCCTTCACCGCGGCGAACATGCGCTCGCTCTGGATCGGGAACGTGCCGGAGTTGTTGTCGTCCACGCCGTGGATGAACAGGATCGGATCCTTGATCCTGTCGGCGTAATTGAACGGCGCCATCTTCTGGTAGACGTCCTGCGCCTGCCAGTAGTTGCGTTCCTCGGCCTGGAAACCGAACGGGGTGAGCGTGCGGTTGTAGGCACCGCTGCGCGCGATGCCGGCCTTGAACAGGCGGGTGTGCGCCAGCAGGTTGGCGGTCATGAACGCACCGTAGGAATGGCCGCCGATGGCGATGTGCTCGCGATCGGTCACACCACGCCGCACCACTTCATCCACTGCCGCCTGCGCATTGGCCACCAGCTGTTCGATATAGGTGTCGTTGGGTTCCTTGTCGCCCTCACCGATGATTGGCATCGACGGGCTGGCCAGCACCACATAGCCCTTGGCCAGGAACGCCTGCGGGCCCCAGTAGCTGACCGCATTGAAGCGATACGGCGAATCGGTCACCTGGCTGGCCGCGGCCGCGCTCTTGAACTCGCCCGGGTAGGCCCACATCAGCAGCGGGCGCGGGCCGTCGCGCTTGGGGTCGTAGCCCGGCGGCAGCAGCAGGGTCGCGGTCAGGTCGACCCCATCCTTGCGCTTGTAGCGGATCTGCTCCTTCTGCACGCCCTTCAGCTGCGGCAGCGGATGGGCGAAACGGGTCAGCGCGCGCGGTGCGGCACCGGCATCGGCCAGCGACTGCACGTAGAAGTTGGCCGGTTCGTCCGGGCTCTCGCGGCTCAGCAGCAGCGAACTGCCCTGGTTGTCCAGCAATGCCACCGGCAGCGAATAGCTCGGCGCCTGCGAATGGAACAGACGCGTCGCCTTGCCCGTGGCGATGTCGAAGCGGTCCACGAACGGGCGGTCGCCCTCCGGCGAAGCACCGGCGCCGGCCAGGTACAGGCTGCTGCCATCCGGGCTGGTCTGCAGCAGCGAGCGACCACGTTCATCGCTGGCCAGCAGCGGCCGCCCCGGATCGGCGTAACGGTCCTGCGCGTCACGATCCCACAGCAGGCGCGGCTCGACACCGGCGTTGTCCGGGGCGATCAGCCAAGTCTTGGTCCTGCGGGTCTTCCACCACGACTCGGTCAGCAGGGCCAGGTCGCCACGGCCCCAGTTGATGCCGCTCAGGCGGCTGCCAAGCTGGGCCAGGGTGACCGGCGGCTTGTCGAACGGCGCGGCCTGCATCAGCACCGCATCGCGCACCTTGGCCTCCTGGTTCGGATCACCACCGTCCTGCGCTTCGGCCCAGACCAGGGTGGCATCGGCATCACCGCGCCAGCTGATGTCGCGCACGCCGGTCACTTCGGCATCATTGCCGGTCGGCAGGCCTTCCACCAGCGGGCGCACCGCCACGGTATGCACCAGCTTGCCGGTGGCCCGGTCGATTACTTCAATGCGGCGCGGAAAACTGCTTACCGGCACCACGTAGGAGTACGGACGCTGCACCGGCTGGCGCAGCACGAAGCGGCCGTCAGGCGACACCGAGAAGCCCATGAAGATGCCGGCCGCACCGATCGCGCGGGTACTGCCATCCAGGCCGACTTCCATCGGCTGGGTAGTAGCGTAGTAATCGAACTGGCGAGCGTCGGCTTCGTTCTTCAGCAGGTCCTGATAGGTACGGATCGACACCACGCCGCCGCCCTGGCTGGTCTGCTGCACGGCAGGGCCGGTCGGGACGCCGTCGGCGGCCGGGGCTGGCCCCAGGTTGGCCGGGCGGGCGAACACCACCAGCCCGCGGCTGTCCGGCAGCCACTGGTAGCCGCTACCGATCACCGTGTTCAGGCCGGCAACCAGGCGACGGGCACTGCCACCGGCCACATCCACCAGCCACAGTTCATTGGCGCCACTGGCGGCATCGACCTGGTTGAACGCCAGCCACTTCTGGTCCGGCGACCACATCACACTGGCGATCGACAGCGTGGCCGGCAGGCCACTGATCTGCCGCTCCTTGCCATCGGCCACGTTCATCAGCCACAGCTTCTCGCCGAAGCTGAAGCGGCTGTCGGAGAACGTGCGCGGGTTGATGCGCAGGCCGGCCAGCTTCAGTTCCGGCTGCGCCACCACCTGGATCGACGGCAGCGACGGCATCTGCATCATCGCGGCCACGTCGCGGCGCGGCGACAGGAACAGCGACGGCGCGCGCGGGGCATCGACCACTGCCTGCAGTGCGGCCGATGGCAGTTCGTAGCCGTTGACACCCTGCGCCTGCGCGGCAACGGGCTGCGAAGCGGCCGCCCAGGCCAGCGGGGCCACCGCCAGCAGCCCCATCGACAGGACCAGGCCGGTCCAGCGCCGTGTGCGGCGCGCGTGCATGCTCATCGTTCCACCTGTGTGATGCGTGAAAACACCGACCTTAACAGGCCGTGCACGTGGCCCCATCTGCCGATGGTTGGGTCATGCCGATGTCACGCTGGGGCCGCGATATAATGGGGGTTCTCCCCTGCCGAGGGGCGCTGCGACCGGATCCCACGAGGCCTGGCCAGGCTCGGTAAGGTGGCTTTGTAACAACGGCGCCCGGCTAGATGCGAGCATCCGCTCGCCCACAACCGGAGCACACGAATGAACGCTGTTGCCAAGACCTTCTCCACCGAAGGTGATTACAAGATCCGCGATATCACGCTGGCCGACTGGGGCCGCAAGGAACTGGACATCGCCGAGCACGAAATGCCGGGCCTGATGTCGATCCGCCGCAAGTACCAGGCCGAACTGCCGCTGAAGGGCGTGCGCGTGACCGGCTCGCTGCACATGACCATCCAGACCGCGGTGCTGATCGAGACCCTGAAGGACATCGGCGCCGATGTGCGCTGGGCCTCGTGCAACATCTTCTCGACCCAGGACCACGCGGCTGCCGCCATCGCCGCCACCGGCACCCCGGTGTTCGCCTGGAAGGGCGAGACCCTGGAAGAGTACTGGGACTGCACCCTGGACGCGCTGACCTTCACCCTGGCCGACGGCACCCTGACCGGCCCGGAACTGGTGGTCGACGACGGCGGTGACGTGACCCTGCTGATCCACAAGGGCTACGAACTGGAAAACGGCAGCGACTGGGTCAACACCCCCTCTGCCTCGCACGAAGAACAGGTCATCAAGAACCTGCTCAAGCGCGTGGCCAAGGAGCGCCCGGGTTACTGGGGCCGCGTGGTGAAGGACTGGAAGGGCGTCTCCGAAGAGACCACCACCGGTGTGCACCGCCTGTACCAGCTGGCGCAGGCCGGCACCCTGCTGATCCCGGCGATCAACGTCAACGACTCGGTCACCAAGAGCAAGTTCGACAACCTGTACGGCTGCCGCGAGTCGCTGGCCGACGGCCTGAAGCGCGCGATGGACGTGATGCTGGCCGGCAAGGTGGCCGTGGTCTGCGGCTACGGCGACGTCGGCAAGGGCTGCGCGGCCTCGCTGCGTGCCTACGGCGCGCGCGTGATCGTCACCGAGATCGACCCGATCTGCGCGCTGCAGGCGGCGATGGAAGGCTATGAAGTCAACACCATCGAGTCGACCCTGGGCCGTGCCGACCTGTATGTCACCACCACCGGCAACCGCGACATCATCCGCATCGAGCACCTGAGCGCGATGAAGGACCAGGCCATCGTCTGCAACATCGGCCACTTCGACAACGAGATCCAGGTCGATGCACTGGTGTCCTACCCGGGCATCAAGCATGTCAACATCAAGCCGCAGGTGGACAAGTACATCTTCCCGAACGGCAACGCGATCTTCCTGCTGGCCGAAGGCCGCCTGGTGAACCTGGGCTGCGCCACCGGCCACCCGAGCTTCGTGATGTCCAACAGCTTCGCCAACCAGACCCTGGCACAGATCGACCTGTGGGCGAACAAGGACAGCTACGAGAAGAAGGTCTACCTGCTGCCGAAGAAGCTGGACGAAGAAGTGGCCCGCCTGCACCTGGAAAAGATCGGCGTGAAGCTGACCACCCTGAGCCAGGAACAGGCCGACTACATCGGCGTGCCGGTGGAAGGCCCGTTCAAGCCGGACCACTACCGCTACTGATGCCTGCGGGGTACCGGCCAGCGGCCGGCACTACCGGCGTACGCGGGGTCGGATCCCTTTCCGCATGAAAGGGCTCTGACCCCGGCAACGGATGCAGACAGGACGGGCGCCTTCGGGCGCCCGTTCTGCGTTGCGGCACCCGGCAACCGATCCGCGCACCCTGTCACGGAGCACTAAGAAGCCGCTTGCTAGGCTTTACGCCCGCGTGGGCTGCCAACGGCAGGCCATGCGCCGGGACGCAGACACCAAAGGACAGGACATGCCGCGCAACCGTGAACGACTGAACCGGGCCATGAAGCCCCTGATGCCCCTGTGCTGGGTGGCCCTGCTGGCCGCCTGCACCCCACCTGCCGGCGAAGCCGGCGCTACGGCTCCGGCTGCGGCCAGCGGACAGGCCAGCCCCGCAGGCAAGGCCGCCGACGCGCCCGCCACGGTCGCCGACACGAGCGCTGGCTGCGCCGATGCAGCGTCGCCGGCACAGACCCTGGTCTGCAAGGACCCGACCCTGACCGGCCTGGATGCGGACGTGGGCAAGGCGGTCACTGCCGCACAGGCCACGCTCGATGCAGCAGGGCAGAGCAAGCTGCACGCCGAACAGCAGCGCTGGCAGGAGCACACCCGCGACCTGTGCACCGATGCACAGTGCCTGCAGCAGGTGTACGCCGATCGCCTCAAGGTGCTGTCCGCCACGCGTGACGGCCTGGTCGACCAGGATGCATGCGAAGCCCCTGACGGCCAGCAGCAATGCGTGGACCTGCTGGTGCTGCGCGATCCCAACAGCCAGCTGGCGAACTTCAACACGCTGCTGGGTGAGAACGGCCAGGAAGGCCGCCTGCTGGGCTGCACGGCCGCCACGAACATGGGCGGCGGCCCCAACGCCCTGCTCGCAGCCAACTGCACCCAGGAAACCTCCGCCGGCAGGCGCAACGTGCAGCTGTGCAGCAACCAGATGGTTGGCCAGTTCGCCCTCGAACCGGCGCCGGCTGCTTACGGCACCCAGGCCATCCGCCAGCTGCTCGGCTTCACCCAGCAGCACTGCGCCGGCTGACAATCGCCGGGCACGCCCGGCGCTTTACCCTCATTGAAGGACGATGACCATGGCAACGGATTCCACCCTTACGCGCGAACAGCTGTCCACGCTGTTCCTCAACACCGAGCTGGGCGGCAACACCCGCCACCTGGACCACTTCTCATACGCACAGAAAGGCGCAAGCACCTATTCGTTCGGGCTGGTGCAGTTCGATGTCGGCGGCAATCCGCAGGCCAGGCGCTTCCTGCGCGACAACGGCTTCACCGATGGCGACATCGCACTGTTGTCCCAGCAGGGCGGATTGAGCACCCAGCAGCTGGCGGCGCTCGACGCCAAGTTGCAGGCCATTCCGCAGGCCAGGATGGACGAGCTCACCAACGCCAAGCTGGACAGCGCCATCGAGCGTGTCGATCAGGCCATCGCCAAGGTACGTGCAACCAATCCGGCCGCGGCCGATGCCATCGCCGCCAACCCGGAGTTGCAGCTGGCCATGGCGGACTATGACAACCAGTTCGGCAGCATGGGCCCGCAGTTCATCAGCTATCTGGCCGGCAATGCGGAAACGCTGCAGGGCGGCACCGTCCAGGCCGGCAATCCGCCGACGCGCGGCGACGTGCAGAACTTCGTCGATGCCACCAAGTACGGCATCCAGTCGCAGGCCGCCGTAGCCAGCCGCGATGAGCGCTTCGACCGGGCCATGGTCCAGATCGGCATCACCCCCACCCATGCTCCCTCGCACGGGTCACCGGGCACGCCTGCGGGCAACGGCGTGCTGGTCAACGGCAGCAAGGGCGATGAGGTGCAGGCCATGCAGCAGAAGCTGTCCGACCTGGGCTACCTGGGCAAGGACGGCAAGCCGCTGGTGGCCGATGGCGATTTCGGCCCCGGCACCGTGGAAGCGGTCAAGCAGTTCCAGCGGGATCACCACCTCACCGTAGACGGCAAGGCTGGCGGCGCGACCCTGGGGGCGCTGGAGGTGGCCACGCAGCAGCGTGCACAGGCGGCCGAGCCGACCATGGCCACCCCGGGCCACGCCGACAACCCGCGTTACCAGCAGGTCGTGGAAAAGCTGGAAGCACTGGAAGAACAGCGGCGCCAGGGCGGCCTGTCGCCGCTGTTCAATGACCGCAGCCAGCTCGAGAACGCCGCAGGCCAGGTGGCTTACGAGTCAAAGTTGGCCGGCATGAGCCAGGTCGATACCGTGCTGGCGCGGCCGGACAACCAGGGCGTGTTCGCGGTGCAGGGCCAGCTCGGCGATCCCGCCATGCACCGCACCTACGTCGACCTGTCGCGGGCGGTGAACCAGAACCTGCAGGACAGCACGCGGCAGAGCCAGGCGCTGGACAACGAGCTGTCACAGCGGCAGACCCAGGAACAGATACAGACGCAGCAATCGATGTCGCGCTGATCCCGCGTCGCCGGGCTGGATCTACATGCGCTGCCGGTCGTCGTGCAGCGCACGCTGGCACCGTGCGGCGAAGTCGCGCCGCCAGGCCTCCAGATCGAAGCCTTCGCGCTGCTGGAAGGAAACCGTCTCGCTGCTCAACACGTAGCAGCGGTTCTGGCTCATGCGCAGTGCCGCCAGCGTATCTCCCGCATCCCAGCACTGATCGATGCACGCCTGCATCCGCGCATAGTCCGCGTTGGTCTTGGCGCCGCCGAAGGCGAACCCCATCTGCTGCGCCATTGCCAGCACAGGATCGCCGGCGGCATCGGTGGCCCGCAGCATGCGCAGCACGCCAGGCTCGGGAATGCCGAAAGCCCAGTTGGCCAGGATCGCCGCACGTGCCGCCGCCACGGCCGCCGCGTGCTGGCCCCGGCGCATCTGCTGCCCTGCCAGCATGGCCCACGCGCGCGGCAGTTCCGGAAAGCGCCTGCAGGCATCCTCCAGCAACGCGATTGCCTGGGCCGGTTCGGCAGCCTGTACATGCCGCTGCGCACGCTCGATCAAGGGCAACGGCGATCCCGCATCCGGTACCGCGTGCTCACGCGGCTCGCAGCCGTCATCGTCGTCCTGTTCCGCGCCACCGGCATCCAGCCATTGCGCGAAGACATCCAGCGAGGAATGGCGGAAGACCATCCGCCCCTCGTCATGGAACATTTCGCAGACCACGGGCGGCTCAGCCTCCCGACCCAGCGGCCAGTACAGACCGAACTGATCACCGTTGCCCAGTGCACCTTCGGCGATCGGCCAGAAGCCCTGCGGTGGGTACGGGCCCGCGCACGGTTCGCTATCCAGAGTCAGGTCATGAAGCAGGGGCGGTGCGCGCATGATGAGAGTCCAGACGGTGTACAGCGCGCATTATCGCAGGGGCCCACCAGTAGCCTCGGTCAAGGCAGGTTATTCCCTGCGCGCTACGATGCGCGCATGACCCCCGCCATCAATCTGCTCAAGCGCGAGAACATCGCCCACAGCGTGCGCAGCTACGTGCACGATGCCCATGCCGCCTCCTATGGTGGCGAAGCCGTGGAAAAGCTCGGCCTGGACCCGGCACAGGTGTTCAAGACCCTGCTGGCCAGTACCGACACCCACGAACTGCTGGTGGCCATCGTGCCGGTCGCCGGCCAGCTGGACCTGAAGGCGCTGGCCGAAGCTGCCCGCTGCAGGAAATGCGAGATGGCCGCCGCTGACGCCGCACAGCGTGCGACCGGCTATCTGGTCGGTGGCATCAGCCCGCTGGGCCAGAAAAAGCGCCTTCGCACCTTTCTTGATTCCAGTGCGGAATCCCTGCACACGCTGCATGTCAGCGCCGGCCGTCGTGGCCTGGAAGTGGAACTGGCACCGGGCGATCTGCTGCAGCTCACCGGCGGACACTTCGCCGCCATCGGCAAGGCGCGCTGATGCGCTGGCCCTGGTCTGCGGCGCCAGCCCCCATGCTCAACAATGCCCACGCCCAGGCGCTGCTGCAGGACCTGCTGTCAGGCGACGGCGGGCGCATCACCGACGCCGCGCGTACGCTCGCCCGGCTGTTCGATGCGGCGCCGCTGGACGCGCTGGCACCGCACGTGACGTTGATCGAGCAGCGCAGCGCAGGCATAGCGCTGGGCGGCATGCTGGTCAGCAACCAGGCGCACCTGAAGGCGGCGCTGCAGCGGCTGCGTTTCTGGCGCGCGGGCACCGGCTGCCTGTGTGCGCTCAACCCCGGCTACCCGTTCTTCGATCCCCGTCGGCTGATCGAACACGGGCAGATGCAGCTGCTGTCGCTCGACGCAGCGGAGGATGGCTGGGGCAACTGCCATAGCGTCGCCTGCACCCGCTGCGGCCAACACTGGCAGGCGATCGACCGCGAGTATCACTACCCCTGGTGGGAGTGGAAAACCGTCGAACGATGAAGCAGCCACGCATGGCGTGGCTCTACTGGCCTGTCCTTCCCCTACGGCCGCCAATTGGCGTTGTTCTCCCAGAATTCCACCGCACGCCGGTACGCCTCGCGGTCCAGCGGCACGCCGGAGCCGCCCTCTTCCACGCCCAGCGCATTGCGCATCATCGTGATCGGGGCCATCGGCACCTCGTCCGGCTCAGCGGTGTAGATGCAGCCGACGATGCCCCAATCAGCCTCGATCGGCGAGCCTTCCTTCGCAAGCTGCTCCGCGCTGTACAGGATGACGACCAGATAGTTGGCGCGCGGCGATTCCACGCCTTCGAACCAGCGCACCAGTACCGGCAGTTCCTCCCGGTTGCGCGCCTCGTAACCACTGCGCAGCAGATGGCGGTTGGCCTCGGTGATCGGCACCGTCAGGCACCGGGTGCTGGTCCAGTTCTCATAGACGAACAGTTTGCAGAAGGGGGCATAACCTTGCAGGACCTTCATCGGTTCATGGGCATTGAGGTACGCCTCGAACTGTTCGGCAGTGCAGTCCTGGATGGTGTTGCCGCGCGGCATGCGCGGGAACAGGCGGGGACGGGCGAAATCGGTAAGAACGATGGACATGGTGTGGCGCGATCTAGGAATCCGCCGCACAGGGTAACCGCTGGCAGCACCTGCACGGCCTTACGCTCGCGGCGCCTGCACACAGAATCACTGAACATCCATCTTGATGAAGCGATATACTGATCCCCACCCGCCGCCGCCGCCCGTGCCATGACTGCCATCAGCTTCGAGTTCTATCCGCCCAAGACCGACGAACAGCGCAGCCAGCTGGATCGTGCCGCAGCCAAGCTGAAGGACTACGGTCCCGAGTACGTGTCCTGTACCTTCGGCGCTGGTGGCTCGACCCTGAGCTATACCTCCGAGACCGTGCGCCACCTCAACCAGCACCATGGCTTCGAGGCCGCACCGCACCTGTCCTGTGTCGGCGGCACCCGCCAGGAAATCCGCGAACTGCTCAAGCTGTACCGCGCCATCGGCTGCCATCGCCTGGTGGCGCTGCGCGGCGACCTGCCCTCCGGCATGGGGTTTCCCGGCGACATGCGCTACGCCGCCGAGCTGATCGAGTTCATCCGCGCCGAACATGGCGATGCGTTCCGCATCGAAGTGGGCGCCTACCCTGAGACCCATCCACAGGCCTCCGATGCACTGGCCGACCTCAAGCACTTCAAGGCCAAGATCGATGCCGGCGCGGACGCGGCGATCACCCAGTATTTCTACAACCCGGATGCGTACTTCCACTTCGTCGACGCCGTGCGCCGGCTCGGCGTGCAGGTACCCATCACGCCAGGCATCATGCCGATCGCCAACTTCAGCCAGCTGCGCCGTTTCTCCGAGCAGTGCGGTGCGGAAATCCCGCGCTGGATCAGCCGCAAGATGCAGGCCTATGGCGATGACGCCGAATCGGTGCGGGCGTTCGGTACCGAAGTGGTGGCCAGGCTGTGCCAGCGCCTGGTCGAGGGCGGCGCGCCGGGCCTGCACTTCTACACCCTGAACCTGGCCAGGCCGACCACGTCGGTGCTGAAGCTGCTGCAGGGCTGAAAGCACGCCATGCCACCACGATCGGCGCTACCCTGCGTCGATGAACCGGCTTTCCTTCCTGCTGTTGCTGCTGTCATTGTGCTCGGCGTCGAGCGTGGTCCATGCGCAGTCCCCACGCCTGAACCGCTGCACTGATGCACGGGGGCAGAGCGTGTACACCGACCGCCCCTGCGACAGTGTCGGCGCCCGATCGCGATTGCCACCGCCCGCGCCCACCGGCAGCACCCTGTCGCGCGACACCCTGGGGGCGCGCTGCCCACGTCGCCTGAGCGAGCTGGTGGACGCACTGCGCGTCGGCATCCTCAGCAACGATGTGAACCGGTTGTCGTCGCTATACCTGTGGGGCGCAGTCTCCGATGCCGGTGCGCAGCGCATCCTCGGTCAACTGGAATCGCTGGTGCGGCGGCCGCTGGTAGACGTGGTACCGGTGTATCCCTCGCAGGCGCTGCCGCAATCGCAGGATGAGGATCAGGCCCCTGCGGCGCAGGGATCCGACCCGGAGCCGCCGACCGTGCGGCATCCGGTCGGCCTGCGCCTGGAACAGACGCTGCCCGGCAGCGTGTCGCGCGCTTCGACGGTGCTGGGGTTGCGGCGGCAGTATGGGTGTTTCTGGATCACGTTGTAACCGGACGGGTCGGCCCCCTTTCCAGCGGAAAGGGCTCCGACCCCGGATTGCCGCGATGGGGTCAGAGCCCCGCTGCGCAGGGATCGAACCGCGCATGCCGGCTCACGCCGGCCACAGCCCACCAATCGCAGCGATACCCTGCCCACCATGGCGACGGGCTTCGGCGATATGGCCGGCGGCCATCCCACCCAACGCGTAGATCGGCAGTGACACCTGCGCGCGCAGCGCGGCGAAGGCTTCCCAGCCCAGCGGCACCGCATCGGGATGGCTGGCCGTGGCCTGCACCGGGCCGAGCACCGCGAAGTCGCAGCCCAGCCGCTGCGCCGCCTGCAGCTGCTCCAGGTCGTGGCAGGACGCGGCGACAAGCTGCCCTTCCGGCAAGGGCCGTTCCTGCAGGTCCTGCAGCTGCTCGCTGCCCAGGTGCACCCCCACGCCCAGTGCACGTGCCAGCGCCACATCGCGATTGAGCAGCCACTGCACGCCGCGACGATGCGCGCGCACGGCCTGTTCGATCATCGCCTGCCGTTGCGGGTGTTCCGGTGGCAGGCGCAGCTGGATGCGCTGCTGGCCCGCCGCGACCGCGCGCTGCAGGCAGTCATGCCAGTGCTGTACGCCGCTGGCATCGTCAGCCGGCGCCGGCGTGATCAGGTAGCGGTCCGGTTGGCGCAGTGCGGCCACCACCGGCAGGTCGGCCGGCGGCATCGAATAGCGTCCCAGCTTGTCCTGCGCCACCCAGGTTATGGCCTGGCCCTCCCGCCCACGCGGTGTCCCCTTCCAGCTGCGCACGTGGCGCACCTCCAGGGTCAGATACTTGTCCGGATAGCGCTGCGGCACGTCCATCAGCCACTCGCCGACATCGGCCTCGATGCCCAGTTCCTCGCGCAGCTCGCGCACCAGCGCCTGTTCAGAGGTCTCGCCGGATTCGCGCTTGCCGCCGGGGAACTCCCACAGGCCGGCCATGTCGCGGTTCTCGGTACGGCGGTTGAGCAGCACGCGGCCACGGGCGTCGGTGATGACGGCGGCCACGACGTGGATCGATCGGGTGGGGGAAGGCATGGAGGAAGCATGCCCAGAACAGGGCGGCCGGCGCAATCACGGATCCGGTGCAGCTCCCCCGCAACAAACGAAAAGCCCCGCTTTCGCGGGGCTCTTCGGGATCAGCTCAGCTGGCCGTGGCAGTGCTTGTACTTCTTGCCACTGCCGCACGGGCACGGATCATTGCGGCCGATCTTCGGCTCGTCGCGCTGCAGCGTGGCCACACCCTGCTGGGCGGCCTGCACCTGCGCGGCTTCCTCGTCGGCACTGTAGCCGCCCGCATCCTGGTGCTGGAACTGCGACTGGCTCAGGCGAGCCTGCGCCTGCTGGCGCTCGGCGGCCTCCAGGGCCTGCACTTCCTCGTCGCTGCGGATACGCACGCGGGCCAACAGGGTCACCACCTCGCGCTTGACGTTCTCCAGCATGTCCGAGAACAGCTCGAAGGCTTCCTTCTTGTATTCCTGCTTGGGCTGCTTCTGCGCGTAACCACGCAGGTAGATGCCCTGGCGCAGGTAATCCATGCGCGCCAGGTGCTCCTTCCAGCTCTGGTCCAGCACGGTCAGCATCACGTGCTTCTCCAGCGCGCGCATGGTCTCTTCGCCCAGGCTGGCTTCCTTCTCGGCGAAGTGCTGGTTGACGCGCTCCTGGACCTTGCTGGCGATGGCCTCGGCATCCAGTTCCTCATGCTGCTTGACCAGGTCGGTCAGCGACATCTGCAGGCCGAAGTCCGACTCCAGGGTCGCTTCCAGGCCACGCAGGTCCCACTGCTCGTCGATCGAGTTCGGCGGCACGAAGCGCGCAACGATGTCGAAGATCACGTCGTCACGGATGCCGTCGACGTTGTCCTTCACCGATTCGGCGTCCAGCAGCTCATCGCGCTGGGCGTAGATCACCTTGCGCTGATCATTGTTGACGTCGTCGAAGTCCAGCAGGTTCTTGCGGATGTCGAAATTGTGGGCTTCGACCTTGCGCTGCGCCTTTTCGATCTGGCGGCTGACCAGGCGGTCCTCGATGACGTCGTCTTCCTTCATGCCCATCATGCGCATGGCCTTCTGCACCCAGTCGGAGGCGAAGATGCGCATCAGGTTGTCTTCCAGCGACAGGTAGAAGCGGGACGAACCCGGGTCACCCTGGCGGCCCGAACGGCCACGCAGCTGGTTGTCGATACGACGCGATTCGTGGCGCTCGGTGCCGACGATGTGCAGGCCGCCGGCCGCCTTTACTGCCTCGTGGCGCTTCTGCCATTCGGCCTTGACCGCCGCCTTCTGCTCGTCGGTCGCGTCCTCGCCCAGGGCGTGGATCTCGGCTTCCAGCGAACCGCCCAGCACGATGTCGGTACCACGGCCGGCCATGTTGGTGGCGATGGTCACCGCGCCCGGACGGCCGGCGTTGGCGACGATGGTGGCTTCGCGGTCATGCTGCTTGGCGTTGAGCACTTCGTGCTTCACGCCGGCCTTGCTCAGGTGCTCGGACAGCATTTCCGAGGTTTCGATCGAGGTGGTACCCACCAGCACCGGCTGGCCGCGCTTGGCGCACTCTTCGATGTCGGCCAGCACCGCATTGAACTTGCCCTTGCGGTTGAGGAACACCTGGTCCGGACTGTCCTTGCGGATGGTCGGGCGGTTGGTCGGGATCACCACCACTTCCAGGCCATAGATGCTCTGGAACTCGAACGCTTCGGTATCGGCCGTACCGGTCATGCCGGACAGCTTCTTGTACATGCGGAACAGGTTCTGGAAGGTGATGCTCGCCAGCGTCTGGTTCTCGCGCTGCACCGGCACGCCTTCCTTCGCTTCCACCGCCTGGTGCAGGCCATCGGACCAGCGGCGGCCGGCCAGGGTACGGCCGGTGAACTCGTCGACGATGACCACTTCGCCATCGCGCACGATGTAGTCCACGTCGCGCTGGTAGATCGCGTGCGCGCGCAGGGCGGCGTTGAGGTGGTGCACCACGGTCAGGTTCTGCGCCGCGTACAGGCCTTCGGTTTCGCCATCGAGGATGCCGGCCTCGACCAGCAGCTGCTCGGCGTGCTCCATGCCCGCTTCGGACAGGTGCACCTGCTTGCCCTTCTCGTCGACCCAGAAATCGCCTTCGCCGTCTTCCGCTTCCTGCTTGACCAGGTGCGGCACGACACGGTTGACGCGGATGTACAGCTCCGGGGAATCATCGGCCGGACCGGAGATGATCAGCGGGGTGCGCGCTTCGTCGATCAGGATGGAGTCGACTTCGTCGACGATGGCGTAGTGCAGGCCGCGCTGGTAGCGGTCGGCCTTGGACAGCGCCATGTTGTCGCGCAGGTAGTCGAAGCCGAATTCGTTGTTGGTGCCGTAGGTGATGTCCGCGGCGTAGGCTTCGCGCTTGTCGCTGTGCGGCATGCCCGGGTACACCACGCCCACGCTCAGGCCCAGCCAGTTGTACAGCTTGCCCATCTGCGCGGCGTCGCGGCGGGCCAGGTAGTCGTTCACGGTGACCACGTGCACGCCCTTGCCTTCCAGCGCGTTGAGGTACACCGGCAGGGTCGCCACCAGGGTCTTGCCTTCACCGGTGCGCATTTCTGCGATCTTGCCCAGGTGAAGCACCATGCCGCCGATCAGCTGCACGTCGTAGTGGCGCATGCCCAGCACGCGGCGACCGGCTTCGCGGCAGACCGCGAACGCTTCCGGCAGCACCTTGTCCAGGGCTTCACCGCCAGCGATGCGCTGCTTGAACTCCGGCGTCTTGGCCTGAAGCTGCTCGTCGGACAGCTTCTCGATCTCCGGCTCCAGCGCATTGATCTTGGCGACGATGCGGTTGAGCTGGCGCAGCTGTCGTTCGTTACGACTGCCAAATACGCGGGTAAGCAGGCTGTTGATCATTGAAGGAACCGGGTTGGATGGACACGACGCCCGGCCTCCCCCTGGGGATCCGTCCGCCGCAAACGAAACAGGGCGCCTGGCGCCCTGTCGATGGCAACACCCATTGTAGCTTGGGACGGGCGCGAGGGGTTTCAACCCCGAGGGGTAGTGCCGGCCGCTGGCCGGGTACGCGTCAGCGCATACGCGCTGGCGCTCCCACGCTTCGCTGCGCGAACCGCGGGCCCCGCTCACCTCGCCTCCACACCCCCGCGCCTACGGCGCTGCCCCCGTACTCCGGGGGCGGTAGTGCCGACGGCAGCCGGCACCCCAATGTGGCGTCAGCCGCGGCTGACGCGGCCGACCGGCGTGTTGCCGCCGTCGCCGAGGAACTTGCGCGGGTTGACCACGTTGCCGTTCTCCCACACCTCGAAGTGCACGTGGGCACCGGTCGAACGGCCGGTGGAACCGGCCTTGGCCACTTCCTGGCCGGCACGGACCAGGTCGCCGGCCTTCACCACCAGGCGCGAATTGTGCGCGTAGCGGGTGACATAGCCATTGCCATGGTCGACATCGACGACATTGCCGTAGCCGCCCTTCACGCCGGCGAAGCTGACCACGCCCTCGGCCACGGCCATCACCGGGTCACCGACCTTTGCGTGGAAGTCCATGCCCTTGTGGGTGGCGGCGCCGCGGCCGAACGGGTCGGCACGGGTGCCGAAGCCGGACGTCACATAGCTGTTGCGGATCGGCATGCGCGACGGCACCGCGTTCTGCTGCAGCTGGTGGTCGAACATCAGCGATTCCATCACCGACAACTGGCGGCCTGAAGCAGCGAAGCGCTGCTCCAGCACCTGTAAGTCGGCGTTGACGTCCTTGACCGGGATGTCGCTGGTCGGGCCGCCTGCGTCACCGTCACCGAGGCCGGGGGTCTCGTTGAAGTCGAACTCGCCGTCCTCCAGCTTGCCCATCTGGGTCAGCCGTTCGCCGAGGGCGTTGAGGCGGGTCGCCTGGGCCTGCAGCTCGCCGAGGCGGGCCGCCAGCGCATTGACCTGGGTCTGCGCATCGCGCTTGACCTTGGCCAGTTCCGCATCCTGGCGCTCGACCTTGGCCTGCAGCCGGGAATCATTCAGCGCGCTGGCGCCAATGCCGCCAGCAAGGCCGATAATGCAGCCTACCCCGAGCACGCTGCCCAGCAGGGCACGGGGGCGGTCCTCGAAATAGAACCGCAAACGCGCGATCGGCGACGACTTGGCCTGTCCTTCACGCGTTTTGATTACGATCTTCTTGAATGCCATCAGTGAGTTTTCATGTCTGAGCCGAAATCCAGCGTTCGCCCCGCGTCGGCACCGAAACCGGCGCTGGATGCGGTAATGGCGGACAAAAGCGGGAACCCGCTGCGGCGTGCCTTGTGGCTCGACGCGCTGGACCGTCAGTTGCGCCCCCAGTTGCCGCCACCTCTGCGCAGCCGTTGCCGGCTGGCCAATGTGGACGGGGAACACCTCGTTTTTCTCGTCGAGTCCCCGGTCTGGCATGCCAAGTTGCGGCTTGCCGAAGCCCAGCTGCTCGACGCGGCCCGTTCCATCGGGCTGAAGGCCACCAGGGTGACCATCAAGACTGCGTCTCCCACTCCCACGCGCTCCCCAGCGCTCGAGAACCGGAATGGACCCCACGCAGTTTCAGCCGCCACGCACAAAGGGCTACGCGACGCCTTGGCTTGCCTGCAGGACGTTCCCTCGAAGCCGAAGAAACGGTCCTGATGGCAACGGAGCATCCGGCTCCGCTCCCCGTCGCGCGTGTCACCACGGCGTGAAACATTTCGGGGGCCGGGTCGCATCCTAGCGGCCATCCGGGGGCCTGTCGTTAGATTGTTGTTAAAACTGCGTTAAATTCAGGCTTCTGATTCAACAGGTTCACAAAACCGTGACCTTGAACCAGCCTTGACGTCTTTCAAGCACGCTGAATGCGTCGCCGACGCCGGAAACAAGAACGCCGCCCAGGAAGGCGGCGTTTTTATCTTTAAATTCAACAACCTATGGAATCAGGCGTACGCCGGGGTGGCGTATTCCACCGGATCCGGGGTGGCCGGCGAGTCGAAGCTGACCCATTCCCAGGCGCTGGCGTCGGCCATCAGGGCCCGCACCAGCTTGTTGTTGAGCGCGTGGCCGGACTTGAAGCCTTCGTACGCACCCAGCACCTGGCCACCGGCCAGATAGAGGTCGCCGATGGCGTCCAGGATCTTGTGGCGCACGAATTCGTCGGCGTAGCGCAAGCCGTCTTCGTTGAGCACGCGGAACTCGTCCAGCACGATGGCGTTGTCCATCGAACCGCCCAGGCCCAGGTTGCGCTCGCGCATGTACTCCAGGTCGCGCATGAAACCAAAGGTGCGCGCGCGGGAGATTTCCTTGGTGTAGGCCAGCGTCGAGAACTCGATTTCCTGGCGCGACTGCTTGGCCGGAATCATCGGGTGGTCGAACTGGATGGTGAAGCCCAGCTTGTAACCCTCGTACGGGGTGAAGCGGGCCACCTTGTCGCCCTCGGTCACTTCCACGGTCTTCAGCACGCGGATGAAGCGCTTGGGCGCATCCTGTTCCACGATGCCTGCCGACTGCAGCAGGAACACGAACGGGCCGGCCGAACCGTCCATGATCGGCAGCTCGGCCGAGGACAGTTCGACGATGATGTTGTCCACACCCAGGCCGGCCAGCGCCGACATCAGGTGTTCGACGGTCTGGATCTTGGCGTCGTTGCAGGTCAGGCCGGTGCACAGGGTCACTTCGGTGACCAGTTCGGCCTTGGCCGGCACTTCCACCACCGGGTCCAGGTCCACGCGGCGGAACACGATGCCATGGTTGACCGGTGCCGGGCGCAGGGTCATGTAGACCTTGTCACCACTATGCAGGCCAACGCCGGTGGCGCGGATCGTGTTCTTGAGGGTGCGTTGCTGGATCATGGGGATGGACCGGAAGTGACACATTAGATTAACACGCGCACTCCCCTACCCTGGCTGAAACGCCAGTGACAGCCACCGGCAGGACACACCGGCACGCCGCTGGGAAAGCGCGTGAAGCAGGGCGGCCGGGCCCATCCTGGCCCGGCGCCCGCGTTTTCAGGACATGGTGGCGCAACCCGGGGAGGACAACCCCGGGCCGGCCCGCTTAGTCCGCCTGGCGGCGCAGGAACGCCGGGATGTCCAGGTAATCGTTCGGCAGTTCTGCCGCGGCCGGGGCCGAAGAGGACGGCGCCGACGGGGCCGAAGCCGCTGCGGTATCGCTGCTGGCGCGACGCAGGCCCAGGCCCATGCCGCCGACGGCCTTGGACACGGCGTCGCCGCCGTTGTCGAACTCGCCGAACTCCGGCTGGCCGGTGGTGGCGTTGCGGACCAGCTTGATCGGTGCACGCTCGCCCGGACGCTGGGTCTTGCTGGCCGAGACGCGGTTCAGGCCAGTGGCCACCACGGTCACGCGCACTTCGTCCTGCATGTCCGGGTCCAGCACGGTGCCGACCACGACGGTGGCGTCTTCCGAAGCGAAGCCGTCGATGGTGCGGCCGATCTCGTCGAACTCGGCCATGGTGAAGTCCGCGCCGGCGGTGATGTTGACCAGGATGCCGTTGGCACCGGCCAGGTTCACATCGTCCAGCAGCGGGTTCTGGATCGCCGATTCGGCAGCGGCCTGGGCGCGGTCATCGCCCCGTGCAGTGCCGGTACCCATCATCGCCAGGCCCATTTCGGACATGACGGTGCGCACGTCGGCGAAGTCGACGTTGATCAGGCCCGGACGCACGATGAGGTCGGCGATGCCCTGCACGGCGCCCTGCAGCACGTCATTGGCGGCGCGGAAGGCCTGGATCATGGTCGCGTTGCGACCCAGCACGGTGATCAGCTTCTCGTTCGGGATCGTGATCAGCGAGTCGCAGTGCTGGCTCAGTTCCTCGATGCCCTTCAGCGCCACCTGCATGCGGCGACGGCCTTCGAACGGGAACGGCTTGGTGACCACGGCCACGGTCAGGATGCCCATTTCCTTGGCCAGCTGCGCCACCACCGGCGCGGCGCCGGTGCCGGTGCCGCCGCCCATGCCGGCGGTGATGAACACCATGTCCGCGCCCTGCAGCGCGTCCATGATGCGCTCACGGTCTTCCAGCGCGGCCTGGCGGCCGACCTCCGGGTTCGCGCCTGCGCCCAGGCCCTTGGTCACGTTGGTACCCAGCTGCAGCTGCAGCTTGGCACCACAATTCTTGATGGCCTGCGAGTCGGTGTTGGCGGTGATGAACTCCACGCCGTCCACCGCCGAGTTGACCATGTGCGCCACGGCATTGCCGCCGCCGCCGCCCACGCCAACCACCTTGATCACCGCATTGGGTGCCATCTTTTCGATCAGTTCAAAATGCGCCATGTCCGTGTCCTCGTTGTATCCGCTTGTCGGTGGCATGGACGGTCGGGCCTCCTGCCTTCGCGTGTCATGTTGCCGTTGCGGCTGTGTGGGTTGTGTAGTGCGTTGTTGCGTTGTGATGCGGGTACTGCGGGTGTTGCGCCGGGCCGGGCCCGGAGTTACGGGTTCCGCGTCAGAACTCGCCGCGGAACCAGGTCTTGAGCTTCTTGAACATGCTTCCAGCGCGCCCGGTCGGCAGCGACGGCCGCCGCGGGTGCTCGATCTGGCTGCCCATCAGCAGCAGGCCCACGCCGGTGGCGTGCACCGGGTTGCCGACCACTTCGCCCAGGCCGGTGACGTGCTGCGGGATGCCCACGCGCACCGGCATCTGCAGCATTTCCTCGGCCAGTTCGACCACGCCTTCCATCTTCGATGCGCCCCCGGTCAGCACCATGCCGGCGCGCACCAGTTCCTCGAAGCCGGAGCGGCGCAGTTCGGCCTGCACCATCTCGAAGATCTCCTCGTAGCGACCCTGCACGGCCTGCGCCAGCGAATGGCGCGGCATGCGGCGCGGCGGGCGGTCGCCGACCGACGGCACCTGGATGCTCTCCTCGGCCGTGGCCAGCTGGGCCAGGGCGCAGGCATAGCGCACCTTGATCTGCTCGGCTTCCGGGGTCGGCGTGCGCAGCATGTGCGCGATATCGTTGGTCACGTGGTCGCCGGCGATCGGCAGCGAGGCGGTGTGGCAGATCGCGCCCTGCACGAACACCGCGATGTCGGTGGTACCGGCGCCCATGTCGACCAGCACCACGCCCAGCTCGCGCTCGTCGGCGGTCAGCACCGCCACGCTGGAGGCCAGCGAGGACAGCACCAGGTCGTCCACCTGCAGGCCGCAGCGCTGCACGCACTTGCTGATGTTGGCCGCCGCCGACTGCGCGCACACCACCAGGTGCGCATGCACTTCCAGGCGCACGCCGGTCATGCCGACCGGGTTGCGGATGCCTTCCTGCGAATCGTCCAGCACGTACTCGCGCGGAATCGCGTGCAGGATCTTCTGATCGGCCGGGATCGCCACCGCCTTGGCTGCGTCGAGCACGCGATCCAGGTCGCCCCAGGTCACTTCACCGTCGCGGATCGGCACGATGCCCGGCGAGTTCTTGCACTGCACGTGGTTGCCGGAGATCGAGGCGTACACCGAACGGATCTCGCAGCCGGCCATCAGCTCGGCTTCTTCCACCGCACGCTGGATCGACTGCACGGTCGATTCGATGTCCACCACCACGCCACGCTTCAACCCGCGCGATTCGTGCGAGCCGATGCCGATCACTTCGATCGGGTTGCCCGGCGAATACTCGCCCACCAGCGCCACCACCTTGGAGGTGCCGATGTCCAGGCCAACGATCAGCGATTTGTCACCCTTGCGATTCATGTCCTTTCCTGCGTGCTTCTGGCCGGGGTCGCCGGCGTTTTCGCCGGCGTGGCCGGGGTACCCCAGCTCAGCGTGAAACCATTGGTGTAACGGAGATCTGCGCGCTCGATCGGCGCGTCCTGTCGGTTGAGCTGCGGCAGCACCTTGACGAAGCGCTGCATGCGCGAGCGCGCGTCGTCACGGCCGACCACCACTTCGGTGCCGTTGCTCAGCACCAGCGACCAGCTGCCGCGCGCATCCATCGTCACCCGGCGCACGTCGACGCCGGCCGGTGCGAACAAGGCACGCGAGTCGCTGTACAGCTTCATCACTTCCTGGGTCTGGCTGTCCGGGCCATCCAGCTCCGGCAGTTCCAGGTCTGACAGTTTCTTCGGCGTGGGGAACAGCTTGCCCTGCTCGGAGACCAGGCGGTCGTTGCCCCAGCGTGCGAACGGCTTGTGCTCGACCAGGGTCACTTCCAGCACGTCCGGCCACTGCTTGCGTACCTGCGCGCTTTCCACCCACGGCAGCTTTTCCAGCGCGTCCTGCGCATCCTGCAGCTTGACCGCGAAGAACCCGGCGCGCGCGTACGGCAGCAGCACCTGCTGCAGCTGCTCGGCCGGTACCCGCTTGAACTCGCCATGCACGCGCAGCTTCGCCAGCGGCCAGCGCTCGGCGCCGACCCAGCCATTGACCACGGCCACCACCGGCAGTGCAACCACCGACAGTGCCAACAGCCAGACGAAGATGCGCAGCAGCGCGTTCATGCGTGCGTGGCCTCCAGGGTCTGTTCCAGCACGCGCCACACCAGTTCCTCGAAACCGATGCCGGCCTGGCGGGCCGCCTTGGGTACCAGCGAGTGGCTGGTCATGCCCGGCGCGGTGTTCACTTCCAGCAGGAAGAAACGGCCGCTGGCGCGGTCACGCATCACGTCCACGCGGCCCCAGCCACGGCAGCCGGCGGCGCGGAATGCGGCCAGCGCGATGCGGCGGATCTCGTCTTCGTCGCTACCGTCCAGGCCCGGGCACAGGTACTGGGTGTCCTCGGCGATGTACTTGGCGTTGTAGTCGTACCACTGGCCCTTGGGCACGATGCGGATCGACGGCAGGGCAACGTCGCCAAGGATGGCCACGGTCAGCTCATCGCCCACCACCATCTGTTCCATCAGCAACTGGCCGTCGTAGCGCGCGGCCAGGGTCACGGCCTCGTCCAGGCCGGCCTCGTCGGTGACCCGGCTGATGCCCACGCTGGAGCCTTCGTTGGCCGGCTTCACCACCACCGGCAGGCCCAGCTCTGCCGCCAGTGCATGCACCGTGGACGCGTCGACCTTCCGGTACTGCGGCGTTGGCAGGCCCAGCGACAGCCACACCTGCTTGGTGCGGATCTTGTCCATGCTCAGCGCCGAACCCAGCACGTCCGAGCCGGTGTACGGCACGCCGAAGGCGTCCATCAGGCCCTGCACGATGCCGTCCTCACCGCCACCGTTGTGGCCATGCAGGATGTTGAACACGCGGTCGATGCCACCGGCGGCGAGCGCGCTGGCCAGCGCCGGAATGCCATCGACGGCGAACGCATCGACGCCGCGCGACTGCAGGGCTTCGAGCACGTTGCGGCCTGAATCCAGCGACACCTCGCGTTCGCTGGAACTGCCGCCGAGCAGCACGGCGACGCGGCCGAACACGGCCGGGTCGGTCACGCGCAGCGGCGGGAAAGTCAGCGCGCTCACGCCTGGCCCTCCGCCTGGAAGCCTTCCACCGCGATATGGGTGGCCACGGCACCGATGTCGCCGGCACCCATCATCAGCAGCAGGTCACCGTCCTGCAGCACGTCCGGCAGCACGCTGGCCAGCTCGGCGGCCTTGCCCACCACCACCGGCTCGCTGCGGCCGCGCGCGCGGATGGCGCGGGCCAGCGCATGCGAGTCGGCACCGGCAATGGGTTCCTCACCGGCCGGATAGACCTCGCTCAGCACCAGCGCGTCGACGCTGGACAGCACCGCGGCGAACTTGTCGAACTGGTCACGGGTGCGGCTGTAGCGGTGCGGCTGGAAGGCCACCACCAGGCGCTTGTCAGCCCAGCCGCCGCGGGCGGCGGCGAATACCGCCTCCAGCTCGCTCGGGTGATGGCCGTAGTCGTCGATGATGCGCACCTTGGCACCGCTGGCGGTGGTCACTTCGCCCAGATCATTGAAGCGGCGACCGACACCGGCGAAGCCTTCCAGCGCGCGCGCGATGGCGTCCGGTGCCACGCCCAGCTGCCAGCCCACCGCGGCGGCGGCCAGCGCGTTGAGTACGTTGTGCCTGCCCGGCAGCGCCAGCACCACTTCCTGGCTGGTGCCCTGCGGCAGGCGCAGGGTGAAGCGCATGCGCGATCCTTCCTGCACCACGTTCTCGGCGCGCACGTCGGCCTGCGGGCTCATGCCGTAGCTCATCACGTGGCGCGGGGTCCTGGCGGCCAGCGCGGCCACTTCCGGATCGTCGATGCACAGCACCGCCAGGCCGTAGAACGGCAGGCGCTGCAGGAATTCGGCGAACGCCGCCTGCACGCGGGCAAAGTCGTTGCCGTAGTTTTCCAGGTGGTCGGCGTCAATGTTCGTGATGATCGACATCAGCGGGCTCAGGCGCAGGAAGCTGCCATCGCTTTCGTCGGCCTCGGCCACCAGCCACTGCCCACCGCCCAGCTTGGCGTTGGCACCGGCAGCAAGCAGCTGGCCACCGATCACGAATGTCGGGTCCAGGCCACCTTCGCTCAGCACCGCCGCAGTCAGGCTGGTGGTGGTGGTCTTGCCATGGGTACCGGCCACGGCGATGCCGCGGCGGAAGCGCATCAGCTCGGCCAGCATCGCCGCGCGCGGCATGATCGGAATGCGCTGGCTGCGCGCTTCCATCAGTTCCGGGTTGTCTTCGCGGATGGCACTGGAGACCACCACGCAGTCGGTGCCCAGCACGTTGGCTGCCGAGTGGCCGCGCATGATGCGCGCTCCCAGGCTGGCCAGGCGGCGGGTTGCCACGTTGTCGGCGTTGTCCGAGCCGGACACTTCGTAGCCCAGCGTCAGCATCACTTCGGCGATGCCACTCATGCCGGTGCCACCGATGCCGACGAAATGCACGCGCGGGAACGCGCGCACCAGGTCGTTGGTGTCGTGCAGGCGGCGGATCATGCGCGGCCTCGCGCAGGGCAGGCGCGGTGGCATGCCTTCTTCATACAGCTTCCTCGAGAATGATATCGGCGATGCGCTCGGCGGCATCGACCTTGGCCAGGGCACGCGCGGCTTGCGCCATCTGCATGCGGCGGGCGGGATTTTCGGACAGATCGCGCAGCAGTGCGGCAATGCCGTCGGCCAGCGTTCCGTCCTGCTTCAGCAACACCGCCGCGCCGCGCTCGACCAGGTACTCCGCATTGCGGGTCTGGTGATCGTCGACGGCAGCGGGGAATGGCACCAGCACGCTGCCGACGCCGGCTGCGCACAGCTCGGCCAGGGTCGACGCACCGGAGCGGCACACGACCAGATCGGCCCAGGCGAAGGCCTCGGCCATGTCGGCGATGAACGGGGTGATTTCCGCCTGCACGCCGGCCTTGGCATACGCCTCGACCGCCTCGGCATGCATCTTCTCGCCACTCTGGTGGCGCACCTGCACCGGCACGCCGGCACCCAGCGCGGCGATCGCCTGCGGCACGCCGGCATTGAGTGCGCGCGCACCCTGGCTGCCGCCCACCACCAGCACGCGCAGCGGGCCGTTGCGGTCGGCGAAGCGCAGTTCCGGCGGAGCGATGGCGGCGATCTCCGCACGCACCGGGTTGCCGACGAATTCCTCGCGCTGGGCGAAGGTGCCCGGGAAACCGGTCAGCAGCCGGCGCGCATAACGCGACAGGATGCGGTTGGTCAGGCCGGGCGCACGGTTCTGCTCATGCACGATCAGCGGCAGGCCATGCAGGCGCGTGGCCATGCCACCCGGGCCGGAGGCGAAGCCACCGAAGGCCACCACCGCACGCGGCTGGCGTTTGCGGATGATCATGCCGGCCGCGCGCAGCGCGCGCATCAGCCGCCATGGAGCCGCCAGCAGCGCCAGCTTGCCCTTGCCGCGCAGGCCGGTGATCGCCAGCGTGTCGATGGCAATGTCGTGCTGCGGCACCAGGCGGGTTTCCATCGCGCCTTCGGCGCCCATCCAGGTGACCGGCACGCCACGCTCGCGCAGCACGCGGGCCACGGCCAAGCCGGGGAAGATGTGACCGCCGGTACCACCGGCCAGGATCATCACCGGGCGCACCTTCTCGTTGGCTGCACTCATGACAGCCTCCCGAAGGTCGGTTCGATGCGCGACTGCAGGCGGCTGGTGCCGCGCGCGGCGTTCGCCGCAGCGGCAGCCGTCGGCTCGGCGCTCACCGGCACGCTGGCGGCCGCCGGCGTGGCGGCGGGTTCCATCGGCTCGGCAGCGGTTTCTTCGGCGCCACCGATGCGCACGGCCTGGCGACGCTCGGCGCGCTTGAGCTCGTAGGACACGCGCAGCAGCAGGCCCATCGCCACGCAGGTCATCAGCACCGACGAGCCGCCGGAGGAGATCAGCGGCAGGGTCAGGCCCTTGGTCGGCAGGATGCCCAGGTTCACGCCGATCGAAACGAAGGTCTGCATGCTGATCCACAGGCCGATGCCGAAGGCGATGTAGCCGGAGAAGTGGCGCTTCATTTCCACGCAGCGCATGCCCAGCCAGAAGGTACGGCCGACCAGCAGCGCGTACAGCGCCACGATCACGCAGGTACCCAGGAAACCGAATTCCTCGGCGGTGACCGAGAAGATGAAGTCGGTATGCGCTTCCGGCAGGTAGTACAGCTTCTGCACCGAATTGCCCAGGCCGACGCCGGTCCACTCGCCACGGCCCACCGCCATCAGCGCGTTGGACAGCTGGTAGCCGTCGCCCTGCTGGTCGGCCCACGGGTCCAGGAACGAGGTGATGCGGCGCATGCGGTACGGCTCGATGATCGCCAGCGCGCTCATGCCGACCAGGCCGATGACCACCGGCATCGACATGCGCGGCATGTTCACCCCGCCCAGCACCAGCATGCCGGCGGTGATCGCCAGCAGCAGGGTCGAAGAACCGAAGTCCGGCTGCAGCAGCAGCAGCACCACCAGCGCACCGGCCACGCCCAGCGGCTTGAGCATCGCCGGCCAGGTCGCATTGACCTCGTCGCGGAAGCGCACCAGGTAGCTGGACAGCCAGACGATGTACAGCACCTTCACCGCCTCGACCGTCTGGAACTTGGAGATGCCCAGGTTGATCCAGCGGCGTGCGCCGTTGACCGTGCTGCCCAGGCCCGGCGCGAACACCGCCAGCAGCAGCACGAAGCAGCCCAGCAGCAGCATCTGGTTGTACTGCTCGATGGATTTCAGCTCGGTGCGGGCGGCGATGACCGCCAGCACGATACCCACCGCCAGGAAGATCAGGTGGCGGTTGAGGTAGTAGAACGGGCTGCTCATCAAGGCGATCGAGCTGGACGCCACCATCACCACGCCCACGCCGGTGAGCGCGATGATCGCGCCCAGCAGCCACTTGTCGTAGCTGCCTTCGATGGCTTCAAGGCGTGTTGCCTGGCGGGACAGGTCGTTCATCTCAGCGCACCTTCAACGTGGCCAGGCCGATCAGCACGAGCACGACGGAGATGATCCAGAAGCGCACGATCACGCGCGGCTCCGGCCAGCCCTTCAGTTCGAAATGGTGGTGGATCGGCGCCATGCGGAACACGCGCTTGCCGGTCAGCTTGAACGAGGCGACCTGGATCATCACCGACAGGGTTTCGATGACGAACACGCCACCCATGATCACCAGCACCAGTTCCTGGCGGGTGATCACCGCGATGGTGCCCAGCACCGCACCCAGCGCCAGCGCGCCGATGTCGCCCATGAACACCATGGCCGGATAGGTGTTGAACCACAGGAAGCCCAGGCCGGCTCCGGCGATGGCCGCACAGATGATGACCAGTTCGCCGGCGCCCGGGATCTGCGGGATCTGCAGGTAGTTGGCGAACACCACGTTGCCCGAGGCATAGGCGAACACGCCCAGCGCGCAGGCCACCAGCACGGTCGGCATGATTGCCAGGCCGTCCAGGCCGTCGGTCAGGTTCACCGCGTTGGAGAAGCCGACGATCCAGAAGTAGGCGATGGCCACGAAGCCGATGCCGGCCAGCGGCAGCGCGACCGACTTGAACATCGGGATGTAGAAGGTCAGCGCTGCCGGCACGTCGGCCGTGTAGAACAGGAACAGGCCCGCGGCCAGGCCGAAGATCGACTGCAGCAGGTACTTCCAGCGCGACTTCAGGCCGTTCGGGTCACGGCGGACGATCTTGATCCAGTCGTCATACCAGCCGATGGCGCCGAAGCACAGCATCACCGCCAGCACCAGCCACACGTAGCGGTTGCGCAGGTCGGCCCACATCAGCACCGACAGGGTGATGGTGAGCAGGATCAGCGAACCGCCCATGGTCGGCGTGCCGGCCTTGGAGAAATGGGTCTGCGGACCGTCCTGGCGGATCGGCTGGCCGCCCTTGAACTGGGCGAGCTTGCGGATCATCGCCGGTCCAAGCCACAGCGACAGGAACAGGGCCGTCAGCGCGGCAAGGATGGCGCGGAACGTCTGGTAGTTGAACAGCCCGAACAGGCTCTCCAACTGCTGCAACCATCGAGCCAGTTCATACAACATGCGGGGATTCCTCTCCTTGCGCCAGCAGCGCTTTGACGATCAGGTCCATGGCACTGCCACGGGAACCCTTGACCAGGCAGCGCACACCAGCGTGCAACTCATCCTGCAGCGCCTGTGACAGCGCACCATGGGTAGCGAAATGGCGACCGCCTTCACCGAAGGCGGCCGCAGCGGCGGCACTGAGCGGACCCAGCGCATACAGCCGCTTCAGGCCGGCAGCGCGTGCGCGGATGCCGGCCTGCGCATGCAGCGCCTCGGCGTCCGGGCCCAGTTCGCGCATGTCGCCCAGCACCAGCCAGCCCTCTTCCGGGGCGGCGGCCAGGGCATCGATGGCCGCAGCCAGCGAGCCGGGATTGGCGTTGTAGCTGTCATCCACCAGCACCGCGCCGTTGCGCAGCTGATGGGCAATCTGGCGGCCCGGCACCGGCTGCGCTTCGGCCAGGCCGGCGGCAATCAGCGCCAGATCGACACCGGCGGCCAGCGCCAGGCTGGCGGCGGCCAGCGCATTGCTGACGTTGTGGCGACCCGGCAGGCCCAGCACCACGCGGGCTTCGCCGGTCGGTGCGACCAGGGTGAACTGGCTGCCCTGTGCACCGGCGCGGATGTCGCGCGCGGTCACGTCCGCCGAGTGTTCGAGGCCGTAGCGCAGCACGCGGCAACGCGCCGGAGTGCCGACGAAGTGCTGCTCGAACCAGCGGCCGTAGGCATCGTCGGCGTTGATCACCGCCACGCCATCGGCCGGCAGCGCGGCATAGATCGCGCCCTTGGTCACCGCCACGCCGAGCAGGCTGCCCATGCGTTCCAGGTGTGCCGGGGCAATGTTGTTGACCAGCGCATAGCGCGGGCGGGCGATGTCGGTCAGGTAGGCGATATCGCCAGGCTTGCCAGCGCCCATCTCGTAGACGGCGTAGTCGGCATCTTCCGGCGCATCGATCACCGCCAGCGGCAGGCCGATCTCGTTGTTGCGGTTACCCGGGTTGGCGTAGACCACCTTGTGCGCGTGCTGGGCCACCTGCTGCAGGATCGACAGCAGCAGGCTCTTCACGCTGGTCTTGCCATTGCTGCCGGTGATCGCGAACACCTCGGTGCCACGGTCACGCTGCATGCCGGTAGCGATCTTCGCCAGTGCCAGCTCGCTGTCGGCCACCAGTACCTGCGGCAGCTCGATCGGCAGCAGCCGCTCGACCAGCAGCGCACTGGCACCGCGCGCCTGCGCGTCGGCAGCGAAGTCATGCCCGTCGAAACGCTCGCCGCGCAGCGCCACATACAGGCTGCCCGGGCCCAGGTTGCGGGTGTCATTGCTGACTGCATCGATGGCCACGTCGTCGCCGTGGATCTCGCCACCGGCCCAGTGTGCGATCAGCGAAAGCAGGGTGCGCTTCATGCGGCGCCCTCCCCGGCCTGTGCCTGCAGAACACCGGCCTTGGCCGCCAGTGCAGCCGCAGCCACTTCGGTGTCGTCGAAGTCATGACGCACGCCATTCACTTCCTGGTACGGCTCATGGCCCTTGCCGGCAATCAGGATGATGTCGCCGGCACCGGCACGCTTCACCGCCAGGCCGATCGCACGCGCGCGGTTGCGCTGCACGGTCACGGCATCGGCGTGCTGGAAGCCGGCCAGGATGTCGGCCACGATCACGTCGCCATTCTCGCCACGCGGGTTGTCGTCGGTGACGATGACCTGGTTGGCCAGGCGCTCGGCAATCGCCGCCATCTGCGGACGCTTGCCGGTATCGCGCTCGCCACCGCAGCCGAACACGCAGAACAGCGTGCCCTGCAGATGCCCGTGCAGGCTGTCCAGCGCCTGCTCCAGCGCGTCCGGGGTATGTGCGTAGTCGACCACCACGGTCGGCAGGCCGTCTTCGCCGCCGAGGCGGTTCATGCGGCCACGGATCGGCTGCAGCGCCGACAGCACTTCGGCGATGCGCGGCAGCGGCTGGCCCTGCGCGTGCAGGGTGCCGGCCACGGCCAGCAGGTTGTCCACGTTGAAGCGGCCCAGCAGCGGCGACTGCACCGCGGCGCGCTGGCTGTCGATGACCAGCTCGAAGGCAATACCGCGCCCATCCAGCTGCAGCGCTTCAGCGCGCACGCTGGCGTCAGCGGCACCGCGCGAGCTCAGGCCGATCGGTTGCACGCCGGCAGGCAGGCCAGCGAACAGCTGGCGACCAAAGGCGTCGTCCAGGTTGACCACCGCCGCCTTCAGGCCCGGGCGATGGAACAGCCGCGCCTTGGCCGCGCCGTAGCTGGCCATGTCACCGTGGTAGTCCAGATGGTCGCGGGTGAGGTTGGTGAACACCGCCACGTCGTAGTGCACGGCATCCACGCGGCCCTGGTCCAGGGCGTGCGAGCTGACTTCCATCGCCACCGCACGCGCACCGGCGTCGCGCAGCTGTGCCAGCAGCGCATGCATCTGCAGTACCAGCGGCGTGGTGAATCCGGTCGGCTCGACCGCACCATAAAGTCCGGCGCCCAACGTACCGATACTGCCACTGGGCGTTCCGAGCAGGTGCCAGGCCTGGGCCAGCAGTTGCACGGTGGAGGTCTTGCCGTTGGTACCGGTCACGCCGACCATCGCCATCGCCCGTGACGGCGCGCCGTGGAACTGGTCGGCCATCGCCCCCATGCGCGCCCGCAGGCCCGGCACGGCGATCGCATCGGCCGGCGCCGGCAGCTCGGTCGGTGCCGGTGGCTCGAACAGGATGGCGCTGGCACCGGCCGCACGGGCCTGCTCGACAAAGCCCAGGCCATGCGCGCCGAAACCGGCGATGGCGACGAAGGCATTGCCGGGGCGCACGGCGCGGCTGTCCAGCACCAGGCCGGTCAGAACGGGATCATGGCCCGCCAGGGCCACGTCCGGAAGCAACTGCGAAAGCAACATCGAAGGACTCATTGCGTGCCTCCCGTAGCGGGCGGCGTCTGGGCTTGCGCGCTCGGCAGCGCAGCATCGAATTCAGCGGCGGCATCGACCGGCAGCGCGGTCTCGGCCGGCGGTGCGGGCAGGATCGAGGCCGAATGGCCGACCTTGCCCGACTGCTGTGCGGCCAGCCACGACTGCAGGTCGTCCAGCGGCACGTCCATCAGGCGCAGGGTGCCTTCCATCACGTTGTGATAGACCGGCGCCGACACCAGGCCGCCGTAGAACTTGCCGGCCTGCGGATCGTTGATGACGATGACGGTGGCGAAGCGCGGGTTGGTGGCCGGCACCACGCCGGCAAACAGCGCGTTGTAATGCCCGCGCTCGTAACCACCCGGACCGGCCTTGCGCGCGGTGCCGGTCTTGCCGGCCACGCGGTAGCCCAGCACCGCCGCCTGCTTGGCGCCGCCCTGGGTGACCACCGTCTCCATCATCGCCACCACCTGCCTGGCGACGTTTTCATCGATGATCTGCTGGCCTTCGTTGCGCTGGCCCTTGACGAAAGTCGGCGCGATAAGGCGCCCGCCGTTGGCCAGCGCCGAGTACGCGGTGGCAATCTGCAGCGGCGTGACCGACAGGCCATAGCCGTAGGACATGGTGGTCTTGGTGGTCCCCGACCAGCGCGCCGGACGCATCACCACACCGGCCGATTCACCCGGGAACCCGCTGTGCGGCGCCGAGCCATAGCCGAAGCGGCGCACGCCGTCGTAGAAGGTCTGGTCCGGCATCTTCGCCGCAACCTTGGCTGCACCCACGTTCGAACTGCGGGTGATCACGCCGGTCACGTTCAGCACGCCGTTGTTGCGTGGCACGTCGCGGATGGTGAAGCGACCCAGCGTCATGTAGCCCGGGTTGGTGTCGATGATGGTGTCCTTGGTCACCACACCGGCCTGCAGCGCGGTGGCGATGGTCAGCGGCTTCATCGTCGAACCCGGCTCGACCAGGTCGGTCACCGCGCGGTTGCGGCGCGTATCAGGGATCGCGCCGGTCAACGAATTCGGGTTGTAGGTCGGCAGGTTGACCATGGCCAGGATCTCGCCGGTGGTCACGTCCATGATCACCATTGAACCGCCGGCCGCCTTGTTGGCCACCAGCGCGTTGCGCAGTTCCTTGAAGGCCAGGTACTGGATGCGGCGGTCGATGCTGAGGGTCAGGTCCTTGCCCGGCTCAGCGGCACGCAGCAGATCGCTTTCGACGGTCTCGCCCTTGCGGTTGCGGATCACCCGCTTCGCACCGGGCTTGCCGCGCAGCCATTCGTCGAAGGCCAGTTCCAGGCCTTCCTGGCCGCGATCATCGATGTTGGTGAAGCCCAGCACGTGCGCCATCGCCTCACCCTGCGGGTAGAAGCGGCGGAACTCGCGCTGCGCGGCCACGCCCGGAATCTTCAGCGCGACCACCTTCTCTGCCTCGTCCGGATTGATCCGGCGACGCAGGTACATGAATTCCTTGTCCGACTTCTGCGACAGGCGGCTGCTCAGCTCATCCACCGACATGCCGACCGCCTGGGCCAGCTCGGGGATGCGCTCGGGCGAACGCAGCAGGTCCTGCGGGTTGACCCAGATCGAGGCAACCGGCGTGGACACCGCCAGCGGCTCGCCGTTGCGGTCGGTGATCATGCCGCGCGAGGTCTTGATCGGCAGCTCGCGCAGGTAGCGGGCCTCACCCTGGCGCTGGTAGAAGTCGCTGTTGATGATCTGCACGTAGGCCGCGCGGCCGACCAGCGACACCGAGCACAGGCCGAGCGCCAACGCCACCCAGCGCAGGCGCTGGCGCAGGTTGAAGGCATTGCGTGGACGGTTGCGACCGGCCTTGCTCATGGGCGCACCACCACGATGTCGGCGGCCTCGGGGAACTTCATGCCGAGCTTTTCGCGGGCGATGCGATCGACACGGTTGGCTTCGGCCAACGTGGCCTGCTCCAGCTGCAGGCGGCCGAATTCCAGGTTGATGTCATCGCGCTTGCGCTCGGCGCGCGACAGCTCGATGAACGTCTGCCGATGACGGTGACGCACGAACACGACGCCGATCGCCGAGGCCACGGTGCAGGCCAACAGGATGATCAGCAGCAACCGGCTCATGCGTCGGCCTCCCGCTTCTGGGCCACGCGCAGCACCGCGCTGCGGGCGCGCGGGTTGGCGGCCAGCTCTTCGTCGGTGGCCTTGATGGCCCCACCGATCAGGTCCAGCGTCGGCACGAACGCAACGGCCTCGGGCAGGCGGCGGTTGGCCGGCGGCGCCTTGGCCAGGCGGTTCATGTACTGCTTGACGATGCGGTCTTCCAGCGAGTGGAAGCTGATCACCGCCAGACGGCCACCGGGCTTGAGCCGTTCCACCGCCGCATCGAGCCCTGCTTCCAGATCGGCCAGCTCGCGGTTGATGTGGATGCGGATGGCCTGGAAGCTGCGCGTGGCGGGATGGATCTTGTCCTTTCCACGCGGCATCACCGAGGCGATCAGCTCGGCCAGTTCGGCGGTGCGGGAGAACGGCTGCTTCTCGCGGCGGGCCACGATGGCGCGGGCGATGCGCCGGCTCTGGCGCTCTTCGCCGTAGGTCCACAGCACATCGGCGATCTCGCGCTCTTCCACGCGGTTGATCCACTGCGCGGCGCTTTCACCGCTGTCCGGGTCCATGCGCATGTCCAGCGGGCCGTCCTTGCCGAAGCTGAAGCCTCGTTCGGCCACATCCAGCTGCGGCGACGACACGCCCAGGTCGAACAGCACGCCGTCCAGGCCTTCGGCCGTCGCATCCCACTGCAGCAGCTGGGCGAAGCTGCCACGGAAGATGGACACGCGCGGATCCGGCGCGAAATCGCGCTCGGCAACGGCGATGGCTTCCGGATCCTTGTCCATGACCAGCAGGCGCCCCTCGGGACCGAGCTGGGTGAGCACGCCACGTGCATGACCGCCACGACCGAACGTGCCATCCAGATAACGTCCGTTTTCGATCACCCTCAGGCCTTCAAGGACCTGGGTGTACAGGACCGGCAGGTGCACCGCCGGCGACTGCGACACCGGAAGGTGACCGGCCTGCGCTTCTGGGCGCATCCGGGCACCCCGGCTCACAACTTCAGGTCGAGCAACCCATCACCCAGATCCTCGTCAGACAATGTCTGCTGGATCAGGGCCCGATGCGCCTGCTCGCTCCACAATTCGAACTTGTCGCCCATACCGAGCAATACCGCCTTCTTCTCAATGCCCACCGCACCGCGGTGGCTGGCGGGGATGCTGATGCGACCGTTGCCGTCCAGCTCCAGATGGGCGGCCGAGCCGACCAGCTTCTGCTGCAACAGGCGCACGACGCGCTGGGTGTTGGGCTTGGACATCACATCGTCGCGGACCCGTTCCCATTCCGACTCTGCGTACAGCCACAGGCAGCCGGCTTCGAACGGGTTGTAGGTCAGCACGAGACGGTTGTTGCTGGCGCGCGCGACGAGGTCGCGGTAAGCGGTGGGAACCGCCATGCGCCCCTTGTCGTCAACTGTGATGGCCGTCTCGCCCTGGAACACGACGCCTGCACCTTGTCCTTCGCCCGGTGAAACATTGAACCACGAAAACCCACAAAACACCCGGATTTCCCTCTGATGCCCACCTTAGCAGCGGGCCGAGGGTTGTCAACAACTTTTCAGCAGGGAAATCGCCAGCCGCATCAATGGCTTGCAACAACCTTTAGAGACTTGTTCAAGGCTTATCCACAAGTTGCTGATCCGTCTCAATTTTTGAGATTGAACGGAAGTTCAGGGGCGTGGACGGGGTGTGAAACATCGGCCGCGCATTCATCCGAGCCGGGCCGGAAACGGCGCCGGACTGCGCAAACGGTGCACAATGAGGCCATGTGCCTGCTTGCTCTTGGCTGGATGCACCACCCGCGCTGGCGGCTGGTGATGACCGGCAACCGTGATGAGTTCCACGCCCGCCCCACCGCGGCGCTGGCCACCTGGCAGGATGAGACCTCCGTCATCGGAGGACGCGACCTGCGCTCCGGCGGTGGCTGGGCCGGAGTCGGCGCCTCGGGCCGGATGGCGGTGGTCACCAACGTCCGCGACCCGCTGGCGGCCCAGACCGGACCGTCGCGGGGCGCGCTGGTGGCCGACTTCCTGCGCGGCCGCGACCCGGCCGCCGTGCATATCGACCGCTTGGCGACCGTGGCTGGCGCCTACGCCCCGTTCAATCTCCTGCTGGCCGATAGCGACAGCCTGGAGTACCTGGGCAACCATCCCGCCGAACGGCAGACGCTTGGCCCGGGCGTACACGGCATGTCCAACGGCGCTCTGGACGCGCCCTGGCCGAAGACCCGCAGGTTGATGGCGGCCCTTGAAGCCTGGCTGCAGGAAGACGGGGTCAGATCCCTTTCGCAACGCGAAAGGGATCTGACCCCAAACCTGACCCCGCTCTGGAATGCCTTGGCCGATGAACACCGCCCCGCCGACAGCGACCTGCCCGACACCGGCATCGGCCTGGAACGCGAGCGCTGGTTGAGCCCGGCCTTCATCCGCGGCGACGACTACGGCACCCGCGCCAGCACCGTGCTGCTGATCGACGCCGACGGCCACGGCGAGATCCACGAACGCCGCTTCGGCCCGCAGGGTGCACCGAGCGGACAAAGCCACGTCATTTTCTGACCCGGTCGTGACGGCCCCTGGCCGGATGCTCTTGGCGGGGGTAGTGCCGGCCGCTGGCCGGCAGCCTTTGGATGCTCGGATTCGCCATGACGCTGCCGGCCAGCGCCCGGCCCTACCCGCAGCTTGCTGTCGCGATCCACGTGACGGCGGTCGCCATCGCAGCGGGCTTGAAACGTCATTCAGCTTCCAGCCGCGACCGCAATGTGCCTGTGCCACAGGGGTTCCGGCATTCCAGCCCGCCCACTGTGTCCTTTTCGCATTTGGCACTGTGTCTATAAATGTCGGCCCTGACCTCCCAGGGTGGTCGCGCCCGGCATCACGCCGCGCGATCGACCGCAACCACAAGGAGGCCCCATGCGCCGCATCCTCATCCTGCTCGCCACCCATCTGCTCACCCTCGGCCTGGGCTTCGGCCTGGGCGTCTATCTGCTGCCGATCCTGATCGCCCCCGATGACCCGCCGGTCGCCCAGGTACAGGCCGCAATGAAAGACGCCACCTACCGCACCACCTTCCGCCGCGACCTCAAAGGCAGCGATGCGGTGCACTGGGCCGAAGGCAAGGTCAGCGTCAGCGCCACCCAGGTCGCCTTCGACGGGAAGATGGGACCGGGCCCGGATTACAAGGTCTATCTGGTTCGCGATTTCGTCGACAACAAGGCCGACTTCCTGAAGATCAAGGCGCAGGCCCAGCGCATCGGCGAGGTAAAGACCTTCAACCGCTTCCTGGTCGAGGTGCCCGCGAACGTGGACGTGGACGACTACACCACGGTGGTGGTGTGGTGCGAGCGCTTCTCGCAGTTCATTTCCGCCGGGCAGTACCGCACGCCGGGCTGAGGACCGCGCGACGTCGAGGTAGTGCCGGCCGCTGGCCGGCAGCACTCTGTCCGCCACTGCTGGCATCGTGAAGCTGCCGGCCAGCGGCCGGCACTACAGATGCGCGGTTCATGCATATCGAAGAAAGAGGCGGAGCCGGCCGATAAGCCGGGTTCTGTCGTGGACAGTCATTCCTCTAGGCGTTACGTCACCGCAACGCTCAAGCAACCTACCCGGATCCAACGCGGGCCGCGCCAAAGGATCCCTATTTGGTCTTGCTCCAGGTGGGGTTTGCCGTGCCGGTCTGTTGCCAGACTCGCGGTGCGCTCTTACCGCACCATTTCACCCTTACCGGCCTTCCGAAGAAGACGTAGGCGGTATCTTTCTGTTGCACTTTCCGTCGGCTTGCGCCGCCCAGGCGTTACCTGGCACCTTGCCCTATGGAGCCCGGACTTTCCTCGGCACCCCCGAAGGGATGACGCGACTGTCTGGCCGACTCCGCCAGCGCGCATTCTAGCGTACGCACGCCTTTCCTGCCGTGCCGATCGCGGCGTCCGGTTCATCCATCCACGCGTGGCGTGGATCTACCGATGCCGCTGCCTTGGTGGGTGCGGATTCCGATCTGGTGGGTGCGGACCTTGGTCCGCACGATCCATCAACTACCGTACAGCGCCTTGCGCGGCGCACCGGTCAGTTCCGCAGCCAGCTTGGCGGCGGTCGACGGCGGCAGGTGCTCGCTCAGCTTCGCGTAGACGCGGCGACCATGCGCCAGCTGCGCTTCCTCGTCGTCACCGGCACCCTGCACCATCACCACGAACTCGCCCTTGCGCTGGTTGTCGTCGGCCTCGACTTGGGCCAGCAGCCCCGCCAGGTCGCCATCAAGCACGGTCTCGAACAGCTTGGTCAGCTCGCGGGCGAGCACCGCCGGGCGCTCGCCGCCGAAGATCGCCGCCATGTCGGCCAGCGACTCGGCGATGCGGTGCGAGGATTCGTAGAACACCATCGTGCGCACTTCGCCGGCCAGCGCCTGCAGGCGGTCGCGGCGGCCGCTGGCCTTGGCCGGCAGGAAACCCTCGAAGCTGAAACGGTCGCTGGGCAGGCCGGCCACGCTCAGCGCGGCAATGGCGGCGCAGGCGCCGGGCACCGGGCTGACCTTGATGCCCGCCGCGCGCGCGGCACGCACCAGGCGGAAACCGGGGTCACTGACCAGCGGGGTACCGGCATCGCTGACCAGCGCCAGCGACTCGCCGGCCTGCAATCGCGAAACCAGGCGTTGCGCCAAGGCCTCTTCATTGTGTTCGTGCAGGGCCACCAGCGGTTGCTGGATGCCGAAATGGGACAGCAGCTGGCCGCTGCGGCGGGTGTCCTCGGCACAGATGGCCGCCACCGAACGCAGCACCTCCTGTGCGCGCGGGCTCAGATCGGCCAGGTTGCCGATCGGGGTGGCGACGACGTACAGGGTTGGCACACTCATTTCAGCGGTACTCACGGGGCAAGGGTAGAATCGTAGCGTGTACCCGGCCAAGGCCGCTGCCCTCATCGCATGGACCCGATCATGAACAAGCCCGCCGCACGGATCTCCGCCCTGTCGTTGTCGCTGATGCTGCTGGCCGGTTGTGCCACCACCAGCCTGACCAGCACCCCCGATTCGCCGGCCCAGAGCCAGGCGCTGGCGCTGATCGAACAGGGCAAGCCGCGCGACGCCGCACTGCAGCTGGAAGGCCTGGCCGCCACGCTGCGCGGCGGCGCCCGCAGCAACGCCCTGGCCGATGCGGCTTGGGCCTGGCACCTGGCCGGCGACAGTGCCCGCGCGCGCAGCCTGCTCGGCCAGCTCACCGCACGCCAGCTGTCCGGCGCCAGCCTGCAGCGCTACCAGCTGACCGGTGCCGAGCTCGCCTTGGCCGACAAGCAGCCGGCGCAGGCACTGGCCCTGCTGAAGGACCACGGCGATAACGTGCTGCCGGCGCTGCGTACGCGCTGGTACCTCGCCCGCGCCAGTGCCCTGCAGGGCACCGGCGATGCCTTCGGCGCCGCCACCGAGCGAGCGCGCGCCCATTCCAGCCTGACCGGCAGCGCGCGCAGCGAGAACCAGGCCGCCATTGCCGGCCTGCTCGGCACCCTCGACGACGCCACCCTGCGCAGCCGTGCCGCCGCCCTGCCGGCCAACGACCCGCTCTACAACTTCGCCGGCCGTGCACTGATCGCGCGCGGCCTGCCGCTGCCGCGCCCGTTCGACCGCGATGGCGCGGCCCAGTTCGACACCAGCAAGCGCCCGCCGGCGATGAGCGACGGTTACCGCCCGCCGGCCAAGCTGGCCGTGCTGCTGCCGCTCAGCGGCCGCCTGGCCACCGCCGCACAGCCGGTGCGCGATGGCCTGTTGAGCGCTTATTACGGTGAAAGCCGCCGCCGCCCGGACATCAACTTCTTCGACACCGCCGGCACCCCGGCCGGTGCCCTGGCCGCCTATGACAAGGCCGTCGCCTCCGGTGCCGACTTCGTGGTCGGTCCGCTGGGCCGCGACGAAGTGGACGCCGTGTACGGCCGGCAGCAGCTGCAGGTGCCGGTGCTGGCCCTGAACCGCGGCAAGGACGCACCGCCGGCCGGCAGTGCCGGCTTCTCGCTGGCACCGGAAGACGACGGCATCGTCGCCGCCGAGTACCTGCGTGGCCGCGAGCGCGGCAAGGCGCTGGTGATCAACAGCGCCGATGACACCGGCCGCCGTGCCGCCGCCGCCTTCGCCCAGCGCTTTGCGCAGCGCGGTGGCCAGGTGGTGGCCACGATCGGCGTCACCGATGCCGTCGGCGATGTCGGCGCGCAGGTGCGCAACGCCGGCCAGGTCGATGCCGTATTCCTCGCCGTGCGTGCGCCGCAGGCGCGCCTGCTGGCGCCGCAGCTGGCGCTGGCCGGTGCAGGCGGCGCGACCCGCGTTGGCACCTCGCAGCTGACCGTTGGCAGCGGCAAGGTGGAAGAAGACGTGGCGCTGGACGGCATCGTCTATCCGAACGAAGCCTGGAACGTGCGCAGTGTGTCCGGCCTGCCGTCGGCCAGCCAGGTGGCCAGCACCCTGCCGAGCGCACGCGGTGCGGCCGGCCGCCTGTTCGCCTTCGGTGCCGACGCCTGGAAGATCACCGCCTACCTGGACAAGCTGTCCAACGAAGGCGGCCTGGACGGTGCCACCGGCACCCTGTTCCTGGACAGCAACGGCAACATCCTGCGCCAGCCGGCCTGGTCGACCTTCAATGGCGGCCGGCCGATGCCGATCGTCGGTGGTCGCTGAGCGCAGCCAACGTGGCTCGGCGGTGGAAGCCGCCGCCGAGCAGCATCTGCAACAGGCGGGACTGCAGCCGCGTGCGCGCAACGTGCGCTATCGCGGCGGTGAACTGGACCTGGTGATGGACGATGCCGGCACCGTGGTGTTCGTGGAAGTGCGCTACCGCGCGCGATCGGATTTCGGCGGTGGCGCCGCTTCGGTCGATGCGCGCAAATGCCGGCGCCTGGCCCACGCCGCGCAGCTGTACCTGCAGGACCACCCGGCGCTGGCCAATGCGCCCTGCCGTTTCGATGTGGTCGAAGCCACCGGCGAACCGCCGCAGTTGCATTGGCTGCGGGATGCATTCCGATTGGATGACTGCTGATGGCTACTCTTTGCCGGCCAGCGGCCGGCACTACCCGTCGGACCTGCAGCCGGCCCGCGGCCGGTACGACCATGGTGCGTGACTGATGCCGTCGATCATCACCCATGCCGCTGTGCCGCTGGCGCTGTGGTGCGCCGCTGATCGTGGCCGCATCCCGCCGCGCCTGCTGGCCGCCGGCGTGATCGCCGCCATGCTGCCCGATGCCGATGTACTGGCCTTTGCCCTGCACATTCCCTATGCCGATGCCTTCGGCCATCGCGGCGCCAGCCACTCACTGCTGTTCGCCGGCGTGCTGGCAGCATTGGCCGCGGCGTTGGCGCTCTTGGGTAGTCGCCGACCTTGGTCGGCGGATGTGTGCCAACCAAGGTTGGCATCTACCGTACAAGCCGCTGTATTCGTCTTCGCCTGCGCCGCCAGCCATCCGCTGCTCGATGCGATGACCTCCGGTGGTCTGGGCGTCGCGCTGGCCTGGCCGTGGAGCGAACAGCGCTTCTTCGCGCCGTGGCGCCCCATCCGCGTGTCACCGTTCGCGCCACAGTTCTTCAGCGCACGCGGCGTGGCTACCCTGCTCTCCGAACTGCGCTGGGTGTGGCTGCCACTGGCCGGCGCCGTTGTCGCCTGGAAACTGATCCAACCCGCTCCTGCTGCCTCACGAGATCCGTCATGAGTCCTGCCCTGCCTGCTGCCCTGGTTGCCGAACTGTCCACCCTGCTGGGCACGGAGGGCTGGCGCATGGATGACGGCGCGCTGGAGGCGAATGCGCAGGACAACTCATGGCGCCATCAGCGGCCGGCCGCAGTGGCGTTTCCGGCGGACATCGAGCAGGTGCAGGCGCTGGTGCGTGCCTGCCGCGCGCATGGCGTGGCGCTGGTCGCGCGCGGTGCCGGCACCGGTACCACCGGTGCCGCGGTCCCGCAGCCGGGCAGCATCGTACTCTCGTTCACCCGCATGGACCGCATCGTCGAGATCCGCGCCGGTGATCGCTGCGCGGTCGTGCAGCCGGGCGTGTTGAACGGCACGCTGCAGCAGGCGCTGGCGTCGCACGGCCTGTTCTGGGCGCCGGACCCGTCCAGCGCCGAGATCTGCAGCGTCGGTGGCAACCTGGCCTGCAATGCGGGTGGCCCGCGCGCGGTGAAGTACGGCACCAGCCGCGACAACGTGCTGGGCCTGGTGGCGGTGACCGGCACCGGCGAGGTGATCCGCTGCGGTGGCGCCTACACCAAAGACGCCACTGGCTACGATCTGACCCATCTGCTGGTGGGCAGCGAAGGTACGCTGGCATTGATCGTGGAAGCCACGCTGAAACTGACCCCGCTGCCGGTCAGCCAGGCCGGGCTGCGCGTGTTGTACCGCGATGCGGATGCCGCCGCAGCCGCCGTATCGCGGTTGATGTCGCAGCCGGTGGTACCCACCCGCCTGGAATTCATGGACGCGCGCAGCCTGGAGCTGCTGCGGCTGAATGGTGCCGATGTGCCGGAGGCAGGCGCGATGCTGCTGGTCGAGGCCGATGGTGACCACGACACCCTGCCTTATCTGCTGCAGGCACTGGCCAGTGCCGCCGAAGGCGACGGCATGATCGAGCTGGACGTGGCGATGGAGGGCCGCGCGCGCGACCAGCTGTGGGCCGCACGCAAGGCGCTGTCGCCCGCGCTGCGCAGCGTTGCGCCGGGCAAGATCAATGAAGACGTTGTGGTCCCGGTGTCGCGCATTCCGGAGCTGGTAGCCGGCGTGCAGGCACTGGCGCGTGACTACAGACTCACCATCGTCACCTTCGGCCATGCCGGCAACGGCAACCTGCACGTCAACATCCTCTACCACCCGGAGGATGCCGACGAAAACACGCGCGCGCATGCCGCGTTGCCAAAGATCTTCGAGCTGACCCTGGCATTGGGTGGCACATTGTCCGGCGAACATGGCATTGGCCTGGCCAAGCGCGATTTCATGGCACAGGCTTTCACCCCGGAAACGCTGACGGCGATGCGCGCGATCAAGGCCGCACTGGACCCGGACGGCATCCTCAACCCGGGCAAGGTGCTGCCGCCGGCATAGACCGCGCACATTCCTTCGCACTCCTGTAGAGCCGAGCCCATGCTCGGCGGCTCTTCGACCAGATCGCGATGAAGCCCGCGCTGCGCGCGCGAGCCGAGCGTGGGCTCGGCTCTACAACCACGTGTCGTTCACCCTCACACTCCTGTGGAGCCGAGCCATGCTCGGCCCCGCTTCGGCCACATCGCGATGAAGCCCGCACCGCGCGCAAGCCGAGCGTGGGCTCGGCTCTACACCGGCGTGTCGCCTGCAATATCGATCAGGGTCTGCCGGAAGCTGGGCAACAGCACGCGGTTGCCATGCCCGCTCAGGTGATCGTTGTCGAAGAACAGCGGCTCCCCGTCTTTCACCGCCGAACAGGTCGTTGGCCCGCACAGCAGCGGCAGCGGATCCCACACCGTCAGCGATGGATAGCGCACCGCCAGTTCGGACAGCAACGCCATCTGCGGCGCGCGCAGCCTTTCCAGGTCGGCGCGCGGCATGCTCAGGCCACCGGCACAGGCCGGGTTGCGGCGGTTGAACCAGTCCGAACAGCGGTACGCACCGGCCTTGAACAACGGCAGCGGCGCATCCACAACCACGTGCACACCCAGCTTCTGCAAACGCCCCAGCACTCGATCGGCTTCATCGCGTGCAGCTTGTGCATGCGCGGGCGTGCGCTCGGCCAGCAGTTGACGATAGATTTCCTGTGCATCCTGCCGCCGCCAGTCGAATCCGCGCAGCTCCGGCATGCGCAAGGCCGCCAGCAGCACGATGTCACCCGGGCGTGCCTCGCGCTCGATGGTCGACAGCGTGTGCTCAATGAACTCCTGGCAATCGGCTGGACTGGCCCGCAGCAGATTGACGAAGCTGCAGCCGCCGCGATCCTGCTGGCGCACCTCCATGCCGGTCTGGCGCGCGACCATGCTGGTCATGGTGCGATACGCCGCCGCGTGCGAATCGCCGGACACGAACAGGCGCCGTCCTTCAAGCGCCGGCGCACTCACCGGCTCTAATGGGCGCCACGCGGGGTAGCGACGCGCCTGCCATGCATAGCCGTCACGGGTAACGCTCAGCGAGACCTGCTCGTGGTACTCCACGGTGGCCCAGGCACCCGCACCACACAGCGCCACCACCGGCAACGCCATCGCCAGCACCTTGGCCGGTGCCAGGCGCAGCAGCGGCGCCGCACTGCGCAGCGGACGCTCGATGAAGTGATACGACGCAGCTGATACCGCCAGCAGCAACACCGGGTACAGCCACAGCGCGGCACCGTGCAGGCCGTAGGTCCAGCGCAGCAGCACCAGCAGCGGCCAATGCCACAGGTACAGCGAATAGGACAACCGGCCCAGGTAGGCCAGCGGTGCGCAGCCCAGCGCGCGGGCGAGGCGCGATGTCCCCGGCGCCGACACGCTTGCCAACAGCAGCAGGGTACCGGCCACGGTGGCCAGCACACCCGGCACCGGCATCGCCAGCTGCGGGGCGATCACCACGCCTGCGGCCAGCAGCGTCAGGCCGGCCGCTGCAACCGCACCACCGTTCTGGCCCGGCGTACGAGTACGCATCCACTGGTACAGCAGCGCGCCCGCAGCCAGCTCCCAGAACCGCGCCGGCAGCAAATAGAACGCTGCCGCTGGTGCCGTCTGCGCCTGCCAGCCCGCCCACGCCAGCGACAGCACGGTGAGCCCCGGCAACAGCCAACGCGACCACGGCCAGCGCTCACGCCCGCGCAGCCAGACGAAGAACAGCAGCGGGAAGACCAGGTAGAACTGCTCCTCCACGCCCAGCGTCCACGTGTGCAGGAACGGGTTGAGTTCGGCGCCGGGTGAGAAGTAATCGTCCTGCTGGCCAGCCAGCACGATGTTGCTGAAGCCGACCAGCGCGGCCCAGCCGGTCTGGTCGAACTGTTCATTGCGCCACGCACGGGGAATGAACAGCGCAGACAGTATGAAGGTGGCCACCAGCATGACCAGCAGCGCCGGCAACAGGCGAAGCACGCGGCGCCGGTAGAAGTCGAGCAGCATCGCGCTCAGTGACGCAGGCGTGCGCGAGGCCAGCGACTGGCTGATCACGAAGCCGGACACCACGAAGAACAGGTCCACCCCGGTGAAGCCGCCGGGCAGCCACGTCGCATTGGTGTGGAAGAGGACGACGGCCAGCACCGCCAATGCGCGCAGGCCATCGATGGCAGCGTTGTGGGAACGTTCGGGAGCAGACATGCGGGTGACCGGCAGCGAGCGATCCGGCAGCATCGCCACCGTTTGCGCAGTCATTCAATGGACGATCGCGACAGGGCGGGACATGGTTCAGCTCCGGTCCCAGTTCGCCCCTGCGGGAATGTCGTAATCACCACACTGACGGCGCGCCGCACGTCTGCAACGTTTTCGAATTTCCAATCTTTCTCATTGGCATACGTGGCACTGCATGCAAATCATCTAGCGCCACCGACAACGGGTGGCACGGGCTTCCAATCCCGTTAGGTTGATGTGTTGGTTACGCTTGCCTGCCGGCGCCGCTCTTTCCTTGTTGGGTGGCGTCGGCAGGCATTCTGTCCGCGCTTACATGGCGGGCGGTGCGTGGGGGCCTCGTGCCCGCCGGCGCTTCTACATCGACCTCCGGTATTGGAACCACGCACCGTCCGCCACCCTCGCTGTTAAGCAGGGTGGCCCCTTACTGCTTGCACAAGGACGCCGCCATGACCGATTCCCCCTACCCGCACCTGTTCGCCACCCTGGGCGAGGCCGCCACGCGCCTGCCCGATGACCTGGCCCGCACGCTGGAAGACACCTTCGTCGCGCTGCAGAGCGGTAACAGTGCCGGGGCCATTACCCTGCAGGCCTGCCTGCAGCACATCCGCCAGGGCGATGCCACCGATGGCCAACCATGGCCCGGCAACAACCGCACGCCCGGGCAACGCCTGGCCCTGACGCGTATTGATCGTGCCAATGCGGGGCTGAGTTTCCTGCTGGAACTGCTGCACGCCACCGAACGCGTACGCGTGGATGGGGATATCGACCAGCAGATGGGCGATGGCGCGCGCGAAGGGCTGCTGCTGGCCTGCCGTGGGCTGGCCGAGTACGTGGATGTGCAGCTGCGGGCGGCGTGAGCATCCGACGAAGAGAAGTGCGGGTGAGCGCTCAGTTCAGTTGCACGCTGCGCGCAATTGCAACGATTCCGATGGCTCATCATCACAGGAGCACCAATGGTGCGCACTTCTTTTCAGGGAGTGTTTCGATGCACAAGATGATGGTTCCGCTCACCCGCTATGCGCAGTTCACTGGCCGCGCAAGCCGCAGCGAATTCTGGTGGTTCCAGTTGTTCATCATGATCGTTTCGATCCCGCTGTATCTGCTGAGCTTCTATGCCGGCTACAGCGGTTCGCAGGGCCTGGCGCTGGTCGTCACCGGCCTGGGCGTAGTGATGTGGCTGGCATTCGTGTTGCCGTCCATCGCGGCCACCATCCGCCGCCTGCACGATACCGATCGTTCGGGCTGGTGGTTGTTGCTGGGGTTCGTGCCGTTCGTCAGCCTGGTGCTGCTGGTGTTCCTGCTGCTGCCCGGCACGCCGGGTGGCAACCGCTTCGGTGCGCCGGTTCCGCACGTGTAACCAGCCCGCGTTGGTAGGTGTCGACCTTGGTCGGCACGGCGTTGCCACCGGCGGCTGACACCTCTGTGCCAACCAAGTTTGGCACCTACCAGAGCAACATCGATGTGCTTCACTTGGGGTCAGATCCCTTTGCGGCGCAAAGGGATCTGACCCCTCCCCGAAGGTTGACCCAGCAGGGCAGTACCGCTGCTGCTACGCGAAGTGCTGGTAACCGCCGTCGGCGGCTTCGCCGTCCACGTGCACCCCCTGCCCTTCAGCGATACGACCGATGCGGGTGAGCGGCACGTCCAGCGATTCGGCCAGGTAGTGCAGTGCGTCGCGCTGGTCGGCGGCGGCGGTGAAACACAGCTCGTAGTCATCGCCACCGCGCAATGCGCAGTCACGCGCACCGTCGCGGCCGAGCAGTTCACGCAGTGCGTGCGAGATCGGCAGCGAATCGGCATCGACATGTGCGGCCACGTTGCTGCGCGTGGCGATATGACCGAGGTCGGCCAGCAGGCCGTCGGATACATCCACCGCCGCGTGCGCGAAGGCCCGCAGGCGCAGGCCGAGGGTGACGCGCGGCGTCGGCCGCAGCAGGCGCAGGCGCAGGCTTTCGTAGTCGGCCAGCAACGTGGCGGTGGCGATGCTCAGTGCACCCTGCTGCCACAGGCGCAGCGCGCCGGCGGCGTCGCCCAGCGTGCCGCTCACCCAGATGTCATCACCCAGCTGCGCGCGGTCGCGCCGCAGGGCCTGGCCGCGCCCGACCTGGCCCATCGCGGTGACCGACAGCGAGAGCGGGCCGCGCGTGGTGTCACCACCGATCAGCGCGATGTCGTGCTGGTCGGCCAGAGCGAAGAAGCCATCGGCAAAAGCCTCGATCCAGTCTTCAGACGCTTCCGGCAGCGACAGCGCCAGCGTGCACCACGCCGGGCGCGCGCCCATCGCGGCGAGGTCTGACAGGTTGACGGCCAGGGTCTTCCAGCCGATGTCGAAGGCCGGGGTTTCCACCGGGAAGTGCACGCCGCTGTTGAGCGTATCGGCGGTGACCACCAGTTGCTCGTTGGCACGCGGCTGCAGCAGCGCGGCGTCGTCACCGATGCCGAGCAGGATGTCGTCGCGCTCGAGGGTGCGGGCGCGGATGCGGTCGATGAGGGCGAATTCGGCGAGGGACATGGAGCGTTCCCGCTGTTGTACGTGCCGCGCAGGGCGCGGTGGGCGGTAGTGCCGGCCGCTGGCCGGCAACCTCAGGATCCCTGCAGCTGCCGGCCAGCGGCCGGCACTACCACAGGTGGGTCAGTGACCCGATTCGACCTTGCGCCATTCCACGGCGGCACGATCCAGCACGCCGTTGACGTAGGTGTGGCCATGTTCGGAACCGAAGCGCTTGGCCGATTCGATCGCTTCGTTGATCACCACGCGGTACGGCACGTCCAAGCGGTAGCGCAGTTCGTAGGCGGCCAAGCGCAGCACGGCGCGTTCGATCGCGTCCACTTCCTCGATGCCACGGTCCAGGTACGGGCCGAGCGCTTCGTCGATGTCGCGACGGTTGTCGAGCACGCCGTGCACCAGCGCCTCGAAGTAGGCCAGGTCGGCGATTTCGCGGGCCTGCTCGTGGGCGAACTGGGCGATCAGCGACTGCGCGTTGCCGCCGGAAATCTGCCAGGCGTAGATGGCCTGCACAGCACGACGGCGCGCACGCGAGCGCAGCACGGGATCCACGCCATCGCGGCGGACGGGTTTACCGGAGGGCTTGCCCTGGGTGTTCTTGTTCATGGCAGCTGCTCCAGAAGATTGACCATTTCCAATGCGGCGAGTGCGACTTCCTCGCCCTTGTTGCCGTGGCTGCCGCCTGCGCGGGCCTCGGCGTCTTCAACGCGTTCCACCGCCAGCACGCCGTTCAGCACCGGCACGCCGAAATCCAGCTGCACGCGCATCAGGCCTTCGGCACAGCGGTCGGCCACGTGTTCGTAGTGGCGGGTGTCGCCACGGATCACGCAGCCCAGGGTGAGGATGGCGGCGTGTTCATGCGCGGCGGCCAGGCGTGCAGCCACCAGCGGCAGTTCCCAGGCACCCGGCACGCGGATCACGTCGATGTTGGCTTCGGTGATGCCGTTGCCGGCCAGACTCAGGCGGGCGCCTGCGACCAGCGCGTCGGTGATGCGGGCGTTCCAGCGGCTGGCCAGGATGGCGAAGCGCGCCGACTCGGGAGTGCGAAGATCGCCTTCGTAGTGGCTCATATGCGGCTTGGGGGACTCGATAAGGGGGTAATTCTAGCGTGGATGGGCCCCGGCCGTGGCTGGCGGGGGCCTGCAGGGTGTGCCGACCAAGGGTCGGCCCCCACCGGTAGTGCCGGCCGCTGGCCGGCAATCCCGGGGATGCGGTTGCCGACCAGCGGCCGGCACTACTCATTACAGGGTCACCGTCTCCACCACTTCCAGGCCGTACCCGGCCAAGCCGATCTGGCGGCGCGGGGTGCCCAGTACGCGCAGCTTGCCCAGGCCCAGGTCGGACAGGATCTGTGCGCCGGCACCGTTGCGGCGCCACTGGCCCACGTCCTTATCCTTGCCCGGCACCACCGGCACCGGCTGCTGGCGCAGGCGGGCCAGCAGGGCTTCGCCATCGCGCGGGGCCGACAGCACCACCATCACGCCAGCGCCCTCGGCATCGATCGCCCGCAGGGCGTCGGTGGCGGCCACGCCGAAGTCGTCACGGCGCCAATGCAGCAGGTCGGCCAGCGGGTTTTCCACCTGCACGCGCACCAAAGTCGGGGTCTCCGCATCCGGGGCACCCCGGACCAGCGCGAAATGCAGGTCGTGGGCGATGCGGTCGCGGTAGGTCACCAGCTTGAACGGGCCGAATTCGGTGTCGATGTCGCGCTCGTCCACGCGTTCAACAGTCTTTTCGGTGGCCAGGCGGTAGGCGATCAGGTCGGCGATGGAGCCCATCTTCAGGCCGTGCTCGCGCGCGAACACTTCCAGCTCCGGGCGGCGCGCCATGCTGCCATCCGGGTTCAGGATTTCCACCAGCACGCCGGCCGGTTCCAGCCCAGCCAGCATGGCCAGGTCGACGCCGGCTTCGGTATGGCCGGCGCGGGTCAGCACGCCGCCGGGCTGGGCGATCAGCGGGAAGATGTGGCCCGGCTGGTGCAGGTCCGACGGCTTGGCGTTGGGCTTCACCGCGGTGCGGATGGTGTGGGCGCGGTCGTGGGCCGAGATGCCGGTGGTAACGCCCTCGGCGGCCTCGATGCTGACCGTGAAGTTGGTCTGGAACTGCGCGGTATTGGCCTGCACCATCGGCGCCAGGCCGAGGTCGGCGGCGCGGGTGCGGGTCAATGGCAGGCACACCAGGCCACGGCCGTGGGTGACCATGAAGTTGATGTCCGACGGCTTGACCAGTTCGGCGGCCATGATCAGGTCGCCTTCGTTCTCGCGGTCTTCGTCATCGACGATGACCACCATGCGGCCCTGGCGGATGTCTTCCAGGATTTCCGGAATCGGGGCGAAATTCATGCGGCATCTCCGTGTGGGTGCTGACCGTTGGTCGGCACACTGATCAGGCGCTCCACATAACGGGCGACCAGATCGATTTCCAGATTGACTGCACTGCCCACGCCGGTGGCGGAGAAGGCGGTGTTGGCCACGGTGTGCGGAATGAGGGCGACTTCAAAGCCTTCATCGTCCACTTCGTTGACGGTGAGGCTGACGCCGTCCACGCAGATCGAACCCTTCCTGGCGATGTAGCGGCGCAGCGAGGCCGGCGCGGCGAAGCGCCAGCGCTGGGCACGTGCATCTTCGTGGATGGACAACACCTGGCCGAGGCCGTCGACGTGGCCGCTGACCAGATGGCCGCCGAGGCGGTCGGTCGGGCGCATGGCGCGCTCCAGGTTGATGACCGCACCTTCGCCCAACTGGCCCAGCGTGGTCAGGCCCAGGGTCTCGGTGGACGCATCGGCCTGGAAGCTGCGGGCGTCGAATGCGATGACGGTGAGGCAGACGCCGTTGATGGCAATGCTCTCGCCCATCTGCACGTTGTCGAACGGCAGATTCCCGACATTGAAGGTGAAGCGGACATCGCCGCCGATGGACTCGCGTGCGGCCAGACGGCCGACGCCTTCGATGATTCCAGTAAACAAGTAACGTTCTCCGCGAAAAGTGAGCGAAAAACGCCGCAAGGCAAACAGGTGCACGCAGGGCAAGAGCCCTGTGGCACCGTCTTCTTTCATCCGGACTATGACCGTCGGCTCCGGCATTGGACCGGATCTGCTGACCCCCGGCCGTGAGCCGGGGCGCTCGCGGGCTCGTGCTTGCGCACCTACCGCCGGTGGGGAATTGCACCCCGCCCTGAAGACGTTTGTGTACCGGCGAACCGGTCTGGTCAGTGTACCAGCCCGGCCTGAACGGGGTGGGATGCCCGGGGTCGGATCCCTTTCCGCAGGAAAGGGCTCTGACCCCGACCACGTCTGGCCAGCCTGTGACGGCCGTCTCTCGCATTTTGTAAAACTTTCATTAAAATCCGCAGCGGACGACATGAGGTCGCCACGGGCAGCCGCGAGGGCAGGCCCGCCAATGGACTGAAACTCACAGGAATTTCCATGCGCAAGATCCTGATCGTGGCCGCCCTGCTGGCCGCCGCCCCGTTCTCGGCTTCGGCCGAGGCCCTGAGCTACACCTACGTTGAAGGCGGCTGGACCCAGGTCCAGGTTGACGACAACCTGCTGGACGACCCGAAGGTCGACGGTGGCTACCTGCGCGGTTCGGTCGCGCTGGCCGAGCAGGTCTACGTGTTCGGTGGCTGGTCGCGCACCAGCAAGACCCGCCACTACGGCGAAGACTCGCTGAAGCTGGAACTGAACCAGCCGGAGCTGGGTATCGGCTACCACATGCCGTGGACCGACCGCCTGGACTTCACCGCCGATGCCGCCTGGGTGCGCCAGAACGCCGAATCGACCCTGCGTTATGACGGTGTGCGTTACCACGGCAAGGACCACACCAATCTGGGCCGCGTCACCATGGGCATCCGCGGCAAGCCGTCGCGCATGACCGAAGCCTGGGTCAAGGCCGGCTACATGGATGGCGGCAACAACTACAAGGGCACCTGGGTCGGCACTGTTGGCGGCCAGATCAACTTCACCAAGACCTGGGGCCTGGTGGGCGAGATCTCCGGCTACCGCGACGTCACCCAATACTCGGCCGGCGTCCGCGCCAGCTTCTGATCCAACGGTCGCTCCTCGTCGTGCGATCGAACGGGCCCCGCAAGGGGCCCGTTTTTTTTGCCCGCGCGTCGGCACGTGATCACAGGGCACCGTCGGGCCTGCGCAAAGATGCGCTAGGCTTGCGCGCCTCTGGAACAGGAAACACCGTCATGAAGACTCCCCTGCGTACCCTGCTGGCCAGCGCCCTGCTGGCTGCCCCGCTGCTGGCCAGCGCCGCCCCGGCCACGCTGACGCCCGAACAGGCCTTCGATCTGTATGCCCGCGTCCTGCTGGAAGACGACGCCGCCGCGACCCGCACCCTCAACGATGCGCTGAAGCCCGCCTTCGACGGCCAGGACGCGGTAACCCCGAACCCGGGCGCATTGGCCAAGGCGCTGGCCGAACCGTGGCAGGTCGTGCTTGCCAGCACCGGCGCCAAGGCCGACGCGGCCGCCAGCGAGGCGATGTATGCCAAGGCCCTGCGTGATTCGAAGTGCCGCGCCAGCAAGAGCGTGATTGAAGACAACGAGTACGTGGACGACCAGAAGCTGGCGCGCATCACCTTCAGCTGCCAAATGCCCGACCTGGGCAAGGTACGTCCGCTGTTCGCCGCCAGCCTTGCCTCCGACGCCAGCCCGGCTTCGCGCAAGCAGTTCACCGACGCTTACAGCCAGGCGCTGCAGAGTGGCGCGCGCGTGCCGGTCAGCGGCACCTTCACCCTGTACCCGGCCAAGGACAACGGCTACTGGTACAGCGGCAACTTCGATGATCTGGTGGGCAGCGTGACCGGGGCGCTGGCACCGTTCGAGGAATGGATGCAGGACGTGCAGGCGGCCAGCGCACCGAAGGTGACCGGCGTACCCGGCTGCGACCTGCTGCTGCAGCAGCACCGCAGCTGCGTGGCGAAGGTCGCACCCGACCAGATCAGCGGCGTGGATGCGATGGCCGAGGAACTGAAGGCCAAGGCACAGCTCAAGTCAGCCGATGAGATGACGCAGGAGTGCAAGGCACTGCGCCCGATCGCCGAGATGATGTGGACCGACGAGTGCCCATAAGCACGACGTAGCGCCGTTGCCTGCAGCAGGATCAACGGCACTTTCAGAACCGTTGCATGGTCTTGCGCACACTGCGTGATCAATGCTGTTGCCCTCTTCCACGAGGGCAACAGCATGAAGCACCGCATAACCTCGACCACGGTCCTGCTTGTCGCGCTAATGGCGTGCTGGCAGGCCGAAGCGTCCAGACCCAGGACCTTCTACGTGCAACCTCCGGTTGCCTTCGAGTCGACCCAGCTGCGCGACCGCGACATCGACGCGCAACTGAGCGAGAACGACGATTGCCGCGCGTTCCTGCAGTACCACGATCAGTGCGCACCGTCGGTACTGCCGGACGAGTACGACCAGGGCATCAGCCGGCGCAGGCTGCGGTGGAAGTCAACGCAGCTGACGGGAGAAGCACTCGGTGCCTACTGCCGTGACCTGCATGTGCTGTGGAAGCAGCAATGGAAAGAGCAGTGCCCCGCCCACGAGGACGAGGGCACCTGAGGCACCGGAACGGGGCCGGTGCCCCGCCATTGCCTCACGGGCGCAACAGCAGCCGGATGTCCTCGCCGATCTGGCGCTGGTCGACCACGTGCAGGCGACGCTGCTGGTCCATGGCATCGATGCCCAGGCCGGCCAGCAGCGGACGACCGTTGTCGCCCAGCAGCGTGGGCGCCTGATACAGCAGCAGTTCGTCCACCCAGCCAGCGCGCAGCAGCGCACCGGCCAGTGTCGCGCCGGCTTCGGTATGCACCTCGTTGATGCCGCGCTCGGCCAGCAGCGCCAGCACCGCGCCCAGGTCCAGCCGCCCTTCAACGCAGGGCACGCTGGCAAATTCGGCGTCGGCCGCATCCGGCGCACTGACCGCCGCATCGTGCAGGTACAGCGTCGGCGCACCGCCCTCGCGCACACGGCTGCATTCGAGCGAGCGCAGGCGCGAATCGAGCACCACGCGCAGTGGTGGCATCACTTCGGTACCGGCCAGGCGCACGGTCAACATCGGGTCGTCGGCCAGCACGGTATCGGCGCCAGTCAGGATCGCACCGGCGCGAGCGCGCCAGTGCTGCACGTCCTCGCGCGCGGCCGGCCCGGTGATCCACTTGGAGCTGCCGTCGGCCATCGCGGTGCGGCCATCGAGGCTGGCGGCCAGCTTCACCCGCAGCCACGGGCGGTTGCGCTCCACGCGCGACAGGAAGCCCTTGTTGAGCTCGCGCGCCGGCGCCGCCATCAGTCCTTCGGCAACCTCGATACCCGCATTGCGCAGCAGATCGAAGCCACCGCCATCAACCTTCGGGAACGGATCGCGCATCGCCGCCACCACGCGCGTCACGCCCGCTTCAATCAGCGCCAGTGCGCACGGCGGCGTGCGCCCGTAGTGGGCACAGGGCTCCAGGGTGACGTAAGCGGTCGCACCGCGGGCCTCGCTGCCGGCTTCGCGCAGCGCGAACACCTCGGCATGCGGGCCGCCTGCGCGCTGGTGCCAGCCCTGCCCTACCACGCGTTCGCCGTGGGCGATCACGCAGCCGACCATCGGATTGGGGCGGGTGGTGTAAGCGGCACGTTCGGCCAGGCGCAGCGCGTTGGCCATGTGCAGGTGGTCGAGGACGGAGAACGAAGGTGTCATGCGGCCATGGTAACGCCGCCGGTGTGGATGCACGCCATCGGCAGATCCACGCCATGCGTGGATGGACACCTCCGTGCCAACCAAGGTTGGCACCCACCAGATCATGGGCGCCTCCGTGCCACCACAGCGGTGTCGGTCAGCCCTTCTTCTTCTTGGTCAGGGCGATCACATCGCCCAGCAGCTGGAGCTGTTCGGTGCTGGACGGCAGGTCGCGCTCGAGCTTCTCGATCTCCTCGCGGAAATCGGCCACGTCCTCGAAGCTGCGGTAGACCGAAGCGAAGCGCACATAGCCCACGTGGTCGAGCTTGCGCAGTTCGTTCATGACGAACTCGCCTACCTTGATCGAGGGCACTTCGCGCTCGCCGCTGATGCGCAGCTGGTGCACCACCGCACGTACCGCCGCTTCGATCTTGTCTTCGGGAACCGCACGCTTCTGCAGCGCGCGGTCGAACCCCGCGCGGACCTTGCGCTGGTCGAACGCTTCACGGGTGCCATCGCTCTTGACGATGGCCGGCAGCTTCAGCTCGACCGTTTCCAGGGTACTGAAGCGCTCGCCGCAGGCTTCGCATTCCCGCCGACGGCGAATCGTCGCGCCGTCTTCAGAGACGCGCGAGTCGATGACCCGGGTATCGGCATGTTGGCAGAAGGGGCAATGCATGGAACGCCTGGCTCAGGGAGCAATTGCCACCATCATGGCAGCGTCGCAAAGGTACCTGAGAAAGGGCGCCGCAGCAAATGCTGCCTGCGCGGAAGCGCCTGCATTCTGGCCACCCAGCGTGTCCGACGAGTTGGGGAGCCCGGCTCAACCCGGTTCGGGCGGCGGCGATGCCACGCGTGCCCAGCGCAGCCAGGCCAGGTGCCCGGCCATCACCAGCAGCGGCGGGCCAAACCCGAGAAAGCCCAATGTCGAGATCTCGCCATTGCTGATCGTGGAGTACAGCGTGGCGACGACCACGCCCGACGCGGCCAAGCCACCCAACGCCAAGCCGACCCAGGCCACAACCGGTGATTGGCGCAGGCCGGCAACACCGCGCCACAGGAACAGCCCGCTCAGCCACAACCACGACAGCAGGCCGATGATGCCGGCCGACGACCACAGCAGCAACAGCGTGTACTCGTCGCCCGTCAGGTACTTGCCGTCCCATACGGCCATCAGCCCCAGCATGGCACCCGTGCCGCCTGCCGCCACGGTGGGCAGGCCTACCAGCAGGCCGGCAATCGCCATCGCGCGTTTGTGCAGGCGCTCATCCATGCGTTCGATGTCCTTCCATGGGCCACGTCATGCGCGGCGCTTGATCCACACCAGCATCGCCGCCGGCACCAGCATCGATGGGCCCAACAGCAACAGGGCGATGCCTTCGGCGTGGACGGTGATGCTCCACCACAGCGCCAGCCCCAGCGGGGGTACGGCGGCAAGACCGCCGGCCAGCAGCAGCCACCACCAGAGGCGATGCACCTGCAGCCCGGCACGCCCCTGCAGCAGATACCCGGCGCTGAGCCACAACCAGGCCAGGCAGCCGGCAATGCCGGCGAGGCCCCACAGCGGCATCACCGTCACCGCGGCCAGCGTGCCATGGCCGAACTGGCCCAGCCCCGTCAGCAGCAGCATCGTCGCCGCGGCACCGCCCACCACCAGGCTGGGCAGGCCGAATGCCACCGCCAGGGTGGCGTACAGATACTTGAGGCGGCGCTCATCCATGCGCGGGATTCCTGGTGACGGGGTCAGAGCCCTTCCCTGCGGGAAGGGATCCGACCCCCTGCGCCGATCAGCCGTAGACCGGGTACTTGCGGCACTGCGCGCTGACCGCGTCGCGCACGCGGGCGATGACGGCATCATCGTTCGGCGCGTCCAGCACGTCGGCGATCCAGTTGGCCAGGTCCACGCAGTCCTGCTCGACGTAGCCACGGGTGGTCACGGCCGGGGTGCCCAGGCGCAGGCCCGAGGTCACGAACGGAGAACGCGGGTCGTTCGGCACCGAGTTCTTGTTGACGGTGATGTGAGCCTTGCCCAGCGCCGCTTCCGCATCCTTGCCGGACACGTCCTTGCCGATCATGTCGACCAGCATCAGGTGGTTCTGGGTGCCGCCGGAAACGATCTTGTAGCCGCGCGCGATCAGCGTGTTGGCCATCGCCTGGGCGTTCTTCACCACCTGCTGCTGGTACGCCTTGAAGCCCGGTTCCAGCGCTTCCTTGAAGGCCACGGCCTTGCCGGCGATGACGTGCATCAGCGGACCGCCCTGGATGCCCGGGAACACGATCGACTGCAGCTTCTTGACCAGGTCTTCGTCGGCGCCCTTGGCGATGATGATGCCGCCACGCGGGCCGCGCAGGGTCTTGTGGGTGGTCGAGGTGACGACGTGGGCGTGGTCCAGCGGGCTCGGGTAGACGCCGGCGGCGACCAGGCCCGCGACATGGGCCATGTCCACGAACAGGTAGGCACCGACCTTGTCGGCGATGGCGCGGAAGCGCGCCCAGTCGATCACCTGCGAGTAGGCGGAGAAGCCGGCCACGACCATCTTCGGCTTGTGCTCCAGGGCCAGGCGCTCGACCTCGTCGTAATCGATCAGGCCCTGGTCGTTGACGCCGTACTGCACGGCGTTGAACAGCTTGCCCGAGGCATTGACCTTGGCACCGTGGGTGAGGTGGCCGCCGTGGGCCAGGCTCATGCCGAGGATGGTGTCACCCGGCTGCAGCAGGGCGAAGTACACGGCCTGGTTGGCCTGCGAGCCGCTGTGCGGCTGCACGTTGGCGTAGTCGGCGCCGAACAGCTGCTTGAGGCGGTCGATCGCCAGCTGCTCGGCGATGTCCACGTATTCGCAGCCACCGTAGTAGCGCTTGCCCGGATAGCCTTCGGCGTACTTGTTGGTCAGCTGGCTGCCCTGGGCTTCCATTACGGCCGGGCTGGTGTAGTTCTCGCTGGCGATCAGCTCGACGTGGTCTTCCTGGCGCTGGGTTTCAGCGGCGATGGCCTTGGCCAGTTCGGGATCGTAGGTTTCGATGCGGACGTCACGCGGGAACATCGGGTACTCCAGCAGGCAGGGAAAGGGGTACGGCTCAGCCCCTGATTGTAGCCCCGCACCGGCCTGCCGGGGCCGGAAAGGCCGGGGCCGGCACTCCCGAAGGAATCCGGCCCCGTATGGTTTCGAGGGACGTTGTGGGATCACAGCCCTTTCCGTGGAAAGGGATCCGACCCCAGCCGCGATCCTCAGCGACTGTTGATGATGTAGTCGGCGATGATGCCGGTCGCCACCGCCACCAGCAGCATGTTGCCGCGGTCGTCGCGGATCCAGTGGTGCCCATACGGCGGGCGGCGCAGGTGGTAGCGCGGGTAGTCGTTCACCACATAGATCGGGCCGCGGTAGTAATCGCGGTAGCGGTGGCCGACCTTCCAGCCGTAGCCCGGGCCGTAGGCCGGGCGGTAGACCACGCGCGGCGGCGGCGGGGCCGGACGGTAGTAGCGGTCGTGGTCGCGGTGCCAGTCTCGGCGGTCGCGCTCCCAGTCGCGGCGTGCCTCGCGGCGGTCGCGTTCCCAGTCACGGCGGTCCTGTCGCCATTCGCGGCGGTCCTCGCGCCACTCGCGGCGGTCATGGCCGCGACGGTGGTCGTTGTCGGCAAAGGCCGGGGCCACGGCGCCGAGCGCCAGCACAGAGGCCACGGCGCTGGCCATTACTCGATTGATGCGCATGTCAGACCTCTGCTTGGGTGGTGGTGAGCCCATATTGCGCACCCGATCTGAACCGTTTCCGGCTGGAAACGCTTCCCGCTGCAGGACTGTGACGAAGTATTCAGGCCGCGGCCAGCCAGCGCCCCTGCCACGGGCGCGGCCCGGAACCGGTTCCGGCTATAATTGGCGGTATTCCTTTCCAGTCTGTGCCCGCTGCCACAACGGGATGTTCCCGTGATGGGCCGGGCGCAGGGCCGCGCCTACGGAGACCTCATGTCCTCGCAATACATCTACACCATGAACCGCGTGTCCAAGGTGGTCCCGCCCAAGCGGCAGATCATCAAGGACATCTCGCTGTCCTTCTTCCCGGGCGCGAAGATCGGCCTGCTGGGCCTGAACGGCGCCGGCAAGTCCACCGTGCTGAAGATCATGGCCGGCGTGGACACCGATTTCGAGGGCGAGGCCCGCCCGCAGCCGGGCATCAAGGTCGGCTACCTGGCACAGGAACCGGAACTGGACCCGAACAAGACCGTGCGCGAGTCGGTCGAGGAAGGCGTGGGCGAAGTGCTGCAGGCCCAGGCCGCACTGGAAGCGGTGTACGCCGCCTACGCCGAAGAAGGTGCCGACTTCGACGCGCTGGCCAAGGAGCAGGAGCGCCTGGAGGCGATCCTGGCCGCCGGTGATGCCCACACCCTGGAAAACCAGCTGGACGTGGCTGCCGATGCGCTGCGCCTGCCGCCGTGGGACGCCAAGATCGCCAACCTGTCCGGTGGTGAAAAGCGCCGCGTGGCACTGTGCCGCCTGCTGCTGCAGAAGCCGGACATGCTGCTGCTGGACGAACCGACCAACCACCTCGACGCCGAGTCGGTTGAATGGCTGGAGCAGTTCCTGGCGCGTTACACCGGCACCGTGGTGGCCGTCACCCACGATCGCTACTTCCTGGACAACGCCGCCGAGTGGATCCTGGAACTGGACCGCGGCCGCGGCATTCCGTGGAAGGGCAACTACACCGAATGGCTGGTGCAGAAGGATGAACGCCTGAAGCAGGAAGAAAACCAGGAAAAGGCCCGCCAGAAGGCGATCCAGAAGGAACTGGAGTGGTCGCGCCAGAACGCCAAGGGCGGCCGTTCCAAGGGCAAGGCCCGCTTGGCCCGCCTGGAAGAGCTGCAGTCGCAGGACTACCAGAAGCGCAACGAGACCAACGAAATCTTCATCCCGCCGGGCGAGCGCCTGGGCAACATGGTGATGGAGTTCAAGAACGTCTCCAAGAAGTTCGGCGACCGCCTGCTGATCGACAACCTGTCGATGCTGATTCCGCCGGGCGCGATCGTCGGCATCATCGGCCCGAACGGCGCCGGCAAGTCGACCCTGTTCAAGATGATCACCGGCCAGGAAAAGCCGGATTCGGGCGAGATCGTGATCGGCCCGACCGTGCAGCTGTCCTACGTGGACCAGAGCCGCGACAAGCTGGAAGGCAACCACAACGTCTTCCAGGAAATCGCCGGCGGCCTGGACATCCTCAACATCAACGGCATCGAGATCCAGTCTCGCGCCTACATCGGCCGCTTCAACTTCAAGGGCCAGGACCAGCAGAAGATGGTCGGTTCGCTGTCCGGTGGTGAGCGTGGCCGCCTGCACATGGCCAAGACCCTGCTGCAGGGTGGCAACGTGCTGCTGCTCGACGAACCGTCCAACGACCTGGACATCGAAACCCTGCGTGCGCTGGAAGACGCGCTGCTGGAGTTCCCGGGCAACACCTTCGTGATCTCGCACGACCGCTGGTTCCTGGACCGCATCGCCACGCACATCATCGCTTTCGAAGGCGACTCGCACGTGGAGTTCTTCCAGGGCAACTACCGCGAGTACGAGGAAGACAAGAAGCGCCGGATGGGCGATGACGCTGCGCCCAAGCGCCTGCGCTTCAAGGCGCTGAAGTAAGGCAACCGGAAAGGCCGCGCTCGCGCGGCCTTTCTCCTTTCGGTAGGTCACCACCGTTGGTGGTGACGCTTTGAAGCGTACCGACCAACGGTCGGTACCCACCACCAACGGTCGGTACCCACGTTCTGCATTCGGGTAGGTCACGACCGTTGGTCGTGACACCTTATCGTCGCGAGAATCTCCATGTCCCTGTTCGAGCGCATGTTCCAGCTGCAGCAGCACGGCACCACCGTGCGTACCGAGCTGCTGGCCGGCATCACCACCTTCCTGACGATGTCCTACATCGTCTTCGTCAACCCGGAGATCCTCGGCACGACCGGCATGGATGCGGGTGCGGTGTTCGTGGCCACCTGCCTGGCCGCCGCGCTGGGTTCGGCGGTAATGGCGCTGGCGGCCAACTTCCCGGTCGGCATGGCACCGGGCATGGGCCTGAACGCGTTCTTCGCGTTCACCGTGGTCGGCGCTGCCGGCCTGCCGTGGCAGCAGGCGCTAGGGGCGGTGTTCATCTCCGGACTGGTGTTCCTGGTGTTGTCGCTGACCGGTGTGCGGGCATGGCTGGTGTCGGGCATCCCTTCGTCGCTGCGCTCGGCGATCGTGGCCGGCATCGGCCTGTTCCTGGCGATCATCGCGCTGCAGAAATCCGGCGTGATCGTCGGCAACGAGGACACGCTGGTGGCGCTGGGTCCCTTGAACACGGCGCCGCCACTGCTGGCGCTGGCCGGTTTCCTGTTGATCGCAGTGCTGGAAGCACGCCGGATCCGCGGCGCGATCCTGATCGGCATCCTGGCGGTGACCGGTGCGGGCTGGGCATTGGGCGACGTGCAGTACCAGGGCCTGGTCTCGCTGCCGCCGAGCCTGGCCCCCACCTTCCTGCAGCTGGACCTGCCGGGCCTGCTGCACCATGACGGCGGCGCACCAATCGCGGTGCTGCTGCAGGTGGTGCTGGTGTTCGTGCTGGTGGAAGTGTTCGATGCCACCGGCACCCTGTACGGCGTGGTCGGCCGCGCCGGTCTGCTGAAGCTGCCGGGCGCACAGAAGCGCTTCGGTCGCGCGTTGCTGGCCGACAGCACCGCCATCGTGGCCGGTTCGGTGCTCGGCACCAGCAGCACCACCGCTTTCGCTGAAAGCGCCTCGGGCGTGCAGGTGGGTGGCCGTACCGGCCTGACTGCGCTGGTCGTATCGGCGCTGTTCCTGGCCGCGCTGCTGTTCTCGCCGCTGGCGGCGATGGTGCCCAGCTATGCCACCGCACCGGCGCTGCTGTTCGTGGCCGGCCTGATGCTGCGCGAACTGGTGGAAGTGGACTGGAGCGACCTGACCGAATCGGTGCCGGCCGCACTGTGTGCGCTGGCGATGCCGTTCACCTATTCGATCGCCAACGGCCTGGCATTCGGCTTCATCGCGTATGCGGCGCTGAAGGCAGGCACCGGGCGCTGGCGCGAGGTGCATCCGGCGGTGTGGCTGGTGGCGGTGTTGTTCGCGCTGCGCTACGCGTTGGAATAATCGGGGGGCGATGCCGGCCAGCGGCCGGCACCACCCGTTGCTGGGTTCACCTGCTGCGCACGGTGCTCTGGGATGATGCGGGCATGGTTGCGCCCGTCCTTCCCGCAGATCCGTCTTCGCCATTGCGCCGCCGCCTGCTGCGCGCGGCCGTGCTGGCGCCGTTGGCCGGTACGCTCGCTACCCTGCCCGGCTGCTCGCTGCCGGTGCAGGTCGACGGCACCTTCCTGCAGCCCTGGCGCAGCCACCTGCAGTGGGGACCGGCCGACTGGCAGCGCTCGTTGAAGCTTGCACATACGCTGGGCTGCCGTCAGCTGGTGCTGCAATGGACCGGCATCGTCGGCGGCAGTGACGGCGACTGGTCACTGCCCGACGGCAGCCTGCAGCAGCTGTTCACCGCCGCCAGCCAGAACAACCTGCGCATCCGTGTCGGCCTACCCTTCCAGCAGCGCTGGTGGCAGGCGATCGGCGCCGACGACGCCGCGCTGCAGGCGTTCCTGGCCGACAGCCTGGCGCACGCACGCAGCTGGTTGGCACAGGCGCCGTGGGCCGAGCAGCCGGCCTTCGGGGGCTGGTACCTGCCCTACGAACTGGAGCAGTACCACTGGGCCGATCCGGCCCGCCAGCAATGGCTGGCGCAATGGCTGCACGGGCTGGCAGACGCCACCGGCGCGCGCGGCGGTGACTGCGCGATCTCCTGCTACTTCAGCCGCCTGCAGTCCGATGGCGACCTGGTCACGCTATGGCAGGCGGTACTGGCCCAGGCCACGCTGCGGCCGATGGTGCAGGACGGCGTGGGCGTTGCCGGCGCCGGCAACGTGCAGCAGCTTCAGCCGTTGCTCGATCATTTCCACGCGCACGACATCGGCTTCGATGTGATCGTCGAGCTGTTCCGCGAACTGCCCGGCAGCGCCGCTGATGGCAGCGGGTTCAAGGGCGAGACTGCCGATACCGCACGAATCCAACGGCAGCTGGCGTGGGCACGCGACAGCGGCGCACAGCACGTGCTGGTCTATGCGCTGGAGCCGTGGCTGACCCAGGACACGCCGCAGGCGGCGGCGCTGCGGCGCCGGTGGGGGCTGCCTCAGTAATATAGGATGGCGGTGGCGAACAGGCCCTTGGCGCGCTGCGTATCACCGCCACCGATCGCAAAGCGGTACTGCACGGTCAGGTCGAGGTAGGAACGCGGCGTGTTGTAGTGGTCCTCGCGGAACCAGTAGCGCACGCCGAGGCCCGGCCCTGCGCCCATTGACCAGCTGCGCTGCGTATCGTTGAGCGCGAACGACTGTACCGGAAACAGCGGGTAGCGGATGCCGCGCACGCGCGAGCGCTGGTCCAGCCAGTCCGCCCCCACCACAACATACGGCGTGACCACCCAGTGGGTCTGCCCGGCACCGAAACGGAAGCTGCGTCCGGCGCGCAGTTCAGCGGCAGCGAACCACTGTTCGCGATGCAGGCGCCCATTGGCATCACCGATCCGCCGCACTGGCATGCCGTTGGCATCGAGTGCATCCAGGGTGAAATGCGCGCTGTTGTCATCCCATGTGTAACCGCCCTGCGCGTAGCCGCTGACCATCCACCACTGGTTCACGTCGGTGCGCAGGTCGGTACCGTGGTAATAGCCGTAGGTCAGGTAGGACATCCAGCCACCGGAACCGCTGGCCAGGCGGTAGCGGGCCAGGGTGCTGGATTCCAGTGGCGGGTTCAGGGCCAGCTGCAGGCTGCACTGCACGGCCGCGGAGGCGGGATAGACATCGCCCGTGCGCGTGGCACTACCGAGGAACTGGCGGCGCTCGATGCCGGCGCTCAGGCCGGTCTGGCCGAAGGCGTAGCGCATGCCGAACGAGGCGATGGTGGACGGCCAGCCGGTGGTGGAACGCGAACGGCTGAGACGGTCGGCGCGTGCACGTGCGTCGGGTGTCGATTCGCCGGTGCACGGGTCCACTGCGCGGATCGATTCGTAGGTGCCGCCCTCGTCGTACAGCGTGTTGAGCAGCCGCGTGTAGAGCTCCAGCGTGCCATGCTGGTCGTTGAACGCCGGGGGCCGCCAGAACGCTTCCAGCGTGCTGAACACCGAATCGCCCGGCGTACTGATCGCCGCGCCGCCGACATTGGTCGCGGCCTGGCGCGCGCCGCGGAAGCCGGCCGAGGCGATCACGCCCCACTCGCGCGAATAGTTGGCGATGGCATTGCGCACGTTGTAGCGCTGATGCGCATCCAGAGGCAGCTCACCGGCGTCGGCGCGATCAATGGCGCTACGCAGCAGCGACACCGCCTGAGGATGATCGCCGTTGGCCGCACTCGCGTACGCCTGGTCGATCACCACGCTCTCGGGTGCCTTGCCGGTGGCCTCGGCGGCACGGAAGTCGGCCAGTGCGCGCGCCGGTTCACGGGCCTTCTGGTTGAGGTAGCCGCGTTGCATCAGCGCCACCGCGTCATCAGGGTGTTGTGCCAGCGTCGCATCCAGGCGCAGCCGTGCTTCGTCCTGCTGGCTGCGGTTGCCTGCCGCCAGCGTGGTGGTCAGCAGGCCTTGCAGGTCTGCATCGTCCGGTGCGAGTTGCACGGCCTGCCGTGCTTCATCTATGGCCTCGGCAAAGTCCTGCCGCGCGTAGGCTGCATATGCGCGCTGTGCAGCGCCACCGTCGCCCTGCAGGTCAGCCGGCATCAGCTCGCAGATATTGGCGGCGTCATCCGATTGGCAATGCTGGAACGGCGCTGGATAGGCCTGCGCACTCATGCGCGGAAGCTCGCGACTGGATCCGGTCGCCCTGGCGCGCTGCTCGATGCCCTGCTGCAGCAACTGCTGCGCGCGTGCATCGCCTGCATCGGCTGGCAATACCGGCCGCAGCGGCGCCAGCAGTGCAGCCGCACGTGCGCGATCCCCAGCGGCCAGGGCCGCATCCACGGCCAGCAGGCGCACGTTGCGCTGTTGCGTTGTGGACCCCGGCATGGCGAGCGCGGTGTCGAAGTCCTCATTGGCAAGCACGGTCTTGCCCTGGCGCTGGCGCAGATAGCCGCGCATCACCCGGGCATTGAGATCCCCGCCGTCGGCCTGCAGTGCCTGGTCGGCGCTGCGCTCGGCGTCGGCCAGCTGCCCCTGCTGCAGCTGCGCGGTGATCAACAGCAACCGGTACGAAGCAACATCCGGCGCAAGCTCGACGGCGGCGCGCGCCTGCGCGACGGCCGCCGCATCGTTCTGCGTGGACAGCGACTGGTAGGCCTGCTGGGCCTGCAGCAGCGCGCGCTGGCGGGCCAGCGCCACGCGCCGCGCGCGCAGTTCCTCGACGTTCGGTGCGCCCAGCTGCAGCGCCGTGCCGATGGCCGCGTCGGCCAGTTCGGCCTGTTGCTGTGCTTCCAGCGCCGCCACCCACAGCATCGCCCAGGCACCCTGCTTCGGCTGCTGGCGGAAGGCCTGCTCGGCCTTGCTGGCCGCTTCCCACATGCGCCCGGCGTCATAGGCAGCATAGGCCTCGGTGGCCAGCGTGTAGGCCTGCTGCCTGGCGCGGTCTGCGCCGCTGCCGGCCGCGCGCGGTGGAGAGGGTGCGCGCCCGCCCCGGGCATCCGGGGGCGTGCTGCGCGCAGCGGTGGCAGCGGCCAATGCCGGCAAGGCCGGATCCTTCAACCCGGCATCCAGTGCACGGCGCGCCTGCTGCTGCGCCTCCGCCGGCCGGCCCAGTTTCTGCAACGCATAGATCTGCAGCAGGCGCAGCCGCACCACGTCCGGGCGCAACCGGATCGCTTCGCTGGACTGCTGGTAGGCCGCAGCGTAATCACCGCGCTCGTAGGCGGCGAAGGCCTGCTCGGCGACGCGGTAGGCCGCACCGGACAACGGCAGCGGCGCATCGGCCTGCGCCTGTGCCGGCGCGGTAGCCGTTGCCAGGGCGACAGCGATGACGGTGGACAGCAGCGTGGTCTTCATGCCGGTAAGGCTCCGGGAGGCGGCGACTGCAGCGCGGCCGCACGCCGGCGCTGCTCCTGCATGGCCTGGGCGACGGCGTCCTCGGTGGTGATGCCCTGCTTGACCAGGTAATCGCCAATGCGGCCATCGCGCTGCGGCTTGTACGCATCCAGTGCAATCTCGAAGCGCGCGTGGTCGATCAGGCGCATCTCCACCAGCAGGTCGCCCAGCAAGGGCACGTTGTCCAGCTGCCAGTGCTGGTCGCCGCCGATCAGGCGCAGGCCTGCGTTGATTTCGCTTTCGCGGGCGATGCTCTGTTCGATGTGTGCGCTGCGGGTTTCCTGCTTCAGTAGCGCCAGCGCGTCTTCGGGCAATGGGCTGGCCACGGCCAGCCGCAGTGTCTGCTGCTGCCGCGGCGGTAGCGGCAGCATGCGCCACTGCACGCAGGCATCGGCGCTGACCGGGAATGAGCCCGCGCGCAGGTAATCGATGTCGATGACCGCACGCGGCAGGTCGCCCTGGAAGGCGATGGCTTCGGCCAGGGTTTCATCATCCAGCCAGCCCTGGGTGAGCAGGATGCGGCCCAGCGGCTGCCGCCGGCCGGCATGCTGCTGCGCCAGCGCCTGCTGCAGCCGCTCCGGTTCCACCGCCTGCCAGGTGGTCAACAGCTCACCGAGCTGCTTGCGGGTCTGCACCAGCTGTGCCGCATCGGGAAAGTCGTGCATGGTCTTGTCCCAGACCATGCGCTTGCCGAACAGCAGGTAGGCCAGGAACACCTTCCATGCGCGGGCGGTGGCCATGAAGTTGATCATGTTGCCGACCACCATGCGCGGGATCGACATCAGCGCATGCTCCCAGCCGTACAGGCGGTTGACGAAGTAGAAGCGCTGCACGACGCGGGTCGCCAGTGCCGCCGTGGTCAGCAGCGCGACATTCATCTGCCAGGTACCGGCCTGGAACACGCTGGGGAACTGCATCGTCCACACCCCTGTCGCCTTCAACAGCCAGAACAGCAGCAACTGCAGGAAAATGAGGTAGGCGATGATGCTGACGAACGAGGTGATGATGCCCTTGCGATCGCGCGCCAACAGGTACTTGGTAGCCAGCGAACCGCGCCAGCCCAGCGACTCCCAGCTCTGCAGGCCGATGCCCAGCACCCAGCGCGCCTTCTGCCGGTACGAGGCGCGGAAGTTGTCGGGGAAGTACTCACGCACGCACAGCGCCATCTGCTGGGTGCGCTCGCGCACCGGCCCCCAGCCGAACCATGACGGCCGACGCACGCGGAACTGCACCGGGAAGCGGGCGAAGATCGACTGCATGCCCATGGCCGCCAGCCGCGCACCGACGTCGTAATCTTCGGTGAGGCTGTCGGTGTTGAAGGGCTGGTTGTCGGTCTGCGCGCTCAGCGCCAGCAGCGCACGCCGCGAAAAGCAGGTGCCGACGCCGGCCGACGGCACCATGCCGGACACGCTCTCGCGCACCACCAGGTCCTTGGCGTGCCATTCGGCGAACTCGTCCATGTAGACACCGGCCACCAGTTCGTACCATTCGCGGTCCAGTGAGGTGACCGGCAGCTGGATCATGTCCTTGCGCGGCAGCAGGTAGTTGTAGAAGCGCAGTTCCATCGGGTGCAGCACGTCTTCGCTGTCGTGCAGGATCACCCCGGCGAACTCGATGTCGTGGCGCTTCTCGTAGTCGAAGATCGCCAGGATCAGCCAGTTCAGGCAGTCGGCCTTGCTGGTCGGTCCGTCATGCGGCACCTCCACGCGGCGCAGGCGCTTGTAGCGACGGCGCATGCGCTCGACTTCGTCGATGGTCTGCTGGTCGTTGGGATAGGTGCCGACGAACACGACGTACTCGCGGTAGTCGAGCACGTTGATCATGTTCTCGACCATCTGCGCGATGACGTCGTACTCCATCCACGCCGGCACCATGATCGCCAGCGGCTGTTCCGGCCGCTGCAGCAGGTCTTCCTGGGTCAGCGGCCGGTACGCGTCGCGGCGCTTGACGGTCAGCGCGCGCCAGCTCTCGCGCACCCAGTACCAGACATCGATGAACAGGTCATCGAGGCTGGAGATCAGGATCAGCACGGCCACCGCCGCCGCCGTGGTTTCCAGGGCAGCGTAGTAGTTGGCCAGCTGGATGTTCCAGAACAGACCGTCCACGGTGGATCAATGTCCTGCGTTGGCGGACTTGCGGCGGCGCACCTGGGTGACGCGGGCGGCCAGCAGCGCGAATACGATCACGCCAACCAGCAGCAGCAACCAGACCATGTGCCGTTCCCACTTCGATTGCGGATTGCCGTCGTGCGCGAGGCGAGTGCCATAAGGATCCTGGCGGTCGAATTCGCGCACGACATCAGTGCCGTCAAGCACGGCCAGATCGCCGCGCAGCAACCGGAACGGTGCGCTGAACGACGGTGCCTGTGCGCCGAGGTCGCTGTAGAGAACGCCCAGCTGGCCGCCGGACGAACCCACCTGCACCACCGCGGCGTGATCCAGGCCGCTGACATCCAGCAGCGGTTGCGACGTGCCACCGACGCGCAGGTGGCCATCCTTCAGGCCGGCCACATCGACACCGGCCGGTGCAACGCCGAAGGCCAGCCATGGCGCGCCCGGGCTGACCGCGGCACCGGCGTCGACCACCTTCAGTTCCGACACCTCCGGCGAAGCGCCCACTGCACTGGCCACCGCGATGACCTTGCCCAGCGAGGCCGGTGCATCCTGCAGCCAGGCGCCGGGCACGAACACCTGGTTGCCGCGTGACAGCTGGCTGCTGGCACCGACGAAATCACTGCCCAGCGAGCGCCTGGCCAGGGTCAGGTGGCTGCTGGGCAGGATCGAGACTGGATAGCCGGTCGCCGGATCGTGGCAGTAGGGGCGTGCCGGTTGGCGCAGGAAGCTGACACGGATCTCGTTGCGCGCCGACAGCGCGTAGGCCGGTACCTTGGCCACCAGCCGTTGCGGTTGGCCGTTGGCCGACAGCACCTTGCCGCCCAGCAGGTAGTCGTTGAGGTAGATCGTGGCCACCGCGCCCTGACCCGCCGCATTGGGGGCCGCCGAGACATCGATCACCACCTGCTCGGGCAGGCGGCCATCGGCCGACAGCGTGCCCAGATCGAAGCTGGCGCTGCGGTCGGCGCGGGTCACCACATCCATGGTTCCGGCGATGTTTCCGAGCCGGCTCAGCAGTACCTGGTCACCGTCCAGTTTGGGCGTTCCTGCTGCGCTGACCTGCAGGCTGCGGCCCAGCGCATAGCTGCGCCACTGTTCAGCGAACAGTCCGGCAACCTTGCCCGCTGCCGCCGGGTCGACCACCAGCGTCGGACGGCCTGCAACGGCCACCACGCTGACCGACGCGTTGGCGGCGGGCTTCTCCAGGCCGCCCATGTCAGTATCGCGCCACGTGGCAAACGCTGCGCCCGCATCGGTGCCCGCCGCGCCGACCTGTGCGGCCAGCGCATCCAGCGCCGCGCGTACGCCGACGCGCAATGCATCGCTGCCGATCATCACATCGGCGGCCAACGGCCCGCTGTCACGCAACGACAGCAGCGCTCCCACTTCGGCCAGGTCCTTGATCGCGTGCACGCGCTCGCCCGCGGCCAGCGCGGCGTACGCCGGCACGCCCTGCAGGCTGGCCGGGATGCTGATGCCGGCCAGGTCGACGCTGTCGCCGACCTTGGGCAGCGCCACCACCTGAACCTGTTTGCCTCCGGCCTGCAACGCGGTACCAATGCGCCAGGCGGCATCATAGGTGGGCGCCTGCAGCGCCTTGCCCTCCACCAGCAGGCGCACCCGCGGTGGCAGCGCGCCCCAGGCCTTGGCCACGGTATCCACGGCACGCCCATCGAAGCGGTAGCTGAAGCGCGAGTCCGGCGACAGCCGCAGCACGTTCGCCGGCGCGCTCTGGTCGGCACATTGGTAGTCGGACACGATCGACCACCAGCCGACACCGACCCGCACGAAGCCGTTCTGGCGGGGTTCGCCATCGATGGCCAGCAGCTGGCTGGCATCGCCCTGGGCATCGGTGATCGAACGCGCGGCGATCGGATCGCCATCCACCGACCACAGGCCTGAAGTTCGCCCGGCGTGGCCACGCACATAGCGGCCATCGAGCTGCAGCTGTGCATCGCGAGTGGCAACACCGGCCGGCACCGGCAGGTAGACCTCGCGCTGGCTCTCCTGCCCACTGAGTACCAGCGGCTGGCGGAAGCCGAGTTCGCGCAGGGTCATCTGCCGGCTCACCGTGCTGTCGCCGCTCCATTCTGCGAACTGGCCGGCGACGCTGTCGGCGGCGTGGGCACTGCCAACCGCGCACGACAGGACGAACGCGGCGGCGGAAACAAACAGGGGACAGCGGCCGGTCTGGCTCATGGCGTCACTTCATGGAGAGGGTGGTGGGCGGCACCGCCGCTGCGGAGACCGGGCGAGAACTCGGGAAGAGGAGCGCCACACAGGGCGGCGACGATGCGGGCGCTGGCGCGGCCGTCGCCATAGGGACTGCCATCGGGGTCGAAACGGGTCGGCTGCGGTGGCTGCGCCAAGGCCGCATTGACCCCCTCGACGATGCGCGAGGGCGTGGTCCCGACCAGCGTCACCACACCGGCCTCGACCGCCTCCGGGCGCTCGGTGACGTCGCGCATCACCAGCACCGGCTTGGCCAATGCCGGCGCTTCTTCCTGCACGCCACCGGAGTCGGTGAGGATGACGTCGGCGCGCTGCATCAGGCGCACGAAGCGCAGGTAGTCCTGCGGCGGCACCAGGTGCACGTTGTCGAGGTTGCCCAGGTGTGCGTTGACCGGTGCCTGGACGTTCGGATTGAGGTGCACCGGGTACAGCACCTGCAGGTCCGGCCGCTGGGCCAGTTCGGCCAGCGCACGGCAGATGTCCTCGAAGCCCTGGCCGAAGCTCTCGCGGCGATGGCCGGTGACCAGCAGCAGGCGGCGCCCGGGGTCGAGCATGTGGAAGGGTTCGTCGGCCTGGGCACGCAGTGCCGGATCGGCATCCAGGCGCTGCACGGTCTGCTGCAGGGCATCGATGACGGTGTTGCCGGTGACCAGGATCTGCCCGCCCAGATGCTCACGGGCCAGATTGGCGCGCGAGCCGGGAGTAGGTGCATACAGCTGATGACCGACCACGTCGATCACCCGCCGGTTCATCTCCTCCGGCCATGGCCGGTTGATGTCGCCGGTGCGCAGGCCGGCCTCGACATGGCCGATCGGAATGCGGTGGTGGAACGCGGCCAGGGCGGCGGTCATCGCCGTGGTGGTATCGCCGTGCACCAGCACGCGATCCGGGCGGACCTGCGTGTAGAGCGCGTCAAGCCGCTCGAACAGCCTGGAACACAGGCCATTGAGGGACTGGTTGGGCACCATGACATCCAGGTCATGGTCGGCGGTGATCTCGAACAGCGACATCACCTGGTCGAGCATCGCCCGGTGCTGGCCGGTGATGCAGACCACCGATTCGACATCCGCAGCCTGGGCCAGGGCGCGCACCAGCGGCCCCATCTTGATCGCTTCCGGCCGGGTACCGAACACCGACAGGACCTTCACCGGGGGGCTCCGGAAGGCCGGTGCTGGAAAATGCCAGGAGCTGTAGCCACGTCTGGATCCTTTCGGCGTTACCGTCCAATGCCCGCAGGCAGGAGACGGCCACCTCATGAGGAAACTCCAAATTCGCGACGTCCATCACAATCGATTGATGGCACGTGCGTCGTGGCAGTGATCTTCATCGTTGGAAGATCAAGACGCAGTCAACGCCGCCCGTGGGACGGGCGACGTTGCGGCGGAACGCAGCAGGGGCAGCCGCCCGGGCGGCCTTACTCGTACTGGATGGTGAAGGTGGCCTGGCCGTTCGCGACACCCGCACCCACCGTGCCAGCCTGGGTCTGCACATAGCGCGCACGCAGCGGCAGCGCCATGACGCTGGTCCCCGGCGCGGTGGTGCCGACGTTGATGGTCTGGCCGAAGCGCACTTCGCGCTCGGTGGTGCCAACGCGCTGGACCATCTGGATGCCGATGCGGGTGGCGCTGTTGGTGGCCGCGCTGAGCTTCAGCACGCCCGGCATGTTCGAGCTGTCCTGGTCGGCATCGAGACGGATGCCGATCTTGCTCTGGTAGGCGGCAACATTGCTGCCCTGGCAGTTCAGGCGGATCTCGAAATCACGATCGACCGCGCGCGAACCGACACCGGTGAAGGTGGTGTTGGGCACGCTGCCGAAGTCGACGGCGATGTTGCGGCTGCCGGCCTGCACTTCGCAGGTCGGGCTGACCACGGTGGTGCCCGAGCCCTTGAAGGTCGAGGTCAGCACCGGGCGACCGGGGCCATCACCGTCGAAGTAGTAGGTGGTGAAGCGGCCGTTCGGCGCGATCACGCCCGAGCCGGTCTGGGCAGCGGTCTTGATCAGCTGGATGCGGAACGTGCCTCCCACCAGCGAGATGGTGCTGCTGCTGCCGAAATTGATGGTGTGCGGATAGTAGGTCTGGATCGCACCGGAGTCCCGGTACAGGCGGATACCCACGCCCGCCACATCGGTTTCATAGACGTTCGAGAAGCCGGCCACCGGACGCTTCTGCGCGGCGTTGACGTACTCGCCAATGGAACGGCCACCGGACCAGTCGCAACGTGCCACGCTGTTCTGCTGGTTGATCGGCTCGCTGATCTCCTTGATCACGCCACCGACCGGCGTGCTGGGCAGGATCACGATCTGGCCCATGTCCATGGTCACGTCCTGCGCGGTGAACCAGCTGGACTGGATGCGGCACGACGCGCTGGCCTGCTGTGCCAGCAGTGCGCCACCCAGCAGTACAAGGCCCGTCAGCGCCTTGCGGCCACGGGAAGAAATCATCGGCATGCTGCCTCCAGCGGGATGAAGCCGGTCTTGGACGCATCGGCGCCCGCCGGAACCTGGTAATCGATGGTGCAGCGCTGGTCGGCACCGGCGCCCCACTCCACCAGCAGGCGACCCTGGTTGTTTTCACTGCGCACGTACAGGCGGCCGCCCTGGCTGACCATGCCGACCGGCTGGCCCTGCTCATCCTTGACCTGCGCACCGAACGGCATGCTGCGGCCATCCGGGTTGCGTACCTGGATCAGCAACGCGTTGCCCTTGCGGGTATCAAAGCGCAGGTAGCTGATGGCACCGGCGAACGGTGCGATCGACTGGCTGGTGCTTTCCAGCTCGACGTCGTGGGCCATGCCCTGCGGATCGAGGGTGACGGTGTTGAGGCGGTACGGCGACACGTACGGCACCACGGCGTAGCCGCGGCCATCGACGCGCAGGCCCGGGGCGTTGCTGACGATCGCATCGCGCGCGCCCGGGGCCTCGACCAGCACCATGGTGTCGCCACGCTGCGGGGTGAACGTGAAGCCGCCCGGATGCACCACCACGCTGCCGTTGGCACCGACCGAGGCCTGGCGGAAATCACGCGAGTGGCTGTAGGTGGCATTCAACGCGGAGTAGCGGCTGCGGTATTCGGCATTGCCGACCGCCGTGGTGCCACCCTCGCGGGAATCGGACAGGGCCACGCCGTAGCTGAAGTTGTTGTCGACGCCGGCCGAACCGGTGATGCCGACGCGGCTGTTGTCGTAGCCACCGCGGTCGCGCACGCCGAGATCGGCACTGAACGACACCGGGTGGGTACCACGGCCCAGCGGCACGCTCATCGACAGCAGGTACTGGGTGTCGGAACGGCCGAGCACGCCTTCTTCGGTGCGCAGCGCCGAGAAGCCGTAGTTCACTGAACGCCAGGCGTTGTTGTAGCCCACCTGGTACTGCTTGGAGGTGCCGGAGCGGTCATAGAAGTCACGCACCGAACCGGTCACGTACAGCGCACCGCCACGACGGCCCAGCGGCTGGTTCAAGGTCACCTGGAACTGGCTGCGCTGGCGACCACGGGTGGTCGGATCGATGCCGCGCTTGTCCGAGTCACGGCCATACAGCGCGTCCTGCAGGCTGTAGAAACCTTCGGTCGAGTAGCGGTAGGCGGCCAGGGTCAGGTTGGTGCCGGTCTCACCGATCATGTTGCTGTAGCTCAAGCGCACGCTGGCGCCGGTGTGGCTGCCGTAGTGGTCGAACGAGGTGCGTGCATGGGTGACGTCTGCCGCGAAGGCACCGACCCGCGTGGACAGGCCGACACCGTACAGCAGCGACAGGTAGCCATCGCTCAGCGCGCTGCCGCCGTACAGGGTCAGCTGGTTGCCGATGCCGCGCTGGTAGGTGCCCTGCACCAGCCAGGGTTCGTCGGCCAGCAGCTTGTTGCGCACCTGGCCGGCGGTCAGCGAGTAACGCGACACGCCTTCGCGCAGCATCTGCGGCACCGAGCCGAACGGCACCTTGAATTCGCGGCGGCGGCCATCGGCCTCGATCACGCTCACTTCCAGGTCGCCGCCGTAGCCGGTCGGGTACAGGTCGTCGATGACGAAGTTGCCCGGCGAAACGGTGGAGGAGTAGATCAGCTGCTGGTTCTGGCGCACTTCGATGCGCGCGTTGGTCTCGGCGATGCCGCGCACCACCGGCGCGTAACCGCGCAGCGAATCGGGCAGCATGCGGTCGTCGCTGGCCAGGCTGGCACCACGGTAGCCGATCGAGTCGAACAGCTCGCCTGTGGTATAGGCCTCACCGATGGTGAGCATGCCGCGCACCTGCGGGATGCCGCGCTGTGCGTAGGTGGCAATGCTCTGCCAATGGCGGCCGTCACCCTCGGACCAGGTCAGGTTGGAGTCGTGGCGGAACTGCCAGCCGCCCAGGTTCAGGCCGGCATTGAGGCCGAGATAGGCACTGCGGTTGCGCTGGCCACCTTCGACACGGCTGTTGCTGTCGATGGCATTGAAGCTGTAGCCGACGAAACCGGCATTGATGCCGCGGTCCCACAGCGCCGGGTTGACGTAGCCGCGCGCCTCGCGGCGCAGGAACACCTGCGGGATGCTGAGGTCGTAGCGCAGGTTGCCGCTGTCGTAGACACCATAGGCATTGGCCATGCGCTGCTGCACCGGCACGCAGCTGGTCGTGTCGGTCGGCAGCGTCGGGTCCTGCTGCAGCAGCACGGCCTCGCTGTCCACGCCCATTTCTTCCAGCATCGGCAGCGGCAGGCAGGCGTCGACACGGCCCTGTGCATCGGCCTTGAACTGCAGGTCACGACGGCCCTGCCAGGCGCCGTTGACGTAGACGTCGACGCGGTAATTGCCGGCCACCATCGGGTTGCCGTTGCTGAAGGCCGCCAGGTCGACCTGCTTGGCCTGGCCGGACAGGAAGCTGGAATTGAACTGGGCCGATTCCGGTGCACGCGCATTGGCCGCACCACTCTGCGCCATCAGCGCCTGTTCGCCGAGATTGGCCGGTGCAGCCAGCGCCCATCCTGGGCAGGCCGCGCCAACAACCAGCAGGCAAAGCGCCTGATGGATCGACAATGTCAATCTGTTTCCGATCACACTGACATTCCTTCAATTCGCCGCACGGCGGCGGTGGCGGGATGCGCAGGCCCTTGGCCGGCGCGGCGCGTTCAGCTCCCGGTGCTGTCGAGGCGGACGGAGTGCTCGACCCGGCCGCCGTAATCATTGATGGTGATGAAGCGCACCTGCTGCGTGCCCGCCGGTGCGGCGAACTCCAGGCTCTGCTTCGGCGCGACCATCGCGCCCTTGTCCTCGACGGCCTTTTCACTGCTGCCGGTCACGGCATGCACTTCGGCCAGAGTGACGTGGAAGGGGCTCGGGTTTTCCACCCGCAGGCGGTCGCCATTGCGGGTCCAGCGCAGCGCTGCCGGTGCGTCGTTGGCGACGCCCTTCAGGCCCTGCGGCCGGTAGAAAAGCTTCAGGCGCGAACGGAACGCCACCTGCAGGTAATTCTGGTCACCGCTGTCGGCGTTGTCCGGCGACGGCGGTACGTCCAGCACATTGAGCCAGAACACCGTCTCGCGATCGGTCGGCAGCTGTGCGCCGGAGAAGATCAGGCGCAGCGCCTGGCTGCGGCCCGGCTCGACGCGCGCGATCGGCGGCGTCAGCACGAACGGAGCATCACTGGTATCGGCGGTCTGGTTGGCGTCGCCACTGTCGATCCAGGCCTGGACCAGTGCGGGCGAGTCGCCCACGTTGTCGACCTGCACGGTGACTTCGCGCGCCTGTGCCGGGTAGATCACCCGCGTGCCATTGACCACCACGCCGGCCAGTGCGTTCTGGCAGAGGGGCAGCGTGAACGCTGCCAGCAGCAGCGCCCGGGGAAAGAGTGCTTTCATCGGAAGTACTACGCTCGAGGGGTGTGGCCAGGGGCCGCGGAGCACTGGCCGGCGCGTACGCCGGCCAATGCGGGTACAGCTACGATCAGTTGTAGATGATCGTGTACTTGACGCTGCTGGTGACGTCGCCCGGGGTGGCGGCGGCAGTGGCGTAGTACTCAGCGTAGTAGTTCAGGTCGGCCGAGCCGTCGGTGCCGACGGTGACCCACTGCGAGTTGGTCTGGGCCAGGCCAGCGCCGGCAGCCTTGATCGGCAGGAACTGGTTGTTCGAGCCCAGCAGCTGCAGCTGCACGTTGGTGGCAGCGTTGGCCGAGGCCTGGTTGACCAGGCGGCCGCTGTTGAAGTCGACGGTCGAACCCGGCTCGAAGTAGGTGGCGACGTTGCCGGCGCTGCACTTGGTCAGGTTGATGGCGAACGGGGTACGGCCCGCAACGGCACCGGCGGTAGCCAGGGTGTTCTTCGACACGGTCGGCAGGGTCACGGCGAAGTCCTTGCCGCCCGGGGTCGAGATGGTGCAGGTCTTGTCGGTCACCTTGCCATTGAAGGTGATGGTGCCGTCGGCGGCGTTGGCGGCCAGCGGAGCGGCGGCCAGCATCAGAGCGGCAATGAGGTTGATCTTGTGCATTCGCTTTTACCTAACCCTACTGAAGAGATGAGAAGTAGAGGAGGAAGCAAGGAGCACTGCCGGGCTAACAAGACCCATCCTTGCGTCTCACCTGTGGCCGGACTCGGACATACCTTCCCCTGAATCCGTGACGCAAGTATATGCACAACTGTGATGAAAGTCTCATTATTTTTCTGAACGCCAATTCATTGACGCCCTAAATGTGACGTGATAGGCGGAATCAGCACCTGGGACGTGTGGAAGATTTGACGACGGGGCCGCCAGGTCGCGGACAACCGTGGATGACGCGTTGAGAGGCGCGTTCGGCAGGCGCGGAAACAGGGATTTTTCAGGCGGAAATCACCTTATTTGATGCGCATCACTCTTTCTTGGTGATGGCCCTAGCAGATTCGGATTTGTCCTATTAAAGGCGGATCGATCCTGTCGCTAACTAGGACACACCGAACCAGAGAACGTGTCATGAGGAATTCCATTCTGCTGTGTGTGGCCCTGATGTCCGTCAGTGCGCTGGCCCAGGCCAGCAGCGGCAGCATCCGTTTCAGCGGCCGCATCGCCGAGCCGGGCTGCACGACGAACCTGTCCCAGGGTGAGCTGAGCCTGGCGGCCTGCCCGCCGTCGGCCAAGGGCTCGACGGTGGAAGTGACGGCACTGGCCGATGGCCAGGCCGCGATGCTGCGCGATGGCAAGCGCCAGGGCCAGAAGCTGTCGGTGTCGGCCAGCGCGATGCGCGCCGGCGATATCGCCTTCTCCGAGCGTTACAGCGTGCAGGCTTCGAAGCAGCAGCCGCTGCAGGGCGCCTACCTGGTGGTGGTCGACTACCTGTAAGCCGACGTATTTACGCCGGCGGCAGCTCGAAGACCTGGCGCAGGTAGGCCAGGTAACCCGGGTCGTCGCACATGCTCTTGCCGGGCGAATCGCTGAGCTTGGCCACCGGCTGGCCGTTGCAGCGGACCATCTTGATGACGATGTTGAGCGGCGTCGGGCCCAGGTCATTGGTCAGGTGGGTGCCGACGCCGAACGCGACCTGGCAGCGACCGCGGAAGTAGTCGTACAGGCGCATGACCTTGGCGATGTCGAGCCCATCGCTGAACACCAGCACCTTGCTGCGTGGATCGACGCGACGCTGCTGGAAGTGCGCCAGCATGCGGTCGCCCCAGTCGAACGGATCGCCGGAGTCATGGCGCACACCGTCGAACAGCTTGCAGAAATACATGTCGAAGTCGCGCAGGAACGCGTCCAGGCCGACCACGTCGGACAGCGCGATGCCCAGATCGCCACGGTACTCGCGCGCCCACGATTCCAGTGCCGCCACCTGCGAATCACGCAGGCGCGGGCCGAGCGCCTGGAACGCCTGCAGGTACTCGTGGGCCATGGTGCCGTGCGGGGTCATGCCGTACAGGCGCGCGAAGTGGACGTTGCTGGTGCCGACCAGCTGCGGGCCGAGTGCATCGCGCAGCAGCGGCAGCAGCCGCGCGTGCCAGTCACGCGAGTAGCGGCGACGGCTGCCATAGTCGGCAATGCGGCATTGTTCGAAGCCGGGGGTATCGCGCAGCAGCGCGGCCTTGGCCTGCAGGCGGCGCTCGCCTTCGGCGAAGTCGGCCGTGGTGGTGTTGCGGAACCAGACTTCGTTGATGATCGCCAGCAGCGGCACTTCGAACAGGATGGTGTGCAGCCACGGGCCGGTGATGTCCAGTTCGATCTCGCCGGGCACGGCCGTCGACGCGCGCAGCTGGATGTACTTGCGGTCGAGGTGGAACAGGCCGAGGAAATCGGCGAAATCCGGCTTCACGAAGCGCAGGCCACGCATGTAGTCCAGCTCCGCGTCGCTGAAGCGCAGGCTGCACAGGTGGTCGATTTCTTCGTCGATCTGGTTGATGTAGCGGGCCAGGTCGATGCCGGGCGTACGGCACTTGAACCGGTACTGCACCTGGGCGCCGGGGTGCTGGTGCAGCACCGCCTGCATCATGGTGAACTTGTACAGGTCGGTGTCGAGCAGGGACTGGATGATAGGCATGGAGCGGATTATGCGCCCGGCGGCGTGAACCGGGGTGCCTGCGGCCACGCTCGGCTCACGGGGAACAGCATTGGTAGATCCACGCCATACGTGGATGCTCCTGCGGCGCTACAGCGACCTGCGCAGCAGCCTCGGCACCAGCATCGCCGCATGCGCCCAGATCGCGGCCCACACCGCAACGCGTACCGGCAGCGACCGCTGCTTCGCCTCGAACTTCTGGAAGTAGCGCCACAGCCCCCTGTGCTTGTGCCATTCCACGAAGAATGGCCGCGAGCGGCTGGAGACGCCGCGCACATGGGTAACCTGCAGGTCGTTGGCGATCGCCACCACCGCGCCGGCCTCGCGTGCGCGGCGGCACAGATCCAGGTCCTCGGCATGCAGGCGGTAACCCGCATCCCAACCACCGATGCGCTCGAACAGGGTACGCGGCATCATCAGCAGCGCACCGGACAACGCCGGCACGGGCTGCACGGCCTGGTGTGGATCGCGCGGAACCGCCAGCTTCGAGCCCTTGCCCGGCGAGCGCAGCATCAGCAGGAAATCCGGATCGCGACGGCGCACCGCTTCATCGGCGTGGCCGTGCTCGTCCACCTGCTCCACGCCCAGCAGGCAATCGCCCAGCACCTCGCCACGGCTGCGCAATTCGGTCAGGGTGTCCGCCTCAATCATCAGGTCCGGGTTGATGAAGGCCAGCCACGGGCTGTGCGAGTCGGCCACGCCTTGGTTGTTGGCGGCGGCAAAGCCGGGATTGTCCGGATTGCCGACGAAGCGCACGCGCGGGTCATGGCTGGCATGCCGCTGCACGATGTCCAGCGTGCCATCCAGCGAACCATTGTCGATCACCCGGATCTCGGCGATGTCCTGCGCCTGGCGCAGGCGCGACAGGCAGGCATCGATGGTGCTGCCACTCTGGTAGGTGACGACGATGGCGGCAATGGTTGCATTCAAACGGGAGGCTCCGGCGCGGGCGGGACAAACAGGTCGCCCTGTTCCTTCGGCATTATCGCCTGCCGCATGCGCTGCTGCAGGTCGTCACGCAGACCGTGCAGTGGATCGTGCATCAGGAAATCGGCCAGCCGCGGCACCCAGGCCGGCCAGCGTGCCGCCAGGGCCTCCAGGTCGCCATCGCGGCTGACCGCCTCCCCTGCCCGGCTGACGAACGCGGTCTCGCACAACACATTGCGCCACCCCAGGCCCGCCATGCGCAGGCTGAGATCGATCAGCGCGGCATTCCAGCCGGCATAGCTGTCCACGTCCAGGCCACCGGCACGGCGGCGCGCGTTGCCACGTACCAGCACCGCGTGGGTGACCGCCGATGGCAACTCCGGGTGCAGCGTCGGCAATGTAGCGCAGGTATGCGCCAGCAAGGCCGGGTCATGGGGTTCGGGATTGATCTCGCCCAGCCGTGGCCACGCCGCGGTCTCGCCGGCATTGCACCAGGGGGTCGCGGTGGCGATGGCGGCATCGCGGGCGAAGGCATCCTGCAACTGCTGCAACCAACCGGGCGACGGCACGCTGTCCGGCGCCAGCACGGCCACGTCCAGGCCATCGCAGGCGCGCAGCATCTCATCCAGATGGGCAACCTCGCCCAGTGGCCGCGCGCGCCGGGTGTACTCGGCCTGCAGCGGCGTATGCGCCAACCAGTGCTCGACCACGGCCTGCGCACGCGGCCCTGCCTGCGCGTCATCGGCCAGCCAGACCGCGGTGCCCGGCGCGGTGCCGGCATCCAGTGCGGCCAGGCAGCGGTCGAGCGCGGCATCGTCCACACACAGCGGCAACAACACGATCGCCCCCATCCCGCCTCCGTGGTTGTCGGTGGCCACAGCGTAGCACCGGGAGGGTATCGGCCGGGTTGCACCCGGCGCCTGCAGAGGCCGGAGCCGAAGCAACAGCAGAAGCCGGCTATCCTTGGAATGGCGGGGTGGGTCCGGTTGCGGGGGACGCCGTAAACCCATCCTTGGGGCTTGGCCGCGGCATCCATGCCGCGGACGCCCCCGCAACCGGACCCACCCCGCCTTCGACAGATTTCTTCGCTCTGCCAGCAAAAGCTGGGGTCAGATCCGTTTTCCTCTGGAAAACGGATCTGACCCCTTTTTCTGATTTCGAAATCTGACAGACAGTCATCCACGCATGGCGTGGATCTACCGTGTCGACCAAGGTCGACACCTACCAACAGCAGCACACTGTCGAAGGCGGGCACTGTGGGTTTGCGGGGTGTGAGCCGCATGGATGCGGCGACCAAGCCCCCATGGTGAAGTGACCCCCGAGACTTGGACGGTGGGGTCAGGCGGCTGCTTGGGCCTGTTCCCGGTACTTTACCGGGCTTAGCCCCTTCAATTTCAATCTGATTCGCTCTTGGTTGTAGTACTTGATGTACTC
>NZ_JCAFUB010000012.1:0-103597 GCF_059370875.1 Stenotrophomonas sp. YJH_SMC_81 | reverse complement strand
TGAAGGGACATCGGCGTTGGCAGCCACGCATGGCGTGGCTCTACTGCGTCGATCAGCGCCCGCAGCCGGTGCCGTTGAGTAGATCCACGCCATGCGTGGATGAAGGGACATCGGCGGTGGCAGCCACGCATGGCGTGGCTCTACTGCGTCGATCAGCACCCGCAGCCGGCGCCGTTGAGTAGATCCACGCCCTGCGTGGATGGCGGGACATCGGCGGTGGCAGCCACGCATGGCGTGGCTCCACTGCGTCGATCAGCGCCCGCAGCCGGCGCCGTTGAGTAGATCCACGCCATGCGTGGATGCGGGAGCATTAGTGCCGCGTCGGCTCAATACACCGTCGCGCGGCCCTGCACGAACGAGTAGAAGAACACCGCATTCGGGTCGTTCTGCACCAGGCGGAACTCGCGGCGCATGCCTTCCACGGTGTCCTCGTCCACCGAGCCGGCCTGCAGCAGCTGGTCGGCCGCCGACAGCAGCAGCTGCTCCCAGAACGCGATCATGGTCTTGCGACGCGCCGGTTCGCGGTTGTCCAGGTGGATGGTCTTGATCTCGGTATGCACGTCGCGGAAGCCGCCCGCTAGCAGCAGGTTGCCCAGCTTGGCGCCGACGAACGGGTCGCCGCCGTGGTCGTACTGGAAGTCGTTGAAGGCCATCCAGTAGCGCCAGATGTGCGGCGAGTACGGGTCGAGCAGGAACGAGGCATTCATCACTTCGGTGATGTAGACCGGCGAACCCGGTGCCAGCACGCGGCGCACTTCGCTCAGCACGCGGGCAGGGGAGGGGACGTGTTCCAGCACCCAGCACAGGAACGCCGCATCGAAGCTGCGGGCCTCGAACGGCAGTTCGCCGGCATCGGCCTGCTGCAGGGTGTAGCGGTCGCTGCACCACGGCGTGCGCGCCAGGTTCTCGCGCGCCGTGGCCAGCTGCGTTTCGCTCAGGTCCACGCCGGTCACGTGCAGCTCGGGGAAGCGGCGCAGCAGGATCTCGGTCTGCGCACCGACGCCGCTGCCGACTTCCAGCAGGCGCCGTGCACCGCTGTAGTCGATCTGGCCGAAGATGCTCGATTCCAGCAGGCGCGCCTGGGTCATCAGGCGCTGCTGTTCGGTGCCGGAAAACCCGTGCAGGTAGGTCGGAGAGGAGATCGGCGGGGTCATGGAGGCGGGCTCTGGGAGTTCAATTCGGTCGAGCAGGCTCGACGTTGTGACGCGGCAGTGCGGTCAGGCCGCCGAAGGCAGCGCCGGTTCCCCGGCAATCAGGCGGTCGAAGTACTCGGTGGTCAGCGCGATCTGGCTCTGCGGGTCTTCGGCACGGTTGACCACCGCACGGAAGGCGGCGTTCTCCGGCCGGTCCCTGGCATACCAGCCCAGGTGCTTGCGCGCGATGCGCACGCCCTGCGGTTCACCGTAGAACGCGTGCAGCGCATGCAGGTGGCCGAGCAGGATGTCGCGCACTTCGGCCAGCGATGGCGGCGGCAGTTCCTGCCCGGTGGCCAGGTAATGCGCCACTTCGCGGAAGATCCACGGCCGGCCCTGCGCCGAGCGGCCGATCATCACCGCATCCACGCCGGTCTGCTGCAGCACGTAGGCGGCCTTCTGCGGCGAATCGATATCGCCATTGGCGATCACCGGAATGCGCAGCGCGGCCTTGATCTCGCCGATGGTGGCGTACTCGGCCTGGCCGGTGTAATGCTGGTCGCGGGTGCGGCCGTGCACGGCCAGCGCGGCGATGCCGCTGTTTTCGGCAATCCGGGCAATGACGGGCCCATTGCGGTGGTCACAGTCCCAACCGGTGCGGATCTTCAGGGTGACCGGCACGTCCACCGCGTTGACCACGGCTTCGAGGATGCGCGCCACCAGCTGCTCGTCGCGCATCAGCGCCGAGCCGGCCCAGGCGTTGCACACCTTCTTGGCCGGGCAGCCCATGTTGATGTCGATGATCTGCGCGCCGTGGTCGACGTTGTAGCGCGCGGCTTCGGCCAGCTGCTGCGGCTCGGTGCCGGCGATCTGTACGCTGATCGGTGCCGGTTCGCCGTCATGGTCCATGCGGTGGATCGACTTGCGCGTGTTCCAGAAGCGCGGGTCGCTGATGGTCATTTCCGAGGCGGCCAGTCCCGCGCCCAGCCGTTTGCACAGCAGGCGGAAGGGCTTGTCGGTGACGCCGGCCATGGGCGCCAGCACGACGTTGGGGGCAATGGTGTACGGGCCGATCTGCATGCGCCCATTGTAGAGCGCGGGCGCGGCCTGGGCGGTGTCGGCGGGCCCCGGGTTCAGGCCGATCGGCACCGACCTCATGCCGTACCGGCATCAGCAGATGCTTGACGGTTGCTTCCGCCGCCCCCAAGGGCGGGCGATGGTAGGTGGCTAACCCAGGCTCTGCCAGGCCTGGCGGGTACCCAGGGCGAAGGCCAGCCCCAGGCCCAGGCAGGCCAGCGAACTGACCACCCAGAAGCGCCGGCCGTTGTACCCCGGCCGGAACAACGCCAGGCCGAAGCCCATCGCGGCGCGCAGCAGCAGCAAGGCAGCGATGGCGGGCAGGACCAGGCGACTGGCCGGCAGTGGCGAATGCCAGCCCGCGGCGGCCAGTGCGTACAGGGTCCAGGCCACCAGCAAGGCAGTGATGCCGGCGGTCATCAGCGGTGGCCACCAGTGCCCCGCATGCGCGAGCCGGACCACGCGCTGGCCGGCACCGAAGTATCTGTACCACGCGGCGCCGAAGGCGATGCAGCCGATATGCAGCAGCGCCGCAGCGGCACTGCCTGCGGCCGCGACCAGCAACCAGGGGAATCCGTCCATGTCCTGCCCGTGCAAGGAAGCTGCGCGGATCGTGAGCGAGGGGCAGGATGTGGGCAATGCGACAGGCGGTCGCAGGGGCTGGGCAATGGGCAAAAGAAAGGCCCAGGTGCCTGTACACCCGGGCCTTGTCATCCACGCGTGGCGTGGAATTACTTGGCTTCGGCGTCGGCCGGGGTGAAGCGCGGCATTGCCGCTGCAGCGCCTTCCTTCTCGGTCGAGCGACCGGCGAACTGGTTGGCAAAGCGCACGTGGCGGGCGAACGGGGCGTCGGCCACCTGCGCCAGCGACGCGGCCAGCGCACCGTTGAAGGCATCACCGGCACCGGTGGTGTCGATGGCCTGCACCTGCTCGGCGCCGACGCGGTAGTACGGCTGGCTATCGCCGCGCAGGTTCTCGTCGGCATGCGAGACGAACACGCCCACCGAACCCAGGGTCACCACCACGGTACCGTTGCCGACCAGCTTGCGGCAGAGCGCATGCAGGCTGGCGCCATCCAGCGCGGCGACATCGTTGGCATCCACGCGCTCACCGACATGGCGGCCGAGCAGCGCGGCGAACTCGGTCTCGTTCGGGGTGATCACATCGGCCAGCTTGAGCAGGCCGATGGTCGAGGGCGCGTCGGCCGGTGCGGTGTTGAGCACGGTGGTGACACCGGCCTCGCGGGCCGTGGCCAGCGCCGCTTCGATGGTCTGCACCGGCGATTCCAACTGTACCAGCACTACCTTGGCGCCGGTCAGCAATGCCTGCTGCTGTTGCAGGAAGTCGGTGCTGAGCGCGGCGTTGGCGCCCGGGCCGATCACGATGGTGTTGCGGCCACGCGCGTCCACGTAGATGCCCGCAGTGCCGGTCGGCTCGCTGCTGGCTTCGGCAATCAGGCCGAAGCCATCGTGCGCGGCCAGTTCGCGTGCGGTGGCGCCGCCGGCGTCATCGCCCAGCGCGCACACGAAGTGCGTGTCGGCGCCGGCGCGGCAGGCCGCGACCGCCTGGTTGAAGCCCTTGCCACCGGGGCCGGTGCTGTAGCGGCCGGCAATGGTCGCACCCGGTGCCGGCAGCGACTCGCACCGCCACACGTGATCGACATTGAAGGAACCGACGACAACGACACTGCTGCTCATAGGAAATCTTTTCTCAACCAGGGGTTCAACTGAAGTGCGTCAGCACGCCGGCGATGGTCGCCGTCATGAAGGTGGCAATGGTACCGCCCAACACCGCGCGCAGGCCGAACTTGGCCAGATCGTGGCGACGTTCCGGCGCCAGGCCGCCGATGCCGCCGATCTGGATCGCGATCGAGCTGAAGTTGGCAAAGCCGCACAGCGCGTAGGTGGCGATCAGGCGACCTTCGTCGGACAGGCTCACGCCCGCTACCTGGCCGTTCACGATCTGCGACAGCTCGGTGTAGGCCACGAACTCGTTGATCACGACCTTCTGGCCGATCAGCGAACCGACGGTGGTGGCATCAGCCCACGGGGTACCGATCACCCAGGCAATCGGGGCCAGCACGTAACCGAAGATGGTCGACAGGTTGGTCGGCTTGCCGATGGCAGCGGCCAGGCCGGTCACATCGCCGATCCAGGTCAGCGGGGCGTTCAGCAGCGCGATCAGGGCGATGAAGGCCAGCAGCATCGCGCCGATGTTCAGCGCCAGCTTCAGGCCGTCACCGGCACCGGCAGCGGCCGCGTCGATGATGTTGCTGGAGGTCTTCTCGACTTCCATCTTCACCGTGCCGCGGGTCAGCGGGGTGCCCGTTTCCGGAATCAGCAGCTTGGCCACGACCAGGGTGGCCGGTGCGGCCATGATGCTCGCCGCCAGCAGGTGCTTGGCGTAGAAGGCCTGCTGCACCGGGTCGCCGCCGCCGAGCATGCCCACGTAGGCCGCCAGCACGCCGCCGGCGATGTGGGCCATGCCGCCGATCATCATGGTCAGCAGCTCGGACTGGGTCATCCTGGCGATGTACGGGCGCACGGTCAGCGGCGCCTCGGTCTGGCCGATGAAGACGCTGGCGCAGACGCTGGTGGTTTCCGCGCCGGACACGCGCATCACCTTGGTGATCGACCAGGCCATCACGCGCACGATCGCCTGCATGACGTTGAGGTGGTACATGACCCCCATCAGCGCCGAGAAGAAGATGATGGTCGGCAGCACCTGGAAGGCGAAGATGAAGCCGTAGTTCTTGGTGTCCATCAACGAGCCGAAGATGAAGCCCGAACCCTCGTTGACGAAGCTCAGGACCTTGACGAAGCCCTTGCCCAGCGCATCGAACACGTCGCGCCCGCCCGGCACCAGGATCACCAGCGCCGCGAAGGCGATCTGCAGGGTGATACCGGTGGCAACCAGCTTCCAGTCAACCGCACGCTTGTTGTTGGAAAACAACCAGGTGATGCCGATCAGCACCGCCAACCCGAACAGGCCGAAGCCGATCCTGCCCAAACCTTCGACCATGTGAGTGACTCCCCTGGGGCGTCGCGAAAAACGGGAAGCCTAGTGCAGGGCAGGGGCCGGGGCAAGAAAAAGCAGCGTGCGCGCGCCCATCGGTACCGATCAGGCCAGCAACGGCAAGGGCTTGCGGCCGGCGGCGGCAGGTAGAATGGGGCTCGATCCCGGCCCGGATGCGGGCCCGCAGCAGGAGATTTGCATGCAATACCGCCGCCTGGGCTCCACCGGCCTGCCGATTTCCGCCCTGTCCTTCGGCGCCTGGGTGACCTTCGGTGACCAGATCCCACGCGACGAGGCCCGCAACCTGGTGGCTGCCGCCTGGGACCACGGCGTCAACTTTTTCGACAACGCCGAGGGCTATGCCAACGGCCGCGCCGAACAGGTGATGGGCGATGTGATCGCCGACCTGCGCCTGCCGCGCGACGGCATCTGTGTCTCCAGCAAGGTGTTCTTCGGCAGCGCCAGGGACCCACGGCCAACCCAGCGCGGCCTGTCGCGCAAGCATGTGACCGACGCCTGCCATGCCGCGCTCAAGCGCCTGCGGGTGGACTACCTGGACCTTTATTACTGCCATCGCCCGGATCCGGACGCGCCGATCGCCGAGACCGTGCATGCCATGGATACGCTGGTGCGGCAGGGCAAGATCCTCTACTGGGGGACCTCGGAGTGGTCGGCGATGCAGATCCAGCAGGCGCTGGACATCGCCGAAGCACGCAACCTGCAGGGCCCGTCGATGGAGCAGCCGCAGTACAACCTGCTGCACCGCGAACGCGTCGAGGTCGAGTATGCGCCGCTGTATGCCAGTGCCGGCCTGGGCACCACCATCTTCTCGCCGCTGGCCTCGGGCCTGCTGACCGGCAAGTACGACCAGGGCATTCCGGCCGATGCGCGGCTGGGCCGCGAGGGCATGGAATGGCTGCAGGCGCTGGTGCTGGGTGACGACTCCGAGGCCCGCCTGGCCCAGGTGCGCCGCTTCAGCGAAGCAGCGCGTGAGCTGGGCCACGCCCCGGCCACGCTGGCGATTGCCTGGTGCCTGCGCAATCCGAACGTCTCCAGCGTGATCCTCGGCGCCAGCCGGGTCAGCCAGCTGCTGCAGAACCTGCAGGCGCTGGAGGTGCTGGAGCAGGTCGATGCGGCTGGCTGGGCGCAGGTCGAAGCCGCCTTCGCCTGAACCCCGGGGCCGACCGGGCCTGGGCCTCGGTCGGGCCGGCTCGGGCTCGTGCCTCGGTAGAGTCGCGATTTGATTGACATGATCTATCGAATCCCAGAATTCGATCATTAATCCCATCAATCAAATTGAGAATGGTTGTTGATTGTCAACTGAGAATCATTATCATTTGACTCGTCCCTCGCACGAGTCCAGATGCTCATGAATGCTCAACCTGTACTGCTGCGCCCCGAAACGCTGACCCTCCGCGATCGTCCGGTCCGTGTCGTTCCGCCGGAAGAGGTCATCGACAGCGAAGCCCTGCTCAAGGGCCGTCGTGAAATCCTGATCCAGCACGGCGACCGCTTCTACCGCCTGCGGCACACCAGCAACGACAAGCTGATCCTGACCAAGTAACCGCGGCCTGGTCGCCCGCCTCCCTCCCTCCTGCCGGCAGCGCCGGCAGGGTGGGCGACCCGTCCGCGCCCGCTCTCTCCCCCTCGGTCTACCGCGTGCACCTCCCGGGTGTGCCGGTAACCGGGGGTTCCCCTGCCTGACCGAACGAACCCGATGACCCGCCCTACCGCCCTTTGCCTCGCCGTCTGGATGGCCCTCCCCCTGTCCGCCCATGCTGCCGCCGCGGCCACCGCCGCGCCCGATGCGCGCGACTTCGACCGCGTGCAGGTCACCGCCACCCGCACCGAGCGGGCAGTGAGTGACGTGGCGGCCACCGTCGATGTCATCGACCGCGAGCAGATGGACCGGCACCTGGTGCAGGACATCAAGGATCTGCTGCGCTACGAGCCGGGCCTGTCGGTCAGCCGCAGCGCCGCGCGCTTCGGCCTTGGCAGCATCCGCATCCGTGGCCTGGACGGCAACCGCGTGCGCGTGCAGACCGATGGCATCGCCATGCCCACCAGCTTCAACATCGGCTCGTTCTCCAACGCCAACCGCAACTTCACCGATCTGGACACGCTCAAGCGCGTGGAGATCGTGCGTGGCCCGGCCAGTTCGCTGTACGGTTCCGACGCGCTCGGGGGTGTAGTGGCCTTCGTCACCAAGGATCCGGCCGACTACCTGAAGGATGGCAAGGACAGCTACGTCGGCCTGAAGTTCGGCTACGACGGTGAGTGGAAGGGCCTGCTCGGCGGCGTGACCGGCGCGTTCGGCGGCGAACACTGGAGCGGCATGATCAACATCAACCATCGCCAGGGCCAGGAAACCGGCAACAAGGGCGATGTGCGCAGCCTCGACAACACCCGGACCGCGCCCAACCCGCAGGACCGCGACGGTCGCAGTGGCCTGGCCAAGCTGGTCTATGCACCGAGCGAGGACCAGCGCTTCCGCCTGACCGTGGAAGGCAACGAAGACACCACCGATACCAACGTGCTGTCCTCGATCGACCGTACCACCACCACCGGCATGAAAGCGCGCGACACGCAGAACCGCACCCGCGTGTCGTTCGCCCATGAAATGGATGCGCTGGACAAGGGCTTCGCCGACAGCCTGCATTGGCAGCTGTATACCCAGCACAGCGAGACCAACCAGGTCACCGACGAAGACCGCGCCAACCGCAGCCGCCGCCACCGCGAGTTCAATTTCGACCAGCGCGTTTACGGCTTGCAGGCGCAGTTCAACAAGGCGTTCAGCACCGGCAGTGTCGAACATGCGCTCACCTACGGCTTCGAAGGCGCGCGTACCGAGATCCGCCAGAAGCGCGATGGCTATCAGGTTCTGGCCAATGGCCAGACCAGCACTACCATCCTGCCTGACGCCTTCCCGGTACGCGATTTCCCGATCAGCAAGACCACCGAGCTGGGCCTGTATGCGCAGGATGAAATGCGCATGGCGGGCGGCAAGCTGTCGCTGGTGCCGGGCGTGCGCGTGGATCGCTACGAGCTGAAGCCGGAAGTGGACAGCATCTTCGCCGACGACAATCCCGGCGTTGCGGTGGCCAGGCTGACCAAGACCAGCGTCTCGCCGAAGCTGGGCATGGTCTATCGCTTCACCGACGAATGGTCGCTGTTCGCCGGCTACTCGCATGGTTTCCGTTCGCCGCCGTACAACGACGTCAACCTGGGCTTCACCAACTTCGCCTTCGGTTACACCGCCATCCCCAATCCGGACCTGAAGCCGGAAACCAGCGACGGCCTGGAGCTGGGCCTGCGCTTCCTGTCACCGGCCGCCTACGTCAGTGTCAGCGGCTACTACAACGAGTACAAGGACTTCATCGAGTCGCAGTCGCTGGTCGGTACCAACGCGCAGGGCCTGATGGTGTTCCAGTCGCGCAACATCGCCGATGCGCGCATCTACGGTGCTGAACTGAAGGCTGGCGTTGACTTCGGCCAGATCAACCCGGCGCTCCAGGGTTGGGCGCTGCGCAGCTCGGTGGCCTGGTCGCGCGGTGACAACAAGACCGAGGACACGCCGCTGGATTCGGTCGACCCGCTGCGCAGCACCGTCGGCCTGATGTACGACACCGACGCCTGGGGCGTCGAACTGGCCGGTACCTTCGTCAAGCGCAAGGACCGCGTCACTGCAGCGACGGTGTATCGCCCGGCCGGCTACGGCGTGGCCGACCTGATGGCGCACTGGAACTTCGCCCCGGGCGCGACCTTCAACGTCGGCGTGTTCAACCTGGGCGACAAGCGCTACATCGATTGGTCCAATGTGGGTTCGACGCTGTCGCCGACCAGCCGCGTGCTGGATCGCTACACCAGCCCGGGCCGCACTCTTTCCGCCAGCCTTGCCGTTTCCTGGTGACCCCATGAGCCGAGCCTTGTCCGCACGCAGGAATGACGCCATCGCCGTGCAGGGCAGCGCGGCCTGGCCGACCCCGGCACAGCTGGCCACGCTCGGCACTGTGTTGTGCCTGTACCACGCCGACGGCAACGAGCTGGGGGGCTGGCGCCAGGCGGTGCGCGTGCACGCCTGCCAGAGCGTGGACAGCGAGGGCATACGCGAAAGCCTGTGTTTCCTTGATGCCCGCGGCCGCTGCGTGTGGCGCCTGTACCTGCTGCCCGACAGCGATTTCCTGGCCTGGGACCGGTTGGTCGCGGCGTTGCCGCCGGGCCCGCAGCACGACCGCGATGGCAGTGTGAGCGAACGCCTGTGGCGTCGCCTGGCCGGGCACCTCGGTGGCCAGCGCTGGCGCCTGTGCACGCTGCGCCTGCATGCCGCGGACGAGGGCCGCACCCTGGCGGCCAGCCTGTCGACCCTGTCCTCGCTGGGCGCGGCCACCGCGCGTCGCATCGCGCGATTGGAAGGAGCCGAAGGCGAGCTGGCGATCGACGATTGCTGCTGCGCCGACGCCGCGCGCCGGCCGGCACCGCGTATCCCCGGCGACCTGCCGCTGATCCGCCTGTGATCCTTTCCTGATGGAACGCCCGACGGCCCTGGACGGCCTCTCAACGAACCTGCAACCCCGAAGGAAGACCCGATGAAGTTCCAGACAGCCAGCGTCATGCTGCTGCTCGCTGCCAGCGGCGTGGCCAGCGCGCAGCCCTCCGACATCGCCCGCGACCACGACAGCATCCTGGCCATGCAGGGCGAGTACACCGTCGACTTCGCGTTCGACGAGACCGTGCTGCTCAAGCCCGGCTACGAGCGTGCGCCGGCGATGCGCAGCGGCGGCAGCGAAGTGGTCATCGTGGTCGAGGACACCCCGCAGCGCATCGTGCTGCAGCACCTGTTGCTCGATGAGAAGAGCGGCCACATCACCAAGCACTGGCGCCAGGACTGGGTCTACGAAGCGCCCAGCCGTTTCGAGTTCAGCGCCGATCAGACCTGGCAGGTACGCCGCATTCCCGCAGCGGTGAACCAGGGCGCCTGGACCCAGTGCGTGTATGAAGTGAGCGATGCACCGCGCTACTGTGGCACCGGCAAATGGACGTACACCAACAACGTGCCGAGCTGGACCAGCGACCTGAGCTGGCGCCCGTTGCCGCGTCGTGAGTACACCAAGCGCAGCGACTACAACGCGCTGGCCGTGGTCAACCGCCACACGCTCACGCCCAATGGCTGGACCCACGAGCAGTTCAACACCAAGGTGCAGCGCAACGCCGACGGCAGCCAGGTGGAGATCGCCCGCGAGTTCGGCTTCAACGACTACGTCAAGACAACCGAGGTCGACTTCACCCCTGCCCGCGCCTATTGGAAAGCCACTGCAGGCTACTGGGCCAAGGTGCGCCAGCGCTGGGACGGCTTCCTCGGTCAGGCCCCGGGCGTGCACCTGAAGACCAAGCTCGATGGCATGGCGATGATCATTCCGCTGTTCACCCAAGCCGAAGCGATCCAGTCCGGCAAGCAGGTGAAGGACACGCAGATCGACGAGGTCTTCGCCAAGTACGTGGAAAAGGCGCCCAAGGAAGGCTGATCGCCGCGATGGAGATGGGTGCCGGGCGTACCCGGCACCGCATCCACCGGCTGCCGGTGGGGCCGGGCTTGCTCGGCACGCCATCCGGAGGCGCAACCGCCTCAGGCCTCACGCAACGCCAGTGCCGGCGGCGTATGCAGGATCGCCCGCGTACCCCACCAACCCGCCAACAGGCTCAAGCCGATGCCGACTACGCCGCCGATCAGCAGCCCCGGCCACGGCGGCAGCAATGGAAGCTCGAACACCTTCTGCGAGACCGCCACGCCGATCGCAGCGGCCGCGCCCACTGCCAGCATCGCCGCCAGCGTGCCCAGCGCGCCGAACTCCACCAGTACCGCGCCGCGCAGCTGGCGCCGGGTCGCGCCCAGCGTGCGCAGCACCGCGCTGTCGTAGCGACGCTCGCCGGCGGTGGCCTGCAGCGCGGCCAGCAGCACCAGCACACCAGCCAGCAGGCTGAACACCATCACCAGCTGCACCGCCTGCGCCACGCGCTCCATCACATCGCGCACCTGCGAAATCACCGCATCCACGTCCAGCAGCGACAGGTTCGGCTGCGCGCGTACCAGTTCGCCCAGGCCCGCCGCCTTGCCGGCCGGCAGATGGAAGGCCGACAGCAGGTTGTGCGGGGTGTCGCCCACCGCATTCGGGTTCAGCAACACGAAGAAGTTCGGCCGGAAGGTGTTCCAGTCCGCCTTGCGCACGCTGGTGACGGCGAACTCGCGTTCCTGCTCGCCCACTGCAATGGTGATGCGATCGCCCGGGTACACGCCGTAACGCTTGGCCCAGCCGATTTCCACCGAAGCTTCCGGCGCGGTGCTGTCGGCTTTCCAGAACGTGCCATTGACCAGCGTATTGGCCGGCGGGAAGGTGCTGCGCCAGCTGAAATTCAGTGGCCGGTTCTCGTCATCGTCATCGCGCTGGCCGCCTTGGGCCGGTTGCCCGTCCTGTCCTGGCTCGCGGTCTACGCGCAGCGGCGGCTTGCCGTTGATCGCGATCAGGCGGCCGGTCGCCATCGGTTCGATGCTGGCGTCGCCGGCGCCCAGTCCACGCAATGCGGCCAGCACACTGTCGCGCTGCTCGGGCTGGATGTTGATCAGGAAGTAATTCGGCGTATCCGCAGGCAGTCGCTCGCGCCATTGCTGCAGCAGGCCGGGGCCGGTCACTGCCAGCAGCAGCAACGCGCACAGCGACAGCGACAGCCCGACCAGCTGCATCACCGCGAGCAGGCGGCGCCGGGTCAGCGCGGCCAGGCCCAGCCGCCAGTTGCCATGCAGGCGGTGCTGCAGGCCGCGCAGCAGCTGCAGCAGCACGAAGCCGACCGCACCGGCCGCCAGCGCCAGCGCGGCCAGGCCGCCCAGCACCCACAGCGCCAGCTTCAGGTCGCCGGTGACTTGTACCGCCAGCAGCAGGCTGGCCGCCAGCGCTGCCACATAGGCCAGCAGTGACGCCGGCGGCAGGGCGGCGAAGGAACGGTTGAGCACGCGCATCGGCGGCACCCCACGCAGGCGCAGCAGCGGCGGCAGGCCGAAGCCGAACAGCAGCAGCAGGCCGATGCCGGCGCCGGTCAGCGCAGGCATCGCCTCGGGCAACGGCAGGCGCTGCGGCACCAGGCTGCCCAGTACCTGCACCAGGCCTTCCTGCGCGGCCATGCCCAGGCCGATGCCGAGCGCACAGGCCGGCACCGCCAGCATCAGCAGCTGCAGTGCCAGGCCCAGCAGGATGTCGCGCTGGCGCGCACCCAGGCAGCGCAGGATCGCCACCTGGTCGATGCGGCGCAGGGCGAAGCGGTTGGCCGCCAGCGCCGTGGCCACGCCGGCCAGCAGTACCGCCAGCAGCGCGCTCAGGCCGAGGAAGCGGCCGGCCAGGTCGAAGGCCTGGCGCACGCCGCGCTGGGTGTCATCCACGCTCAGCAGGCGCAGGCCTTTCACCTGCGGCAGCAACCACTGGCGCAGCGCGGCAACCTGATCGGCTGGTCCGGCGAACATCAGCCGGTAGTTGATGCGGCTGCCCGGGCCGAGCAGTCCCGTGCCGTCCACGTCGGCGCGGTTGACCAGCAGGGTGGGGGAGAGCGTCAGCAGGTCGCCACCGGTGTCGGGCTCGGCCTCGATGATGCCGGCGATGCGCAGCGTGCCGGCGCCGAACTCGAGATCATCGCCGGCCTTCAGCCCGAGCCCCTGCAGCAGGCGTGGGTCGGCATAGGCCTGGCCCTTGGGCGGCATGCCGGCGTCTGCGATCAGCGCCCCGCCGGGCGTGGCCCGTACCCGCAGCGTGCCGCGCAGTGGATAGCCCGCCTGAACCGCCTTGATGCTCGCCATCTGGCTGGCCTCGCCATGGAACAGCACGCTGCCGAAGCTGGCGATGCGGGTGTAGGCCAGTCCACGCCGTTGTGCCTCGTCGGCGAATGCCTGCGGCGGGTCATCACGCCCGGCGATGCCGAGATCGCCACCGAGCATTTCCGCCGCGCTGCCGGTCAGCGCCAGGTTGACCCGGTTCACCAGCGTGCCCACCGCGGTCATCACCGCCACGCCCAGCACCAGTGCGGCGAACACCGTCAGCAGGTCGCCGGCCAGCGCCTCGCGGCGCAATGCGCGCCACGCGTGGCGCAGCACGTTCATGCCTGTGCCCCACGCTCGACCGGCAGCAGGCGGCCGTCATCGATGCGGTGGATGTACTGGCAACGCTGCGCCAGGCGCAGGTCGTGGGTGACCAGTACCAGGGTGGTGCCGCTGCCGGCGTTGAGTTCGAACAGCAGGTCGCTGACGTGCTGGCCGGTGGCGTGGTCCAGCGAGCCGGTCGGTTCATCGGCGAACAGGATGCGCGGGCGGGTGACGAAGGCACGCGCCAGTGCCACGCGCTGCTGCTCGCCACCGGACAGCTGGCGCGGGTAGTGGCGGGCACGATGGGAGAGGCCGACCTGGGCCAACACTTCATCGACCCGCGCGCGATCCTCGCGCCCAGCCAGCTCCAGTGGCAACGCGACGTTCTCGGCGGCGGTCAGCGCCGGCAGCAGATGGAAGCTCTGGAACACGAAGCCGACCGCGCGCGCGCGCAGCTGGGCCCGCGCCTCTTCATCGAGGTCGCCCAGGTCCTGGCCCGACAGCGCAATACGGCCGCGGCTGGGCAGGTCCAGCCCGGCCAGCAGGCCGAGCAGGGTGGTCTTGCCCGAACCGGAAGCGCCGACGATGGCCGCGCTGGTGCCTTCATGGACGGTCAGGGTGATGTTGTCCAGTATGTGGACTTCACCCTCCGGGCCCTGCACGGATTTGCCGACCTGGTCGACGGCGATGGCGACGGGCGCGCTGCGGGGGGACAGGCTGTCGATGAGGAGACTCCAATGCGCAAGACGGGATGGAGCCGGCGAGCCGGCGCGATGATGGTGCTGCTGCTAGGGTTCCTGCTGTTGCCGGGGCTGGCCTGTGCCAAAGGTCCGGCCGGCACCGTGCTGGTGCTCGGCGACAGCCTCAGTGCCGCCCACAATATCCCCGCCGACGCCGGCTGGGTCAGCTTGCTGCAACAGCGGGTCAGGCAGCAGTCGAAAACCCCGGCGCGCATCGTCAACGCCAGCATGAGCGGGGAAACCACCGCCGGCGCGCTGACCCGCCTGCCGGGCCTGCTGGCCAGGGAGAAGCCGACCGTGGTGGTGATCGCGCTGGGCGGCAATGACGCGCTGCGTGGGCTGACCCCGGCGCAGGTGCAGGGCAACCTGGGAAAAATGGTGCAGGCCAGCCAGAAGGCCGGCGCCAAGGTGCTGCTGCTGGGCATCGACGTGCCCCCCAACTACGGACCGGCCTACCGCCAGCGCCTGGCCGCGGCCTACAAGGCGCTGGCCACGCAGTACAAGGTGCCGCTGCTGCCGTTCCTGCTGGAGGGCGTCGCCCTGCAGCCGGGCATGATGCAGGCCGACGGCCTGCACCCCACGGCGCAGGCGCAGCCGAAGGTGCTGGACAACGTCTGGCCGCTGCTCAGGCCGCTGCTCTGAACCGTTTGTGTACCTCTTGACGGAACTTCACATCGCGTCCACCGTCGATCCGGCATGTTTCACAAAGCTGAAGTTAGAGGGAATCACATGCGTCAGACGAAGGAGACCTCCGGCTTGGTGCTGGTGGTCGAAGACAACCGCAACATCTCCGAGATGATCGGGGAATACCTGGAAGGTCGCGGCTTCGAAGTCGACTATGCACAGGACGGCCTGGATGGCTACCGCCTCGCGGCGGAGAACAGCTATGACGTCGTGGTGCTCGATCTCATGTTGCCGCGCCTGGACGGCATTGAAGTGTGCCGTCGCCTGCGCAACGATGCGCGCAAGTCCACGCCGGTGCTGATGCTCACGGCACGCGACACGCTGGACGACAAGCTCACCGGCCTCGGCTTCGGCGCCGATGACTACCTGACCAAGCCGTTCGCGATCCAGGAGCTGGAAGCCCGCCTGCGCGCGCTGATCCGTCGCGAACGCCGCCAGGTCGGTTCGGAGGTGCTGAAGGTCGCCGACCTGGTCCTCGATCCGGTCAGCATGCGGGCTACCCGTGCCGGCACCGAGCTGCAGCTGTCGCCGATCGGCCTGCGCCTGCTGACCATCCTGATGCGCGAATCGCCGCGCGTGGTCACCCGCCAGGAGATCGAACGCGAGATCTGGGGCAATGGCCTGCCGGATTCGGACACCCTGCGTAGCCATCTGTACAACCTGCGCAAGATCATCGACAAGCCGTTCGACCGTCCGCTGCTGCACACCGTGCAGAGCGCCGGCTATCGCATTGCCGATATTGCCCAGCCGATGGCCTGATCGGGGCCCGGCCTGTGCAGCATCAGGCCCGGCCGGGCAACGACCCCGCACCGGGCACGGATGACCGGCCGGCGTTGCCGCCGGTCAGCGTCCGTGCACGACTACGGCGCAGCGCGCTGCCTATAATCGCAGCGCTCTGACCGGGACCCCGCAATGCCGCACGGCCTGCCGCGCAAGATCCGTATCGCCTTCATCCTGCAGGCAGTCCTGGCCAGCCTGGGCATCCTGCTCGGTGCCTGGCTGGTCTCGCTGGTGATCAAGCACAGCCTGGTCGGCGCCGCCCTGCGCGAGGAAGCGGCCTATTACTGGACGTTGCACGAGGCGTCGCCGGTGCAGCCGCCGCCCAACACCCACAACATCCGCGGCTACCTGCTGGAAAGCGGGCAGTCGGCACTGTCATTGCCGGCCAACCTGCGCACCCTGGAGCCTGGCTTCCACGAGCTGCCCCAGGACGATCAGCTGGTGCTGGTCGACGTGCGCCCTGCCGGTCGCCTGTACCTGGTGTTCCTGCGCTCGCGCGCGGAGATGCTGGCGTTCTGGTTCGGCATCGTGCCGGTGCTGCTGACCCTGTTGGCGGTGTATGGCGCCAGCTGGGTCACCTACCGTGCCTCCAAACGACTGGTGTCGCCGGTGAACTGGCTGGCGCGGCGCGTCTCGCGCTGGGACCCGGGCCACCCCGAAGCGGCCGATCTGGAGCCGAACAAGCTGCCGGCGGACATGCAGGGCGAGACCCGCCAGCTGGCGGCCGCACTGCATTCACTGGCCAACCGGGTCAGCGCGCACGTGGCGCGCGAGCGCAACTTCACCCGTGATGCCAGCCATGAGCTGCGCACGCCGTTGACCGTCATCCGCGTGGCCAGCGACATGGCCCTGGGCGATGAAACCCTGCAGCCGCGCCTGCGCCGCAGCCTGCAGCGCATCCAGCGTGCAGGCCGTGACATGGAAGCGGTGATCGACGCGTTCCTGATCCTGGCCCGCGAGGCCGATGTCGAACCGCAGATCGAGCTGTTCGACGTCAACGACATCGTCCGCTACGAGGTGGACAACGCCAACGAGCTGCTGGGCAACCGGCCTGTATCGGTGCACCTGCACGGCGAAGGCCCGGTACAGCTGCACGCACCGCCGCGGGTGCTGCAGGTGGTGGTCAGCAACCTGGTGCGCAATGCCTGCAGCTACACCGACGAAGGGCGTATCGACGTGCACGTGCTCAATGACCGGGTGGTGGTGCGCGATACCGGCATCGGCATGTCCGCCGAGGCGCTGTCGCGCGCGTTTGAACCGTTCTACCGCGCCGAGCCGAGCCGCCCGCAGGGCACCGGCCTGGGCCTGTCGATCGTGCGCCGGCTGTGCGACCGCTTCGGCTGGAAGGTCAGCCTGGCCAGCGAGCCGGGCAAGGGCACCGAGGCCACGGTGATCTTCCGGTAGAGGGATTTTGCCGGGCTGCGCCCGGCACCCGCCGAGGCAACATCAACATCAAAAGCGGGCATTCCGTGGAATGGCGGGGCGGTATGGGTTTGCAGGACACGCCGTAAACCCGTCCATGGGGGCTCGATGGCGCCATCCATGGCGCCAACGGTCCTGCAAACCCACACCGCCCCGCCTTCGACAGTTTCCCGCGATCCGCAGTCGATCCACGCCATGCGTGGATGGGGTTGCTCAGTTGCAGTTGACCTTCGGCGCCAGCGCCCTGGTCCAGATGTCATAGCCGGCCGGGGTCATGTGCAGCATGTCCTCGCGGAACAGCGTCGCATCCGGCTGGCCGTCGGCGCCGAGCATCGGCGTGTAGATGTCGGTGAAGCCGGTATTGGGCAGCTTGGCCAGCGCGGCCTTGATCAGCGTGTTGGCCTCGTTGATCGCCGGCAGCAGGTGCGCGCGCGACGGGCTCGGCTTGATCGACAGGTACTCCACCCTGGTCTTCGGCAGGTCGCGATGCACGCGCTGCACGAAGGCAACCACGTCGTCGCGCACCTGCACTGGGCTGCGGCCACTGTTGAGGTCGTTGTCGCCCGCATAGAAGAACACCTTGCAGGGCGCGTAGGGCACCACGATGCGGTCGGCGTACCAGGTGCTGTCGCGCACTTCAGAGCCGCCGAAGCCGCGGTTGAACACTGGCTGGCCAGGGAAGTCGGTGGCCAGGCTCTCCCAGAAGCGGATCGAGGAGCTGCCGATGAACTCGATGCCACCGCGCGGCGGCGGGTTGGACTGGTCGGCGCCGGCGAAGCGGGCCATGTCGCCGGCCCAGGCCACGTTGGAGACCTGTTCGGGCACCCGCGGCGACTTGGCCGGGCTCAGCGCCTGGGCCAGCGGTGCGGCAGTCAGCAGGCCCAGCATCAGCAGGCAGGTACGGCGACGGGACATCAGGCGCTCCAGCAGGCAAGGGGGCATCCATCATAGGAGCATGCCCGGGCCGTTGCTTGCCCCTGGCAGGCCGTTCAGCGGGCCGGCGCGGGCTGCGGTTGGCGGCCTTGTGGCAAAATGGCCGCCATCTGCCTATTCCTGTGCACCCATGATTCCCTGCCGTGCGTCTGAGCGGTCGCTGCGCCGCGTCCCCGTTGCTGGATATTCCACCCGTGGCTGATCAGTTCGGCCACCTGCCGCGCGGCCCGCGCCGCATCTTCCAGGCCGCCCGCTGGTCCTGGCAGGGCCTGCGCGCTGCCTGGCTGTACGAGTCCTCGTTCCGGCTTGAGGTCTACCTGCTGATCCTGCTGACGCCGATCGCGATCTGGCTGGGCCAGACGCCGGTCGAACGCGCGCTGCTGATCGGCTCGATGCTGCTGGTGCTGGCGATGGAGCTGGCCAACTCGGCCATCGAAGCGGTGATCGAACGTTACGGCAGCGAGATCCATGAGCTGGCCGGCCGCGCCAAGGACATGGGCTCGGCGGCGGTGTTCGTGCTGATGATGAACGTGCTTCTGTGCTGGGCGCTGGTCGTGGTCCCGCATGCAATGGCCGGCAAATACGGCTGATCCCTCATTCCCCCTTGTTGAAGACTTCCCATGTCCCTTGAGTTTCTTGCCGATCCGAATGTCTGGTTGACCCTGTTCACGCTGAGCGCGCTGGAAATCGTGCTCGGCATCGACAACCTGGTGTTCATCTCCATCGCCGTCAGCAAGCTGCCAGAGCACCGCCGCCCGTTCGCGCGTCGGCTCGGCATCGCGGTGGCCTGTATCACCCGTATCGGCCTGCTGGTATCGCTGGCGTACCTGGCGCACATGCAGGCGAACCTGTTCACCGTGGCCGGCATGGGTATTTCCATCCGCGATCTGGTGCTGATCGTTGGTGGCCTGTTCCTGATCATCAAGGGTTGGATGGAGATCAAGGAAATGATCACCGGTGGCGAGGATGAAGATCCGAGCACGACCAAGACCTCGGCCGTGTTCGGCTACGTGATCGCGCAGATCGCGGTCATCGACATCGTGTTCTCGCTGGACTCGGTGATCACCGCGGTCGGCATCGCTGACCACGTGCCGGTGATGGTCGCCGCGATCCTGCTGTCGGTGGCGGTGATGCTGCTGGCCGCCAACCCGCTGGGCCGCTTCATCGACGCCAACCCGACCGTGAAGATGCTGGCGCTGGCCTTCATCCTGCTGATCGGTGCGGTGCTGATCCTGGATGGCCTGGACGTGCACATTCCCAAGCCCTACATCTACGCCGCGATGGGCTTCTCGGTGCTGGTGGAGTGGCTGAACCTGCTGATGCGCCGCCGCGCCCGCGAGCACCACGTGCCGGGTGCCGGCGACTGGTAAGCGCATGACCCCGAACCCCCGGCCAACGCCGGGGGTTCTTCGTTCTGCCTTGTAGAGCCGAGCCCGTGCTCGGCTGACCGGCAGGAAGCAGCCGAGCATGGGCTCGGCTCAACACCGGAACGCGGTTTTTGCACTTGTGTCTGCGTTCCGGCCTCCACTTGTGAACCAGGATCAACAGTGTTTTCCCGGGGCGAGGCTTAATCCGGCGCAGCAAAGCGCGCAGGCTACGCACTCCCGATTCCCGCCCCCAGGACCCCCCCCATGAATTCCAGAGCCGCCTTGCTGGCGCTTGCCGTTGGCGCCTTCGCCATCGGAACCACCGAGTTTGCCCCGATGGGCCTGTTGCCGGTCATCGCCGACGGCGTCGGCGTTGGCATCCCCACTGCGGGCATGCTGATCACCGCCTATGCCGTGGGCGTGATGCTGGGCGCGCCGGTGATGACCCTGCTGATGGGGCGTTTCGGCAAGCGCACCGCGCTGATGCTGCTGATGTCGATCTTCGTGGTCGGCAACCTGCTGTCCGCGCTGGCGCCGAACTACGGGCTGCTGCTGCTGTCGCGCCTGGTCACCAGCCTTAACCACGGTGCCTTCTTCGGCATCGGTGCGGTGGTCGCCGCCAGCCTGGTGCCAAAGGAAAAGCAGGCTGCTGCCGTGGCCACCATGTTCATGGGCCTGACCATTGCCAACATCGGTGGCGTGCCGCTGGCGACCTGGGTCGGCCAGCAGCTGGGCTGGCGCCTGTCCTTCGCCGGTACTGCGGCGTTGGGCCTGATCGCGATCACTGCGTTGGGCTTCGCGCTGCCGGCGTCCGCGCCGGGACCGCGCCCGGACGTGCGCCGCGAACTGAAGGCGATCCTGCAGCCGCAGGTGCTGCTGGCCATGGCCACCACCGTGCTTGGTGCGGGTGCGATGTTCACGCTGTACACCTACGTCGCACCGGTGCTGACCGAGTTGACCGGCGCTTCCAATGCCTTCATCGCGGTGTCGCTGGCCCTGATCGGCATCGGTTTCACCCTCGGCAACGGCATCGGTGGGCGCATGGCTGACTGGTCGCTCGATGGCGCCACCCGTATCCTGCTGGCTGCCCTGGCGGTGCTGATGTTCGTGCTGCCGCTGGCCTTCATGAGCCACGCCACCGCGGCGCTGGGTGTACTGCTGTTCGGTGCGGCGACCTTCGCCCTCGTGCCGCCGCTGCAGATCCGGGTGATGCAGGTGGCCAGCGAGGCGCCGGGCCTGGCGTCGTCGATCAACGTGGGTGCATTCAACCTGGGCAATGCGGTAGGTGCCGCGCTGGGTGGTGCGGTGATCAGCTTGGGCCTGGGCTACGCCGCCATTCCGGTGGCCGGTGGCCTGCTGGCCGCGTCGGGCCTGCTGCTGGCATGGCTGGGGCGTAGCCGCACTGCGGTGGCTGAGGCCTGCTGAGGGCGGAGGGTTTCCTGCAGGGCTTGCAGCCCTGCACCCGCCGAATCAACGTCAACGTCAACGTCAACGGCAAAAGCCTGCATTCCGTGGGTTGGCGGGGTGGGTCCGGTTGAGGGGGACGCTGCAAGTACGTCCATGTAAGCTCGGTCGCCGCATCCATGCGGCTCACGCCCCCTCAACCGGACCCACCCCGCCTTCGACAGATTCCCGCGATCTGTCGTAACGGCGTTCCGCTCTGGTAGGTGTCGACCTTGGTCGACCCGAATGCCTGAAGAACCGGCTTTTGCTTTTGATTTTTTCTTTTGATCTTCCCGCGGTGCGCAGGAAATTGTCCGTGGCCGGGAGGGTGGGTCGGCTGGGGGCGTGAGCCGCATGGATGCGGCGACAGCTTACATGGACGTACTTGCAGCGGCCCCCAGCCGATCCACCCACCCGGCCCACCCCGAGCTGGCTGGACCACACCGCGGAGGGGGCGGCGCCCGATGGCCGGTCTTTCACCTAAACCATGGCATGCTCGGCGCCAAGCCCACCCGGAACCTCCGCCATGCGCCTGTTCACCCGTGTCCTGCCCCTGATGCTGCTGGCCTCCCTGTTGTCCGGCTGCGGCTACAACGCCATCCAGCAGAAGGACGAGGCGGTCAAGGCCAGCTGGTCCGAAGTGCTCAACCAGTACAAGCGCCGCGCCGACCTGGTGCCCAACCTGGTGCAGACCGTCAAAGGTTTCGCCAGCCAGGAAGAGCGCGTGCTGACCGAAGTCACCAACGCCCGCTCGCGTGTCGGCCAGATCAACGTCAACGCCGATGACGAAGCCTCGCTCAAGCAGTTCCAGCAGGCCCAGGGTGAACTCGGCAGCGCGCTGTCGCGGCTGCTGGTGGTGACCGAGAACTATCCGGTGCTGAAGTCCGACCAGAACTTCCGCGACCTGCAGGCCCAGCTGGAAGGCACCGAGAACCGCATCACCGTTGCCCGCGGCCGCTACATCCAGCAGGTGCAGGACTACAATACCTACATCCGCTCGTTCCCGCAGGTGATCACCGCCAAGATCTTCGGCTACAAGACCAAGCCGAACTTCACGGTGGACAACGAAGCGCAGATCTCCAACGCACCGGCGGTGGATTTCGGCAACGCGCCGCAGCAGCAGCCGGCAACGCAGCCGGGCCACTGACCGATGCGCCTGGCCACTGCGCTGCTGGCCCTGCTGCTGTGGCTCCCGCTGGCGGCACAGGCTCAGCAGCTGGCGCCGATTCCGGCGCTGGATTCGCCCGTGGTCGACACCACCGGCACGCTGGAGGCTGCGCAGAAGCAGGCACTGGTGCAGCAGGCGCTGGACCTGCAACAGCGCAAGGGCAGCCAGCTGCAGGTGCTGGTGGTACCCACCACCCAGCCGGAGGACATCGCGCAGTACACCACGCGGGTCTTCGACCAGTGGCAGATCGGCCGCAAGGGCGTGGATGACGGCGTGCTGCTGGTGGTGGCCAAGGACGATCGGCGCGTGCGGATCGAGCCGGGTTACGGTCTTGAAGGCGCGATTCCCGATGCCATCGCCAACCGGGTCATCCAGGAATACCTGGTGCCGCGTTTCCGCGCCGGCGACTACGCCGGGGGCATCACCGATGCCACCGCCGTGCTGGTCAAGCTGATCGATGGCGAAACGCTGCCGGCACCGGTCAGTGGTCATCGTGGGCGCGAGCCGGGTGGCGGCGGCGATACCTGGTTCCTGGCGCTGTTCATCGGTGTGTTCGCCGGCAGCATCCTGCGCGGCGTGTTCGCGCGCGTGCCGCGACCGCTGCGCGGCCTGCTCGGCGGTGCCGGTGCGGCGCTGGCGGCGTTCCTGTTCACCTCCACCCTGATGGCCAGTGGCCTGGCCGGCGTGGTCGGCCTGATCGTGGCGATGCTGTCCGGTCATCCGGGGCGCTTTGCCGGCGGTGGTGGCTGGGGCGGTGGCAGCTGGGGCGGGGGAGGCGGCTTCGGCGGTGGTGGTGGATTCGGCGGTGGTGGCGGCTGGGGCGGCGGCGGTGGCCGTTCCGGTGGCGGTGGCGCTTCGGGAGGCTGGTGATGATCCAACGTCTGTTCCGTCATGTATGTTCGCCGTCGGTACGTCGCGCGTTCCCGCCAGCCACGCTGCAGGCGATCACCGAGGCCATCGCGGCCGGTGAGCAGCGCCACGGCGGTCAGGTGATGTTTGCGGTGGAGGCTGATCTGCCGCTGGCCGCGTTGTGGCACAAGGTCACCCCGAGGCAGGCCGCCGAGCATGCCTTCGCACGCCTGCGCACCTGGGACACCGCCCACAACAACGGCGTGCTGATCTACCTGCTGCTGGCCGACCATGCCATCGAGATCGTCGCCGACCGCGGCCTGCATGGCCGGGTCAGCCCGGCGCAGTGGCAGCGGGTCTGCACCCATCTGCGCGAGGGCCTGCGTGGTTCCAATCCGGTGGAAGCGCTGCAGGATGCCATCGACGAGGTCTCCAGCCTGATCGAAGGGCACTTTCCGGCCTCGACCCGGTCGAACGATGACGCGTTGCCGAACTCGCCCCAGCTCCTTGGTTGAGCCGGGGCGGCACTGGCCCGAGAATAGGCGTTCAACCGCAAGGCACCTTCCATGATCTATTTCCACGACATCGACCCCATCGCCCTCTCGCTGGGGCCGATCAAGGTGCACTGGTACGGCATCATGTACCTGCTCGGCTTCACTGCGGCCTGGCTGCTGGGCCGCACGCGCATCGCCGCCGGGCGCCTGCCGGGCGTCGATGCCAACGGCTTCTCCGACCTGTTGTTCTACGCCATGCTCGGCGTGGTGCTGGGCGGCCGCATCGGCTACATGCTGTTCTACGCGCTGGGGGATTTCCTGCACAACCCGCTGCTGCTGTTCAAGGTGTGGGACGGCGGCATGAGCTTCCATGGCGGCCTGCTGGGCGTGCTGGGTGCCTGCTGGTGGTGGTCGCGCAAGCACGCGCTGCACTTCTTCGACACCATGGATTTCATGGCGCCGCTGGTACCGCTGGGCCTGGGTTTTGGTCGCATCGGCAACTTCATCGGCGCCGAGCTGTGGGGCAAGTACACCGACGGCACGTGGGGCGTGGTGTTCCCGTCGGGCCTGCCGGCGCCGCTGAACCAGTTGGACCACGCGACCCTGCAGGCGCAGTTCGCCACCGGCGCGCTGAACCAGTTCGCCCGCCATCCCTCGCAGCTGTATGAAGCGTTCCTGGAAGGCCTGGTGATGTTCGTGGTGCTGTGGACGGTGTCGGCCAAGCCGCGCCACCGTTACCTGGTCGGCGGCCTGTTCGCGCTGATGTACGGCCTGTTCCGCTTCGCCGTCGAATTCGTACGCATGCCCGACAACGGCGTCTATGTGGCCTTCGACTGGCTGACCCGTGGCCAGATCCTCAGCCTGCCGCTCATCGCCTTCGGCCTGGTGCTGCTGGCGATGTCGCGCCGCGCGCCGGTGCTGCAGCCGCAACCGGTGATGGCTGCGGAGGGCAAGGCATGAAGGCCTACCTGGATCTGCTCGCGCATGTGCTGGAACATGGCGCGGAGAAGAGCGACCGCACCGGCACCGGCACCCGCAGCGTGTTCGGCTGGCAGATGCGCTTCGACCTCAATGAAGGTTTCCCGCTGGTCACCACCAAGAAGCTGCACCTGCGCTCGATCATCCACGAGCTGCTGTGGTTCCTGAAGGGCGATACCAACATCGGCTACCTGAAGGACAACCAGGTACGCATCTGGGACGAGTGGGCCGACGAGAACGGCGATCTCGGCCCGGTCTACGGCAAGCAGTGGCGCAGCTGGGCCACCGCCGATGGCCGCGAGATCGACCAGATGCAGTGGCTGGTGGACGAGATCAAGCGCAACCCCGATTCGCGCCGCCTGGTGGTCAGCGCCTGGAACGTGGGCGAGCTTTCGCAGATGGCGCTGATGCCGTGCCACAACCTGTTCCAGTTCTACGTGGTGGACGGCAAGCTCAGCTGCCAGCTGTACCAGCGCAGCGGCGACATCTTCCTCGGCGTGCCGTTCAACATCGCCAGCTATGCGCTGCTGACCCACATGGTGGCGCAGGCCACGGGCCTGGGCGTGGGCGACTTCGTGCATACGCTGGGCGACGCGCACCTGTATTCGAACCACTTCGAGCAGGCGCGCGAGCAGCTTTCGCGTGAACCGCGCGCGCTGCCGAAGCTGTGGTTGAACCCGGAGGTGACCGACCTGTTCGGCTTCCGGTTCGACGACATCCGCATCGATGGCTATGACCCGCACCCGGCGATCAAGGCGCCGGTGGCGGTGTGAGTGCCATGAAGCTCTCGATGATCGTGGCGCTGGACCGCAACCGTGGCATCGGCCAGGGCAATGCGATGCCCTGGCATCTGCCGGATGATTTCAAGCACTTCAAGGCGCTCACCCTGGGCAAGCCGATCCTGATGGGGCGCAAGACGGCCGAGTCGATCGGCCGCGTACTGCCGGGGCGGACCAACCTGGTGCTGACCCGCAGCGGCCAGGTGCCGTTCGCGGGCATGCGCGCGGTGGCGTCGCTGGACGAGGCGAAGGCGATTGCCGAAGGCGAGGGCGCCAGCGAGCTGTGCATCATCGGCGGCGGCGAGATCTTCCGCCAGCTGCTGGACCAGGCCAGCGACCTGTACCTGACCTGGGTGGATGCCGAAGTCCCCGCGGATACCCATTTCCCCGAGGTGGACGTGCAGGACTGGCGGGAAGTGAGCAGCGAGCCGCACCCGGCCGATGACCGCCACGCCTATGCGTTCCGCTTCGTGCATTACGTGCGCCGCTGAGGATGGTTTCCTGTAGAGCCGAGCCATGCTCGGCTGCTGTTGCCTGACCCCTCCCGTAGCCGAGCATGGCCCAGCACTACAGGGGCCTACGGCATCCGGTAGTGCCCGATGATCGCGTGCTGGAACAGCAGGTTCTCTTCACGCGTGCCGCGTGCGATGTTGTGCAGCACCAGCGGTGTGCCATTGGCCAGCCTCCGGTCGGAGACGATGCCGACATGCAGCAGACCGTTGCCGTTGAGCTTCCAGGCCACGATGTCACCGGCCGCATAGTCGGTGGCGAGGGCGGTGACCGGTTGCTGCCAGCCCTGCCGTTCGAACCAGCGCATCAGGTTCGGCACACGTCGATGATCAATGTTGCGGTCCGGCCGTGACAGGCCCCAGATCGCGGGATACGCGCTGAAGTTGCCGCGCATGTCTTCATGCACGCGCGCCTGCAGGTCCAGGCCCTGGCTGCGCAGGGCGCGCACCACCACGTCGGTGCACACGCCGCGATCAAGCGGGACGTCGCCGCCAGGATAGGACAGGACCTGGTAGGCGGGATCGTAACGGGTGGTGACGCCGATCTGCGCGCGCGCTGCAGCCACCAGTGGCGGCGAAGGCGCCTGTGCCTGCGAACGCGCGGGGACGGCGTTTCCGCCGCCAGTGGGAGCCGGGGCCGAAGCAGGCTGGCAGCCGCTGGCCAGGGCCAGCGTCAGCAGCAGCACCCTCCATGGTGCCCAGCCGCGTCGCGTCATGCCTGCGGCGCGGCGCCGTTGTTGTGAGGTCCACCGGAGCCCCCACCGCCACCACCTCGACGGCGACGACGGCGCGGACCACGGTTGCCCGGGTTGGCAGCAGCGGCGTTGCCGCCGCCCGGTTCCTTGCCCTGCACCGCAGTGGAGGGGCGCTCGTGCGCCGGTCGCGCCGGTGGGCGGGCGTGGGGTACGGGTGCCGGTACATCGCGGCCCGGCACCTGCACCACGCGCAGCTCGTCGGTATCGAGCTGGATCGCGGTCAGCTTGCCGCCCCAGACTGCGCCGGTGTCGATGGCGTGCACGCCCTGGGTGATGGTCAGGCCCAGCGCCGACCAGTGGCCGCAGACGATCTTGAGGTCGCGCTCGACCCGGCCGGGTACTTCGAACCAGGGGTAGAGTCCCTGTTCCTGCGTGCCGGGGGTGCCCTTGTCCTCGATGCCGATGCGCCCGCGCGGGGTGCAGTAGCGCATGCGGGTGAGCACGTTGATGATCGCGCGCGAACGGTCGTAGCCGGACAGGTTCGGCGCCCAACTTGGCTTGTCGCCGTACATGTTGCGGAACAGCTTGCGGTAGCCGGCGCCGTGCAGCTGCACCTCGACTTCGGCAGCGTGCTTCTCTGCCATCTGCGTGGTCCACTTCGGCGCCAGGCCGGCGTGCACCATCATCCAGCCCAGCTCGCGATCCACATGCACCAGCTTCTGCAGGCGCAGCCAGTCCAGCAGTTCGTCGCGGTCCTCGGCCTGCACGATGCGCAGCAGGTCCGGGTTGACCTTGCGCTGCTCCTCTTCGGTGCGTGCACCGACGGCCAGCAGCGAAAGATCATGGTTGCCCAGCACCACCACGCTGTGATAGCGCAGCGAATGCACCAGCCGCAGCGTCTCCAGCGACTGGCCACCACGGTTGACCAGGTCGCCGCAGAACCACAGGGTGTCCTGCGCCGGGTCGAAGCGGATCTTCTCCAGCAACCGCTGGGTAACGTCGTAGCAGCCCTGCAGGTCGCCGATCGCCCACACACTCATCGTTCGGCCTCCGTGTCAGTGCAGGGTACGCGGCACGGCCAGCACGAACGGTGCGACCGGCGCGGCAAATTCGGTGCCATCGTCGGCGACCATGTCGTAGTGCCCCTGCATGGTCCCGTGATCGGTTCCCAGCATGACACCGGACGTGTAACGGAAGTCTTCACCGGGGCGCAGCCGCGGCTGCTCGCCGATCACCCCGTCGCCATCGACATGCTCGACACGGCCATTGGCATCGGTGATGCGCCAGTGGCGTGCGACCAGGCGTGCGGCGACCCGCCCCTGGTTGTGGATGCGGATCGTGTAGGCGAACGCAAAGCGACCGTCTTCCGGCGCGGATTGATCGTCGAGGAAGCGCGGCGCGACTTCGACGGAGATGGCATATACGTCAGCGTCTTCCATACCGGCAGTGTAATCAGGAGGCATTGGCCAAAGCGATGAATTCGGCCACGTCCAGCTGTTCGGCGCGGGCATCGGGACGCACGCCGGCAGCGATGAACTGCTCGGCGGACACTACATTGTTCAGGGCATTGCGCAGCGTCTTGCGGCGCTGCCCGAAGGCGGCCTTGACCACCTCGGCGAAGCGCGTGTGGTCGTTGATGCTGATCGAGGCCGGGTCACGCGGCACCAGCCGCACCACGGCGGAATCGACCTTCGGCGGCGGCCGGAACGCGCCCGGCGGCACCACGAACAGGGAGGTCACCTGGCAGTAGGCCTGCAGCATCACGCTGAGGCGGCCATACACCTTGCTCCCGGGGCCAGCCGCCATGCGGTCGACCACTTCCTTCTGCAGCATGAAGTGCATATCGCGGATCACCGCGGCATGCTCCAGCGCATGGAACAGGATCGGTGAGGAGATGTTGTAGGGCAGGTTGCCGACCAGGCGGATCGGCTGGCCGTCGGCCAGTTCGGTGAAGTCCACGCGCAGCACGTCGCGGTGGACGATGGTCAGCTCGCCCAGCGGCTCGGCGGCGGCGGTCAGCGGCGCGATCAGGTCGCGGTCGAACTCGATCACCGTCAGCTTCGGGTGCACGCGCAGCAGCGGCAGGGTGATGGCGCCCTGGCCTGGACCAATTTCAACCAGGCGGTCACCATCTTTCGGATTGACCGCCATCACGATCTTGTCGATGTAGTGGCGATCGGCCAGGAAATGCTGGCCAAGCTGCTTCTTGGCCGGTGCGGTGAACACCGGGCCGGAGGGGGAATGCGGGGAATTCATGCGCTCAGTGTACGTTGCCGCGCCAGCTGCGCACACAGCGTCGTTGCCGCCTGCAGGCTGGAAGGATCGGCGATGCCGCGGCCGGCCAGGTCCAGCGCGGTGCCATGGTCGACCGCCACGCGCGGGTAGGGCAGGCCCAGGGTCAGGTTCACCGCCTGCTCGAAGCCGGAATACTTCAGCACCGGCAGGCCCTGGTCGTGGTACATCGCCAGCACGGTGTCGAAGCCGGCCAGCTTGGCCGGCAGGAAGGCGGTGTCGGCCGGCAGCGGGCCGACGAGGTCCATGCCCTCCGCGCGCAGGCGCTGCAGCAGGGGGATGACCAGGTCCAGTTCCTCGCGTCCCAGATGGCCGTCTTCGCCGGCATGCGGGTTCAGCCCGAGCACCGCGATGCGCGGCGCAGGCAGGCCGAACTCGCGGCGCAGCGCGGCATGCACCGTACGCAGGGTATGTTCCAGGCTGGGCGCGGTGATCGCATCGGCCACCTCGCGCAGCGGCAGGTGGGTGGTGGCCAGGGCCACGCGGACAATGTGATTGGCCAGCATCATCACCACCTTCACTCCGGCCTGGTCGGCCAGCAGTTCAGTGGTACCACTGTAGGCAATGCCGCCTTCGTTGATGACCGCCTTGTGTACCGGGCCGGTCACCACACCGTGCAGCTCACCGGACAGGCAGGCCTGGCCGGCGCCGAGCAGGGCACCGATGACCGCGCTCGCATTGGCCGGATCGGCCTGGCCGAAGTGGCTGGGCGCCGCGTTGCGGACGGCGCGCAGGCGCAGATCGCCCGGGACGCGTGCTTCGGCGTCCTCGGGCAGCAGTTGCAGGGGCAGGTTCAGCGCGGCCGCGGCCGCGCGCAGGGTGTCCGGGTCGGCGAAGGCCAGCAGCCGGCAATCTTCACGCGGCTGCTGGACGAGGCGGACACACAGCTCCGGGCCGATCCCGGCGGGCTCGCCCGGTACCAGAGCGAGCTCGGGGCGCATCGGTCAGGACTGCGGCGGAGTGGCGGTGTTTTCCGCGCGGTCGCCGCTGCGGAAACTGACGTAGGCTTCGCCACGCAGTTCCTGCAGGAAGCGGTTGTACTCGTCTTCCAGCTTGCGACGGCCGATGGTCTCGCGGACCTGGGCACGCTGGTTGTCGGTGGTCACGTCGGTCTGGCGGGTCGCCACGCGCTGCACGATGTGCCAACCGGCGTCGGTGCGGAACGGCTGGCTGACGCCACCATCCTGCAGGCCACTCACCTGCTGGCCGAAGGCCGGACCGAACGCGTCAGCCGGGAACCAGCCGAGATCACCGCCCTGGCCCTTGCTGTTGTTGTCCTCGGAGGACTCCCTGGCAACGGTCTGGAAGTCGGCGCCGCCAGCAATGCGGGCGCGCAGGGTATCGATCTTGGCCTTGGCAGCGGCATCGGTCTGGTTGTCGTCCACGCGGACCAGGATGTGGCGGCCGTGGTACTCGGTGACCGTCTGCTCACCGGCGGCGGAACTGCTGTCACGCACTTCCACCAGCTTCAGCAGCTGGAAGCCGCTCGGGCCGCGGATCGGGCCGACCACCTCGCCCGGCTTCATCTTTTCCATCAACTGGGCAAAGGCCTGCGGGATTTCATCCAGGCTGCGCCAGCCCAGATCGCCGCCTTCCAGTGCGTTCGGGCTGTCCGAATAGCGCACGGCCGCCGCGTTGAAGTCCAGCTCGCCCTTGTCCAGCAGGGCCTTCACGCCATCGGCCTTCTTCTGGCCGGTGGCGATCTGGTCGGCGTTGGCACCGTCGGGCAGGGCGATCAGGATGTGCGCCAGGTGGTACTGGTTGCCTACCGCGGCCTGCTGCTTCAGCGCGGCGTCGACTTCACCCTCGCTGACGCTGATGCGGCTCTGCGCGAAGCTCTGGCGCAGGCGCTGCACGGTGATCTCGTCACGCACCGACGCACGGAAATCGTTGAAATCGATACCGTCATGGGCCAGGCGCTGGCGCAGCGCGTCCAGGTTCGAACCGTTCTGCTGGGCAATGGCGTTCATCGCCTGGTTCAGCTCCTGGTCGCTGACACGGATGCCGCTGCCCTGGGCGCGGGCCACCTGCAGCTTGACCAGCACCAGGCGTTCGAGCACCTGGCGGCTGAGCACGTCTTCCGGCGGCAGCTGGTTTTCGCGGCCAGCGTACTGCGCCTTGATGTTGGCGATCGCACGCTGGAGCTCGCTCTGCAGGATCACGTCCTCATCGACGACGGCAGCGATGCGGTCAAGCGGCTGCGCCTCCTGGGCAAGCACCTGCAGGGGGGCGGACACGCTGGACACCGCCAGCAGCGAGGCGAGAAGAACGGGGAAGCGCTTGGTCATGGGATCAGGTTCGGATCGTAGTCATCCCGGGTCGCCCCGGTGTTGCTCGGCGGCACGAGATAGAGGTCGTCGCGGTTGTAGCCGAGGATAGCACGGCGCAGGGTACGGTCCGTGTCCTGCCCCAGGGAGCTCAGGCCCTTGAGCACGAACTCCAGCTGGATGGCGTTGTTCATCTCGCCTTCGCGGTTGCGGACGTAACGGCGGGCGACCGCACGCACGGCCAGGCAGCAGCTGTCCCACTGGACGCCGGCGATGATTTCCAGCGGTTCCTTGTCCTGCAGCGAGTAGTAGTAGCGACCGACCAGGCTCCAGCGCGCATTCAGCGGGTACAGGAACGACAGGTCGGCCTGTTCCAGCAGGGTACGGTCGTGCTTGTTGGCGGTGGCCGGGGCGCCCGAGTTGATGCGGTAGCGGTAGCTCAGGTTGATCACGCCATCGTTGGGCATCAGGTAGCGGGCACGGACGCTGGCCAGATCCTCGCGCTTGTACTTCGGGTCCCACTGGTAGGTGGCACCCAGGGTCCAGCGGTCGTTGATCATGTAGTTGCCGTCGGCGATCCACGCCGACTTGCCCTTTTCCACCGGCGCGCCGCCCGGAGTGACGGTCACCCGCGACTCGTCGAAATACTGGATCTGGCCGATGGCAGCCGAGAAGCGTTCCTTGCCGGTGGTCTGGTCGATGAAGCGGGTGCCCAGTGCCAGGGTCAGCTGGTTGGCATCGTTCTGGCGGTCGGCGCCGGTATAGCGCGAGTCGCGGAACAGCTGGCCCCAGCTGAAGGTGAAGTCACGCGTATCGAAGATCGGCAGCTCGTCCTGGTTGCGGTACGGCGTGCGCAGGTAGAACAGGCGCGGTTCCAGCGTGTGCAGGAATGACTTGCCGCCGATGGTGGTCTCGCGATCGAAGAACAGGCCGGCGTCGATGCTGCCGATCGGCAGGCTGCGGCTGGGCGATTTGTTGCCGCGCAGCTGCTCCGGCGTGGCGGTGTTCGGGTCGATGCCCTGCGAGGCCAGCACGTTGCGGCGGACGCTGTCAGCGAGGCCCTGGTCCAGGTCGTAGCCGGTGTAGCGGTAGGCCAGGGTCGGGGTGATGTACCAGGCCGCGCCGCTGATCGGGAACGACACGTACGGCTTCACGTCCAGGCGCGAGCCGCCGTACATGCGCTGGGTCTGGCCGTTGCGCGTGTACTGCAGGTCGGGTCCCGCATCGGCGCCGTACTTGAAGTTGATGTCGTCGTGGGTGAAGCGCACGGCTTCGGCATAGATGCCGGTTTCCAGCCACGGCAGGACCGGCTTGTCCCAGTTGAGGTACAGGCGCGGCTGGCGGTTGTACGGCAGCGCGCTTTCATTGAGCGTGTAGTCGGTCAGCTGCCAGCGGTCGGCCATGATGCCGGCCGTCCAGTTCCGGCCGGTGCCGTACAGGCCCACGGTGCTCTGCAGGTTCGAGGCAGTCACCCCGACCAGGCGGTTGGCGAAGTCCTCGACATAGCGCTCGTCGCTGACCCAGGCCAGGTTGGCGCGGGCCTGCCAGTGGCTGTCCACGTTGTGGTAACCGCTGAACATCACCCGGCCGCGGTCGCGGTCGCGCAGCTTGTCGTTGGGCATGAACGCGGTCAGCAGTTCACCGCGGCCGCCGTTGTAGAGATAGCGGAACTCGTTGTCGAGCATCAGGCCGCGCCGGCTCATGTAGCGCGGGGTCAACGTGTCGTCGTAGTTCGGCGCCAGGTTGAAGTAGATCGGCTGTGCGTAGTCGAATCCGTTGCGCCCGGACATGCCCAGCTGCGGGAACAGCAGGCCGGTCTTGCGCCGGTCATCGATCGGGAACTTGAAGTACGGCGCCCACAGCACCGGTACCTTGCCGATCCGCAGCACGGCGTTGCGGGCGGTGCCGAAGCCCTCGTCGTTGTCCACTTCGATCTGCGGCGCCGACAGTTTCCACACCGGCTGTGACGGGTCGCAGGTGGTGTAGGTGGAGCGGTGCATCTGGCCGACCGCGCCCTGCAGGTCGACCGACTCGGCATCGCCGTTGCCGCGGCGCGACACCAGCTGGTACTTGATGTCGGTGATCTTGTGGGTGTCGCTTTCCTGGTTGCCCTCGGCGCGCTTGGCGACCATGCGGATCGAGGAGTCCTGGTAGCGGACATTGCCGTCGGCGATGTAGTTGCCGCTCTCGGTATCGAAGCTGAGCTTGTCGGTGCCGACGAACTGGTCGCCGCGGCGCAGGGCCACGTTGCCTTCGTACTGCGGCACGGTGGTCGTGCCCAGCAGCTGGTCACCCTCGATGTCGGTCGGCTGCTGCTCGCGCGCAGCGCTGGCGGCGGCCTTGTCCTGCCCCGGGACCGGGGTGGGGGCATCGGTGAACGCGGGAATCACGTCGGTAGCCGGGCACAGGCCCCAGTTGAGCGGCTTTTCATCGGCCATTGCCGGCAGGCAGATGGCGATGCTCAGAGGCAGGGGAAGCAGGCGGAGGGCTCGGCGCACGCGGTTCGGATTCGGGCGAAAACGGACGGTAGCTTGCCCCATCCCTTGCATAGGGGCAATGAAGGACGCGGGAGCCTGCCGGCTCGGGTTCATCCGGAGATGCTGCCGGGAGGGGGCAGCAGCAGGGCCCGGACATGGGCCACGCTGCACTCGGCAAGGGCCTGCAGGTCATAGCCGCCTTCCAGCATCGAGACCACCCGGCCGGCCGCATGGCGGCGCGCCAGCGCATGCAGTTCCCGGGTGATCCAGGCGAAATCGTCGGTTTCAAGCATCAGGTCGGCCTGCGGGTCGCGCAGGTGGGCATCGAAGCCGGCCGAGATCAGCAGCAGCTGAGGGCGGAAGTCGTCGATGGCCGGCAGCATCTCGTCGGCCCACACGTTGCGGAAGCGGAAACCGCCACTGCCGGGGGGCAGCAGGATGTTCATCAGGTTGCCGGCACCGCGGTCGCGGCGCAGGCCGGAATTGGGGAACAGGCCGGCCTGGTGGGTGCTGTAGTACGAGACCCGGGCGTCGTGCTGGAAGATGTCCTGGGTGCCGTTGCCATGGTGGACATCGAAATCGACCACCGCGATCCGCTCCAGCCCATGGCGGTCGCGGGCATGGGCTGCGGCAATGGCAATGTTGTTGAGCAGGCAGAAGCCCATCGCGGTGCTGCTGGTGGCGTGGTGGCCCGGGGGCCGCACCGCGCAGAACGCCAGCGGATCCTCGCCCAGCATCACTGCATCGACCGCGGCCACCCCGGCGCCGGCGGCGTGCACGGCGGCACTGGCCGAGCCCGGCGAGGTCCAGGTGTCCATGTCCAGCTGGCGCAGCGGCGCGCTCTGCGGCTGCAGCACGAAGTCGAGCAGGGCACTGTCGTGGACCCGGGTCAGTTCGCCGAACTTGGCCGGCGGCGCCTCGCGCCAGTCGAGCTGGCCGGGGAACGCGGCGTGCAGGGCATCGAGTACTTGCTGCAGGCGTTGCGGGCACTCCGGATGGCCAGGGCCGGGGTCATGCAGCAGGCAGGACGGATGGGTGAAGACCAGCATCGTGCCGACTCAGCGCTGGCGCTGCTGTGGCTGCCACAGCGCTTCGCCATGGCCGTCGGCGCGGGCCAGTACGCGGGACAGCACGAACAACAGGTCCGACAGCCGGTTGAGGTACTGCAACGCCTCGCTGCGCACGGCTTCGTGGCGGGCCAGGGTGACCGTCTCGCGCTCGGCGCGGCGGACGATGGTGCGGGCCAGGTGGCAGCGTGCGGCGGCCTCGCCACCGGCCGGCAGGATGAACTCCTTCAACATCGGCAGGTTGGCGTTGTAGTGGTCCAGCTGCTGTTCCAGTGCCGAGACATCGGCGGCGTGGATGGCGGCGTGGCCGGGGATGCACAGCTCGGCACCCAGGTCGAACAGTTGGTGCTGCAGATGCACCACCAGCGCGCGGACATCCTCGGGCAGCGCGGTGGCAAGCAGCAGGCCAAGCGCAGCGTTGGCTTCATCGACGGTGCCGTAGGACGCCACCCGGGCGTCGTCCTTGCCGACGCGCTGGCCGTCGCCGAGGCCGGTACTGCCGTCGTCGCCGGTGCGGGTATAGATGCGCGAGAGGCGATGACCCATGGCGCGGCTCAGTGCCGGATGTCGCGGCGGGCCTGCTGGAGCTTCAGTACCTGCTCCACGGCCAGCTGCAATGCCGCCGCCAGCGCCACGTAGATCGCGGTGGTGCGCAGGTAGGGGCCGAACCATTGTGCGTAGTTCTGCGCCCAGCCGGCCAGCGTCGGCTCGGCCACGTTGCGGGTGGTCCAGTAGAAACCGCCCTGCGCCAGCAGGTGGCAGACCGCCACCGAGGCCACCAGCAGCAGCGTACCCTTGGCCAGCACCGGCCAGCGTGCGCCCTGGTAGTTGCGGCCCAGCAGCATGCCGCCGGCCCACAGCGAGAAGTATGCCGGCAGCAGCAGCCAGTAACCCGGCGACACGCAGTAGTGCTGCCAGAAATCCAGGCCGCTGCTGCGGATCACGATCCAGTCCACCAGCACGGCGAACACCATCAACAGCGGAAACGCCCAGCGTGTCCACGTGGCCAGGTAGAAGCCACCGATGAAGAACACCGCCCAGGAGGCATCGGGGATCGCCGCGAAGTGGTTGACCCGGGTCGCCGCCAGCAACAGCACAAGGACGGACAGGACGAAGGCGCGGTTGGCGGTGGCGGACATGGCAGCGGGCCCGGAGCGGATTCAGGTTTCATTCTAGCCCGCCGCGCCGGTTGGCGCAGGTCGGGTGATGTTGGGTGTTCGGGCAGGGCGAGCGCGTATCATGAACATCATGAGTGAACGACATGACGTGCTGATCGTCGGTGGTGGCCTGGTCGGTGCCAGCCTGGCCATCGCCCTGGACCGCCTGGGCCGCGATGTGGGCCTGCTCGAGGCCAGCCCGGCCGGCGAGCTGCCGGCGGTATTCGACCAGCGCAACCTCAGTTTTGCCGCTGCCACGGTCAATGCGCTGACCGCGCTGGGGGTCATGCAGAAGCTGGCGATGGCGCCGGGCCCGATCCGCCGCATCCACGTCAGCCGCGCCGGCGATTTCGGCCGCGTGCAGCTGGAGGCTTCCGACTACGACCGGCCGTGGTTCGGCCAGGTGGTGGTGGCGCGGGACTTCGGCCAGGCGCTGGAAGCGCGCCTGCAGGAGCTGCCGCGGCTGCGGCGCTACCGGCCCATGCGCTTCCTGGGCCTGGGCGAGGTGGTCGATGGCTACCGCCAGGTGCGGGTGGCCGACGAGACCGGCGAACGCGTGCTGCAGGCCCGGCTGGTGGTGGGGGCCGATGGCACGACCAGTGGCGTGCGCGGCGCGCTCGGCATCGAGGTCGACCGCCATGATTTCCAGCAGACCCTGTTCGTGGCCCGCGTGCGCAGCCAGCGCGCGCCGGACGGCACCGCCTGGGAGCGCTTCACCGATACCGGCCCGACCGCCCTGCTGCCGCGTGGTGATCGCCACTTCGGCACCGTGCACGGTGTTGCGCGCGACCAGGCCGATGCGGTGATGGCGCTGGACGATGCGGCTTGGCTGCAACGCCTGCAGAACGCGATCGGCTGGCGCGCCGGCCGGCTGCTCGAATCCGGCCCGCGCAGTGCTTATCCGCTCATCCAGGTGCTGGCGCGCGCGTTGGCCGGAGAGCGCGCGGTGCTGCTCGGCAATGCCGCGCAGACCATCCATCCGCTGGGGGCGCAGGGCTTCAACCTGGGCCTGCGCGATGCGCTGACCCTGGCTGAACTGCTGGAGGATGCGCATGAGGATGCCGGCAGCGATGCACTGCTGCAGGCCTATGTCGCGCGCCGCGAAGAGGACCGCCGGCAGACGGTGGCGTTCTCCGGCGGGCTTGCGCGCCTGACCAGCAATCCGGCGCCGTTGATGCGGCCGCTGCGCAGCCTCGGCCTGGTGGCCGCGCAGCGCGCCTCGGTGCAATCGATGCTGGTCGGTGGTGCGATGGGCTTCCGCGGCGAGGTGCCGCGGCTGTGCCGTGGAGAAGCGGCATGAGCCGGCGCGCGCGTCTTGATGTGGCCATCATCGGCGGTGGCGTGGTCGGTGCCGCGTGTGCGCTGGCGCTGGCTGATGCTGGCCTGTCGGTGGCGCTGGTGGAAGGTCGCGAACCGGCGCCGTGGCAGGCCGCACAGCCGGACCTGCGCGTGTTCGCCTTCGCTGCCGACAACGTACAGCTGCTGAATCGTCTTGGTGTGTGGCCGGCGATCGCGCAGGCCCGTGCATGGCCCTACCGGCGCATGCAGGTGTGGGACGCTGCCGGTGGCGAGGATCTGCTGTTCGACGCCGATCGCTTCGGCCGTCGCGAACTGGGCTACATCGTCGAGAACGGGCTGCTGCAGGACCGCCTGTGGTCGGCGCTGCCGGCGGCGGGTGTGCAGCTGCACTGCCCGGCACGGGTGGACGCGCTGGAGCAGGACGAGGACGGCGTGCGCCTGCGCCTGGATGACGGGCGTCGCCTGGAAGCGGCGTTGGCGGTGGCCGCCGACGGCGCCGAATCGACCCTCCGCCAGCTGGCCGGGATCGAGGTGGAACGCCATGACTACCACCAGCGTGGCGTGGTGGCCTACGTGGACAGCGATCTTCCCAACCAGGCCACGGCCTGGCAGCGCTTTCTGCCAAGCGGGCCGCTGGCGTTGTTGCCGGTGGCCGAACGCCGCAGCTCGATCGTCTGGACCCTGCCCGAGGACGAGGCGGCGCGTGTTCTGGCGCTGGACGAGGACAGCTTCAACCGCGAACTGACCCGCGCCTTCGCGGCACGCCTGGGTGAGCTGCGGTTGGCCTCATCGCGTGCGGCATTCCCGCTGCGCCGCCAGCTGGCCCGTCACTACGTGGCCGGTCGTGTGCTGGCGTTGGGTGACGCGGCGCATGTGGTGCATCCGCTGGCCGGGCAGGGCGTGAACCTGGGGCTGCGTGATGTCGCCGCCCTGCAGCAGTGGCTGGCACCCTCGGCAGAGCGCCGCGGCCAACCGCGGCTGTCGCCGCAGCGCCTGCAGCGCTGGGCACGTGAACGGCGGAGCGACAACCACATCGCCGCCTACAGCTTCGATGCGATCAACCGCCTGTTCTCCAACGACGAAATGCACCTGACCCTGGCCCGGGGCCGTGCGCTGGGCTGCGTCGGCCGATGGCCGCCGCTGGTGCAGGCGTTCTGGAAGCGCGCCGCCGGCGTCTGACCGGAATTCAGACCGCACGACGCGACGGGCGTCGCTGGCGTGTTACCAACCACGGGACGCCGCTTTGGCACCTACCGATAGCGGATCGTGCGCGCGCCGTCGGTGATCAAAAAAGGGGACGGAGGGGATTAAGTCGTATGTGCACATACGACTTAATCCCCTCCGTCCCCTTTTTCAATCCACCAGCCAACCGGCCAGGTCTGCACGATCCAGCTTGCCGCGACGCTTCACGTCCAACGCATTGAACTCATCGGCCAGCGCCGGGTTGGCCTGTGCTTCCTCGCGGCTGATGAAACCGTCGCCATTCACGTCAAGGTCGCTGAAGCGGATGCGGTACTGGCCAACCACGCTGCTGGGTTCCAGCGAGCGCACGGTCACCTGTGCCTCGCCGGCCGGCTGCGGAATATCGACGCTGCCGGTGACGCGGCCGGCATCCAGGGGCTGCTGACGGATGGCGCCGCCGGTCGGGCCCAGCGGCTGGCTCTGCGCAGGGGTGGACGGACCATGCTGGGCCATCGCCGGTACCGAAGCCAGCAGGGTGGCCACCAGCACGGCGGAACGGGGAAGGTTCATGACAGGCTCCTTGCCAGAGGGTACCGGGAGCGTACTCCCGGCAACCTGTGCCGCCGATGACGGATCAGCGCAGCGGCGAGGCCAGCACGGTGATCTCTTCACGATCGTGATAGAGCTGCTTGGCGCGCACCTCCAGCGGCTTGCCGGCCTGGTCCTGGAACAGGTCCAGGCACAGCCGGGTCTCGTCCCAGCGCTTCTTCATCGGCAGCTTCAGATTGAAGATCGCATGCCTGCACCAGCCCTCGCGGAACCAGGTGGCCATGCGTTCGGCGACGCGGCGCGGCTGCTCGACCATGTCGCAGACCATCCAGTCCAACGGTTGTTCCGGATGCCAGTGGAAGCCATCGGCGCGCAGGTGCTCGACCAGGCCGGTGTCCAGCACGTGCTGGCGCAGCGGGCCATTGTCGATGCTCAGCACGTGCATGTGCTGCCGGGTGAGCACCCAGGTCCAGCCACCTGGGGCGGCGCCAAGGTCGGCCGCGCGCATGCCGGGCTTGGCCAGCGTCTCGCGTTCTTCCGGCGTCAGCAGGGTCAGCAGCGCTTCGTCCAGCTTCAGCGCCGAACGCGAAGGCGCTTCGGGCAGCAGCTTCAGGCGCGGAATGCCCAGTGCCCACGGCGCGCTGTCGGCCGGGTCGGCCACGCAGACGAAGGCGTGGGTACCATCGACGAACACCACATGCAGGCGCGGCAGGCGGGTGTTCGGCTTGTCGCTGAGCTTGCCGGCCTTGCGCAGCGCCGGGCGCAGCGCGTTGCAGAAGGCACGCGCCAGCCCGGACAACGGCTTGCCAGCGTCGGAATCGGGATGCTCCACCCACAGGTCGCCGAAGCGCGGCGCATCGGCCAGCACCTCCAGCATCGGCGTGATGCGGTCGGCCGGATCCAGCTGTGGCAGCTCAGCGAGCACAACCAGCTTCTGCCGCGCGAAGATCAGTTCGCGCCAGCGCAGGCGCGGTGCCAGCGCCGCGGCCTCGTCGCACATGAACAGCACGTAGCCGTCATTGCGCTGGGTGCGCGCATAACCGGCGAAACCGGCTTCGCCGGCACGGAACTGCAGTTCGCCGGCCAGCTCGGGCTCGAAACCCTGCCGGCACAGGCACAGCAGGCCGATGCCGGTTTCAGTAACGGGCGCCATCGCTTTCCCCATAGGCACGCAGCACGCTGCGCGCGGCGTCGCGGTTCAGGCCCTGCACCACTTCGATGCCACGCTTGTTGAGCTCGCCGACCCAGTCGGCCGGCAGCGGGCCTTCGTCGAACGGGGTCAGTTCTTCGACGTCGGCTGCACTGGCACCGATCAGCAGGCGGTCGATGCCCGCCCATACGGTGGCGCCGTAGCACTGGCAGCATGGCTGCGAACTGGTGGCCAGGGTGACCGGCGACAGCACCGCGTTCAGGCGCGGGGTCTGCAGGCGCTGCTGGGCCAGCATGTAGGCCATGTTCTCGGCATGCGCCAGCGAAGTGGCGTGCGGCATCACCCGGTTCACGCCGGCGGCGATCACCTTGTCATCCGGGCCGAACACCACGGCGCCGAACGGGCCGCCACTGGCGTGCTCGACGTTCAACCGCGACAGCTCGATCGCCAGCGCGACCTTGGCCTCATCGCCCGGATATCGACGATCCAGGTCGATCTGGTCGTGGATCCAGGCGGGAAGGGTCAGGTGGACTTGCGCGTACAGCATCGCGGGGGTGCCTCGTAGGGAATGGAAGAAGGTGCGGTTGCTTGGGAAACCGGCGCGCAGTGTAGCCGCACCGGCCTGTATCGGGTGTGGCGGTGGGTCAGCCGGGCGAGCCGGTGCGGATCACCACGTACTGCTTGCGGAACTCCAGCCCGGCCTGCGGCCAGCTGGCGGCATACGCGCGCAGCAATGGCAGGGCAGCGGCGAAGTCGTGGCCATTGACCCGGCAATCGGCCTCGCACAGGCCATCGGCATCGCGCGAGGCGAACAGGCGGATGGCCAGGAATGGGCGCGCTTTCAGCAGTTCGTCGAAGGCGTCCATGCTCCTGGTGAACAGGCAGCACGGACAGGACCCATGGTCGTCCTCGCTGCAGGTGCTGGCGTCCACCTCGTGCTCGCGGTAATGCGCCAGCGGACCCAGCACCACGGTGCGTTCGTGTTCCTGGCCGTCATCGCCGGCCGGATAGGTCAGGCCCATCATCGGCAGGCCCTGTGCGTCTTCGGCGCCGATCGCGGTCTGCAGGGTCAGCAGGTCCACCCGTGCCCAGGCCTGGAAGCCGGCCAGCAGCGATGCCTGTTCATCGGCACCGTTGGCGTGCTGGTACTCGAACAGGCCGTCAGCGAACAGCAGCGGATGCTGGCTTTCGATGACGGTGGAGGTCTGCCAGCCGCCGTTGTCGCGCGCGTATGCGGCCATCGCATGCGGGGTCAGGCGCAGTCCGCTGTCCAGCAGCAGCGCGTTGCCGTCGATGCGGCTGGCGACGCTGGCGTCCTGCAGCGCCTGCTGCAGCAGTGGGAGGAGGGCGGTGGACGTCGTGGTCATGTCGGGCCTGTGGATGGATCGGGTGGAGCATCCAGGCCGGGCCTGGTGCTAGCGGTCGAGCGCGTCAAGTTCGGCGCGATAGCGCTGCGCGTCGGACTGCTGCTGCGGGTCGTTGCCGTGGTCGCGCAGCCAGCTTTCCAGCTCGCGGCGATAGTCCGCGCGGAAACCGGCATTGCCCGGGCTGAAGTGCAGCTTGCGCGCCGCCACCTCCACCCGCTCGCGCGCGCTGGCACGGGCTTGCGCGATGCCGTGCGGCGATTCGTTGGTGAGGATGACGAAGTTGCGTGGGAAGCCCGGCGTGTACTTCACGACGAACGGCTGGTCCTGCGCAGGGATACGGATGGCGTTCTCCAGCGGCCACAGCGAGGCGGTGTTGGTATGGAACACCACCTCCACGTCGCGGTCCTCGGCGGTGCGCAACACCGCTTCGTAACGCCAGATGTACTGTTCGTTGAGCGTGGAATTGGTTTCCTCGGCCTTCACGATCACGGCTTCACCGCGCTCGCCCACCGCATTGAGGAAAGTGGCGTTGAGGAAGCTGCCGAGGAAGATGTTGAGCATCGCCAGCGGAAACACCACGATGGCGTAGATCGGCGAGCGCCGCCACCACGAGACCAGCCCGGCCAGCACCATTGCTGCAAAGAACGTCAGCAGCGGATGCTGCGAGATGAACCAGAGCAGGGCGGACAGGGCGGTGATCATCGTCGGGGGTGTGCGGGCGCCATCCCGGCGCCCGCGCAGGTCCTCAGGCCGACCAGGTGTCGCGCAGGGTCACGCTGCGGTTGAACACCGGCTTGGCTTCGGTGTGATCGCGGCGGTCGGCGACGAAATAGCCGGTGCGCTCGAACTGGAACGACTGCTCCGGTGCGGCGCTGGCTGCGGCCGGCTCGACATAGCCGGTGACGGTACGGCGCGATTCCGGGTTCAGGTAGTCGCGGTAGGTCTTGCCTTCCGATTCGTCATCCGGGTTCGGCACCGAGAACAGGCGGTCGTACAGGCGGATCTCGGCCGGCACGCCGTGCACGGCGCTGACCCAGTGGATGGTGCCCTTGACCTTGCGGTTGGCGCCTTCCATGCCCGGACGCGATTCCGGATCGAGCCAGCCGCGCAGTTCGATGATGGTGCCGTCGGCATCCTTGATCACTTCGTCGCAGCGGATGATGCCGGCGCCACGCAGGCGCACTTCGCCGCCCGGCACCAGGCGCTTCCAGCCCTTCGGCGGCACTTCGGCGAAGTCCTCGCGATCGATCCACACTTCGCGGGCGAACGGAACTTCGCGGCTGCCGAAGCTCTCGTCCTTCGGGTGGTTGCTGAAGGTCAGCAGTTCTTCGTGGCCTTCCGGAAGGTTGGTCAGCACCAGCTTGACCGGATCGACCACCGCCATGCGGCGTGGTGCGGCGCTGTCGAGGTCCTCGCGCAGTGCGCCTTCCAGCACGCTGAAGTCGATCAGCGAATTCTGCTTGCTGATGCCCACGCGCTCGGCGAACAGGCGCATCGCGGCCGGGGTGTAGCCACGGCGGCGCAGGCCCTGCAGGGTCGGCATGCGCGGGTCTTCCCAGCCATCCACGAGCTGTTCGGTGACCAGCGCCATCAGCTTGCGCTTGCTCATCACCGTGTAGTTGATGTTCAGGCGCGAGAACTCGATCTGGCGCGGCTTGGCCGCTTCGCGTGGCAGCCCGGCATCGACCAGCGGCTGGGTCAGCGCGTCGTCATGGGCGAAATCGACGTTGTCCACGCACCAGTCGTACAGCGGGCGGTGGTCTTCGAATTCCAGCGTGCACAGCGAGTGGGTGATGCCCTCGATCGAATCACCCAGCGCATGGGCGAAGTCGTACATCGGGTAGATTGGCCACGCGTTGCCGGTGTTCTGGTGCTCGACGTGCTTGATGCGGTACAGCGCAGGATCGCGCAGGTTGATGTTGCCGCTGGCCATGTCGATCTTCGCGCGCAGGGTGCGCGCGCCATCCGGGAATTCACCGGCGCGCATGCGGCGGAACAGGTCGAGGTTTTCCTCGACGCTGCGGTCGCGCCACGGCGACGGGCGACCCGGCTCGGTCAGGGTGCCGCGGTAGGCGCGCACTTCTTCGGCCGACAGGTCGCAGACATAGGCCTTGCCCTGTTCGATCAGCTTCTCGGCGGCCAGGTAGTAGGCCTGGAAGTAGTCCGAGGCGTGGCGCAGTTCGTTCCACTCAAAGCCCAGCCAGCGCACGTCGTCCTGGATCGCGGCCACGTATTCCGGATCTTCCTTGGCCGGGTTGGTGTCGTCGAAGCGCAGGTTGCAGACGCCGCTGAACTCGCCGGCGATGCCGAAGTTCAGGCAGATCGACTTGGCATGACCGATGTGCAGGTAGCCGTTCGGCTCCGGCGGGAAGCGGGTCTTGATCGCCTGGTGCTTTCCGCTGGCCAGGTCCTCGCGCACGATCTGGCGGATGAAATCGCGCTTCTCGTGGCTGTCGGCGGGGGTCTCGGGGCTGGCAGGGGTGTGCTCGGACATGAGTCGGCGAAAAGAAAGGCAGAAAGACCAACAGTCTAGCGCGTACCGGGCAGAACTGCCGGGGTTGCCGGCCAGCGGCCGGCACTACCCGGCGTCTTCCGGTAGTGCCGGCCGCTGGCCGGCAACTCTCGGGTCCCGCCCTCTCCACCATTCAGCCCCCAGGCGTATGCTGGACCCTTGCCCCGAGGAGCCGCCACATGCACATCGTGTACAAGGCCGACAACCTGTTCGACGCCCATCTGGTCAAGCACGCCCTGGAAGACGCCGGTATCCCCGCGTTCGTGTTCGGAGAGCAGTTGCTGGGCGGGATGGGCGAGCTGCCGCTGTTTGGCGTGTTGCGGGTCGGCATCCCCGATGCGGCGCGGCCGCAGGCCGAGGACATCGTAGCGGCGCTGGACTTGGGCCAGGCCCCGTCCGACCCCATTTCCGATGCAGACGACATTGCCGGCCTTCCGGCGTAGGAGCGCATCATGTTGGGAATTGGCCAGGGCATCCTCGGCATCGGCGCCTTCAAGCAGCGCCTGCCGCGCCCGGAAGAGGCGCTACCGGGGCGTGACCAACCACTGCCGCTGCACAGCAACCAGCACTTCGTGAACAGCCATCCGCTGAAGGACCGTTTCGCCGGCCTGCAGCAGATCCGCTTTGCGCTGGGCTGTTTCTGGGGCGCCGAGCGCAAGTTCTGGACCGAGCCGGGCGTGTACAGCACGTCGGTCGGCTATGCAGGCGGCATCACGCCGAACCCGACCTATGAAGAGGTCTGCTCGGGCCTGACCGGCCACACCGAAGTGGTACAGGTGGTGTTCGACCCGGCGGTGGTGAGCCTGGAGCGGCTGCTGCAGCTGTTCTGGGAAAGCCACGATCCAACCCAGGGCATGCGTCAGGGCAACGACACCGGCACCCAGTACCGCTCGGCGATCCATGCCACCGACGAGGCCCAGTACAAGGCCGCGCTGGCCAGCCGCGAGGCCTACCAGGCGCAGCTGGCTGCGGCCGGCTACGGCCCGATCACCACCGAGATCGTGTACCCGGCACCGGCGTACTACTACGCCGAGGACTACCACCAGCAGTACCTGGCGAAGAATCCGAACGGCTACTGCGGCATCGGCGGCACCGGCGTGAGCTGCCCGATCGGGGTGGATGTGGAGGCGCCGCGCTGACGCGCGGTGGTCCGCCTGCGGCGGGCAACGTCAACATCAACATCAACAGCCAAAGCGGCTCTGGGTTGCTGATGGTTGGGCGGGACGGGGGCGGCTGGCAGGACACGCCGTAAACCCGTCCATGGGGGCTCGATGGCGCCATCCATGGCGCCAACGGTCCTGCCAGCCGCCCCCGTCCCACCTTCGACAGTTTCCCGGTGACGGTGGGCAAGAGCATGGGTTACTGACGAACTGAAGAAAAACAAAAAGGACGCGGCGTTTGCCGCGTCCTTTTTGTTTGATCCTGCAGTGCTTTCTGTAGAGCGGAGCCATGCTCCGCTCCAAGCAAGCGAAGCGCGCGACCCGCTGTTGCTCTTCTTTCCTTCTTCCGTGGCGGGCGGCCGCAGGAAACTGTCGAAGGCGGGGTGGGTAGGCCGTGCAGGGGCGTGAGCCGCATGGGCCCGAGGCATGCCTCGGGCGGGTTGGGCAGGACGCCCAACCCCGGTCTTGCCGTGTGCGCAGGACAGCGCACACGAGCAAGCGGCGGCCAAGCCTCCAGGGATGGATTCACGGCGTCTCCCGCGAACCCAACCCGCCCGACCCAGCACGGCTTTTGCTCTGAGCCCCCCGCCACGAGGGGCTCAGCCGTTGGCCGGAATCCTCACAGTGCCGCGCGGATCCGCTCGCGCAGCGCTTCCAGATCCTTGGCAAACGCATCGATGCCGGTCGCCAGCTTCTCGGTCGCCATCGGATCGGCCGCCAGATCCGCCGCGAACTTCGCCGCATCGATCGGTGTCACCGCCGTGCCAACGGCGGCGCCGGCCACCAGCTTGCGCGGCAGCTCGCCGTGGTCGGCGTCCAGCTTTTCCAGCAGGTCCGGCGAAATCGTCAGGCGGTCGCAGCCGGCCAGTGCTTCGATCTGCGCGGTCGAACGGAACGAGGCGCCCATCACCACTGTCGGCGAACCGCGACGCTTGAATTCGGCATACACGCCGCGCACGAACTTCACGCCCGGGTCTTCATCGATGGTGGCCGGGGCCTGGCCGTTGGCCACGTACCAGTCCAGGATGCGGCCGACGAACGGCGAGATCAGGAACGCCCCGGCTTCGCTGCAGGCCAGCGCCTGGGTCGGGTTGAAGATCAGCGTCAGGTTGCAGTCGATGCCCTCGGCCTGCAGGATGCGCGCGGCTTCCACGCCTTCCCAGGTCGCGGCGATCTTGATCAGGATCTTCTCGCGCGGCACGCCGGCGTCGGCGTACATCTGGATGAACTGGCGGGCCTTGGCCACGGTGGCAGCGGTGTCGTGAGCCAGGTCGGCATCCACCTCGGTGGACACCCGGCCCGGCACCAGCGTGCTCAGCAGCGCGCCGACGCCGATGGTCAGGCGGTCGGCCACGGCGTGCACCACGGCTTCGCGGTCGCCCGTCTGCTGGCGGCCCCAGGCCAGTTCGCGTTCGATCAGCTCGGCGTAGACCGGCAGGTCCAGCGCCTTCTTCACCAGGGTCGGGTTGGTGGTGCAGTCCACCGGCTGCAGGCGCTTGATCGCCTCGTAGTCACCGGTATCGGCAACAACCACGGACAGTTCGCGCAGCTGGGACAGTTTGGACGGGGTACTCATTACGGCTCCTGGGACAGGGGGATCGAATCGCGCGCGGTGCGCAGCGGTAATCAGGGGCGGTCGTTGTGGACCGCGGTCACGCGCAGGCGCAGCTTGCGGCCGCCGGGCGCGGTCCAGTCGATGCTCTGGCCGATCGAAAGGCCGAGCAGGGCACTGCCGACCGGGGCCAGCACGGAAACCTTGCCTTCATCGACGTTGGCTTCGCGGGGGAAGACCAGGGTCAGGACGTGCTTTTCGCCCGACACTTCATCTTCGCACTCCACGCGCGAATGCATCATGACGATGCCTTCGGGAATCTGGTCCGGTGCCAGCACGGTGGCCCGGTTGAGTTCTTCAGCAAGCGCGAGCGCGGCAGGCGTCTGGCTCAGCGCGGGAGATTCGAGCATGGCGTCCAGGCGGTCCATGTCGAAGGTAGAAACGGTGATCGACGGCGGCAGGCCGCTGGCGGTGTTCATGGTGACGCTCCTTGGTTGAAAGCCATGCAAAAGGCGGCACCTGCTGGCGCCGCCTGTCTGTATTGTGGGGACAAATGCGGCCGGAATCGACTCCTGCCGATTCCGGGCCGGTGCTGCAGGGGTTCAGCCGTTCAGCGCCGGGCCGGGCAGGGCCGGTGCATCGCTGCCGGCATCGAGCGCCTCCAGCGTGAACAGCGCCTGCGGCAGGCGCTTGAACTGGTCGGCCAGGTCCATCAGGAAGTCGTTCATGGCCGAGCTGCGGCGCCAGATCATGGCGATGCGGCGGCTGGGACGGCCTTCGCCGGTGAAGTCGAGCAGGCGGATGTTGTTCGAGCGCGGCACTGGCGGCTGCACCGACAGACTCGGCAGCAGGGTGATGCCGACGTCGGCGGCGACCATCTGCCGCAGCGTTTCCAGGCTGGTGGCGCGGAACTCGGACTTCTCGTTGGCGCCGAACAGGCGGCAGACTTCCAGCGCCTGGTCGCGCAGGCAATGGCCGTCCTCCAGCAGCAGCAGCTTCTGCGTGGCCAGTTCCTGCACGTCCAGGTGCTCGCGACGTGCCAGCGGGTGGCGACCGGAGACGGCCAGCAGGAACGGTTCCTCGAACAGGAACTCGGCATGCAGCTGTTCGTCGATCACCGGCAGCGCCAGCAATGCAGCGTCGAGCTTGCCTTCGCGCAGGCGGTCCAGCAGCACATCGCTCTTTTCCTCGACCAGCAGCAGTTCCAGCTCCGGGAAGCGCTCGCGGATGCGCGGGATCACATGCGGCAGCAGGTACGGGCCGAGGGTCGGGAAGATCCCCAGGCGCACCGTACCGGCTTCCGGATCGCGGCTGCGTCGCGCCGCTTCCTTCAGCTGTTCCACTTCGGACACGATCACCCGCGCCCGTGCGGCTGCTTCCTGGCCGGCCGGGGTCAGCATCACCTTGCGCGGTGCGCGTTCCACCAGCGGCAGGCCGAGCTCTTCCTCCAGCTTGCGGATCTGCGTGGACAACGTCGGCTGGCTGACAAAGCAGGACGCGGCAGCCCGGCCGAAATGCTTGTGGTCGGCCAGGGCTACCAGGTACTTCAGATCACGTAGGTTCATCCTTACACCCCAGGGGTAACGGACCGGCTGACGGCGTGGTTACCCGACAGGCAGACAATGTTCCCGGTGATCTGGGAACGGTGGATCAGGCCGCTTCAGCAACGGCACCGCTGCTGTTGCTCACCGACGAGCGGATCAGGTGGTCGAACGCACTCAGTGCGGCGGTCGAGCCGGCGCCCATGGCGATGATGATCTGCTTGTAGGGCACCGTCGTGCAATCGCCAGCAGCAAACACACCCGGCAGGTTGGTCTGGCCGCGGTCGTCGATGACGATCTCGCCGCGCGGCGACAGCGCCACCACATCCTTCAGCCACTCGGTGTTGGGCAGCAGGCCGATCTGCACGAAGATGCCTTCCAGCTCGACGCGGTGGGCATCGCCGCCGATGCGGTCCTTGTAGACCAGGCCGGTGACCTTGCTGCCGTCGCCGAGCACTTCGGTGGTCTGTGCGCTGGTCAGCACGGTGACGTTGCCCAGGCTGCGCAGCTTCTTCTGCAGCACTTCGTCGGCACGCAGGCTGGAATCGAACTCCAGCAGGGTTACATGCGACACGATGCCGGCCAGGTCGATGGCCGCTTCCACACCGGAGTTGCCGCCGCCGATCACCGCCACGCGCTTGCCCTTGAACAGTGGACCATCGCAGTGCGGGCAGTAGGCCACGCCCTTGTTGCGGTACTGGTCCTCGCCCGGCACGTTCATCTGCCGCCAGCGCGCGCCGGTGGACAGGATCACCGAACGCGACTTCAGCACCGCGCCGTTCTCCAGCTGCACCTGCACCAGGCCGTCTTCGCCGGCCGGCACCAGCGCACTGGCGCGCTGCAGGTTCATGATGTCCACCTCGTACTCGCGCACGTGCTGCTCCAGCGCCGTGGCCAGCTTCGGGCCTTCGGTCTCCTTCACCGAGATGAAGTTCTCGATGGCCATCGTGTCCAGCACCTGGCCACCGAAACGCTCGGCGGCGATGCCGGTACGGATGCCCTTGCGCGCGGCGTAGATCGCCGCTGCAGCACCGGCCGGGCCACCGCCCACCACCAGCACGTCGAAGGCGTCCTTGGCGGCGATCTTCTCGGCATCGCGCTTGCTGGCATTGGTGTCCAGCTTGGCCACGATCTGCTCCAGGGTCATGCGGCCCTGGTCGAACACTTCACCGTTGAGGTACACGGTCGGCACCGACATGATCTCGCGCTTCTCGACTTCGTCCTGGAACAGGGCGCCATCGATGGCCACGTGCTGGATGCGCGGGTTGAGCACCGCGGCCAGGTTCAGCGCCTGCACCACGTCCGGGCAGTTCTGGCAGGACAGCGAGAAGTAGGTTTCGAACCTGTACTCGCCTTCCAGGTTCTGCACCTGCTCGATCAGCTCGGCGGTGGCCTTGGAGGGGTGGCCGCCGACCTGCAGCAGGGCGAGCACCAGCGAGGTGAACTCGTGGCCCATCGGCAGGCCGGCGAAGGTCAGGTGGATGTCCTGGCCCGGCGTGCCCAGGTCGAAGGACGGCACGCGGCCCTGGCCATCGCGCAGGACCTGCAGCGTGATCTTGTCCGACAGGCTTTCCAGGGTCTGCAGCAGTTCCAGCATTTCCTGCGACTTGGCGCCGTCGTCGGCGTGCGCGGTGATCTGGATCGGGCGGGTCACGCGCTCCAGATAGGTCTTCAGCTGCGACTGCAGGTTGGCGTCCAACATCGGGTCATCTCCTGGCTTCAGGCAAACAGGGGGCGTGGCACCGCTGTAGAAGGTAGCGGACCAGCAGGGGGTAGGGGTGAACCCAAGACAGCGACCGTGGAAGGGGCTGGCTGGCCAAAGCTGGCGCGCGTTGGCTGTCTTGGGTTCACCCCCACGCCGGCGGGGGGACCGGCACGGGGATGAAGGGCGCGCCGTGGCGTGGGGCCACGGCAGGCCGGTACTGCCTTAGATCTTGCCGACCAGGTCCAGCGACGGGGTCAGGGTCTTCTCGCCTTCCTTCCACTTGGCCGGGCAGACCTGGTTCGGGTTGGCGGCGGTGAACTGGGCAGCCTTCAGCTTGCGCAGGGTCTCGGACACGTCACGGGCGATCTCGTTGGAGTGGATCTCCAGGGTCTTGATCACGCCTTCCGGGTTGATGATGAAGGTGCCGCGCAGGGCCAGGCCTTCTTCCGGAATGTGCACGCCGAAGGCGTTGGTCAGCTGGTGGGTCGGGTCGCCGACCAGCGGGAACTGGGCCTTGCCGACGGCCGGCGAGGTTTCGTGCCACACCTTGTGCGAGAAGTGGGTGTCGGTGGTGACGATGTAGACCTCGGCGCCGGCCTTCTTGAACTCGGCGTAGTGGTCAGCGGCGTCTTCGATCTCGGTCGGGCAGTTGAAGGTGAAGGCGGCCGGCATGAAGATCAGGACGGACCACTGGCCCTTCAGGCTGGCGTCGGAAACCTTGATGAACTCGCCGTTGTGGTAGGCGTTGGCTTCGAACGGCTGGATCTGGGTATTGATGAGGGACATCATTTTTCCTCTGGTGAAGGGGAGTGGGTGAATCGACAGGAGCTAGGTTACCCATTCGCTCGCGATAAGAACAATCCATTGATTGCATCTATTTGATAGATGTAGTCTATCAAAAGGCCGTGAGCCAGCACTGAACCATGCCGCTCCCATCCTGCAACTGCTTGTGTGGCAAGGAAAATTGCCCGGGATGTGTGAAGAGGGCTGATAGCCCCTCCTTATACCCTCTGGCGAAACCTGAACGGATTCCAGCTTTTTTGTAGCGTCGAGCCATGCTCGACGGTGGATCTGTAGAGCCGAGCCGATGCTCGGCTGTTCCAGCAGCAGCCGAGCATCGGCTCGGCTCTACAATTGAGACATGTCTTTCCAACCCGAACCCACTCTGCGTCAGGTCGTAGCCGACGCCAGTGCCCGCTTGGGCGGTGTCGACGCCCGCCACGAAGCCGAACTTCTGCTGCTGCATGTACTGGACCGCCCGCGCAGCTGGCTGTTCGCCCATGCCACCGATCCGCTGGCCGCCAATGACCAGGCCGCCTTCGAAGCCTTGCTGGCTCGCCGTGTGGCCGGTGAGCCGGTTGCCTACCTGACCGGGCGCCGCGGTTTCTGGACGCTGGACCTGGAGGTCGACCCGGCCACGCTGATCCCGCGCCCGGAAACCGAGCTGCTGGTCGAGTTGGCGCTGGAGCGACTGCCGCCGGACCAGGCGTTGCAGCTGGCCGACCTCGGTACCGGCAGCGGTGCGATCGCACTGGCACTGGCCAGCGAACGGCCCCGGGCACAGGTGCTGGCCACCGATGCCAGCCCGGGCGCGCTGGCCGTGGCCGCGCGCAATGCCGCCCGCCATGAACTGGACAACGTCCGTTTCGCCGAGGGCGGGCACGACTGGTATGCGCCGCTGCAGGGCGTGCGCTTCGACCTGATCGCCAGCAATCCGCCGTACATCGCCAGCAACGACCCGCACCTGGAACAGGGCGACCTGCGCTTCGAACCGTCTACCGCGCTGGCCTCGGGCATGGACGGCCTGGATGACATCCGCCGCATCGTCGAGGGTGGCCAGGCCCACCTGCGGCCCGGCGGTTGGTTGCTGATCGAGCACGGTTGGGACCAGGGCGCCGCGATCCGGGCACTGTTCGAGGCGACGGGATTTGCCGAGGTGCAGACCGTGCAGGACCTGGAGCAGCGCGACCGCATCACCCTGGGCCGGCGTCCGGCCTAGAATGGAGGTTCTCCTGCCCCGGCAGGGCATCACCCTGGAGCTGCAAGCATGCGTACGCTGTACCCCGCCATCACCCCCTACGACGTCGGCACCCTGAAGGTCGACGACCGCCACACGCTGTACTTCGAACAGTGCGGCAACCCGGAAGGCAAGCCGGTGGTGATGCTGCATGGTGGCCCGGGTGGCGGCTGCAGCGACAAGATGCGCCAGTTCCACGACCCATCCAAGTACCGCATCATCCTGTTCGACCAGCGCGGTGCTGGCCGTTCCACCCCGCACGCGGATCTGGTGGACAACACCACCTGGGACCTCGTCGCCGATATCGAGAAGCTGCGCGAGCACCTGAAGGTTGATCGCTGGCAGGTGTTCGGTGGCAGCTGGGGCTCGACCCTGGCCCTGGCCTATGCCGAAACCCACCCGCAGCGCGTGACCGAACTGGTCCTGCGCGGCATCTTCATGCTGCGTCGCTGGGAGCTGGAATGGTTCTACCAGGAAGGCGCCAACCGCCTGTTCCCGGATGCGTGGGAGCACTACCTCAAGCCGATCCCGTCGGTGGAGCGTCATGACCTGATCTCGGCCTTCCACCGCCGCCTGACCAGCGACGACGAAACCACCCGCCTTGAAGCGGCCAAGGCGTGGGCGGTGTGGGAAGGCGCGACCAGCTTCCTGCACGTGGACGATGACTTCATCAACAGCCACGAAGACCCGCATTTCGCGCTGGCGTTTGCCCGCATCGAGAACCACTACTTCGTCAACGGCGGTTTCTTCGAAGTGGAAGACCAGCTGCTGCGCGACGCGCACCGCATCGCCGACATCCCGGGCGTGATCGTGCACGGCCGCTACGACGTGGTCTGCCCGCTGGCCAATGCCTGGGACCTGACCAAGGTGTGGCCGAAGGCGAAGCTGGAAATCACCCCAGCTTCGGGCCATTCGGCGTTCGAGGCCGAGAACGTGGACGCGCTGGTGCGCGCCACCGATAGCTTCGCCTGACCGGTAGTGCCGGCCGCTGGCCGGCAACGCCGCACCGGTAGCGCCGGGCATGGCCCGACGCTGCCAACCCCATCCACGCATGGCGTGGATCTACCGCAGTCCACACGTGAAACGTCTGGATTTGCAGGCGCCGGCCAGCGGTCGGCGCTACCAGTCCCCAGCCAGCAACGCGTCGGCCAGTACCTGCAGCTTCGGCGAATGCTGGCGCGACGGTGGGTAGATCAGTGACAGCGCGCGGCTGCGGCCTTCAAACGGCTGCAGCACGCGCAGCAGGCGGCCGTCGGCCAAGGCGTCGGCCACCGCGAAATCCATCACCTGCACGATGCCGATGCCGGCGATCGCCGCTTCCACCAGCGGATCGCCGCTGTCGAACACCATCCGCGCCGGTGGCGTGAAGTCGTGAAGCTGGCCGTCCTGCAGGAACTGCCAGTCCACTAGCCGGCCACTGCGCAGGTTGCGCACCGCCAGGCAGGCATGATCCCGCAAGGCGGCCACATCGTCGGGCGCGCCACAGCGGTCGAGGTAGTCCGGGCTGGCCACCGTCACCCAGCGCAGCGGCCGCAGTGGCCGCGCGACGATGCGCTGGTCGGCGATGACGCCGGTGCGCAGCGCGGCATCGAAGCCTTCCTCGACCAGATCGACCAGGCGGTCGTTGAGCACGGCTTCCACCTGCAGTTGTGGGTGCTGCTGCAGCATCGGCCCCAGCAGCGGTACCAGCACCTTGCGCCCGAACATCGAGGGCGCACTGATCTTCAGGGTGCCCGAGGGCGTGCACGGACGGTCGGCCAACTGGCGTTCGGCGTCTTCGAGACCGCACAGCAGGGGCGCGACCTGATCGACGAACTGGCGACCATCCGGGGTCAGTGCCACGTTGCGGGTGTTTCGCTGCAGCAGCTTCACCCCCAGCGTGGCCTCCAGCCGACTGATCGCGCGCGACAGGCCTGACTGGCTCAGGCCCAGCTGCCCGGCGGCGACGGTGAAACTGCGTGCTTCGGCCACCTGCACCAGCATGCGCACGGCATTGAGGTCCATCGAGGTTCCATTCATGCTGAAAATCATGACAGATATGGCCGGAAAGGGGTTTATTGATAGCTCTGCATCAATGAGACTGCGCTCCCCCACAGCACCGGACCGTCGATGCCTCCCCTCAAGTACCCGCGCTGGGCGCTGGCCCTGCTGGCCACCGCCCAGCTGATCATCGCCCTGGACGCCACCATCATCTTCGTCGCCCTGCATGACATGGGGCGCGCGCTGGAGATCAACGCACAGCAGCTGCAATGGGTGGTCAGTGCCTACACCGTGGCCTTTGGCGGCAGCCTGCTGCTGGGGGGCCGTGCCGCCGACCTGATCGGCCGTCGCCGCTTCTACCGGCTGGGCATGCTGCTGTTCGCACTGGCGTCGCTGCTCGGCGCGCTGGCGCCGAACGCCACCCTGCTGATCATCGCGCGTGCGGCGCAGGGCATCGGCGCGGCATTGCTGTTCCCGGCCACGCTGGCGCTGATCAACACGTTGTATGCGGAAGGTCCGGTGCGCAACCGTGCACTTGCGATCTGGAGCATGGCCAGCGCGGTGGGCCTGGCGCTGGGCACGCTGCTCGGTGGCGTGCTGACCCAGGCGTTCGGCTGGCCGGCGGTGCTGGCGGTGATCGTGCCGCTGGCCACCACCTGCGCGGTGGCTGCGGGTGCGTGGTTGCCGGCCGATGGCCCGCGTGCGCAGGGCCGCTCGTTCGATCTGGCCGGCTGCATCACCGTCACTGCCGGCGGCAGCCTGCTGGTCACTACCCTCGTGCAAGGGCCGGAGTGGGGCTGGACTGCGCCGGCCACGCTGGGCTGCCTGCTGCTGTCGGTGCTGCTGCTGGTGGCGTTCGTGCAGATCGAACAGCGCAGCCGCGATCCGCTGATGCAGTTCGCGTTGCTGCGGCTGCCCGGACTGCGCGCGGCACTGGGCCTGACCTTCGCCTTCATGAGCAGCTATGGGGTGCAGTACTACTTCATGGCGCTTTACTTCCAGGACGGCTACGGCTGGAGCCCGCTGCAGGCCGGCCTGGCGTTCCTGCCCGCCACTGCGGTGTGCACGGTCGGCATCCAGCTGGCCGAGTGGACGCTGCAGCGCTGGAGCGCGCGCAAGGTGCTGGTGATCGGGCAGCTGGCCGGCGCCATCGGTATCGCCTGGGTGGCCGCGACGCTGCCGCACGGCGCGAACTTCTGGCCGCTGCTGCCGGGCGTGGTAGTGCTGAGCATCGGCCAGGGCATGACCTGGACCTCGATGTGGATCGTGGCCGGGCAGGGCGTGCCGTCCGCACAGCAGGGTGTTGCATCTGGCATGGCGGCGACCGCGCAGCAGATCGGTGGTGCGCTGGGCCTAGCCGTGCTGGTGATGGTGGCCAATGCCGATGCCGGTACAGCCGGTTCGCCGAGTGCACTGGCCGGGCTGGTGCGCGCCGAATACGGTGCCGCCTTGTTTTCACTGTTCGGCGTGGTGATCGCGCTGGGCCTGCGCCCGGCACCGGCCGAATCGGCCGCCACCGTCTGCCCGGCCAACGAGGCATGATTGAAGGGGTTGCCGTGGGGGGATGTGCCGCGCCTGTGGTAGTGCCGGCCGCTGGCCGGCAATCTCGGGGTGGTTGGATCACTGAGGTTGCCGGCCAGCGCCCGGCACTACCGATACGGGATGGAACCACGCGCGTTCAACCCAGCGCCAGCAACTCCGGTTGCAGCGCGCCGAAGATCCGTGCCAACCGCTCGGCCCACGCCTGCTGCCCTGTCATATCGGCAATGAGGTCCTGGCGGATCTCCAGTTCCACGTGCACCAGCCCGCGGCCTTCGCCATGCACCGGCACCGCGTAGTCGCTGGTACTGCTGACCGAATACGGTTCGTTGTCCCCCACCACCAGGTCGCCTTCTTCGCGCAATGCCTGCAGCAGGGCATGGGCAAAACGCATGTCCTGGTGGTACAGCACGCCGGCGTGCCAGGGCCGCTGCGTGCCGTTCATCACGGGGGTGAAGCTGTGCATCATCACCAGCAGGGTGGGCTGGCCGGCATCACGGCGCGCATCAAGCTCGGTCTCGATGCGTGCATGGTACGGCGCGTGGATCGCATCGATGCGCTGCTGGCGCTGCGCCGCCGACAGCCCGGCATTGCCCGGCACCACGGTGTGGTCGCTCACCTCCGGAATCAGCGTCGGTGAGGCCAGTGGGCGGTTGCAGTCGATCAGCAGCCGCGAGTACGTCTGTTCGATCGCCCAGGCATCGAGCCGTTCGGCCAGTGCACGGGTGGTGCCGGCGATGCCGATGTCCCAGCCGATATGGCGGTCCAGCTCGGCCTGGGGCAGGCCGAGCCCGGTCAGCGCACGCGGCACCTGCTGGCCGGCGTGGTCGGCAAGCAGGAGGTAGGGCGAGACGCCCTGCGCCCGGTGGATCGTGTAGATCGCCGGGTCGTCGGCGCCGAGCAACGCAGGCAGCCTGTGCAGGTCAGCGTCAGCCACGCGGGCGCCCGTCCAGGTGGTGCTCGATCATCCACAGCCCGGCCCAGAGCTTGGCGTCCAGCTCGTAGCCTTCGCCCATCTTCTGCACCAGCCACGCTGCAGCCTCATTGCGTGGAATCTCGTGCACGGTGATGTCCTCGCTGTCATCACCGCCCCCTTCGCCGATGCGGCGCAGGCCGGTGGCGCGCACGAAGGCGATCTTCTCGCTGCTGGCGCCGGAAGACGTCGGGCCGATCATCAGCACTTCGGCGTGATCGGCGGTCCAACCTGTTTCTTCTTCCAGTTCACGCACCGCCGAGACTTCGATCGATTCGCCGGCGTGGATGTCGCCGACCAGGCCGGCCGGCATTTCGATGGTGGGCGCCTGCAGCGGTACACGGAACTGTTCGACGAACAGCACCTTGTCCTCCGGGGTGACGGCGATGATGATCGCGGCCAGGCCACCGGCATGGGTGCGTTCGCTGTATTCCCAGGTACCGCGCACCAGCATGCGCTGGTACTTGCCTTCGTAGACGACGCGCGGGGCTTCGGTATTGCGCTGGCTCATGCGGGCTCGCTGTGGGAGGGAAGAGGATCGGCCACGCCGGCGGCGTCGAACAGCCGGCGGCGGGTCATCGGGCCGAAGCGCAGGGTCTGGCACAGGCCACCGAGCAGCTCTGGATCGGCCGATTGGCGCAGCAGTCCGGGCTGGCTGCCCTCCAACGGCGCGTCCAGCGCGATTGTGGTCAGCTGGCGCCAGAGCTGGGCGTGCTCGCGCTGCTCGCGCAGCCGCACTGCCATCTGTGCAGCGCCACGCAGGCGCAGGAACGGCACTTCGTCCAGTCGTTCGAACAGCGCATCCATGCTGCCGAAATGGGCCAGCAGCACGGCGGCCGATTTGCTGCCGAGGCCACTGACACCGGGAATGTTGTCCACCGCATCGCCACACAGCGCCAGGTAGTCGGCGATCTGGTGCGCGTGCACGCCGTGCCGCGCCTTCACCCCGGCCACGTTCCAGCGCTGGTTGCGGGCGTAGTCCCACTGCTCGTCATGGTCGACCAGCAGCTGCGACAGGTCCTTGTCGGCGGAGATGATCACCCCGCGATGGCTGCCCCGGTGTACGTGCAGGGCGCTGCCGATCAGGTCGTCGGCCTCGTAGTCGTGGTGGGCCAGGACCGCAAGGCCCAGCGCCGCGCACAGCGCCTTGCAGTGCACGAACTGGCGCTTGAGCGCCTCCGGTGCCGGCTCGCGGTTGGCCTTGTAGGCCGGATACAGCCGGTGGCGGAAACCGCTGTCGAGCGCTTCGTCGAAGGCGATGGCGATGTGCCGCGGGCGCTCGCGCTCGAGCAGGTCCAGCAGGAAGCGGGCGAAGCCGTGCACCGCATTGGTGGGCCAGCCCTGTGCGTCCTGGAACTGGTCTGGCAGTGAATGCCAGGCACGGAACACGTAGATGCTGGCATCAACCAGGTACAGCGACGGCGGGGCGGCCGGCAGGGTCATGCCGGGGGCGTCCAGTCGCGCAGCAGGGCCGCCGGGTCGGGGCGCTCGCGCTCGGGTACGTCGGCCTTGGGCGTACCGATGTGGATGAAGCCGGCGATGCGTTCGCCGTCGACCAGGCCCAGGTGGGCCTGCACGGCTGGATCGAAGGCCATCCAGGCGGTCAGCCACTGTGCGCCGAAACCCAGCGCCTGCGCGGCCTGCAGCAGGGCGAAACAGACGCAGCCGGCGGTCATCAGCTGTTCCTGTTCGGGCACCTTCGGGTCCGGCCGCGGGCTGGCCACCACCACGATCACCAGCGGTGCGTGGCTGAAACGCTGGCGGTCCTTCTCGAACACGGCCTCGCCCGCATGTGGGTCGCGCTGGCGGCTGCGTTCAGCCAGGAACTCGCCCAGAGTGTGACGTGCATCGCCTGCGATTTTCAGGAAGCGGAACGGCACGCGCTTGCCGTGGTCGGGCACGCGCACCGCCGAGGCCAGCATCCGCTGCAGGGTGGCCGGGTCCGGCCCGGGCTCGCCCAGTTGCCGCGAGGGCACCGAGCGGCGGGCATCCAGGGCGAGCAGGGCAGCAGGATCGGGCATGGAGTCTGAACCGGTCATCACGGGCGTTTGATTATAGTCGGGGTGGTCAATGACGCCGTTTGTGTCGCGTCCGGCCCTTGAATACCAAACTGTGATGAACATCATGCCACTGGCGGGAAACGGACAGCCGCTTCCCCTCGCCTCGTGGGCCTTGCACGGCTTACGATATCTGTCTTGCCGGGCCGCCGGTCATGAGGTTTGAAGTGAGGACTGTTTCACTGTCCGTGACGGGCTGGCCGGCCTACCATCGACGTTCCGGTACATGGGGTGTGCCGGAAGCCGCGATGTCCATGCTGTCTGTCGTACCAGAGAAGGTGGGGAGCCTTCCCGAATGATGAGCGTGCCCACACCGATGGGATCGCCGGGCCGTGACCCGGCCCAGCTCCAGCGTGCCCGGGACATGGTCCTGCCCGCGCTGTGCCAGGCCTTCGGGGCGGCACTGGCGCGTTTCGACGATGCCCTGTTCGACCGCGCCGGCAATGCCGGCTCGTCGCAGTTGCTGTTCCTGGACGCGATGCGCGAACTGCGCCGGCGCCGTGAGGACATCGCGGCCGCTTTCGCAGGCCACCTGCAGCAGGCCTGGGCCGCATTGGAGGCTGGTGAGCCGCTGTCAGCCGAGGCGACCCTGTCCGGGCCGGCCGAGGATGGGCTCAGCCTGCTGGCCGAGCATGTGCTGGAATCCCGGTTGGCGGTGCGCAATTTCGCCACTGTGTTGCTGCGTGACTTCAAGCCGGTGCTGGCGCGGCTGGATCGCCGCCTGGGCCGGTTGATCGGCGGCGCGGAACTGGACGCCGACCACAATCCGATCAGCCCCGAACACCTGGGCGTGGCCATCCACGAGGCCTTTGCCGGCTGTGAACTGGCCCCGGAAGTGCATCTGGTGCTGATCAAGCTGTGCGAGCGCGACCTGCGTGCACCAGTCGGTCGCATCTACGAGAAGCTGGACGAGCAGCTGGCCGCAGCCGGCGTGATGTCGCAGATGGGGGCTCCGCAGCGCCCACAACCGCCGGCACCGGATCCGCGCATGGCCGGGATGCTGGATGACCTGGTCGAGCATCGCCACGGCGTGGGCGTCGATCCGGGGTTCAGCGATGACGAGCAGGCCGCACCGGCCTGGGCGCAGCGCTTCGCCGCCCGCTGGTCCGAGCGCCGCGGGCATATGCAGCAGCACCTGGGCGGCGATGACGGCGCCACCGGCGAGGCCTACGCTGGCCAGCAGGGCATGCTGCTGGAAGCGCTGCACGAACTGCTGCAGCAGACCCGCCACGTGCGTGAGGATGCCACGTCTGCGGCGCAGGTGGCGGTTGGCCAGCAGCGCCCGCTCAGCCAGCGCGAAATGATGTCGGTGCTGTCGCTGCTGCAGGCCACGCCCAGCGCCACCCTGCGCGCGGCCATCGGCGAGGACGGCGAATCGCTGGCCCAGCGCCTGAAGAGCGAAGTGCTGTCCAGCGCCACCCAGCTTGGCGTCGATCCGGGCCAGACCCGGCTGGACCCGCAGGATGAGGACGCCATCGACCTGGTCGGCATGCTGTTCGACGTGATGCTGGACGAGCGCGAACTGGAAGGCCGCTCGCGCGAACTGATCGGCCGCCTGGTGGTGCCTTTCGTCAAGGTCGCCATGCTCGACCGCCGCATGTTCGTGCAGAAGACCCACCCGGCGCGCAAGCTGCTCAACTCGCTGGCCGAGGCCTGCGAGGGCAACACCGGCGAGAGCCAGGCCGAGCGCATGCTGATGGCCAAGGTCGAAGAGATCATCGAGCGCCTGGTGGCCGAGTTCAACGAGAACCTGGCGATCTTCCTGACCCTGGAAGAGGAATTCCGCGAGTTCCTGGTGCAGCATCGTCGCCGGGTGGAAATCGCCGAGCGCCGTGCCGCAGAAACGCAGCGCGGCCAGGAAAAGCTGGAGATGGCCCGCAGCCGGGCCGGTGCGGAACTGGACCGCCGCATCGGTGACGCCACGCTGCCGCCGGCCATTGCCGAGTTCCTGCGCCAGCCGTGGCAGCATCATCTGACCCTGGCGCTGCTGCGCGAGGGAGAAGAAGGCGCGTCGGTGGCCGAGGCATTGAGCCTTGGCGATGGCCTGCTTGAGGAAGTGGCCGAGGCCCGCCGCCAGATCGTCGGCAAGCCGTGGCTGCAGGCCTGGCAGCCGGTGCTGGCCAAGGTGTTTGCCAGCGTCGGCGTGCACGGCGATGCGGCCACCGCCGCCATTGATGCCCTGCATGACACCCTGCAGGGCATCGCCGAATCGCGGCCGGAACTGCAGCGTGCGCTGCCGGAGCTGCCGCAGGTTGCCTTGCCGGCGCCGCCAGTGGCTGAATCGCCGGCGGTTGAGCTTGGCGGGCAGATTGACGCCGACGATTTCGACAACGCCGATGCCGACCGCTTCCGCCGCATGGAAATCGGCAACTGGCTGGACTTCATCGACAAGGATGGCAAGGTGCAGGCGGGCAAGCTGTCCTGGGTCAGCCCGATTTCCTCGCGCCTGCTGTTCGTCAACCGTCGCGGCGTGCGCTTCTGCGTGGCCTCGCCTGAAGAGCTGGCGGTGATGATGCGGCTGGGCCGCCTGCGTGCCCACGTTGATGATGGCGCCTTCGACAGCGCCATGCAGGGCGTGATCGATCGCCTCGACCCGGGCAGCGCCACGCTGCACTGAGCGGGTGCCGCCTGCTAGGATCGGGAAACTCACCGATCAGCGGGGATCTGCATGGCCGTGGCGTTGCTGGGGATCAAGGAGACCGCGCCGGGCGAACGGCGCGTGGCACTGACGCCGGAGACCGCGCGCAGGCTCGGGGCCTTGGGCATTGCCGTCTGGTATGAGGCGGGCGCGGGTCTGGCCGCTGGTTTCACCGACGCCGCCTATGACGATGCCGGTGCACGCGTCTTCGACGCGGGCCGCTGGGCTGAGATCGATATCCTGCTGTGCGTGCAGGCCCCCCCTGCGGCGGTGCTGGAACAGCTCAAGCCCGGCGCCAGCGTGGTCGGCCTGCTGGCCCCGGCCAGCGATCCGGCGCTGGCCGCGCTGGCGGCCGATGGTCGCCTGCAGCTGTTCGCGCTGCAGCAGCTGCCGCGCACCACCCGTGCGCAGGCGATGGATGTACTCAGTTCGCAGGCCGGCATGGCCGGCTACAAGGCGGCGCTGATCGCCGCCGAACGCGCGCCGCGCTTCTTCCCGATGCTGACCACTGCTGCCGGCACCGTGCGGCCGGCCAAGGTGCTGGTGATCGGTGCCGGCGTGGCGGGCCTGCAGGCCATCGCCACCGCGCGCCGCCTCGGTGCACAGGTGGAAGGCTTCGACGTGCGCCCGGAAACCCGCGAGCAGATCCAGTCACTGGGCGCACGCTTCCTCGACCTCGGGGTCAGCGCGGCGGGCGAGGGAGGCTATGCGCGGGCGCTGACCGATGACGAGCGCGCCGAGCAGCAGCGTCGGCTGGCCGACCACCTGCGCAGTGTGGACGTGGTGATCTGCACGGCTGCGGTACCGGGCCGCCCGGCACCGACCATCGTGACCGCCGCGATGGTGGAAGGCATGGCCACCGGCAGCGTCATTGTTGATCTGGCGGCGGAAAGTGGCGGCAACTGCGCACTGACCCTGCCGGGGCAGTGCATCGAACACCAGGGCGTGACCATCGACGGTCCGCTGGGCCTGGCCAGCCGCGGCGCGACCCAGGCCAGCGAGATGTATGCGCGCAACCTGCTCAACTTCGTTGCGCTGTTTGTGCGCGACGGGCAGCTCGGTTTCGATTGGGACGACGAGCTGCTGGCGAAGACGCGCTGGCAGGGGTGAACCTCATTGCCTCCTGTAGAGCCGAGCCCATGCTCGGCTTGCGCAGGCGCGATAGAGCAGCAGAGCGTGGGCTCGGCTCCACAAAGGGTTGAACGTTGCCTTTACCGCGGCTTCGCCGGCGGCGGATTCTCTCGCACCCAGTCCTTGCGTTGCTCCGGCGTCATCTGCGACCAGCGCTCGCGCAGTGCGTCGCGCTGCGCGGGCGGCAGATCCCGCATCTGACCGAACAGGGCCCGGGCCTGCTCACGCTGTTCCGGGCTCATGTGCTCGAAGCGGCGCAGGCCGCGGCGGGCCTTGTCGCGTTCCTCCGGGCTCATCGATTGCCAGCGCTGGCCATGCGAGAGCATCCGCTGGCGCTGGCCGGCATCGGCGCTGTTCCAGCGGTCGCGCAGTGGCGCCAGCAGCGATTCCCGCTGCGCTTCGCTCAACTGTTCCCAGGCCGGCAGCGGCGTGGCCGGCGCAGGGCGCGCCGCAGGGGCGGGCGCGGCGCTCTGCGCCAGCGCCGGGAGGGCCGGCAGCAGCAACAGGGTCATCAGCAGGGGCAGGGTGTGCAGTCGGGACATGATTCACTCCATCGCCAGGTCGGTATCGCCCAGCCACAGGTACAGATCGGGATTTTCGTCGTACAGCGCGCTGTTGTCTTCCATCGAGGCCAGCACCGGTGCCGGCACGGCGGGCGACAGGGGGCTGTGGCCGCTGAACTGCAGGCCGACCCCCAGCGCCACCACCAGAGAACAGGCGCTGGCCAGCCACCAGCGCCAGCGCCCGTGACGGGCCGCTCTGGCGCCGTGGCGCGCCAGGCGCAGCCGTGCCAGCGTGGCCGGCGACAGCGCCTGCAGCGACTGCGCGTGCAGGTCGCGCAGGGTGTCATCGGAAGGCAGGGAGCGGTTCACGGGTGGGTCTCCAGGTAGTCCTGCAGCGCCTGCCGGGCGCGTGCCAGATGGGTTTTTACCGCGCCTTCGCTGCAGCCCATGGCGCGGGCGGTGGTGGCCCCGTCCAGGTCCTGCAGCACGCGCAGGGTGAAGGCCTCGCGCTGGCGTGCGGGCAGGGTACGCAGCGCCTGCACCAGTTGCTGGTACTGCTGGCGCTGTTCGTGCGCCTGCGCCGGGTCCGGGCCGGGGTCGGCCCAGTCGATCCCGACTCCGTCGGCGTCCTGGTTGTCGCGCCAGAACGGCAGGCGGAAACGGCGCCGGCGCTGCAGGTCGATCACACGGCGGCGCAGGATGCTCCAGAACAGGGGCGCCCATTCGGCCGCTGGCTTGTCTGCGTAGTCCAGCATGCGCATCAGCGCGTCCTGCACCGCGTCCATGGCGTCTTCGCGCTGGCGCAGGCCGGCCTCGGCGAAACGGAACGCGCGCGGGCCGACGCTGGCCAGGAACGCCTCCAGCGATGCCGGCAGGGCATCGGTGTCGGCGCTCGGGGGGACGGGGCTGCTCACCAGCACAGGGTACGGTTCCTCGCTCGGGCTCACCATCGACAACGCGTGAGCGTCGCCGCGGTTGACGCCGGGTGCGCGCCGGGTTCAGCCCGTGGTTATGATGGGCCGACGAAGACAGAGCGGGAGCGTTGCCAGTGAGTGACGGGTTCGTAGCGCTGTACATCTTCATGCTGGCGGCCATCGCCGGCCACGTGATCATTTCGCGGGTGCCGGTGATCCTGCATACCCCGCTGATGTCGGGTTCCAACTTCATCCACGGCATCGTGCTGATCGGCGCGATGGTGGTGCTGGGGCACGCGCAGACGCCGCTGGAAAAGGCGCTGGGCTTCCTTGCCGTGGTGCTCGGTGCCGGCAATGCCGCCGGTGGCTACGTGGTCACTGCGCGCATGCTGGAGATGTTCAAGCCGAGCGCGCCCAAGGGCGGCAGGGACGAACCGAAGGAGCCACAGGCTTGAACATCAGCACCGTCGAACTGCTCGACTGGCTGGTCAAGGCCAGCTACCTCGTCGCCGCCACGCTGTTCCTGCTGGGTCTGCAGCGCATGGCTTCGCCGCTGACCGCGCGCAGCGGCATCCGCTGGGCCGGGCTGGGCATGCTGCTGGCCACGGTGGCGACCTTCTTCCTGCCTGAACTGCACAACGTGCCGCTGATCCTGGTCGCACTGCTGCTGGGCGCGGGCCTGGCCTGGTGGTCGGCCGGCAAGGTGGCCATCACCGACATGCCGCAGATGGTGGCGTTGTACAACGGCATGGGCGGTGGCTCGGCGGCGGCGATCGGTGCGGTGGAACTGCTGCGCTATGCCTTCCTTGCCAACCGCGATACCCGCCATTGGAGCGAGCAGGCGCTGGCCGACCTGGCCGCGCGCCAGCCCTCGGGCATGGTGCTGCTGCTGGCGGTGGTCGGCGCGGCGATCGGTGCGGTCTCGCTGTCCGGTTCGGTGATCGCCTGGGCCAAACTGGACGGACGCCTGGACAAGCGCGTGACCTGGCCCGGCCAGCAGCTGATGAACCTGATGGTGGCACTGGCGGTGGCGGTGCTGGCGATCATCGCGGCCAGCACGCTAAACACCTCGGCAATCGTCGCCTTCTTCGTGCTGGCGCTGGCACTGGGCGTGCTGATGACGTTACCGATCGGTGGCGCCGACATGCCGGTGGTGATCTCGCTGTACAACGCATTCACCGGCCTGGCGGTGTCCTTCGAAGGTTATGTGCTGGGCAATGAGGCGCTGATCATCGCCGGCATGATGGTCGGCGCGGCCGGCATTCTGCTGACCCGGTTGATGGCCAAGGCGATGAACCGGCCGATCCGCAACGTGCTGTTCTCCAACTTCGGCGGCGGTGCCGGAGGCGAGGCACAGGCGATCACCGGCGCGCAGAAGCCCATCGAAGCGTCGGACGTCGCGGCGATGATGGCCTTTGCCGAGCGCGTGGTGATCGTGCCCGGCTACGGCATGGCGGTGGCGCAGGCCCAGCACAAGATCTGGGAACTGGCGCAGCGGCTGGGCCAGCGTGGCGTGAAAGTGAAGTTCGCGATCCACCCGGTGGCCGGGCGCATGCCCGGGCACATGAACGTGCTGCTGGCCGAGGCCGGCGTGCCCTACGATCTGATCGCCGACATGGACGACATCAACCCCGAGTTCGCCAATACCGACGTGGTGCTGGTGATCGGTGCCAACGACGTGGTCAATCCGGTGGCGCGGACCGACCCGGCCAGCCCGATCTACGGCATGCCGGTGCTGGACGTGGTCAACGCGCGCAACGTGGTGGTGATCAAGCGTGGCAAGGGCACCGGTTTTGCCGGCATCGAGAATGCGCTGTTCTACGCCGACAACACCCGCATGCTCTATGGCGACGGCGCCGAAGCGGCGGCCTCGCTGGTGAGTGAACTGAAGGCGCTCGACGGCGGGCATTGAGTTGAGGACCGGGGTCGGATCCCTTTCCGCAGGAAAGGGCTCTGCCCCCCTTGCCGGCCAGCGGCCGGCACTACCCCATCCGCGCGTGGTGGCTGCAGCGGGTAGGTGCGGTCCCTGGTCCGCACGCCTTTGCCGGCCAGCGGCCGGCACTACCGAATCCAAGAATCTCTACGCGCTCAGCGCGCCAGCCAGGCACCTACGGCCACGGCCACGGCCAGCCACAGCCATTCCACCGCGCCGTTGGCCAGGCTGATCAGGGTCCAGGCCAGGTGCGGGCCCATCCGCGTGGTGGCATCCCACAGGTCCAGTCCGATCGAGCCGCCCATCCAGGCGCTGGCGATGGCCCAGTTGGCCACGGCGGCCACCAGCAGGGTGCCGAGCACGACCAGGGCGACGCGCAGCCGGCCTGGGCCCAGCGTGCCCAGGCGCAGCATGAACACCAGTTCCAGGGCGGCCAGCACCGCCATCCAGCCGACCTGCCGGCCGGTCATCAGCGCCAGGACCATCCAGGCGAGGGGAGCGACAAACAGGCCCAGCAGCAGCATGAGGGGCCAGAGCCAGGTCACGGTCCTGGCACGCGCGGCATTGGAGGACATCGAAGCTCCCAGAAGATCACCCACAGGATACTGTGGTTTGCCGCAGTGCACCGGCGGTGCGGGGGCGGCTGGGCTAGAATGCCGTCTTGCGTGGCCTCGGCCACGGCCCCATATCGGTCCCCATGTATTCCCGTAGCAGCGAACCTGTCCACTTCGAACGCGATTGCGAGGCCGTGATGGTCCCGCAGGGCGACACCGTGACCCTGCCTGCCGGCAGCTATGGGTACATCACCCAGGCGCTGGGCGGCAGTTATTCGGTGTTCGTCGAGGGCAACCTGTTCCGCATCGCCGGCAAGGACGGCGATGCCATCGGCAAGGAGGCACCGGCGCCGCTCGAGTTGCCGGCCGACGCCACCGATGAACAGGTGGAGCAGCTGGTGTGGCAGCAGCTGCGCACCTGCTTCGATCCGGAAATTCCGGTCAACATCGTGGAACTGGGCCTGGTCTATGAAGTCGAGATCAAGCACCTGGATGAGGGCAAGCGCGAGATCGACGTGAAGATGACCCTGACCGCCCCGGGCTGCGGCATGGGCGAGATCCTGGTCGACGACGTGCGCAGCAAGCTTGAAATGATCCCGACGGTGGCCGAGGCCGACGTCGACCTGGTGTTCGACCCGCCGTGGAACCAGCACATGATGTCCGAGGCGGCCCGGCTAGAGACCGGCATGCTTTGACCCAGGGCCCGCAGTGACGCGGGCCCGGCACTACCCGCAACCAGAACAGGAATCCTCCGGTGTCCCAGTCCATCCCCAGCTTCGCCGTCACCCGTTCGGACCACCCGCGCAGCGCTGAAGAGCGCGCCAAGATCCTGGAGAAGCCGGGCTTCGGCCTGCACTTCACCGATCACATGGTGGAAGTGCGCTGGGACAAGGATGCCGGCTGGCACAATGCCAATGTGCGCGCCTACGGCCCGCTGCAGCTGGACCCGGCCGCCGCCGTGCTGCATTACGGCCAGGAAATCTTCGAAGGCATCAAGGCCTACCGCCACGCCGACGGTTCGATCTGGACCTTCCGCCCGGATGCCAACGGCCGTCGCCTGCAGCGTTCGGCGCAGCGCCTGGCGTTGCCGGAACTGCCGGTGGAGATCTTCGTCGAATCGCTGAAGCAGCTGATCGCCGTCGACAGTGACTGGGTGCCTTCGGCCGATGAGTCGAGCCTGTATTTCCGCCCGTTCATGATCGGCGACGAGGCCTTCCTCGGCGTGCGCGGCGCGCACAAGGCCGGCTACTACGTCATCGCCAGCCCGGCCGGCCCGTACTTCGCCAAGGGTGTTGCCCCGGTGTCCATCTGGCTGTCCACCGAGTACGCGCGTGCGGCCAAGGGCGGCACCGGTGCCGCCAAGTGCGGTGGCAACTACGCTGCCTCGCTGCTCCCGCAGCAGAAGGCGCAGGCGCAGGGCTGCTCGCAGGTACTGTTCCTCGACCCGGTCGAAGGCAAGTACCTGGAAGAACTGGGCGGCATGAACGTGTTCCTGGTCTACAAGGACGGCACGCTGGTCACCCCGGAACTGTCGGGCAGCATCCTCGAGGGCATCACCCGCGAGAGCATCCTGCAGCTGGCCCGCGACCGTGGCATGAAGGTCGAAGAGCGCAAGGTCAGCATCGACGAGTGGAAGGACGGCGTCGCCTCCGGTGCGATCAGCGAAGTGTTTGCCTGTGGCACCGCCGCGGTGGTCACTCCGATCGGCCAGCTGAAGGGCGAGGGCTTCTCGGTGGGCGACATCAACGCGCCGGCCGGCGAAGTGACCATGTCGCTGCGCAAGGAACTGACCGATATCCAGTACGGCCGCCTGCCGGACCGCCACAACTGGCTGGTCAAGCTGGGCTGATCGCCCACATCGAATCGTAGAGCCGGGCCCGCGCCCGGCTGCGCTTCTGGAAAGCCCGTCCCCGCGACGGGCTTTCTGCGTTTCGAGCCAAGGGGGCAGATCCCTTTCCGCGTGAGAAAGGGATCTGCCCCGGATCGGTGGACGCCGATGTCGGCAAAGTCATTCCAGGACACGTGACGACCCAGTCAGGTCTGTGCAGGACACGAGAAAGTTCCTTCACCTTCACAAACCCTCGACCCAAAAAGTCTCAGAACGAACATTTCATCTTGCTGAAAAGACGCTGAAAATCTTGTGGTGTCCGGTTTCGGCCATTAGCGTCATATGTACGGCGGATCGTTAGGGGGATCCGCTGACTCATCGGACTTCGAACCTCGCCAACGCAAGCCAGCCCAGGGTTCGGGCCGGTGCTTCTGCCGATTCCGGCATTCACACCACAAGAAAGGGAAATACGATGTCCCAGGTAACGCAACCGCGTGTGCGTCGAGTGTGGGTGGTCCTTGGTGCGTCCGTTCTGTCATCGCTGCTGCTGGCCACGCCTGCGCTGGCCGGTGACGTCCAGCTCAGCGGCCTGCAGTCCGCGCCGACGCACCAGCGCTTCATCGTGAAGTACCGCGACGGCAGTGCGCCGGTGGCCAACACCACGGCACTGGCCTCTTCTCTGAAGACTGCCGCCGCCGGCCTGGCCAGCAGCCAGGGCCGCGCGCTGGGCCTGCAGGAGGTCCGCAAGCTGGCCGTTGGCCCGACCCTGGTCAAGACCGATCGCCCGCTTGACCAGGCCGAATCCGAGCTGCTGATGCGCAAGCTCGCCGCCGACCCGAACGTGGAATACGTCGAAGTCGACCAGATCATGCGTGCGACGCTGACCCCGAATGACACCCGCTTCAGCGAACAGTGGGGCTTCGGTACCTCCAACGCGTCGATCAACGTGCGGCCGGCCTGGGACAAGGCCACCGGCACCGGCGTGGTGGTGGCCGTGATCGATACCGGCATCACCAACCATCCCGATCTCAACGCCAACATCCTGCCTGGCTATGACTTCATCAGCGATGCCGCGATGGCGCGCGATGGCGGTGGCCGCGACAACAACCCGAATGACGAGGGCGACTGGTACGGCGCCAACGAGTGCGGCTCGGGCATCCCGGCCTCCAACTCCAGCTGGCACGGTACCCACGTCGCCGGCACCGTGGCGGCGGTGACCAACAACAGCACCGGCGTGGCCGGTACTGCGTTCAATGCCAAGGTCGTCCCGGTGCGCGTGCTGGGCAAGTGCGGCGGTTACACCTCCGACATCGCCGACGCGATCGTGTGGGCCTCTGGCGGCACCGTCAGTGGCGTGCCGGCCAACGCCAACCCGGCCGAGGTCATCAACATGTCGCTGGGTGGTGGCGGCACCTGCTCGGCCACCTACCAGAACGCCATCAACGGCGCGGTCAGCCGTGGTACCACCGTGGTGGTCGCCGCCGGCAACAGCAACACCAACGTGTCCTCGTCGGTGCCGGCCAACTGCGCGAACGTGATCGCGGTGGCGGCCACGACCTCGGCCGGTGCGCGTGCCAGCTTCTCCAACTACGGTGCCGGCATCGACATTTCCGGCCCGGGCCAGAGCATCCTGTCCACCCTCAACACCGGTACCACCACGCCGGGCAGCGCCAGCTACGCGTCGTACAACGGCACCTCGATGGCGGCGCCGCATGTGGCCGGCGTGGTTGCGCTGATGCAGTCGGTGGCGCCGAGCGCACTGAGTCCGGCGCAGGTCGAAAGCATCATCAAGAGCACTGCACGCCCGCTGCCGGGCGCCTGCTCCGGTGGCTGCGGCGCCGGCATCGTCGACGCCAACGCGGCCGTGGCTGCGGCGATCAACGGCGGTGGCAACCCGAACCCGGGTGGCAACGTGCTGCAGAACAACGTGCCGGTGACCGGCCTGGGCGCTGCGACCGGTGCCGAGCTGAACTACACCGTCGCCGTTCCGGCCGGTAGCAGCCAGCTGCGCGTGACGATCAGTGGCGGCAGCGGCGATGCCGACCTGTACGTGCGCCAGGGCAGTGCCCCGACCGATACCAGCTACACCTGCCGTCCGTACCTGAGTGGCAACAGCGAGACCTGCACCATCAACAGCCCTGCCGCTGGCACGTGGTATGTGCGGGTGAAGGCCTACAGCACCTTCTCGGGCGTGACCCTCAACGCCCAGTACTGAGCCCAAGTCCCTCTCCAAGGGCACGCCCTGGCTTCGGCCGGGGCGTTCTTGCTTCTGTGGGGCCGAGCCCATGCTCGGCTGCTCTGGCTGCGGACCGTTGTGCCGCGCTGGCACGCGGTTGCCGAGCATGGCTCGGCACTACAAGCGCAGCGCTCTGGCAGGTGCCGAGCTTGGTCGGCGCGCGGTTCCTCAGACCGACTCGAAGCGGTTCGCGGCCACGTTCTTGCGCACGTGCTGCGGGTCGAAGATCCGCCCGTTCATCGCGATGTACACGCCGCTCGGCAACGACTGCACCGCACCGATCGCACAGCCGATGTTGAACTCCGCATCCGAGCCGCGGAAGCGTGCCGGGCTCAGTGCACCGGTCATCACGATGGTCTTGTCGGGGATTGTCGCCAGCACCTTGCCGGTCTGCACCATCGAGTCGGTGCCGTGGGTCACCAGGACGTGCCGGGTCGGTTGCGCGGCGATGGTGGCGCGGATCAGCTCGCGGTCCTCATCGTTGATGTGCAGCGAATCCTTGCGCAGGATCGGAATCACGTTGAAGCGGAACGTCACGCCCAGCTCGCGCAGGATCATGCCGATCTGCGGATCGCCGATCTGGTAGTCCGACTTGTCGTCGAAGTAGATCTTGTCGATCGTGCCACCGGTGGTGACGACCAGGAGCTCTTCCATCATGTGCATGCGCGAAACCAGGACAGGTACTGCGGCGCGGGGCCAGGAATGCAGATGATACGACCCAGCGGGCGCAGCGTCAGCGTTGCTTGCCGAAGCGGGCGCGCAGGCCGGGCAGGCTGGCGCTGAAGATCACCAGGAGGGCCAGCGCGATCTCGATCAGCGCCAGCCAGCGCGTTTCCGGGTGGCTCCAGGCGCTCATCACGCCGTGGCTGAACCAGCCCAGCGCCAGTACCGAGGCCCAGAATCCGGCCTTGCGCCAGCCCAGGCGCACGGCGATGGCCAGCGCCAGCGGCGGCGCGGTGAACACCAGCTGGGTCGCCAGCCAGTGCTTGTCATTGATGAACCAGCCCGCGAACAGCGCGGCCAGCCCCATCAGGGCCAGCAGCAGGACCGTGCGCGGCGCGGCGCTCATCGGGCCAACCGCTGCGCGATGCCGGCCACCCGGCGCCCCAGCGCGCGCGCCAGCACGGCTTCGTCGTCGGTCGGCTGCGGGTCGTCGGCGGCACCGGCGACGTGGCTGGCGCCGTAGGGCGTGCCACCGCTGGTGGTGTGGCTCAGCGCCGGTTCGGTGAACGGAATGCCGACGATCACGCAGCCATGGTGCAGCAGCGGCACCTGCATCGACAGCAGGGTCGATTCCTGCCCGCCATGCATGGATGCGGTGGACGTGAACACGCCGGCCGGCTTGCCAGAGAGGGTGCCATTGACCCATTCGGCGCCCAGCCCATCCAGGAAATGCTTCACCGGCGCGGCCATGTTGCCGAAGCGGGTCGGGCTGCCGAGCAGCAGGCCCTGGCATTCGACCAGATCCTGCACGCTTACATAGGGGGCGCCATCGTCGGGTACCGGCGGCTGCGCGGTCTGGGTCACTGCGGCCACCGGCGGCACCGTGCGCAGGCGCGCGGTCATGCCCGGCACTTCGCCGATGCCCCGCGCGATCTGGCGCGCCAGCCGTGCCACCGAACCGCCCCGGCTGTAATACAGCACCAGAATCTCGCCCATCGTGCCCGCTTCTCCTCGTCGTGTGGCCACCAGTATGGCTATCCTGCGAGCATTCCGCATCGGGTACCCTTCCACCGATGGAACCTTTGGATACGCTCAACCTGTGGATGGAGCGCGCGCGGGATCGCGCACGGGCCATCAGTTTCGGCCGCTTCCTGTGGCATCGCTTCCTCGACGACCGCCTGTTCCAGGCAGCGGCGGCGCTGGCGTACACCACGGTGTTCGCGCTGGTACCGCTGGCCATCGTGGTGTTCGGCGTGCTCTCGGCCTTCCCCGTTTTCGACCGCTGGAGCGACCAGCTCAGCGACTACGTCTTCTCCAACTTCGTGCCCTCCGCTGCGCGCGCGGCCGAGGGTTACCTGCGGCAGTTTTCGGCCAGTGCCGGCCAGCTGACCGCCGCCGGCTTCATCGCACTGGTCGCCTCACTGCTGATCACGCTCAACAGCGTGGAAGAGACCTTCAACCAGATCTGGCGGGTCGGCTCGAGCCGGCCCAAGCTGACCCGCTTCCTGGTCTACTGGACCGTGCTGACCCTGGGCGCGATGCTCGCCGCTGCGTCGCTGGCGGTGTCGGCGCGGGTGTTCGCGATGCCGTTGTTCGGTACCCAGGAGGGCCGTTGGCTGGCCGAACTTGCGCTGCGGCTGGCACCGATCCTGATCGAGTTCGTCTGCATCACGCTGATGTTCCGTGTGGTACCGCACCACACGGTGAAATGGCGGCATGCCGTGCCCGGCGCGATCCTGGCGGCGGTCATCCTTGAACTGGTGAAGTGGGGCATCGGCGCGTATCTGGGCAGCTTCCAGTCCTACCAGAAGCTGTATGGCACGGTCGCCTTCGTGCCGATCCTGCTGCTGTGGATCTACCTGTGCTGGGTGGCGGTGCTGCTGGGTGCGTCGCTGGCCTCCTCGATGGCCGCCTTCCGCTACCAGCCGGTCGAGCTGCGCCTGCCGCAGGGGTACGAGTTCTATGGGCTGCTGCGCCTGCTTGGCCGCTTCCAGCATGCGCGGGCCAAGGGCAAAGGCCTGGCCGATGACGAGATCCTGCGGCTGGAGCCGATGCTGACCGATTCACTGCTGCAGGACCTGATCTGCAACCTGCAGGAGATCGACCTGCTGCGCCGCGATGAGCGCGGCGAGTGGCTGCTGTCGCGCGACCTGGACCAGGTCAGCCTGGCCGATCTGTACGAATGCACCCAGCTGCGCATCCCGGTAGCCGAGCAGCACCTGCCGTATCGCGACGACAGCCTGGGCCGTGCCGCCTTGGCGGCGCTGGATGACCTGCGACTGCCCCTGCGCGAACGCCTGAAGCGCAAGGTCAGTGATATCTATACCGACTCTGGAGACACCCCATGACCCGCAAGACGTCGTTGCCGCTGCTGCTCCCGTTGACCCTGCTGCTGGCCCTGGCGGCCTGCAAACCGGCCCAGGAGCCGGCACCGGCCAGCAGCCAGCCACCGGCGCAGGCACCGACGCCGAGCACGCCGGCACCGGTCGAGGAAACCCCGGCCGAGCGCACCACCGCCGAGTTCCCGACGCTGAAGATGAAGGCGGTGGATGGCAGCGACTACGACCTGGCCGCGCATCGCGGCAAGTGGGTGGTGGTGAACTTCTGGGCCACCTGGTGCGCGCCGTGCCGCAAGGAGATGCCCGAGCTGTCGGCCCTGCATGCGATGCGCAGCAACATCGAAGTGGTCGGCTTGGCCTACGAGGACATCGAAGTGCCGGAGATGCAGTCGTTCCTGGCCAAGCATCCGGTGACCTATCCGATCGTGATCGTGGACCCGTTCGATCCGCCGGCCGACTTCGCCACGCCACGTGGTCTGCCGCTGACGCATCTCATCGATCCGCAAGGCAAGCTGGCGCACACGTTCCTTGGCCCGGTGACCGCCGCCGACATCGAAAAGCAGATCGCTGCTGCCAAGTAGGTTGGGTATCGGCAGGGCTGCGCCCTGCACCCGCGGTAGTGCCGGCCGCTGGCCGGCAACCCCAGCAAAAGCAACAGCAACAGCAACAGCCCAAGAGGGTTTCCTGTGGGGAGGCGGGGTGGGTCCGGTTGCCGGGGACGCCGTAAATACGTCCCTGTAGGCTCGGTCGCCGCATCCATGCGGCTCACGCCCCCGCAACCGGACCCACCCCGCCTTTGACAGTTCTCCGCGATCTGTCGGAATGGGATGGCCTGCTCTTGGTGGGTGTCGACCTTGGTCGACACGTAGATCCACGCCATGCGTGGATGCTCTTCGTTCCATTGTCGAAATGTTCGATTTCAATGGAGATTCATCCACGCATGGCGTGGATCTACCAGATCGCCGGAATCTGTCAGAGGTGGGGCGATGCCGGAGTGCGGGGTGTTGCTGTTGCTGTTGCCGGCCAGCGCCCGGCACTACCGCAGGTGCAGGGCCGCAGGCCCTGCCGACCCACCCTAATCCTCGACCGGGAAGTCCTCGATCGGCTTCAGCACATCGAAGTGCTCGCGATGCAGCTTGCCCTTCAGCTTCGGCAGCTCCGGCAACGGTGCATCCACCCGCGTATCCGGCAACCGGTCCAGCAGGTTTCGCACCAGGGTCAGCCGGCCCAGCCGCTGGTCGTTGAAGTCCACCAGCGTCCACGGCGCCGCCTCGCGATGCGTCGCGCGCAGCATCGCCTCGCGGGCCTCGGTGTACGCGCTGTACTTGCTGCGCGATTTCAGGTCGACCGGTGAGAGCTTCCAGCCCTTCAGCGGATCGAGATGGCGTTCGGCGAAGCGCTTTTCCTGCTGCTCCTGGTCCACGCACAACCAGTACTTGAACAGCAGGATGCCGTCGTCCACCAGCAGCTGTTCGAACACCGGCGCCTGGCGCAGGAACTGCTGGTACTCGGTTTCGCTGCAATAACCCATCACCCGTTCAACACCGGCACGGTTGTACCAGCTGCGGTCCATCAGCACGATCTCGCCGGCGGCGGGAAGATGCGCGGCGTAACGCTGGAAGTACCACTGCGTGGCTTCACGGTCGGTGGGCTTGGGCAGCGCCACCACCCGGCATTGGCGCGGGTTGAGATGCTGGCTGATGGCCTGGATCGCACCGCCCTTGCCGGCTGTATCGCGGCCTTCGAACAGCACCAGCAGGCGTTGCCCGCTGTACTGAACCCAGCGCGCCATTGCAGTCAGTTCCAGCTGCAGCGGCAGCAGCAGTTCGTCGTAGTCCTTGCGCTTGAGCTTGGCCATCGTCACGCCACGCGGGGAGGAAGCCGGAGCGTAACGCAGCGGTTGCTCAGGGGGTGTCGACGCCGCGCCAGCCCTGCTCGCCCGCCAGCGTCTGCAGCAGGGCGGAAAGGTCCTGGGCAAAACCTGCCATGTCGAATACACCACTGTCTTCGCGTGCCTGCGCCAGTTCGGCACGCAACGCTGCCAGCGCCGCCGGCTTGTTGCCCAGCGCGCTGGCAGTGGCGATGAACGCCGCATCGTCGGCAACGTTCATCCGCGAAAGACCCAGATGATGGTTGAGGCTGCCGGCCACGCGCGCGGCGAAGGTATCACCCGGGCAGGTCAGCACCGGGCAGCCGGCCCACAGCGCATCGGAGGCGGTGGTGTGCGCGTTGTACGGATGCGTGTCGAGGAACAGGTCGGCCAGCTGATAGCGGGCCAGGTACTGCGGATGCGGCAGCTTGGCCATGAACACCAGGCGCGCCGGGTCCAGGGCTGCGGCCTGCGCGGCCGCACGCAGGCGGGCGTCGGCCTTGCCGGGCCCGGACAGCAGCCACAGCACGCTGCCGGGCACGGCCTGCAGCACCGCGAAGGCGCGGCCCATGCTGCGCGGGTTGAGCTTGTAGCTGTTGTTGAAGCAGCAGAACACCACGCCGTGTTCGGGCAGCCCGCACTCGGCGCGGGACGGTGCCGGTTCCAGTACGCGGGTGTTGTCCGAGGGCTGGAAGGCACGTGGCAGGCGCAGGACGCGTTCGCTGAAGTGAGGTTCCAGCGATGCCGGCAGCACGAATTCGTCGGCGACCACGGCATCCAGCCAGCGCGCACCTGATGTGCCGGGGTAGGCCAGCCAGTTCAGCTGCAACGGGGCCGGGCGCATGGCCAGCACTTCGGGCGTGCCGCCGCCCCCCCAGCCGCGCAGGTCGAACAGCAGGTCGATGCCCTGTGCACGGATGCGGGCCGCGATGTCGGCATGCCGCAGTGCGGCCACGTCATGCAGGCGGGTGGCGGCCTGCAGGCGTTCGCGGATGCGGCTGCCATCGGCGCGGTTCAGCGCGAACAGGTGCAGTTGCAACGCCGGGTCATGGCGCAGGTGTTCGAGCAGGGCCACGGTCAGCAGCCCGGTGGGATGGGCGCCGAAGCCATTGGAGAGGAAGCCGACGCGCAACGCGCCGTGCTCGCGAACCTTCACTGCAGGAAGGGGGCGCACCGCCGACGCAACGACCGCGGCGCGTGCGCGCGCACAGGCCAACTGCTCCGCAGCGCTTACGTCTTCACTGAGGAAGGCGAAGGGTTCCACTGCACCCTGACCCGCGGCGAGCGCGTTGCGCACCTGCGCAGCCAGCGTGTCCACGTCCTGCCAGTCGCACAGGCGGCGCTGCCAGGCCAGGCGCTGGGCGGCGATGTAGGGTTCGCCCGGCATCAGCGCGTGCGCGCGGCGATAGGCCGCTGCTGCGCCTTCGGCATCATCGGCATCTTCCAGCGCGTGGCCCAGCCACAACGCGATGCCCGGGTGCTGCGGGGCCAATGCCGAGGCCTGGCCGAGCAGCTTCGCCGCGTCGGCGTGCGCGCCGGCCATCCACGCCACGCGCCCCAGCCGCGCCAGCGCTTCGGGGTGGTTGGGGCGCAGCTGCAGGGCACGTCGTGCGGCCTGCTCGCCGGCAGCGATGTCGCCGGCTTCCAGTTCCAGGTCGGCCAGCATCACCCAGGCGACGAAGTCGCCGGGCTGGCGTGCGATCGCCTGCTGCAGGTGCTGCCGCTGCTGCCAGGCCGTCATCGTGCTCAGCCCGCCGACAGCTGGGCCAGGGCGTCGACCTGGTGTTCGTGGCTGAGCCGCTGCAGCAGCGGGTCGAGGTCACCGGCCAGGATGTTGGGCAGGTCGTACAACGTCAGGCCTTCCACGCGGTGGTCGGTGATCCGGCCCTGCGGGAAGTTGTAGGTGCGGATGCGCTGGCTGCGATCGCCGCTGCCGACCTGCAGGCGCCGCGACTCGGCCTGTGCCGCGTCCTGGCGCTGGCGCTCGGCATCGAGCAGCTGCGCCTTCAGGCGCTTCATCGCCTTGTCGCGGTTGGCGTGCTGGCTGCGCTCGGTCTGGCACTCCACCACCACGCCGGTCGGCACGTGGGTGATGCGGATCGCGGACTCGGTCTTGTTGACGTGCTGGCCACCGGCGCCGGACGAGCGGAACGTATCCACCTTCAGGTCGGCCGGGTTGATGACGATGTCATCGACTTCGTCGGCCTCGGGAATGATCGCCACGGTCGCGGCCGAGGTATGGATACGGCCCTGCGATTCGGTGGCCGGCACGCGCTGCACGCGATGCGTGCCCGATTCGAACTTCAGGCGCGAGAACGCACCACGGCCGACCACACGCGCCACCACTTCCTTGTAGCCGCCATGCTCGCCGGGGTTGTCCGATTCGATCTCGACCTTCCAGCCCTGGCGCTCGGCATAGCGGGCGTACATGCGGAACAGGTCGCCGGCGAAGATCGCGGCTTCGTCGCCGCCGGTGCCGGCGCGCACTTCCAGGAACAGGTTGCCTTCGTCGCGCGGGTCACGCGGCACCAGCAGCAGCGCAAGCTCCTGCTCCAGTTCCTGCAGGCGCGCCTGCGCGGCGGCGATTTCCTCGTCGGCCAGCTCGCGCAGGTCGGGGTCGGCGCGCATGCCTTCGGCGGCGGCCAGGTCGGCCTTGGCACGGGCTTCATCGGCCAGTGCAGTGGCGACCGGTTCAAGTTGGGCGAATTCGCGCGAAAGGTCGCGGAAACGGGTGTTGTCGGCGACCACGTCGGGTTCGGCGAGCAGGCGTTCCAGTTCTTCGCGGCGCTCGGCCAGCGCTTCCAGCTTACGGCGCAGGGTCGGCGTCATCGGGTCTCACGGGTGGGTGGTGGTAGCCCGGCGTGGCCGGGAACAGGCGCTCGGCGGCGCGGGTCAGGTCGGCATCGCCACTCAGCGCGGCGGCGCGCAGTGCGGCGGTCGGCGGATGCAGCAGGCGGTTGGTCAGGCCGTGGGCCAGCAGTTCCAGCACTTCGTCGGCGGGCTTGCCGTTGGCCAGCTGCTGGCGTGCGCGCTCCAGCAACTCGGCGCGGGTGGCCTCGCCGAACGCACGCAGCTGCCGCAAAGGCGCCTGATGGGCACTGGCCTGCTGGGTCTCGACGTAACGCGATACCTGCAGGTCGATGATCGCCTCGGCTTCGGCGGCGGCCTCGCGGCGGCCACGGCGGTTGTCTTCCACCGCGCGCTCCAGGTCATCGACCGTGTAGAGGAAGGCATCGTTGAGCGTGCCGACCTCGGCTTCGATGTCGCGCGGAACGGCCAGGTCGAACAGCAGCATCGGCTTGTGCCGGCGTGCACGCAGGGCCTTGGCCACCATCTCGCGATGGATCACCGGCTCGCGCGCCGCGGTGGCCGAGAACACCACGTCGGCCTCGCCCAGGTGACGGTCCAGTTCGGTCAGCGGCAGGGCCACGCCGCCATGGCGGCTGGCCAGTTCCTGCGCGTGGGCCAGGGTGCGGTTGGCGATCAGCAGCCGCCGCACCTTGCCTTCGCTCAGGTGCCGTGCAGCCAGCTCGATGGTCTCGCCGGCACCAACCAGCAGCACAGTGGAGTCGTCCAGCCGGGCGAACGCGTTCTGCGCCAGGCGCACCGCCGCCGACGCCACCGATACCGGGTTGGCACCGACCTGGGTATCGGTGCGCGCCCGCTTGGCCACCGAGAAGGTCTGCTGGAACAGGCGGTCCAGGCGCTGGCCGAGCAGGCCATGGTCGCGCGCGGTCGACCAGGCGTCCTTCACCTGGCCGAGGATCTGCGGTTCGCCCAGCACCATCGAGTCCAGCCCGGTGGCGACCCGGAACAGGTGGCGCACAGCCTCGGCATCGGCATGCTGGTACAGATAACCCTGCAGGTCACCGGCCTGGCTGCGCAGCCACTGGTCCAGCGCCTGTGCCGACTCGGCCACGGCGTACAGCTCGGTGCGGTTGCAGGTGGACAGCAGGACCGCCTCGGCGATCTGCGGGGTATCGCGCAGCGAGCCCAGCGCACGCGGCAACGCCTCACCGGCGAAGGCCGCGCGCTCGCGCAGCTCCACCGGTGCGGTCTGGTGATTCAGTCCGAGCACCCACAGGGTCATTGTTCAGTTGCTTGCGATAAGCTGCTGGCCATTGGACGACATTTTAAGGCCCCGATGCCGACGATGCCCGCATTGATTCGCATCCCCAGTGTTCTGCTGCTGTCCCTGGCCTGCGCGCAGGCCCTGGCGGCGGTGCCGCCCAAGGCCCCCGTGCGGGCCGCGGCCACCGGGGAACTGGCGCTGGAGCCGGTGATGGCCGGTGAGTTCGCCCTGCAGGCCGGCAAGCTGGCCGAGGCCGCGCGCTGGTACCTGCAGGCCGCGCAGCAGACTGACGGCGATGCTGGCCTGGCCGAGCGCGCGACCCGTATCTCCATGCTTGCCAACGATGACGCCAGCGCCGCCAAGGGCCTGGCCCTGTGGCAGCAGCGCGCCCCGCGTTCGTTGACCATGCGCAGCGCCGCCGGTGCGCTGGCCATGCGCCAGGGTGATGTGAAGGCCGCCCGCACTGAATTGCAGGCGCTGCTGGCCGACCCCGACGAGCGCGGCTGGAAGTTCGCCCTGGCCGCGCTGATCGGCGGTGGCCGCGACCCGGCGGTGCCGGCGCAGGTGCTCGGCGAGCTGGTCGATGCCAATGCGATTCCGCCGAAGATCGAGGCCTGGCAGGAGTTCGGCCGCCTCGCCCTGCGCATGGACAAGCCCGACCTGGCGCGTCGCATGATCGATGAAGTGGTCAGGCGCTTCCCCGAAGAACCGCGCGTTGCCTTGCTGCGTGCCAGCCAGCTGCAGCAGGCCGGCGAGACCGACAAGGCCTTGTCGCTGCTGCACGACGTCGAGCCGAAGACCCGGCAGGACCCCGAGCTGCGCAATGCGGTGGCCATCGCCTACGACAGCCTGGGGCAACCGGCTGCTGCCGAGCGCGTACTGGCATTCGGCCCGCAGGATGTGCAGACCTGGGGCATGCGCGCTTCACTGTTGGCCAAGCAGGGCGACAAGGCGGCGCTGTCCAACCTCTACAACGAACTGTCGCGGCAGGCGGCCAAGCCGGACCCCGCGCAGCGCCTGTTGCTGGGCAAGATCGCCGAATACCTGAAGCGCTATCCCGAGGCGGTGCAGTGGTACCACAGTGTGCCCGGCGGTGATGAGCTGAGCGAGGCGCGCCTGCGTGCGGCCAACGCCCAGGCGCTGGCCGGACGGCTGCCGCAGGCACTGGATGAAGTGCACGCGATCCAGTCCGACGCGGTGGTCGACGATGATGTGCGCCGTGACGCGTATCTGCTGGAGGCCGAGCTGCGCCAGCGCGGCGATGACAGTGCTGGCGAACTGGATGCGCTGGCCCGCGGCCTGGCCGCCTACCCGGATGACAATGGCCTGCTGTACGCCCGCGCGCTCACCTGGGAGCGTCGGGACGATATTCCGCGCGCCGAGGCCGACCTGCGCAAGATCCTGGTGACCGACCCGGAAAACGTGCCGGCCCTGAACGCCTTGGGCTACACCCTGGCTGACCGTACCGGGCGCCTGCAGGAGGCGCTGGAGCTGATCGACCGCGCCCGCGTCGCCGAGCCGGACAACGCCGCTATCGTCGACAGCTATGGCTGGGTGCTGTATCGCCTGGGCCGCAAGGACGAAGCGCTGGTGCAGCTGCGCCGGGCCTGGACCCTGGCCAAGGACCCGGAGATCGCCGCCCATGTCGGCGAAGTGCTGTGGGTGCTGGGCAAGCATGACGAGGCCCGCCACTTCTTCGACGAAGCGGCCAAGCTCGATCCTGAAAACCGCGCGCTGCTGCGCGCCCGCGAGAAATTCAATCCATGAGTGTTTCCCTGATCCGGCCGCTGCTGTTGGCGGCTGCGACCTTGGCGGTGACCGCCTGTACCAGCGTGGGCACGCAGAAGACCCCGCCACCGGCGGTGGTCGAGACGGTTTCGGCCGAAGCGGCGCAGGCCGAAGCGGCGCGCGTGGCCGCCCTGCATGCACAGCCGGACTGGGCCTTCCAGGGCCGGGTCGCGGTCAGCAAGGGCAAGGACGGCGGCAGCGGTCGCATCGACTGGAAGCAGGAAGGCCGCCGCTACGTGGTGGAGTTGAGCGCGCCGGTGACCCGGCAGAGCTGGAAGCTGACCGGCGATACCCATTCCGAAGCTGGCCGCCTGGAAGGACTGACGGGCGGCCCGCGCGACGGCGAGGACGCCCAGCAGCTGTTGCTGGAGGCGACCGGCTGGGACATTCCGGTCAACCAGTTGCCGGAGTGGATCCGCGGGCTGGTCGCCGGCGACGCCGCCGGCCCCGAGACGGTCGAACGCGACGGTGAAGGCCGGCCGCGCCGGATGCAGCAGATGGGCTGGCAGGTACAGTACCTGGACTGGTACCCGGCCGACGCCGGACGGCCGGCGCTGCCGCGCCGGATCGAGGCCAGCAATGGTGACGCCAAGGTGCGCCTTCTGGTGGACCAGTGGGGGCAGGGCACGCCATGAGCGGGGCAGTCGACGACGCGGGCTGGTCCTGGTGGCCGGCCCCGGCCAAGCTGAACCTGTTTCTGCACATCACCGGGCGCCGGGCCGACGGCTACCACGAACTGCAGACCGTGTTCCGCCTGCTGGACTGGGGCGATCGCATCGGCCTGCGCCTGCGTGAAGACGGCCAGGTGCGCCGGCACGGCGAGGGCCTGGCGGGCGTGGCCGAGGGCGACGATCTGGCGGTACGTGCCGCGAAGCTGCTGAAAGAGACGACCAATGTCGCGCAAGGTGCGGACATCATCGTTGAAAAGCATGTTTCAGCCGGCGGCGGCTTCGGTGGCGGCTCGTCCGATGCGGCCACGGTACTGGTGGTGCTGAACCGGCTCTGGCAGGCCGGGCTGGACGAAGAGGCGCTGGCCGCGCTGGGCCTGCGCCTGGGCGCCGACGTGCCGGTGTTCGTGCGCGGTCGCAACGCCTGGGCAGAAGGGGTGGGCGAGCGCCTGCAGCCGATCACGCTGGCGCCGGCCTGGTATGTGGTGGTTGAACCGGGCGTTCATGTTCCCACGCCGGCCCTGTTTGCAGACCCGGATTTGACGCGCGACAGCCCAGTGGCGAAAATAGAGGACTTCGCTTCCGGGACCCTGGTCGGGAACGCGTTCGAACCGGTGCTGCGCCGCCGTGAGCCTGCCGTCGAGGCAGCGCTTGCCGCGTTGAGCGACATCGGCACGGCGCGGCTGACCGGTTCGGGAAGTGGTTGTTTCGTCGAATTCGCGTCGCAGTCTGCTGCAGAGCAGGGACGGTCGAAATTGCCGAAGGAGTTGCGGGCAAGGGTGGCAGCGGGCGTTGCGCGTTCGCCACTGCTGGATGCACTCGAGCAACACTGATTTATCAATGCAGGGGCGTCGCCAAGAGGCCCAAGGCACCAGGTTTTGATCCTGGCATTCGTAGGTTCGAATCCTACCGCCCCTGCCAATAGCGGCTGTGTCCGCGCCTTCCAGCGCATCGCCCGCGCGGGACGTGGAAACAACCGCGGTGTTGTCAGCAGCAGGGGTCCATCCGGGTCCTTGCCGCCCCCGGATCCCCGCCACTCGTCCCCGCCCGAGACAATCATGATGCAAGAGTCCCCGAACCTGCTGGTCTTTTCCGGCAACGCCAACAAACGTCTGGCGCAGAACATCTGCAAGGAACTGGGGGTTCGCCCGGGCAAGGCGCTGGTCTCGCACTTCTCCGATGGCGAAGTGCAGGTGGAGATCGAAGAGAACGTCCGCAAGCAGGACGTGTTCGTGATCCAGCCGACCTGCGCGCCGAGCGCGGAAAACCTGATGGAACTGCTGGTGCTGATCGACGCGCTCAAGCGCGCATCGGTGGCCAGCGTGACCGCGGTGGTGCCGTACTTCGGCTACTCGCGCCAGGATCGCCGCATGCGCTCCTCGCGCGTGCCGATCACCGCCAAGCTGGCGGCGAAGATGTTCAGCACCGCGGGCGCTGATCGCGTGCTGACCGTCGACCTGCACGCCGACCAGATCCAGGGCTTCTTCGATATTCCGGTGGACAACGTGTACGCGTCCCCGCTGCTGCTGGCCGACATCTGGCGCGCCTACGGCACCGAGAACCTGATCGTCGTCTCGCCGGACGTGGGCGGCGTGGTCCGCGCCCGTGCGGTGGCCAAGCGCCTGGATGACGCCGACCTGGCGATCATCGACAAGCGCCGCCCGCGCGCCAACGTCTCCACCGTGATGAACATCATCGGTGACGTCGAAGGCAAGACCTGCGTGATGGTCGATGACATCGTCGATACCGCCGGCACCCTGTGCGCCGCTGCCGCTGCCCTGAAGGCGCGCGGTGCGCTCAAGGTCGCCGCCTACTGCACCCACGCGGTGCTGTCGGGCCCGGCGGTGGACAACATCACCAATTCCCAGCTCGACGAGCTGGTGGTGACCGACACCATCCCGCTGAAGGACGCCGCGCGGGTGTGCAGCAAGATCCGCCAGCTGAGCGTGGCGGAGATGCTGGCCGAAACGATGCGCCGCATCGCCTTCGGCGAGTCGGTCAGCTCGCTGTACGTCGACTGAGTTTTTCGTCCCTGCCGGCAACGGCGGGGACATACCCCGGGTGCTTCTGGTCGCGGAAGCATCTTCAACCGCCACGCCGCAGGGCGCGGCAACAACCTGAGTAGTCGAAAATGTCGAAGACCCATGAAATCAAGGTCACCAAGCGTGAACTGCAGCGTAAGGGTGCGAGCCGCCGCCTGCGTCACGCCGGTGTGATCCCGGCCATCGTGTACGGCGGCAACGCCGAGCCGGTCGCCATCAGCCTGGACCACAACGAAATCTGGCTGGCCCAGCAGAACGAGTGGTTCTATGCCTCGATCCTGGACCTGAACCTGGACGGCCAGGTGCAGAAGGTCCTGCTGCGTGACATGCAGCGCCACCCGTACAAGCAGCTGATCATGCACCTGGACTTCCAGCGCGTGAACGAGAACGAAGCCCTGACCGCTTCGGTCCCGCTGCACTTCGTCAACGAAGACACCTCGCCGGCCGGCAAGGCTGCCGACGTCGTGGTCACCCACGAACTGAAGGAAGTGACCATCACCTGCCTGCCGAAGGACCTGCCGGAGTCGATCGAAGTCGACCTGGGTGAGCTGAAGGCCGGTGACGTGGTGTACCTGTCCGACATCAAGCTGCCGAAGGGCGTGGAAATCCCGGCCCTGGCGCTGGGCAAGGACCACGACGACGCCATCGTCACCGCCAAGGCCGGCAAGGCCGACGCGGCCGACGAAGAAGCGGCTGCCGCCGAGTAATACCGCTGCGGTGCCTGCCTCCGGGCAGGCACCGTACTGGAAGGAACCATGGCAGGACTGCGACTGATCGTCGGTCTGGGCAACCCCGGATCGGAACACGCCCGGACCCGGCACAATGCCGGGTTTCATTTCGTTGAGGCCCTGGCGGAAAAAGCCGGTGCGCGATGGAATGTGGACAGCAAGCTGTTCGGCGAGACCGCCAAGGTCGAGATCGCCGGGCAGACGGTGTGGCTGCTCAAGCCCGCCACCTTCATGAACCTCAGCGGCAAGTCGGTCACCGCCGCGCAGCGGTTCTGGAAGATCGAGCCGGAGGAAACCCTGCTGGCCCACGACGAACTGGACCTGCCGCCCGGCGCGGCACGGCTGAAGTTCGACGGTGGCCACGGTGGCCAGAACGGCCTGCGCGACACCATGCGTCTGCTCGGCCACGGCAAGTTCCATCGCCTGCGCGTGGGCATCGGCCATCCCGGCCACAAGGACCGCGTGGTGGGTTGGGTGCTGGGGCGCCCGTCGAAGGACGACGACGTGCTGATCGCACGCGCCATCGATGATGCGATCGACGTGATGCCGCTGGCGGTGCAGGGCGATTTCAACGAAGCGATGAAGCGGCTGCACACCCCGAAGTAAACCGCTTTGGGTAGGTGCCAACCTTGGTTGGCACACAATGATCGACACCGAGATGGATTGGCCAAGCAGCGCGCGCGCTGTTTCACCAATCACTTTCACCCCAGAGAGCTGTCACCCATGGGTATCAAATGCGGCATCGTCGGCCTGCCCAACGTCGGCAAGTCGACCCTGTTCAATGCGCTGACCAAGGCGGGTATCGCCGCGGCGAACTTCCCGTTCTGCACCATCGAGCCGAACGTCGGCATCGTGCCGGTACCGGATCCGCGCCTGAACGAGCTGGCGGGCATCATCAACCCGCAGAAGGTCATCCCGACCGCGGTCGAGTTCGTCGACATCGCCGGCCTGGTGGCCGGTGCCGCCAGCGGTGAAGGCCTGGGCAACAAGTTCCTGGCGCACATCCGCGAAGTCGATGCGATCACCCACGTGGTGCGCTGCTTCGAGCACGGTGACATCGTGCACGTGGCCGGCAAGGTCGATCCGATCTCGGACATCGAAACCATCGATACCGAGCTGGCGCTGGCCGACCTGGACAGCGTCGAGAAGGCGCTGAACCGTGCCGAGCGCGCCGCCAAGGGCGGTGACAAGGACGCCGCGGCGCGCAAGCCGGTGCTGGCCAAGCTGCAGGCGGCGCTGTCGGAGGGCAAGGCCGGTCGCTCGGCGGGCCTGGACGAGGAAGAGAAGGCGCTGGTGCGCGATCTGTTCCTGCTCACCCTGAAGCCGGTGATGTACATCGCCAACGTGCTGGAAGACGGTTTCGAGAACAACCCGCACCTGGAAGCCGTGCGCGCGCATGCCGCCGCCGAGGGCGCGCAGGTGGTGCCGGTGTCGGCCGCGATCGAAGAAGAGCTGTCCCAGCTCGACGACGAGGACCGCGATACCTTCCTGGCCGACCTGGGCCTGAGCGAGCCGGGTTTGAACCGCGTGATCAACGCGGCCTACAGCCTGCTCGGCCTGCAGACCTACTTCACCGCTGGCGTGAAGGAAGTCCGTGCGTGGACCGTGCGCAAGGGCGCCACTGCCCCGCAGGCCGCCGCGGTCATCCACACCGACTTCGAGAAGGGTTTCATCCGCGCCGAAACCATCGCGTATGACGACTTCATCAAGTACAAGGGCGAAGCCGGCGCCAAGGAAGCCGGTCGACTGCGCCTGGAAGGCAAGGAATACCGCGTGCAGGAAGGCGACATCCTGCACTTCCGCTTCAACGTCTGATCCAGCGGCATCGGATCGACCCCGGACGCCCCGCCTTGTGCGGGGCGTCTGCGTTTCTGGCGATGGACAAAAAATCACCACGCTGCGAAACGCTTGCGGCGTGACGTTCGCCGGCACTTGTCCACAGCAAACTCCCATCGCTTTCCACGCCGCATGTGGAAAACCGTGCAGCTCCCCTGTAGCGCCGAGCCCACGCTCGGCTTGGGGGGCATCAGCCGAGCGTGGGCTCGGCTCTGCCAGGCTTGCCTGTGCAATGTGGACAAATTTTCACCACGCTTCGAAATGCTTGCGGTGCAATGCTCGCACCCACTTGTCCACACCAAATCCCAACCACTCTCCACGGCGGATGTGGAAAACCGCGCATGGGCGTGGACAAAAAAACGCCACTCCCTGAAACGCTTGATGCGTGGAGCTCACCGCCACTTGTCCACATCAAACTCCCATCGCTTTCCACGCGGCATGTGGAAAAAGTGCCCGGCACTCCCTTGCCGGACACTTCCCGCATCACCAGGTGTACGACACGCCCAGCTGGGCACCGACGTCGCGGAAGCCCATGCCGCCGCTCTGCCGGCTCACTTCGCCCCAGCCGCGCCAGCCGCCGGACAGATCCACCTGTACACCGGCCTTGGCTTCGTAGATGTCGCGCGGCAACTGCCGCTGCAGCCGTTCACCGTCCATCGCCAAGCCCGCGCCATTGCCGCCGGACCACCAGTTCACTGCCATGTACGGATGCACCTGGCCCTGCGCCGGGCTCAACCCGCGGCTGTAGAGGCGCAGGCCGAGGCGGGTGCTGGTCTCGTCACCACTGCGGTCTTCGACCACCGTGCCGTTGGCCTCGACCACGCGGTCGCTGTCATAGCGGCTGTGCACCACCTGCAGTTGCGGTTGCAGGTAGATGCCGCGCTGCGCGGTGCGCCGCAGGGGCAGCACATAGCCGGCTTCGGCCGATGCACTCCAGTTGCGGGCGTCATAACGTTCCTTCTGCAGGCCATCGCCCTGCACGCTGTTGCGGAAGCGGCCGTACTGCAGCCAACCATCCACATAGGCGCCGCCCTGCATGCGCGCATCCTGCAGCCACGTGGCATAGGCACCCACACTGGTGCCGGTGACCACGCCACGCGCGGTATAGCCGGTCACCTGCGAGCGGCTGTCATTGCGCGCGCGGCCGTGGCCGAGCATCGCACCTGCCTGCAGTTCGCCCGCGCCGCCCACCTCGAAGCGACGGCCGACGCCGACCAGCACGCTGCTGATCTGCCCATCGACCTGGATCTGGCGGCTGCGGTCGTGGCTGTCGGGCTGCGCGCTCCGAAGGTGCATCCAGGCCACGGCATCGCTGCTGGTGCCGGCCTCGGCGGCGGGGTCACCGGCGCGGTCGTGCAGGCTGTGCCGGAACATGCCCAGCGCGGCGCTGCGGTTGGCCAGGTAGGCCGCCGGTTCCGGGCGTTCCACCTGCGGGCGCGGTGGATCGATCGGCGGCTCCGGCGGCAACGGTGGATCGACCGGCGGTTCCGGCGGTGACGGTGGATCGACCGGCGGCTCCGGCGGCTGCGGCGGATCAATCGGCGGTTCCGGCGGATCGACGGGTGGCACGTATTCCGAACGCAGGTACCAGTTGCCATCATCCGGGGTCGACACGCCGCCCTTGAACAGGAAGTAGTCGTAGGCACCGGCGACCGCGCGTCCCTGCAGGCTGAACTGTGCATCGGACTGGCCGCCAACGGTGATCAGGCGGATACCCTCCTGCGTCAGTGCACCGGCACCGCCGGCATTGCGCACGCTCACGCTGGCAGTGCCGCTGCTGTTGCCACTGATGACCAGCTGGTCGCCCAGCGAAGTGTCGTCACCCAGTGCACGGTTGAAGATCCACTGACCACCGTTGCCCACATAGTCGCCGCTGACAGTGACGGTCTTGAAGCCGCTTGCCCCCGGGGCATCGAAGGCGATGGTGCCGGCGTGTTCGAGCGCGCCGACGCTGGAACTGGCACGCACGTTCCACTGGCTGCTGCCATCCAGCGCAAGCTGTGCGACCTGGTAGCCTGAGCTGTTGCGCAGGGCACCGCTGAACGTGGTGCCGTTGCCCAGCACCATGCGTACGTCAGCCGTTGCGCTGTCGACCACCACGTCACCGCGCAGCGTGCTGGCGTCGGCGCTGAAGTCGATGCGGCTGGTCGCCACGCTGCTGCCATCGGTGAACACCGTGTCGCTGACCCGCAGCAGGCGCCCGCTGCCGTCGCCTGCGGTCACGTCGCTGCCATTGACGGTCAACGCATGGTTGCTGCCCTGCAGCCAGAACGCGGCGCCGCTGGCGGTCTCGATGTGGCTGTCATTGAAGGTGGCCCGGTTCCAGTACGGGCCGAACGCGGTCAGGTAGGAGCGGTAGCCACCACTGTTGCTGCCGGTCATGCGGATGTCCAGGCGATCGGCCTGGGTCAGCCGCGCGGTGTTCATGTGCACGATGCCGAACGCGTTCTCGCCGTCGCCGCGGATCGCAACGGTGTCGAGCAGCGCGGTGGCGGTGGAGCCACCGATGAACACGCCGCCACCCCCGTTGCCGCGCACGTCGATCACGTTGCCGGTGGCTTCAATACGGCTGGCGGTGCTGCCGGTGGAACCGGTCACGCGTACGCCATAGGTCGTATCGCCGTGCGTGGTGATCCGGCCGCCCTGCACGGTGGCGACCCCGCCGGCGATCTCGACACCGTAGCCGTAGGTGTCGGTCCAGGTGTCGATGGTGCTGTCGGTCAGCTGCAGGCGCGACTCATCGCTGGCCAGCCAGAATCCGGAGTAGCCATCACGCACATCGAACGCGGCGTCGCGGGCGGTCAGCTGCCCCCAGCTGTTGATGTTCACGCCATAGCCGCCGACAGTGTAGAAGCTGCCGCCGTTGATCACTGCGCTGGAATAGGTCTTGCTGATGCGGCTGCCGAGCAGGCGCATGCTGCCACCCACCGAGTGCGCTTCCACGTTCTCCAGCAGCACGCTGCCACCACTGTCGATATCGAACCAGCCGCCTTCCATGTAGGTGTCATACAGCTCGGCGCGGCTGCCCGCGCCATCGACGGCAACGCCGGCGAGGATGCCACCGGGAGCGAGGGTGATGCGGCTGTTGCGGATCGTCAGCAGGCCCGCGCTGTCGGCGCGCAGACGGGCACCACCGTCGGCGCTCATCTGCAGATCGGCCAGGTGCAGTTCACTGCCCTTGCCGGACGCACCGGCCAGCGCCGCACCGGTACCTGTCACTGAAAGGCGGCCCCCGGTGTAACGGATCACGCCACCGTTGTAGGCCTGCACGCTGCCGAATCCGCTGCCGTTGCGCGTGGCATCGATATCGACATCGCGCGCATCGATCACGCTGCCGGCACCATTGGCATACAGTGCGTAGAAGCCCACGCCGGTAGCGGGTGCGATCGACAGGGTGGCACCGCGCAGCTGCACCTGGCCGCCACTGGCAGCAGACACGGCGCTGCCATTACCGGTCACGTTGATGCGGCTGCCGTCGATCAGTGCGCTGCTGCCAGCGCCGGTGACGGTCAGTGCGAAGCTGCCCGCGCCATGGGTGAGGACATCATCGGCACCCAGCTGCAGGTTGTTGCCATCGCTGACCTGCAGGGGCCCGGTCAGATCGGCGGCGTGGACTGGCAGTGCCGCCCACAGGGCGGTTGCCAGCAGGCTGGGAAGGAGGGGAGCAGGCGCGAGGCGCGCGCGCCCGGACGCTCGGCGGCGCCGAGTGGGGGAGGCGTACATGCTGTTGGACTTCCTGTGGCAGGGCGCAGCAGGGCTGCGCGGACTGGCGCGGCAGGGCCGCGTCGCTGCGGAAGCCACACGCGATGGCAGCTGCAGGCGCCATCGGGCTTCCGTCCCCCACGGCGACGCGGTTGCTGCCGGCAGGCGCACCATGGCGGGATGCGTCCAGCCTAGAAATCGGCACTGTCCTATGGAATCAGGCGTTTCCTAAAGCCGTCGCAGGCCCCCGCACGGGGCCTGCAGGATTCAGCCTGGAGTGGGCCTCAGGCGAACAACGAGGCCTGCAGGCAGTACTCGATCAGTGCCTGGTCACTGTCCACGCCGAGCTTGCGCATCGCACTGATCTTCTGCGTGCTGACCGTCTTGGCGCTGCGCTGCAGCTGGCGTGCGATGTCGCCCACGCTCATGCCGCCGGTAAACAGTCGGATCACTTCCAGTTCGCGCGGCGACAGGCGTGCACGGACCGCATCGGCATCGGCTGGTTCGCTCGCCGCGACCGGCAGCAGGCCCGGTGGCCGGTAGACGCGGTCGGCCAGCACCACGCGCAGGGCCTGTACCAGGCTGCCCAATCCATGGCTCTTGAGCACGACGCCGCCGGCGCCGGCGGCATACATGGCTGCAACCAACGACGGATTGGACACCATCGTCAGCACCAGCAGGCGCGTCTCCGGGAAGCTGCGGCGCAGGAACGAGATCAGCTTGATGCCGTCACCGAAGCGGTCGCCCCCCGGCATGCTGTAGTCGGTGATCACGACCTGTGGGCGGGTGCGGGTCATCAGTTCGATCAGCGTCGCCGGGTCGGCCGCCTCACCCACCACGTCCAGATCCAGTTCCCCGGCCAATACGTCGCGGATGCCGGCAAGCACGATCGGGTGGTCGTCGGCGATGAGGATCCGTGTGGTCATGGCAGGGTCGGGTCGTCAGGTGGGGAAGGGGAGGCCGCATCAAGCAGCGGATGCAACAGCTGTTCGAGGCGTCGCTGGAAGCGGGCAAGCGACGCCGCCTGGGTGGTCAGGTCATCGCCGCTCGCAAGGCTGTGCTCGATCTGCAGGCCGCTGTCCACCAGGGCGGGTGCGCCCACGATGACCAGTGCGCCACGGATGCGATGCAGTACCTGCACCACGCGCGCGGGATCGGCGCTGGCAATCGACTGGCGCAGGCTGTCCAGGTCGGCCTGCATGGTCTGCACGAACAACGCCTGCATCTTCGCGGGAACCTGCAGCGGGAGATCATCATCGCCCGTATCGGTGGATTCCGGTGCTTGCGGTGGCGCGGCAACCGCTGCATCGCCCCGGGTGATCTGGATCAGCAGGCGTTGCAGCGCTTCCAGCGTGATCGGCTTGACCAGCACGCCCTGCATGCCCGATTCCTGGCAGCGCTGGCGTTCGGCCGGGTCGGCATTGGCGGTGGCGCCGTGGATCGGCACGCTGACACCGCGCGCCCGCAAGGCGCGCGCCAGGCCATAGCCATCCAGCCCGGGCATGTTCAGGTCGGTCAGCACCAGCGCGAACTCGTCCTGATGCCAGTAGCCCAACGCTTCATTGCCGTCGCTGGCGACCACGGCGCGGCAGCCGAGCTGTTCCAGCTGGTCGCGCAGGATCGCCTGGTTGATCGGGTTGTCCTCGGCCACCAGCACCTGCAGGCCGAAACGGCGCGTCGCCGGCAGGCGCCCTTCGGCGCTGGCCGCCAGCGGCTGGCCACTGGCGGCAGCCAACGCGAGCACGATCGCGTCGAACCGGTGCAGGCCAACCTGCCAGGCGCCATCGATCTGCCGTGGCCGCACGCCGCCGTCGCGGCAGGCAACCGCACGCGGTCCATCCACCCACCCGGGCAACGCGTCGTCCAGGACCAGGTCGAGCAGCACGGTGGACGACGGCAAGCCCGCCGCGCTTTCATCGCGGTATACGCTGGCCAAGGCACCGCGCTGCTGCAGGCGCTCGCACAGCGATTGGACCAGCTCGCGCACACCGCCCCGCACCTGTACCTGCAGGCCCGCAGGCAACTGCGGCGCAGGAGATTGCTGCGGATCGGCCGGCGCCGGGGGCAGCGGCAGTTCTACGCTGAAGCTGCTGCCCAGGCCGCTCTCGCTGACCACGCGCAGCTGGCCTTCCATCAACGCCACAAGATGCGCGCAGATGGAAAGGCCCAGGCCGGTGCCGCGCATCGCATCGGTGCCCGGGTTGGCCTGGAAGAACGGCTCGAACAGGTGTGCCTGGTGCTCGCTGGCAATGCCGATGCCGGTATCGGCGACCTGCCACTGCAGCCAGCAGCGCTGCTCTTGCCAGCGTGCCGAGACGCGCACCACCACGCGTCCGCTGTCAGTGAACTTCAGCGCGTTGCTGATCAGGTTGTTGAGTATCTGGCGGATCCGTGCCGCATCACCGCACACCACGGACGGCACGTCGGCATCGATGCAGGCGTAGAACTGCAGCCCTTTGCTGGCGGCCGCGGCAGCATACGAGTCGAGCGCATCCTCGGTCAGATGCACTGGATCGAACGGGCTGGGTTCCAGGCTCAGTTGCCCGGCCTCGGCCTTGCTGACATCGAGGATGTCGCTGATCAGTTGCATCAGCGTCGAGGACGAACGCTGGATCGTCCCCAGGTAGTCCCGCTGACGCGCATCCAGTGGCGTGAGTCCGAGCAGTTCGAGGGTGCCGAGCACGCCGTACAGCGGCGTGCGGATCTCGTGGCTCATGGTGGCCAGGAACTGGCTCTTGGCCCGGTTGGCCTGGTCGGCGGCACGGCGCGCCTGCTGCAGCACCTGCTCGGCTTCGTGCTGGCTGCTGAGATCGATGAACAGACACAGCACCGCCGGCTCGCCGCGATAGCGCGCCGGCGTCGCGGTCACCAGCAGGTGGCGGCCTTCGGGCGTGGTGTAGGCCAGCCCATCGCCGAGCGTGGTGCCTCCAGCGGACAGCACGCTGCGCCGCCAAGGGCCATGCCAGCCTCCGCTGTGGTGGTCTTCGCCCAGCCAGCGGCGGGCGAGGGTGTTGTCCAGCAGCACATTGCCATCGGTACGGTGCAGCAGGCACAGCCCGATCGGCGCGTTGTCCAGGATGGTGCGGCTGAAGGCTTCGCTTTCCAGCAGCCGCGCGTGGTTGCTGCGCAGCGGCTCGATGACCGAACGCCGATACGCGCGCAGCACCAGCGTGCCACCCAGTGCCAGCAGCAGGGCCACCACGGTCGCACCGAGCAAGGGCCCCTGTGGGTGCTGGAACACCTGCCGCCAGCTGACGTGGTACACCGCCAGCCAGCCGCGCTCGCTGCGCATGCGGAACTGCAGGCCTGCAAGGCCAGCCTTCCAGGAGGTGCCAGCGTCACTGGCGTCTGCTGCATCGCCCAGCAGGCGCTGGCCATCGGCATCGAACAGCGACAGCCGCTGGAACACCGGAACACCCAGCACCTGCCGGTAGTCATCGACACGTGCCGGATCGAGCAGGCACGCCAGCGCGGCCTGCGAATCCTTGCCGTCCTCACCCCACAGGCGCGCATCCTGCGGGGTGTGGGCGATGGCGAGCAGCCAGGTCTGCCGGTCGCGCCACGGCACGCTTACCCAGGCGATGCCGCCGCGCTGCAGCGTGGGCCGCGTACCCAGTGCGCGGTGGATGTCGGCGATCGCCGGTCGCAGGTGATGCGGGCTGTTCTGGCTTGCATCGGTACCGACGGTCTGTACCGGTGCCAGCAGCCCGCGTGTGCCCTGGCCATCGACCAGCAGGCATTGCGGTGGTGGGTAGCGCGAAGCGGACCAGAACGTGCCGTAGAAGCGCAGGAACCGGTCGCCCAGCTCGGTCGGTGGCGAACGACCGGCCCCCTCGCTCCCGATCACCGCGAAGTTGGCATACAACGGACCGCGTTGCAGTTCCACGCTGGCATCGGCAACCGGCTGGCCTCGTACGCCGACATCATGCAGCCGCCACTGGCGCAGGAAGCGCTCCTGCTCGCGCAACGTACCGTCCAGGCGGCGGAAGTGGTACTCGATCTTGCTGCGCTCTTCGTTCAACAGTTGCGAGCCGGCCGACAGCAGCAGTCCGGCCTGCAGGGTCGCCAGCACCACCACGCCGATCAACAGGGCATGGACGCGGAGCGAGCGGCGAGCGAGTCGGCGTACAGGAGCGGCCTCGGCCGGCATGGCAGGTCTCAGGGCATGGGGCGGACATCGGCACCGGTGGCGGCGCGAAGTCCGCCGCTACTGCATAGACAGGATCATCAATGCCGCTTGATGTTTTTGTGAAGCCGTCGTGGAATCCGCGTCAGCGCAGGGCGGCCCGCGGTCTTTCGTCCAGTTGCGGTGCTTCCTCGTCCAGCAAACGGTTGAATTCGTCCGACGGCAGCGCCTGCGAGATCAGGAACCCCTGCACCTGGCTGCACCCTAACTGCCGCAGTGCGGCCAGGTCGGCATCACTTTCCACGCCCTCAGCCACGATGATCAGGCCCAGCTGGTTGGCCAGTGCGATCACCGTCGACAGGGTCAGGTGCAGGGCCGGGTCTCGGGCGCAGCCACTGACCAGCGCGCGGTCGATCTTGACCTCGGTGAAGGGGGTATTGACCAGGTTGTGGACCGAGCTCAGGCCCTGCCCGAAATCATCCTGGGCCAAGCCGAAGCCCTTCATGCGCAGCCGGCAGGCACCGGCATAGAAGTCGCTGACGTGCCGCGTGGTGCTGTTCTCCATCAGTTCGAAGCACAACTCGCCGGGCGTCCCGCCGTGGGCCAGGGTCAGCGCCAGCAGCTCATCGGGCAGGTCCGACTGCTCCAGCAGATGAGGCGGCAGGTTGATCGACACCGGTACCCGGAAGCCCTGCTTGCGCCAACGCGCCTGTGCGCTGATGCTGGCCTTGAGCATCATCCGCAGCAGGTCGCCCTCCAGCCCGTAGCGGCAGATCGCCGGCAGGAAGCTGCCGGCGGCCAGCGTGCCCAGCTGCGGGTGGCGCCAGCGCACCAGTGCTTCGGCCGCCACCACCCGTCCGGACTGCAGTGACTTCTTGGGTTGGAACCACGCCGTCAGGCTGCCATCGGCCATCGCCTGGCGCAGCTGCGACGCATCCGGTTCGGGGACTGCCGCTGCCGCGAGTGAGGGGGCCTTGTCGGTGGCCGGGCGCGCCTGCGCCAGCGCCTCGAACAGCGCGTCCACGTCGGCGGCCGCCACCGGCTTGGGCAGCAGGCCGATCACATCCAGCCCCAGCGATTCGGCCATCAGCCGTGCCGAGGTCATCATCCGCCGCGGGGCCGCGCTGACCACGGCAAGGCGCGGCGGGCGTGGTTGCGCCGCCAGTGCCTGGATGAACTGGATGCCGTCCTGCCCGGGCATCAGCAGGTCACTGACCACCAGGTCGTAGGGCTGGCAGGCACACAGTGCGATGGCGGCATCCACGTCTTCGCAGGCATCGACCTGGACACCGGCGCGGCTGCCGAACAGATTGGCCAGGAAACCACGCTGGAAGGGCTGGTCTTCCAGGATCAGGACGCGCTGGGTCATGCGGGGTCTCCTTGGCGCAGGGCGGTGAGCGCCTTGCGCAGGCGGGCGATGTCGACGGGTTTGCTGAGGTAGCCCTGCATGCCACTGGCCAGGCAGCGCTCGCGCTCCTCTGCGGTGGCATTGGCGGTGGCGCCGATCACCGGTACCGGGTTGCCGTCATCGCGCAGCTGGCGGGCCAGCGCGTGGCCGTCCATGCGCGGCATGTTGATATCGGTCACCACCAGATCGAAGCACTGCTCACGGCACCGCTGCAACGCTTCCATGCCATCCTGTGCCAGCTCCACGTCGCAGCCGAGGGTGCGCAGCTGCTCGGCCAGGATCACCCGGTTGATCGGGTTGTCCTCGACGGCCAGCACACGCAGGCCCAGAGGCATCGGTGGTGCCGTACGCGTGGCCACCGGCTGCGCTGCACGCTGGTGCTGCACGCTGGCCAGCGCCTTGCCGATCGCGGTCATGCTGTGCAGGGTCACCACCAGGCTGCCATCACCGGCAGTGATCGGCTGGTCACCGCCCTCGATCGAAGCCACCACGCGCGGGCCCGACCAGGCCAGCGGCATCCCGGCTTCGCCATCCATCAGGATCGCACCGTCATGGTCCAGCAACGCCGGGTCGCCAAGCAGGGGCTGCGCGTTGGCGCCCCAGCGACACAGCCAGCCACAGGCACTGTCGACCAGCTCGCGGTCGCGGCCGCGCACCAGGATCGGTGGTTCCGGCAGTAGTGTGGGGCCATCCTCGGCAGCGGCCAGCACCGGCAACGGCAGGCGGACGCTGAAGCTGCTGCCCAGCCCGGGTTCGCTCACCACCTGCAGCTCGCCGCTCATCAGACGTACCAGGCGGTCGCTGATGGACAGGCCCAGGCCGGTGCCCTGCGCGCTGGCTGCGCCGCGGACCTGGCGGAACGGTTCGAACAACCGCGCCTGTTCCTCCGCAGCGATGCCCACGCCGGTATCGGTCACCTGCCAGGCCAGCACGCTCGATTCAGCTTCGCGCTGCACCTGGCGCACGCGCAATACCACCCGGCCATGCTCGGTGAACTTGATTGCATTGCTGAGCAGGTTGCCCAGCACCTGGCGGATGCGGTCGGCATCACCGAGCACCCGTGTCGGCAGGCTCGGATCGGTACAGACCAGGATCTGCAGGCCCTTGCAGGTGGCCGACGCGGCGAAGCTGCGCAGCACGCTCTCGGTCAGCTCGCGCGGCGAGAATGCCGTCGGCTCCAGGCTGAGCTGGCCTGACTCGATCTTGGAAACATCCAGCACATCGCTGATCAACTGCAGCAGGACCGACGAGGAACTCTCGATGGTGCGCAGGTACTGCGACTGCCGGGCGTCCAGCGAGGTGTGCCCCAGCAGCTCCAGCGTGCCCAGCACGCCATACAGCGGGGTGCGGATCTCATGGCTCATGGTGGCCAGGAACGCGCTCTTGGCCTGGTTGGCCGCATCGGCGGCCTGGCGTGCCGACGACAGTGCGGCCTGTGCCTGGCGGTGCCGGGAAATATCATGGAAGACGCATAGCAGCACGTCATCGCCCTGGTAGCGGCAGGCCGCGTGCAGCACCTGCAGCTGGCGCCCATCGCGGGCGGTGAATTCAAGTCCACGCCCGCGTTCGCCGGCATGTCCGCGCCATGGTGCCTGCCAGTCGCTGTGTTCGCCTTCTTCGCCGAGCCAGTCGCGCAGCAGCTGGTTGGAGAGCAGCAACGCGCGGTCGCTGCGGCGCAGGACGCAGATGCCGACCGGCGCCATGTCGATCACCGTCGAACTGAAGTCCAGGTTCTCCAGCAGGCGGCGGTGCTGCTGCAGGGCCGGCTCGATCAGCTGGAGCTCCACGCGATGCCGTATCAGGCGCAGCGCAACACCGGCCAGCAGCAGCAAGAGCACGCAGACCAGCAGGGGCACGGCCAGGTCGCCCAGCAGCAGCTGTGGCGGCAGGTGGTAGACCAACCGCCAGCCGTCATTGCCGACACTTTTCACCAGCGCTACGCCGCGCGGCAGGCCGCCGCTCCACAACGTGCCGAAGCTGTCGTCCTGGCGCTCCCGCAGGGTCTTCCAGCCCGCACCATCCAGCCGCGGTGCCTGGCTGGATAATGCAGGCTGCCCAGCACGGTCGAGCAGCGCATAACCGCCAATGCCCTGGCCGTCGATCATGCTCGCCGCCGCCGCGCCATCGAGCAGCAGCACCAGCCACTGCGCCGGTTGGGGGCCCGCCTGTACCGGCTGCGCCAGCGCAACGCCACTGTCACCCGGCCGCAGCCAGTACACCGGGTCTGCACCCTCGAGGCTGCCGCTGCGTGCCTGCAGCGCACGCAGCGATGGCAGGTGCACCAGGTCGACGTCGACCTCGCCCCCGGCCAGCCAATGCGCGCCGTGTGCATCGATCAGCAGCAGGTGCGTCTGCAGTGCCTGCAGCGTGTGCTCAGCGCGCGCTGACAGCAGCAGCCGCTGGCCCGGCTGGCCACCGGGACCATCCAGCGGCAGCTGTCGCACGCCCTCGCTGTCTGCGGCCGGTGCATCCGGGTTGCCGGCCAGCACCGAATCACCCAGGTAGCGCAGCAGGGCTTCGCGCTGGTCGAAATAGATCTGTGCCTTGTAGGCCGCTGCATTCATCTCGCGGCGATGGGTCGAGATGTCTTCGGTGAATGCCGTGAGCAGGTAGAATCCGGCCGCGGCGGCCAGGCAGATGAAGACGCAGACGGTCAGGCAGCGCAGCAACACCGACGCGGTGGTTGATGGCACGGCCTGCTGCAGCGAAGGGCGGGGAAAGCGGAGCATGCAACGATGCTAGGGAGCGGCGCTGATGGCGCGGAATCAGCTGTTTCCTAAAATCCCCCGCTGGCCGGTCAGGCCGGAGCCTGCGCGTGGGTACCGTTCAGGCGGCAGAAAAGAGAACCCCCGCCAAAGCGGGGGTCCCCTGTATCGGCGCTGGCCAGGCACTTACAGTGCGCTGCCACCGAACTTGTGGGTGTACTGCAGGTTGATCGTGCGGCCGACACTGTCGAACCAGGACACGTCGTAGTACGGGTAAGCGGTGTACGTACGGTCCTTCGGCGGCATCTTGTTGAACACATTGACCACCGACAGCGACAGGCGCGAGTGGTCGTCGAAGCGGTACTGCAGCGAGGCGTTGTAGCGATAGGTCGCCGTCACGTACGGGCTGTCGCCGCTATCCCAGTCGAACACCTGGTCGTAGCTGTCCGAGGTCGGCAGCTTGCCCAGGCGCGAGCCGTACACCGTTGCCGACCACGCATCCTTCTCCCAGGTCACGCTCAGGCTGGTCTTGGTGCGCGGAATGTCGAAGCCACTGTTGACCGCGAACTGGTCTTCGGTGCGGTCGCCGGGGTAGCGCTGGAAATCATGCTTCTTCACCCAGGTGTGCGTGCCGTTGAAGATGAAATCGCCGATGCCCGTCTGCAGGCGATAGCGCAGGCCGACGTCGATGCCGGAGGTGGATTCGCGGGCGACGTTGATCGGCTCCACGTGCACGCCATACAGGCGTCCGTCGTTGCTGCGGGTGATGCGGGCGAGCGCGTCCACGCAGGTCGGCGAATTGATGTCGGCGCTGCCCAGGCGGCAGTTTGCTTCGTTGGCCAGGAGCGTGCGCACGTCCATGTCCTGCACCTGGTTGCGCATGTCGATGTCGAACCAGTCCACCGACAGGTCCAGGCCGATCGCCGGCGACCAGACGATGCCGGCGCTCCACGAGGTGCTGGTTTCCGGTTCGAGCTGGCGGTTGCCGGTGCGACTGCGGATCAGGTTGCGCTCGTAATCGGAACAGTCGCTGGCTTCCTCAAGGCGGCAGGTGTACAGATCCTCGGCGCTGGTCTCGTCGTTGCCCGGTCCGGCAAACACATAGTGCAGGTCCGGTGCACGGAATGCGGTGCCGTAGGAGCCGCGCACCAGCAGGGTATCGATCGGGCGCCATTCCAGGCCGCCGCTCCAGGTCGCCTTGCCGATGCTGTGTCCGGAATAGCGGTACTGGTCGTAGCGGCCCGCCATGCTCAGGTTGACCGTGTCGTGCAGCGGCATGCGCAGCTCCGCAGCCGTCGCCCAGCGGTTGCGCGAACCCTTGCCGTCCGAATCCTTCCAGCTGTAGTAGTAGTACCCGGTCGCCAGCGGATCGGGGTTCAGCGAATAGGCCTGCTGGCCCACTTCCACGGTCGCGGCAAACGCGGCGTCGCCCCCCGGCAGAGCGAACAGGGCCGAGTTGGTCAGGGTGAAGGCGGCAGTCTCCGTGCGCGACTTCGGAGTGTAGGTGGTACGCGCGGCGATCGAGTCGTACTCGGCGCGGGTCAGTGGACGGTACAGCCGTGACGGATCGGCGTTGTAGACCGGGAAACCGTCGTCATCCACGCCCAGCTGCGGGCCGAGGAACAGGTCGTTGGCCTTGGCGGCAATGATCTGTGCCCAGCTGATGCGCGACTGGTACTGCGAATGGCTCAACGCCGCTTCGTAATCCCAGTTGCCAATCAGGTTGCCCTTGAAGCCGGTGGTCACGCTGAAGGTCTTCTGCGTGCTGCGCACCATGGCGTTGCGCAGGCCACCCATTTCCTCGGGCGAGAACTGGCGCTGCCAGAACTCGATCTCGCCAGTGGCTTCGTTGTTGAAGTAGCCCGACTCATCACCGTTGGCATCCATGCGGCCCCACTGGGTGACGTCGCGCATCAGCGACATCGTGTGGTAGCCGAGCTGCGCGTCGGCGAACCACTGCTGGCCATTGTCGAAGTCGTAGCTCAGCGACGCGTAGCCGTTGGCACCGCGGCGCTTGCTGAGGATGGTGCCGTAGCCGATCGAGCTGTCGCTGCCGCAGTAGTAGCCATACTTCGGGCGGTAGGCACGATAGGTGCTGCCCTGGTTCTGGCCGGACAGCGCTTCGCAGGTGGCGGCGCCCGGGTCCAGGTAGTCATCGTTGTAGTCGGTGCGCAGATAGGCACGGCGCGCGATGCGCGAACCCTCGGTGGGGCCATCCCGGGTCGAGTCCTGGATGTCACGGTCATAGGCCCACAGCGGGGTCTGCGACTGCAGCTCGACGCTGTACACGGCGTTGAAGTTGCCACGGCTGAAACCGCTGGCCAGGCTCATGTCGAACGACTCGCCGCCGCCTTCGGTGGTGGTGCCCATGCGCATGTCGATGGTGGTGCCGTCGGCCTTCTTCTTCAGGATGAAGTTGACCACGCCGGCGATCGCGTCCGAGCCGTAGATGGCCGAGGCGCTGCCGGTCAGCACTTCGATGCGCTCGATCATGCCCAGCGGGATGTTGGAGACATCGGTGAAGTTGCTGCGGCCCTTGAAAGGCATCGGGAAATCGGCAATGCGCCGACCATTGACCAGCACCAGCGTGTGGTTCGGGCCCAGGCCGCGCAGGTCCACCTGCTGGGCGCCCGGCGAGAAGTCGGCGCCACTGGAAGACTGCTGGCTCTGCGTCTCACCGCCGTTCTGGGTCATTGCACGCAGTACGTCCGGCACGCTGGTGAAGCCACTGGAGCGGATCTGCTCGGCATTGATCACCGTGATCGGAGCGGGGCCTTCCACCTGGGCGCGCGGAATGCGCGAGCCGGTGACCTGCACCGCATCCAGTTGTTGCACCGAAGAGGAAGCCGGTGCCTGGGCCGCCGCGGAAGCAGCCACGCCCATCAACGCCAGCTGGATCGACCACGCCATCGCCTGTCTAGGCATGAGGAATTCTCGGAAATGAAGCCGGCCCGCAGAGGAGGGGCCCTGTCCCCCATTCAGACTTCGGAATGGGCGCGCGCATTTAACGCCTTTTTCATGTCCTTGACTACTGGGCCCCTATCTGGCAAAGAGTGAAAACGCTTGCAACTCGATTTTGTTCAGGGAGATCAAGATGCGACGCCTCGACCGGACCCTCCCTGGCCCCTTCGCTTGGCTGGCGCTGCTGGTGCTGGGCTGGCCATTGGCCGCGCCCGCGCAGGACCTGCAGGGCCCCGGCTTCGCCTATTACGAAGTCGGCGATCTGGAATCTCCGCGTCCCGGTTCGCGCGCGCCCGCCATGATGCTGATGGGCGGTGGCGAGTGGGTGCCGGAGGCCTTCCAGTGGTGGCTGAAGCAGGCCGGCAATGGCCGTGTGCTGATTCTGCGTGCCTCCGGTGGCGACGAACTGCAGGACCGCCTGTACCGCGAGATCGGCGGCACCACCGCAGTGCAGACCCTGGTCTTCGACAGCCGCCGCGGTGCCGATGATCCGGCGGTGCTGCGCGTGGTCGCGGCGGCCGATGCCATCTTCATTGCCGGCGGCGACCAGTCCCGCTATATCCGCTTCTGGAAGGGCACCGCACTCAACCGTGCACTCAACGCCCATGTGCGCGCCGGCAAGCCGATTGCCGGTACCAGCGCTGGCCTGGCCATCCTCGGCGGCTATGCCTATGGCGCCATGGATGGCGGCAGCATCACCTCGGCCGGTGCGCTGGCCGACCCGATGGGCAGTGCCGTGACCCTGGACAGCGGCTTCCTGCAGATGCCCTACCTGCAGCGCGTGGTCACCGACACCCATTTCGACAAGCGGGACCGGCTCGGCCGCCTGATCGTGTTCGTGGCACGTGCCGCCCAGGACAGCGGCGACCCTGACATCGTCGGCATCGGCGTCGATGAGGACACCGCCCTGTGCGTTGAGCCCGATGGCCGGGCCCAGGTCTACAGCGCAGATGGCGAAGGCAAGGTCTGGGTGGTCAGCCCCGGCCGCGACGCCGATCGCCTGGTCGAGGGGGAACCGCTGCGCTTCCATGCAGTGCCGGTGACGGTGGTCGCCAGCGGCAGCCGCATGCGGCTGGATGATTTCCAGGCCGAGGCCGATTACCAGGCCGTGGCCGACGTCAGTGACGGCGAGATTGAGTTCACGCTTCGGTAGTGCCGGCCGCTGGCCGGCAACCCACCTTCCTGATGCGACCGGTGCCGGCCAGCAGCCGGCACTACCGGTGCAATCCTTTCACTACACCTGCTGGAGATGTGCCCGATGAAACTGCGCCTGGTGCTGTCCGCGCTGCTGTCCCTGCCGTCGCTTGCCCAGGCCGCCCCGGCCGCCTCGCCGTTGCTGGTCATCCACGGCGGCGCCGGTGTCGAGCGCAAGGACCTGTCGCCGGCTGAAGAGAAGACTGCGCGCGACGCGTTGCGCGCGGCGCTGCTGAAGGGCCATGCCGAACTGGCGGCCGGTCGCCCGGCGCTTGCAGCCGTCACTGCGGCAATCACCGTGCTGGAGGACGATCCGACCTTCAACGCCGGCAAGGGCGCGGTGTTCACCCATGACGGCCACAACGAACTGGATGCCGCAGTGATGGATGGCGCCACCCAGGCTGCAGGTGCGGTGGCCGGCGTGCAGCGGGTGCGCAACCCGATCCTGCTGGCCCAGACCGTGATGCAGAAGTCCAGGCACGTGATGATGGTCGGGCAGGGGGCCGAGGCGTTCGCGGTGGAGCAGGGCATCGGCCTGGTCGATCCATCCTACTTCCGTACCGACAAGCGCTGGCAGCAACTGCAGCGCGCATTGAAGGAAGAGGCCAGTGGCCAGGCGCACGCCGACCTGGAGACCGCAAGGCACTTCGGCACGGTGGGCGCGGTTGCGCTGGATGCGCAGGGGCAGCTTGCTGCCGGCACCTCCACCGGTGGCATGACCAACAAGCGCTATGGCCGTGTGGGCGATTCGCCGATCATCGGTGCCGGTACCTGGGCCGACGCGGGCTGCGCGGTATCGGGCACCGGGTGGGGCGAGTACTACATCCGGACTGCGGCCGCGCACGAGATCTGTGCGCGCATGCGCTACCAGCGGCAGACGCCGGAGCAGGCCGGCAAGGGCGTGATCAACGAGATGATTCCGAAGATGGGCGGCGACGGCGGCGCGATCGTGCTTGCCGCAGACGGAAAAATGGCCATGCCGTTCAACACCCAGGGCATGTATCGGGGCTGGATCGGCGCCGATGGCGTCCCCCATGTCGCAATTTTCGCCAGCGAGACCCTGCCGGTCCCTGGGCAATAACCTTGCGTATCAATGGGTTTGCGACAACGTGTGAAAAAGATGGAAAAAAGCGTTGACAGCCCCCCGCCTGATCAGCAGAATAAGCGGCTCACCACCACACACCGCAACGCTTCGGCGGCAACGGGTTGGGGTGGTAAGGAGGGATACCCAAGCGGCCAACGGGGGCAGACTGTAAATCTGCTGGCTTACGCCTTCGGTGGTTCGAATCCACCTCCCTCCACCAGTTTCACGTTGTGACATTCCCGACGCGGGAGTAGTTCAATGGTAGAACCTCAGCCTTCCAAGCTGATGGTGCGGGTTCGATTCCCGTCTCCCGCTCCATTGAATGAACTTTGAATATTATCGAGTTCATGTCATAATGCAAAACTCGGCTCACGTAGCTCAGTCGGTAGAGCACTTCCTTGGTAAGGAAGAGGTCGAAGGTTCGATTCCTTTCGTGAGCACCATCTTAAGCATCACCTCTCAGACGAATTCGAGATAAGCAGCCATGGCCAAGGGTAAGTTCGAGCGCACCAAGCCGCACGTCAACGTCGGCACCATCGGTCACGTCGACCACGGCAAGACCACGCTGACCGCCGCACTGACCAAGATCGGTGCCGAGCGCTTCGGTGGCGAGTTCAAGGACTACTCCTCGATCGACGCCGCGCCG
>NZ_JCAFUB010000011.1:0-118768 GCF_059370875.1 Stenotrophomonas sp. YJH_SMC_81 | reverse complement strand
GGGCCCGCGTGGATGGCTCGCGTAACGGCTTCGATGCCGTCAGCCGCCAGCTCGACATCCGTGGCAACAGCCAGGCACTGACCGTCGGTGCTGATCTGTGGCGTCACGATTCGGGCAGCAGCGTGGGCGTGATGCTGTCCAGCGGCAACGCCAGCAGCACCTCCACCAATGAGCTGACCGGCTACTACGCCCGCGGCAAGGTGAAGGGCGAGGCGCTGGGCATCTACGGTACCTGGCGCGGCGGCAACGGTGCCGAACCGTATGCAGGCTTCTACGTGGATGGCTCGGTGCAGCGTGCGCAGTTCCGCAATCGCGTGGAAGGCATCGGCCTGGACGCGGAACGCTACGACAGCCGTGCCTGGCAGGGTGCGGTGGAAACCGGCTACGCGTTCCGTGTGGGCGGTGCCAGCAACGGCGGCATCTACCTGGAACCGCAGCTGCAGGTGGGCTACAGCCGCTGGGACAGCAACCGCCACACCGAGGCCAACGGCACGGTGGTGAGCACCGAGAATGCCAATGGTGTGTTCGGGCGTGCGGGCCTGCGCCTGTCCGGCGTAACCCGCCCGGGCAACGGCGCGGCGGAAGTGCAGCCGTACCTGACCGCCAACTGGCTGCACACCCGCGCCGAATCGCAGATCCGCATGGATGACGAGATCGCCGATGCACGCGTGCCGCGCAGCCGTGGCGAGTTCAGCGGCGGCGCATCGGTGAAGTTTGCCAACGGCGTCGGTGCCTGGGGCGGCCTGTCGCTGCAGCGGGCCAGCGGCTATCACCAGACCAGTGCGCAGGTGGGTGTCAGTTACAGCTGGTAAGCCTTGCGCATGGGAGGCGGCCAAGCTGGCGCCTCCCAACCGATCCACATGAACTTTCGTAGGCCGCTGGGACGGAGGGTCGAAGGAGACTTTCCATGAAGATCGCTGTTCGCCGTTTCCTCGCACTGGCTGTGACCAGCTATCTTGCCATGGCAGCTCCGCTGCATGCCGGATCGCTGAACCCTGGGCAGTCCGCAACCGTGCAACCGGGAGACTTGCCAGAGGCGTGGTTACTCATCAATGCCCGGCTGATCGTCAATCCCGGCGGAAAGACACTCGGCATCGACGCACATGCCCAGTCCACGGCGACGCTTTCAGGTGCCGAGGTGTCTGCATCAGCAGTAAACTCCACCGCAATCCGCGTCGCAAACAGCGTACTCACGCTCACCCAGTCGACGGTAAACAACACGGGTGGACGCGGCGTGGAGCTTACCTACGCCAGCTCGCAGGGACGTCCAAACCCCGTAGCCAACATCAGCAACAGCCAGATCACCGGCCAAGGGGCCGGCATCAGCGTGATAGGCGAAACATTCAGGCGGCGCGCTGTGCTGAATCTGGACCGTACGCAAGTCATCGGCCAGCTGGTCAGCACTGCAGATCCGGCACTGGCCGGCAACGGCATCGTCGCTTTCGAGGGCTCAGACATTCACGTGGGCAACGGAAGCGTGGTAACTGGCGCACAGAACGGCATCTACGCCGTAGGAAGTTCCACCAGCCCCATCGCCTCCACGGTGGTCATCGACGCTTCCAGGGTGGAAGGCAACGCAGGTGCCGCACTGATTGTCCCCGCACCCACATTGGCGCGCATCCCAGACTCCGACGTCCGCTTCACCGCCCGCAACGGCGCGCAGCTGATCGGCAGCAACGGCAACCTGCTGGAAGTCACTGCGGCCGCTGCCACCGTTGGCTTCACCGTCGACGACTCCAACCTCTCCGGCAACATCATCAACACCGCTGGCAGCATCGTCGATGTCGGCCTGACCAATAACGCCTCGCTGCGTGGTGCCACCGAGAACATCACGTCGATGGCGGTGGACAATGCCCGTTGGCAGCTGACCGGCAGCAGCAGCACCGGCTCGGTGTCGCTGGGCAGCGGCGGCGAGATCGCGCTCGGCGACGGCTCCGCCTTCCACAGCCTCAACGTGGCCGGCAACTTCAGCGGCGCCGGTGGCACGATCATCTTCAACACCGTGTTGGCCGGCGACAGTGCCGCCACCGACAAGCTGATCATCGGCGGTGACACCAGCGGTACGGCCAACGTGCGCGTCAACAATGTCGGCGGCGCAGGTGCGCAGACCGACAAGGGCATCGAACTGATCCAGATCGGTGGCACCTCCAGCGGCCGGTTCAACCTCTCCGGCCGCGCGGTGGGCGGTCAGTACGAGTACTTCCTGCACAAGGGCACCGGCACCGATGGCAACTGGTACCTGCGTTCGCAGCTGCCGACCGTGCCTGACCCGTGCGTGGCGAACCCCGACTTGCCGGAATGCCGGCCAGTCGATCCAGTCGATCCGGTCGATCCGGTCGATCCGGTCGATCCAGTAGATCCCGTGGACCCCGTGGACCCCGTGGATCCAGTCGATCCCGTGGGTCCGGTCGATCCGGAACCGGTGCTGCGCCCCGAGCAAGGCGCTTACCTAGCCAACCTGCAGGCGGCGCAGAGCATGTTCCGCGTCGGCTACCACGATCGCCATGCAGGCCAGAATGCCGGCCGCGCCTGGGCACGCGTGGATGGCTCACGCAATGGCTTCGATGCCATCAGTCGCCAGCTCGACATCCGTGGCAACAGCCAGGCACTGACCGTCGGTGCCGATGTGTGGCGTCACGATTCGGGCAGCAGCGTGGGCGTGATGCTGTCCAGCGGCAACGCCAGCAGCACCTCCACCAATGAGCTGACCGGCTACTACGCCCGCGGCAAGGTGAAGGGCGAGGCGCTGGGCCTCTACGGCACCTGGCGTGGCGGCAACGGTGCCGACCCGTATGCAGGCTTCTATGTGGACGGCTCGGTGCAGCGTGCGCAGTTCCGCAATCGCGTGGAAGGCATCGGTCTGGACGCGGAACGCTACGACAGCCGTGCCTGGCAGGGTGCGATGGAAACCGGCTACGCGTTCCGTGTGGGCGGTGCCAGCAACGGTGGCATCTACCTGGAGCCACAGCTGCAGGTGGGCTACAGCCGCTGGGACAGCAACCGCCACACCGAGGCCAACGGCACGGTGGTGAGCGCCGAGAATGCCAATGGTGTGTTCGGCCGCGCGGGCCTGCGCCTGTCCGGCGTAACCCGCCCGGGCAACGGCGCGGCGGAAGTGCAGCCGTACCTGGCCGCCAACTGGCTGCACACCCGCGCCGAATCGCAGATCCGGATGGATGACGAAGTGGCCGATGCGCGCATCCCGCGCAGTCGTGGCGAGTTCAGCGGCGGCGCATCGGTGAAGTTTGCCAACGGCGTCGGTGCCTGGGGCGGCCTGTCGCTGCAGCGGGCCAGCGGCTATCACCAGACCAGTGCGCAGGTGGGTGTCAGTTACAGCTGGTAATCGGTCGCCTTCGGCCCGTGGTCGATTCGATTGCGGGTTTGTCTCAAGGCGGGAGGTGTGGCTGCCGGACTGGGGTTCGCGGCCACGGCGTGAAGGGCGCGACAGGGATTGTCGCGTCCGCCACTTGTTTGCCGGGATCTACAACGGTGAGTGATGTGACCTTTCGATTCTGCCCATTCGGCAGACACCATCAATGAGCGTTCCACGTCGTGATGCGTACAGGATGGCGCCGCAGCGGACATGCCGCTGCCGGGATTGGAACCCCCGAAAGGAAGGACAGAGATAGCCCCTCGTAACTACGGCGGGCGCTGCGCGGCGGCCGCATGGCCCTCCGGCTTTTCTCGTAGCTCAGCCGAAGTTCCAACCTCGCACCGCCCGCCACCCTTGCGGTGGACCTCGCACCCAAGGAGTTTCCGCATGAAACACCCACGCCCGCTCAGCCCGGCCATGGAGTCGCTGTTCCAGCGCATCGAGCATGCCCTCAACAGTGCCGAAGGCATGGCCATCCTCATCGGCGAGCAGTACGGCCCCGAGCCGAAGCCACCCGCACCGATGGGCTACGACGCCAAGCAGATCGCCAATGCGATGGTCATGCTGAGCCAGCATGGGCGTTGCCTGCTGCAGAAGTTGCGCGCGGAAGCGGAAAGGGTGACCTATCACTAGACCGCGATGCAGCCAAGCCTGCTCGTCGCCGTGCGGGCCGCAGGCAGCGACTGCTGCCCTCAACCCGGCAACGCGCTCCGCAACGTGGCGAGGTCGGCGCTGTCGACCGGCCTCACCACCCGCGCAACTTCCTGGCCGTCATGCAGCAGCACCACGGTGGGCCACAGTTTCACCTTGAAAGCACGCCCCAGTGGCTTTCCCTTGCCATCTTCGATCTTCCAATGCACCAGATCATGGGCGTCCACAAACGCCTGGAGTGTGGGTTGCGCGCCCTGGCAATGGCCACACCAGGGTGCACCGAACTCGAGCAGCAGCCAGCCCGCCTGAGCTTCCACGTCCGCGCCGGCGGGCTCCGCCGCCGGGTAGTCACGCATGAACGGCATGGTCGTCACCCCGCCAAGGCCTTCTGGATGTCCTCCACCGGTGAATTGGTCAGATCCTTGGCAATATCGCCCAGCAGGCGCGCCTGGACCTCCTTGTGCAGCAGCGGGCGGATACGGCCCAGCGTGGTCGGGTCTGCCACCAGTACCAGGTGTGCATAGCGATTATTCAAGGCATCTTCGTTGAGCTGCTCAGCCACCTGCTTGGCGAACGTCGCTTCGTTGAGCTGAGAAATGGACATGTCCTTCGGCACCGCACCGGCCGGCCCCTGACCTGAGATACCCTGCTCGCTGATGTCCTGCAGGCGCAGTTCGCCTTCCTGCTTCAACGTCAGCTGATGTTCGTCGCCAACGTTGGTGAACACGCGGGCCGAACCACCATCGGCGACGATGATCAGCGTGCCTTCGGGAATGCGACGGGTCATGCGATGCTCCTTCTCGATTGCGTTCGGCACTACCGTAGACAGCACTGCGTGAGCGCTGCGGCCAGGGTTCGTTCAACGCGTGTCATCGCATGCGTTGCGGATGAACAGGCGCCATGGAACACAGCGTGCAGATCAGCACGCTTCTCCGCACGCTCACACCGATGCCGTTATCATGAACCGATGATCGACACGACCCACTACGTGACGGGCGCACCTGTTACGTGGGAAGCACTGCCGACCGGCGCTTCGCTTGCCACGATGGCTCCCGCCCTGCCCTTCCATCGCCTCGCGCTGGATCCCGGCGGATGACGCCCGCAGGCGCTCTGCCTGCATTCCCACGCTGACGTGACCGCTGGCCGCTGATTGCGCGGCTGCAGCGGTCTGTTTCCGCATGTCCACCGTTACGGCGGTACGTTGACGTGCGCGTGGCGTCGTGCCTGCGCACATTCTCCCTGCCCCCGATGCCCCTGCGCCACCTGCGTCTGCATCGCCGTTTCCGTTTCTCGGGACACATCACACCGTCTATCCCGCACTGTATTTACCAAACAAGGAGTCCCCATGCAGGACACCCCCGATGCACACGCCCACTTCGGCTGGTTCAAACGCCGCCGCCACCTGAAGGTCGATGAGATCACCGTCGTCGACAAGCCCATGCTCAAGCGCGCCGTCGGCGCGGCCGCACTCGGCAATGCCATGGAGTGGTTCGACTTCGGTGTCTACGGCTATCTGGCGGTCACCATCGGCCAGGTGTTCTTCCCCTCCAGCAATCCCACCGCGCAGGTGATCGCCGCGTTCGCTACCTTCACCGTGGCGTTCCTGGTGCGCCCCTTGGGCGGCCTGGTGTTCGGGCCGCTGGGTGATCGCTACGGCCGCCAGAAAGTGCTGGCGTTCACCATGATCCTGATGGCGCTGGGCACCTTTTCGATCGGCCTGATTCCCGCCTACGAGCGCATCGGCATCTGGGCGCCGGTGCTGTTGCTGCTGGCGCGCGTGGTGCAGGGCTTCTCCACCGGTGGCGAGTACGGCGGCGCGGCCACCTTCATCGCCGAGTATTCCACCGACCGCAACCGCGGCCTGATGGGCAGCTGGCTGGAGTTCGGCACGCTGGGCGGCTACATCGCCGGCGCAGGTACTGTCACCGCGCTGCACATGCTGCTGAGCAGCGAGCAGATGCTGGACTGGGGCTGGCGCATTCCGTTCCTGGTAGCCGGTCCGCTGGGCCTGCTCGGCCTGTACATGCGCATGAAACTGGAGGAAACCCCGGCTTTCCGCGCCTTCGCCGAGGAAGCCGAGAAGCGCGAGCACGATCGTCCCGGGCTGGGCGCGCTGTTCCAGGTGCACGGTCGCCAGCTGCTGGTATGTATGGGCCTGGTGCTGGTGTTCAACGTGACCGACTACATGCTGCTGACCTACATGCCCAGCTACCTCAGCGTCACCATGGGCTATGCCGAGAGCAAGGGCCTGCTGCTGATCATCATCGTGATGCTGGTGATGATGCCGCTGAACATCGTCGGTGGCGTGTTCAGTGACCGGCTGGGCCGCCGGCCGATGATCATCGGCGCGTGTATCGCGCTGCTGGTGCTGGCCATTCCGTGCCTGCTGCTGGTCGGCAGCGGCCATGACGGGCTGATCTTCCTCGGCCTGATGCTGCTGGGACTGGCACTGGTGTGCTTCACCAGTTCGATGCCGTCCACGCTGCCGGCGCTGTTCTATACCCCGGTGCGCTACAGCGCGCTGTCGATCGCCTTCAACGTCTCGGTGTCGCTGTTCGGTGGCACCACGCCGCTGGTGACCGCGTGGCTGGTGGAACGTACCGGCGACCCGCTGGTGCCGGCCTATTACCTGATGGGCGCGGCGGTGATCGGCCTGGTGACCATGCTGTTCGTGAAGGAGACCGCCGGCCTGCCGCTGCGTGGCTCACCGCCGGCGGTCGGCTGCAGGAAGGAAGCCGCTGCGCTGCTGCTGAGCGATGCACCGGTGACCGTGGACCGGACCCTGCCACCGCTGCCGGACGTTGCAGACCCCGAGCAGGTGAAGCCTGCGTTGTAGAGCAGAGCACGCGCTCGGCTGCCCTTCGGGGAATCAGCCGAGCATGGGCTCGGCTCTACAACGCACGCGCCCTCAATCGCGCGGACTGTTCAATTCCATCGCGCGCATCACGATGGGCTTGGCCCAGCCGGGCGTGTGCAGCAGGTCGGCTACCGCAATGGGGTACTGCAGTTCGCCTGCAGCCATGGCCAGTACCGGCAGCGGCACCACGCAGCCCTGCGCGTCGGCCGGTGCGCTGTTGTCGTAGACATGCAGCTCGGCCAGGTGTGGCAGCAGCTCCAGCAGGTTCGCGCGCGCGGAATCGAAACGCGCGCGGATCCTCTCCACCGGAATATCGTGGCCGCCAGCGGCCACCCGCGCCGCAACACGGGCGATGTGCAGCTCGACATCGGCCAGCCCACAGAACCAGATCGCCACCTGATGCCGTTCGCAGGCCTCACGCAGCAGGTGCGGAATGGTATTGCCGCCGAGTGTGGTCTCGAAGGCGAAGTCGGTGCCATCAGCCATGGCCTGGCGCAGGCGGCGGGTGCCTTCCTGCCATGCCTCCGCGTTGGCCTCCGGCAGCGGCCAGCCGGCGTCGACCAGGCGACGGGTGAACGAGTCCGGGTTGAACCAGCTCAGTCCTTCGGCGTCCAGCCAGGTGCCCAGCAGCGAACTCTTGCCGGCGCCATTGACGCCGGCCAGCGCCAGGATGCGTCCCATCGATCAGAGCGGACGGCCGAGGGTGACTTTGCGGCCGCGCCGGATCGGCTGGTCCAGTACCTTGCCCAGCCCTTCTCCGCGCTGCAGCCCGGCCAGGGTCTGGTCGAATTCGCTGCGCAGGCGCAGCAGTTCCTCGCTGCGCTCATCGGCATCGCCGCCGGCAGCCTTGGCCAGCAGCTCCTGGTAGGTGCGGATATCCACGATCACCGCTTCGGGGTGATTGTGGTTGGTGATGACCAGCGCCTGCTTTTCGCGCACGGTGCGCATCAGGCTCGGCCAGCCCCGGGTCTTCACCGACGAGGCCGGGGCCTTCTCGAGGCCAGGCAGATCCAGCGGCAGGGTCATCACACGGCTCCAGGCGGGGTGGATAAGCGACACTATACCCAATTTGGCCAAATTGGAGATAAATACCCTTTTACCCAGGCAGCCCGGTGTCCGGGGCGTCGGTCTGCAGCAGGCTGTCGCGCTCGCGCAGCGGGAAGCGGATCCAGGCATCCAGGCCTTGCGGGGCAAAGCGCAGCTCGCCGCTTCCGGCCAGTTCATAGGGCACCCGCTGCTCGATCAGGACCCGGCCCAGGCCACGCTGGCGTGGCATCTCCCACCCCGCCACCTCGGCATGGCGCTCGCACCAGTGCAGGCCCAGCCACGGCTGCCCATCCTGCACCTGCAGGTGCCAGCAGACATCGATCCGGCCGTCCTCGTGGGCCAGCGCGCCATACCGCAACGCATTGGTGGTCAGCTCATGGATGGCCAGCGACAGTACTTCGGCCGCCTTCGGTGGCAACAGCACATCCTCACCCTGCAGGTGATAGGCGGCGGCCGGCGTCTGCGCCGCGATCTCCTCCTCGAGCATGCCGCGCAGGCAGACCCCTACATTGGCGCCACGGGTCAACAGGCTCTGCGTGCGCGCCAGTGACATCAGCCGCGCGCACAGGCGCTCGGCATACTCGTCCACGCTGCCGACCGATGCGCGGGTCCGCCAGGCAAGGGCATGGATGGTCGACATGATGTTGCGCACGCGATGCTGCAGTTCGGCCAGCAGCACCGATTGGCGCTCGGTGGCACGCTTGAGGTCGTCGATGTCCACGGCGATCGCGAACACGCCACTCACCCCGCCATCGGCATCACGCAGCGGTGCGGCGGCGACACGCGTCCAGCGCGCGCGCCCATCGTCATGGATGAACTGGAACTCCAGGCCTGGGACCATCGTCTCCCCCCGCAGGGCGCGGGCGATGGCGAAATCGTGGGGTTCGATGCGCGAGCCATCGGGATGCGTACCCTGCCACCGGTAGTGGTTGGGGCGATCCGTGGAGGGCACCTTGCCGGTGGGAAGATAGGTCCGCATCTGGTCGTTGGACAGTTGCAGGTTGCCGTCGGCATCGACAATGCAGACACCCACCGGCAGCACCTTGAAGGCCAGCGCCAACCGGCGGTCGCTCTCACGGCGCTTCTGTTCCTCACGTTCGCGGGCCGCCTGCGCAACGTGCGCGGCCGTCGTTTCGAACATGGTCACCAGCACGCCGTTGATGCACCCGTCCTCTCCGCTTATGGGGCTGTAGGTGATGGTGAACCAGACATCCTCCAAGCGCCCCCGCCGCGCCAGCGGATAGAGCTTGTCCTCATAGGTGATGGTCTCGCCCTGCCACACACGCTGATAGATCGGGCCGTTGATGTGCCAGACCTCGGGCCAGCACTCGCGCGTCGGCTGGCCCAGTCCGCCAGGATGCTTGTCAGCCAGGATCTCGGCATAGCCATCGTTGTAGAGCTGCACCAGCTGCTCGCCCCACAGCACGATCATCGGAAAGCCGTGCGCAAGCATCAGGTCGACGGTGGCGCGCAGGTGCGGCGGCCATTGCTCGATCGCACCCAGTGGCGTGCCTGACCAGTCGTGCCGGGCAATACGGGCGGCCATGCCGTCATGACGCGCATGCGCCTGCAGCGACGGCGGCATGCCCGCCGGGCGCTCCACGGCCCGGAGGCCTTCGGTGTGGCGCGACATGCCGCGCAATCAGGCGATGCCCGCAGGGGCCTGCGGCGTCGCCACCAGTCCCGCCAGCTGCTGGACCAGGGCCTCGATGTGATAGGGCTTGGTGCAGCGTGGCGCATCCGCGAAGCGGCTGGGCAGGTTGTCATCGTAGCCAGAGGTCAGCATGAACGGCGTACCCGCTTCGGCCAACCGGTCGGCCAGCGGGTACACCTGTTCACCGCCCAGGTTGATGTCCAGCAGGGCCACATCGATGGGGTTGTCATCCAGCAGCCGGCCGAGTGCCTGCAGGTCCCCGGCCGGCCCCACTACCTGCGCGCCCTTCAACTCCAGGTAGTCCACCAGGAACATCGCGATGGCGAATTCATCTTCCGCCACCAGTACTCTCAACCCTTTCAGGCCTTCTGGTTTGTTGCCCGCTTCCAGCACGACCGGCGCTCCTCGATACACGCGGCCCACCTCCGCCGCAACGGTCGTAGGATGCGCGAACCGGGCTACAAGGGCGCGTGATGATCGATGAAGATCGCAGCCGCGGCGCATTCACTCCGGCCTTGCAGCGGTGCGTTCAGAACGCACGCTCCCATTTCAGGCTCAGCAGGCTGCGGTCATGGCTGTACAGCCAACCGACGTTGCTGTCGATGCGGGCGTAGCGCAGGCCCAGGCTGGGCACCAGCCCGCCCACCGCCAGCCGCTCGCTGCGCACGATGGCGATCAGGTTCTGTTCGTCGTCCTGCCTGCGCGCCTCCAGCAACGGACTCCAGGCATCATAGTCACGGCGACGCAACGACACGAACACCGTGGCCGTGGTGCCACTCCACTGGCGCGCCGCGCCCAGCCGCAGTCCGCGCTGGCGGTAGCCGTTGGCCGGGTCGGCTGCGCTGCTGTCGGTCAGGTCCATGCCCGCGAACAGGGTCCAGCGCGGATTGAGCGCGCGGAACCAGGTGGCATACAGCGCTGCCAGATCGCCATCGTAGTTGTCAGCCAGGCCCGGCTGCCGGTAGCGCTGGCGCTTCCAGTCGGCCTCCAGCTTGAGCAGGCTGCGCCCGTCCAGGGCGTACTGCCACTCGCCGTGCACGCCGCTGCCGCCCTGCAGGGCGTGGTTGCCCAGCGCCTGGAAGTCATAGCTCGGCGCCAGCTGCAGGGTGTGCCGTGCACTGCGCCAGCTGTAACCGGCCTGCACGCTGGCGTTGAGCTCGTTGTATGCACTGTACCCGCGCCATGCCTGACCGAAAGCGAGACCGCGCACGTAAAGTCCATGATGGCCGGCCCACGCCCAGCGCCGTTCCAGGTTGGCGTCGTAGTCCAGGCCGGTGGCGCGCTGCGCTTCGGGTAGCGTGCGTTCGATCAGGCAGGTGTCGCCGACGACGAACAGGCAGGTGCGGCTGGCCGAACTGCGGTTGATGTTGTCGCTCCATGCAGGCCCGGCGGCGACCGCCGCCTTCCAGCGCCTGCGTGCCTGCAACGCGTCCAGATAGCTGTCCACGCGAGCGCGGACACCCGTAGTGGCCGGATCGTTGCTGTCGATACCGGCCTTGATTGCACCGAACAATGCCACCGCCTCGCGGTCGCGCTGGTCTTCGGCATAGACGCGTGCCAGTTCAAGGCGGGCGGGCAGGAAGTCCGGCTGCGCTGCCAGCAGCGCTTCGTACTCCCGTGCAGCGCGCGGATGGTCACCGGCCACGCGGGCCAACGCACCCTGCGCGTAGTGGCGCAGCAGCGGATCGTGCCCCGGAAGCTCGATGTATTCGGCCAGGAACGCCGCAGCGGCCGGCCACTGCTGGTGCTGCAATGACAGGTAGAGGGCCTGGCCGAGATCATCGACGGTGCGCTCCACCCGCACGGTCTGGCCATCGATGGTGAGCGTCGGCCGTTGCGATTCGGCCTGCTGCAGGCGCTGCTGGTCCTGCTGCTGGTGGCGCAGTTCGCTGCCCTGTTCGAGCACGCGGCGCAGATCGTCCTGCTGGGCGCGCACGTCGGCGGCAACCAGCAGCAGGAACACAAGGAAAATGGGGTGGCGCATGGTCGATCCGTGGCGGTGCATGCAGCGGGCCGAAGCAGGGACTGGCGGATCGCGGCTTGTCCCTGCCCTGCCCCGTCAGGGGCGTGGCAATCAGTTCTTGCTGCCGCCGAAGGCGGTGTCGTACTGGCTGTTGCCGGCGAACGTAGCGATACCGGCCAGGGTGGCGGCGTTGGCGCCGAAGAACTGGCCCTGGCTGTTGCCGGTGACCGAACCGTTGGCCACAGCGGTGCCGGCGAAGGACGCATCGGCGCTGTTGATGTTGGCGTTGATCGCCAGGGTCTGGCCACCACCGGCCAGGCCGCCGGTCAGCTTGCCGGTACCGAAGTTCGCGGCGAAGGTGCCGCTGAGCAGGTTGCTGCCGTTGAACTTGTTCAGGCCGGCCACCTCGTACGTGGCGGTGCCGCTGGGCAACGTGGTGCCCGCGCGGTCGCCAGCGAAGTAAACCTGGCGGTTGTTGAAGCCACCCGCGGCGCCATCCTTGGACCATTCACCGAACCACACATCGCCACTGCCCACCTTGACGAAGTTGAAGTGGCCCATGCCGGCATGGTTGCCGGGGGTACCGGTGATCGGCATGGCCAGCGTACGTACGGTCACGTTGCCCACGGTGGTGGGGGCCGAGTATGCGGCCAGGCCCTGGAAATCGACCGGCTTGGCGTTGGAGACGGTGCCGACACCGATGCCGGCCTTGCCGGCACTGTGCGGGCCGCCGTTGACTTCGGAAGCACCGACCTTGACGTACAGCTGCGAATCGGTGGCCGCGCTGGCCGCACCGACGATGTCGGCAGCCTGGGCAGCACCGGCCAGGGCAAAGGTGGCGGCCACGGCCAGTACGGAACGGGAGATCATCTTCATGGAACTACTCCTTGGGTTGAGGGAACTACGGGTACAACAACGGAACAGGTCATCAGAAGCGCGCGGTGACACCGAGCTTCAGCGTGCGCCCTGGCGCCGGCAGCGTGGAGCGCGTGGCCGGGTCGACGTAGTAGCGGTTGCCGAGGTTGGTGCCGACCAGCTCGATGCTGGCATGGTCGTTGATGCGCCAGCGCGCGTAGGCATCGACGGTGGTGATGTTTCCCCAGGTGAACGGCACGTTCTGCCAGATCAGGCCACCACTGCCGGCGTACAGGCGGTCACGGTAGGCCTGCAGGTCCGGGTTCTGGTGGCGCTGGTAATGCACGATGCGGCTGCCCAGCTCCAGGCGCTCATCGAACAGCCGGGTGCCCAGCGACGCGTTCACCGACAAGCGGGGAATGGCCTGGGTCAGCAGGTAGCCACTGACGAAGCCGTCCTGCACGCAGTTGGGCACCTTGCCGGCGAGTGCATCGAGCTGCACCGCCATGCTTTCGTCACAGACCTTGTTTTCCAGCGTGCGGATGATGCCCAGGTCGGTGAAGAAGCGGCGGTTGTCGAACCGGGCCTGCAGCTCCACGCCGCGGATGCGCTGCTTGTCCAGGTTGTCGAACAGGAAATTGCCGTCGCGCTCGATGACGTTGCGGGTCTTGTGCACGTAGTAGGCCAACTTCACGTCGGCATCCGCGGTGTTGCCGAACAGCGCCGACAGGTTGTGCACGTAGCCCACTTCGTAGTTGTAGGCGTGCTCGGGCTTGAGCGGGTACAGCGGGTTCAGGCTGCTGGAGAACGCGATGGTGCTCTCGAACATGCTGGGGAAACGCACCGCCTCGCTGTAGCGGACGTAGGCGCGCGCATTGGGCGAGAAATGCGCGGTGGCCGAGAAGGTCGGCAGCCAGGCATGGTCGCGCCTGCGCTCATTGCGCCCGGACACCGTCTGCGGCCGCCCGCTCTGGATGCTGCACAGGATCTGCGCACCCTGCACCGGCAACCGCCCGGGAATGGCCGCCACCTGGCCATTCAGGCAGGGGTTGCTGGCACGGCTGTAGTTGCCGTCCGCATCCGGCAGCCACGGAATGGTGTGGTCCACCGCAACCGGCGTCTCATACCTGCTCAGCAGGCCCTTCAGCAGATCATCAACGATGAAGCCCATGCCGATGCTGTCCCAGAACGCGCGCTGCGACTCGATGGCGTCGATCTCGCCCTGCAGGCTGGCCGGGCGTTCGGGCAGTTCGTTGACGCGGTAGCGGGCCTCCTTGGGGAACACCGAGGTGGTCATCAGCTCCGGGTGGTCCTGCAGGAAATCATCAAAGGCCCAATAGCGCGCGTAGCGCACGCCAGCACTCAGGGAGAGGAAATCCACCGGCAGCCAGTCCAGCACCAGGTAGCCCTCACCTTCCTGGCGGCGTCCTGCGCGCGGGTACATGCGCCAGCCATCGCTGACGCCGAAGTACGGGTCCGCCGAGCGCAGTTTCTCGAACTGCCAGTTGCCGCCCACGGTCAGGTCCAGGGTGGAATGCAACGCGAAGCGGTTGCTCAGGGTCAGGCCGGTGCGGTCGTTGCGGGCATTGGCCAGCGCGGTATTGCGCAGGATCGGGCTGCTGCCGGGGTTCCAGTCGGGGTTGCTGGCAAAATTTGGGAAGCCGCCAGCGGTGTACGTATCGCTGGTGGTTTCGGTGCGCCACAGCTTGGCACGCAGGTCCAGCCAGCGGCTGCCGGCGGGCTGCCAGTGGTATTCCAGGTTCCAGGCATCGGCATCGACGCGGCTGAGCGGCCACTGGATGCGACCGTAGTCGGGCGCGGACAGGATGCGCGAGGGCATGATCTCGCCGTAGTGCGAGAGCGTGCGCCGCCAGGTCGCGCGCAGCTGCTGGTCGTCGTTGATCTGCCAGGTCGCTTTCAGCAGCCACGATTCCTGCTCGCTGGAGGTATTGGGCACCTCGTCGCCGGGCTTGAAGTAGCGCGCCAGCGTGGTGATGTAGTCCAGGCCCTTGTACTCGAACTGCTCGCGCGGATCCTGGTCGTAGTACGCCGCGCCCCGGGTGCCGGAAAAGTAGTTGCCGCGCTTGCGCCAGGCATAGGCCGCCATCAGGTCCACGTGTTCGCCACGCAGGCCCAGCGCCAGCCGCCAGGCCTGGTCTTCCCCGGCGAACACATTGGTTTCAGAACCGCGCGACTTCACCGGCACCAGCAGCGTGCTGTCGGCATACGGTGCCGAGGGCGAGCCCTGCGGGAACCCGGGCACCGTGCGGTAATCCTCGCCGGTATGCAGCCGCGGCAGGCGTGGCGCCACCGCATTGCTGCTGCCTTCGATCTTCAGCTCCCCGCCGAAGCGCTCACCGGCAGCAGCAATGTCGTCAACGTCGATGGTCTTGATCACCAGCGCGCCACCGATCCCGCTGTGCACATCGCGCACCAGCCCTGGCCCCTTGATGACCTGGATGCCACCGATCAGGTTGGGATCGATGTAGTTGCGGTTGCTGACGCCGTTGTAGCCGCGCCAGACCGTGAGCGCCTGCTCGCCACCGTCGATGCTGACCGGCACCCGCCCCGGCCCCTGGATGCCGCGGATGTTGATGTCCAGCGCGCCGCTGTTGCGCGCATCACCGCTGAACACACCGACCAGATCCTTGACCACGTCGGCCGGGTTGGAGCCGCGATAGCGCTCCACACGGTCGCGCCCCGAGTACGCCGTGGTCAGATCCAGCGCGAACACATCATCGTAGCCGCGCCGATCGCGGGCCTCGCCCCCTTCCGACTGCAGGCGGCCGGCCACGTCCAGTGTTTCGGTCACCCGCACCCCTTCCCCTTCCCCTTCCCCTTCCCCCGCCTCCGCTGCGGCGCGCAGGCTCCAGGTGCCATTCATGTCGCGCTGGGCACGCACACCACTGCCGCGCAGCAGCTGCTGCAGGGCCTGCATCTGGCTGTACTCGCCGCTCACCGCGCTGGATCGACGGCCCTCCACCAGGTCACTGCGGAAGACCACCTGCACATCGGCCTGGCGGCCAAAGCTGCGCACGGCATCGGCCAACGGTTGTTCCGGAATGGCGTAAGTGCGCAGCGGTGCGGCCACTGTGGCTTGCGCCTGCACCACCGGCACCCAGGCCAGCGGCAGCAATGCGGTGGAGATGGCCAGGGCCAGGACGGTAGCGCGACGATGACAGGCGGATGCCGTGGACGGCATGGAAAGGAACTCCTCAAGCGGGGCGGGACCACGGGCACGTCCGGTGCCCGGTGGTGTGTCTGGCTTGAGAAGAAACGCGGTTTCGCTCTGGCTATACCTCTATAGACAGCGGGGTACGACGACTGCCCACGGTTTTTTCATGTTTTTTCATGCAGCCGGTTCATGCGTGCTCCGCGGGCGCTTCACCACACCAGCAACGCACCACCGGGCAAGCGCTGCACCCGCAGTCCCGCCTGCGCGGCCACGGCGTCGATGGCCGTGTCCGGCTGCTGCAGATGGAACAGGCCACTGACCCGCACGCGTGTGCCCTGCCCGCCCACCACCCAGACCGGGGCACGCCGGTAGCGGCCGAGATCGGCGATGGCCTGCGCGGCAGGCAGACCGTCGATCACCACCTCACCACGGCGCCACGGCGCCATCGCCTCCGGCGCGGCCTGCCGAAGCGGCTGCAACCAGCGCCCGTCACGGAACGCGCGCACCTGCCCGGCGCGCAGGCGCTGCACGCTGCCATCGCCCGGGCGCACATCGACCACGCCCTCGCTGACGTCGGTGGTGATGGTGGCGCCCTGCATCGACACGCTGAACGCCGTACCGATATCGCGGATCTGGCCACCGCCGGCCTCGACCTGGAACGGTCGCTGCTCATGCGCCACCTGGAACCAGGCCTGCCCGTGCAGCAGCTGCACGCGCCGCTGCTGGCCATCGAACGTGAATGCCAGTGCGGTGCCGGCATCGAGTACCGCCGTGCTGCCGTCGTCCAGCCGCACCACGCGCGGCGCATCGCTGCTGCGCACATCGCTGCGCGCCAGCAGCAACGCGTGCGGAGTGGCCGCGACCATCAGCACTGCGGCCGCAACACTGGCGAGCAGCCAGCGCAGACGGCGGCGCGGTGCGATCGGGCGCAGCCCCTGCCGATCTGCGGTCAGCTCGGGCAGCGCGGCCAGCACCTCGGGCCCGGCAGCGTCCAACCGCTGCCAGAAGGCCCGCTGCTGGCGCCAGGCCCGCGCGTGGCGGGGATCGGCCTGCAGCCAGCGCTGCAGGGCTCGTTGCTGGCGTTCCGGCAGCGGGCCTGCACTGCGCAGTATCACCCAGCGCAACGCCTGCCTGGCCTGACGCGGCGAGGGTTCGGAGGTGGTCATGATTGTGGCCTGCCGCACCACGAACGGGTGCGCTTTCCTGTTGTGACAACGGCGGGCGCGATCTGCCCACGGTAATCGCCACTCATCGACGCATTCCCTGCTGCTGTTGTTGGATCAGCAGCGCTGCGCGCAGCACATGCTTGCCGACCAGGCTCTTGGAGATTCCCAGGCGCGCGGCGATTTCGCGCTCGCTCAGGCCCAGGTAGCGGTTGAGCACGAAGCACTCGCGCACCTGGGCCGGCAGGGCGAGGATGGTCTGGGTGATCTCGCGCAGCTGCGCCTGGTCCAGCGCCTGCGCCTCGCCATCATGCCCTGCATCGCCCATGTCGACGGCGTACTCGGCCATCGCTCGCCGCTCGCGCGCGTCGGCATGGCTGCGGTTGAGCGCGTGATGGTAGGCCATCCGGTACAGATAGCCGCGCGGCTCCAGGATGGGCGGATCGCCGGGCACGCTGCTGGCCTTCAGGTACAGGTTCTGCAGGGTGTCCTCGGTACTGGCCGGGTCGAGATAGCGTGCGATGAAGCGGGACAACGCGCGGCGCTCGCGGATCAGCAGCTCGACCAGCGCCAGGGCATTGGGAGACATAGGTGCCAAGACCGGACCGGGGAATGATGGGCGTGATGGCGACGGTCCGGACGTGGATTGTGGGCTGCGCGGCCGTGGGCGGCAAGCCGCGGGCTCGTTCATCCACGCATGGCAGGTGCTCTGCGAACTGCAGCGCGACTGGGCCCGCTCGGCAACGGTCCCGGATTTCATGAACCTCTTCATCGCAACCGGTGGTACCGCGGGCATCCAGTTCTCGTACGATCGTACCGAGTGATGGGGTGGCGGCGCCGGTCCTGGCTGGGGCCGCCCTTTTTGGCGCAGTCGAGCCTGGCTCGACGCCACAGACAGATGGAGAACGTGATGGCCTACGCACGCATTGTTTCGACCGCCGACAACTATCTGCACCACATCAGCAACGGCAGCTTCGATGTGGACGCGGACGAGCCCGCCTCGCTGGGCGGCCAGGGCAAGGGCTTCGCACCGTTCGACCTGTACCTGGCCTCGCTGGCGGCGTGTACCGCCATCACCCTGCGCATGTATGCGCAGCGCAAGGGCTGGGAGCTGGGCGAGTTCCATGCCGAGCTGCGCTCGGAACGTGACGAGGATGGACGTTTCCACGTGCACCGCGTGCTGCATGCCAGCGCCGAGCTGAGTGATGCGCAGTGGCAGCGGTTGCTGCAGGTGGTGGAGAAGACCCCGGTGACCCTGGTGATGCGCGAGGGTGCACGCATCACCAGTGAGCGCGGGGGTGCTGCGTAACCCCATCCACGCATGGCGTGGATCTACTGTAGAGCCAAGCCCATGCCCGGCTCTGCAAAAGGCTCAGCGCCGTGAATGCAGTACGGTGCGCTGGCGCATCGCGTTGAATTCCTGCTCTACCTGCTGGATATCCTCGGCCTGGAACCCGGCCGCGTCCAGCAGCTGGTCGGCGGCGGCGGCCGCCAGCGGATCATCGTCACGCTGGCGCCAGCAGCGCGCTGGCAGGAAGTAACCCACTTCGCTGCGCCCGCGCATGATCACCACCGGCCGGCCCGCATACAGCAGGAACTCCGCCAGGTGCTGGCGCAGCCCCTCCACCGAGACATAGGCCGGGCCGACGCCCAGCGATCGGCTGGACGGTTCGGAACTTTCGAACAGCTTGCGACGGCTCATCCACTCCTCCTTATGTGCAGCGCGTGGTCTCCTTTCCCTAGACGGGCGCATCGCTGCACCCCCGCCACGCACTACGTGATCCACATCACGCCGTCACTCAGAACCCGGTATTGAACTCCAGCTGGAACACGTCGATCGACAGTGGAGCACCGGACACTTCCTTGGCCGCCATCCACTTGCCGCTGATCCAGCTGCGCGCGTCCAGCGCGTAGGCGCCGCCCACGTAGTAGCCGCGGGCATTGGTGCCTCCGAGGTGGAAGTTCGGGTCGTTGTAGGCGTCCGGCAGCGCATCGGCCTCGATGCGCTTGTAGCCCAGCAGCGCCTGCCACTGGCCCTTCTCCTTCAGGTCGGTGGCACCGAAGGTGGCCTGCACCATCCAGGCGGTGTCGCCGCTGCGGAAGGTGTCGATGCTGGCGGTACCACCGGCGCCGTAGTTGTTGACGATGCCGTTGTTGGCGCGGCTGAACATCGCCTGCTTGTCGTAGGCCAGGTTGCGGATGTAGTCGCCGTCCAGGCGCAGGCCGATGCCCTGGGCCAGCTGCGTATCCCAGCGCAGGTTCAGCGTGGCCAGGCGGAATGCCGAGGCCAGGCCGACGTACTGCGGGGTGGGCGTGTTGGCTGGATCCAGCGGGTTGCGTGCGATGTCGCGGATCAGCATCAGGGTGTTGCCCTTCTGCATGAAGGCCGGGCGCGACCAGTCGGTGTCGCAGCCGACCGCGCCTGCGTACAGCGCGCACGGCGAGGACAGGCGGCCGCTGATGTTCTTGAAGTCGTAGTAACCCAGCGCCGCGCGCAGCGCGTTGTCATCGTTGAAACGCCAGTTCACGCCGACCTGCGCACCGGACAGCCACTTGTTCTCGTTCGGAGTCTTGACCCGGCTCTGGCTCGGCGAGCTGTCGGAGGTGTACTCCAGCGGCACCACCGCGAGGTTGCCGAACAGATCGAGGTCGCCGTCATCGAAGTCATACTTCAGGTTCGCAGCCAGGCCATCGAAGTTGATGTCGTTGGAGAACAGCGTGTCGCTGGTCCAGAACGGATTGCCGAAGCGGCCACCGCGCACCGTCACCCAGTCCGCCGGGCTGTAGGCCAGCCAAGCCTGGTCCAGCCACACGTCCTTCTTGCTCAGGCCGCCACCCAGCTGCTCGGTGGTCGACACCGGGCCATTGCTGCTGCCGCTGGCCAGGCGCACGCCGGCCGTGGTGTGCTGGCCGATGGTTGCCTCGATGCCCAGGCGCGCACGGATGCGCCACAGGTTACGGCGGTCCTGGCGGGTGTTCAGCAGCGGCGGCAGCTGCAGGTTGGTGTTGGTGTTGGTGTCGAAGCCGTTGCCGGAATTGATCGACGACCAGTTGCTGACGATGTCGCTGTTGCGTTCGGAGAAGAAGCGCGACTCGCTGCGCACGCGCATGTCACCGGTGACCTTGATGCGCTTGGTCCACTCAGCCACTTCGTTCGGCGCCGCCCAGCCCTCGGACCTGGCCTGCGTCATCACCTCCTGGCGCACCTCGTCACGAATGCCGTCGCGCACGCTCTGCGGTACGTAAGGCACGCGCACGTCACCGGGCTCCAGGGCCACGCCACCACTGGCGGCCGGTGTCCCGGCGGCCGCGGTGTGCTGCAACGCCGCTGCTTCGGCCTGCGCCTGCACCAGCAATGCCTGGCCGTCTTCGGGCTTCAGCGCACCACTGGCGATCAAGCCCTTGATCAGCTTGACCATGGTGGTTTCGGCGGCCATCGCACCGGCCGGGGCGGCCAGGCTGAGCAGCACGGCGCAGCACAGCAGCGCCCGTCGGGCCGGCCGCGGGCGGCGGGAATCGGTTCGTGCGCGGACGTGGTCGTTCATCACGGTTCTCATCGAATGAAGGGAAATCACGGAGTTCGAGGAATCAGGCCCCGGGCCGGCGGCCCTGGATCAGGACGCGGGCGGGGAAATCAAGCGACGGCGGCGGTGCCTGGTCGACCTTGCCGATGCGACGCAGTGCATCGAGCACGGCCGCGTCGGCCTCCTCGTTGCCACTGCCACGCACCAGCTCGACCTTTTCCAGGCGACCATCGCTGGCCAGCCACACATTCACCTGCAACTGGAACGCCAGGCGCTTGACCTTGTCGTCGCGCGAGATCGCCTGCTGCATCAGGTAGCCGAGGTAGCGCCCATAGGTGGCATTGCCGGCACCGCCACGACCGACACCGGACGAACCGCCACCACTACCGGACTGGATGCCGAAGTTGTCGCCACCGGCCTGCGCGTCGGCATTCATCGTCACCGGATCGCTGTTGTCCGGGGTCGGCGTCGGCTCTTCGGCCGGCGTCGGCTGATCCAGCGGCTCCGGTTCGGGCATCGCCTCTTCCGGCGGCGTTTCCGGTTCCGGCGGTTTCTCCGGCGGCGGCGGGGGTGGCGGAGGCGGTGGCGGCAACGCCAGCATCGGCGGCTGCACCACCGGCCGGCGGGTGCTTGCGGTGTCCTTGAACAACAGCCACCACAGCGCGACGCCAAGCACCAGCAACGCGGCCAGCACCAGCGCGACGGTCACCAGCAACGGGCGGCCACGCATGCCGGGCTCCTGCCGAGGGGGTTGATGGGCGGTCATGCCTCAGCCCTGCGCCTTGCCGGTGACCAGGCCGACCTGGGCCAGCTCCAGGCGCCGCAGCAGGTCCAGCACCTCGACCACGCGGGCATACTGCACCTGTGCGTCGCCGCGCACGATCACCGGGAAATCCGGCGTGGTCGCGCGTTCGGTACGCAGGCGATCTTCCAGCTCGGCCATCGTCACCGGGTAGGCATCCAGGAACACCTGGCCGCTGGGGTCGATGGTGATCGCCTTGGTCTTCGGCTTCTCCAGCGCGACGCTGTTGCTCGCCTTCGGCAGGTTGACCTCGATGCCGGGGATGGAGGCGTTGCTGGTCAGGATGAAGATCACCAGCACCACCAGCAGCACGTCGACGAAGGGCGTCACGTTGATGCCCTTCTCGCGCTTCTTGATGCCGAACTTCGCCTTCTGGCCCATGGCGCGCCCCTCAGCCCTGCACCGCGGCCGGGCCGCGCCCGTCCTGCTCTTCGGCCAGGCGTGCGGCGAACTCGTCGATGAACACTGCCATGTCCGCACCGATCGCTTCGGCACGCGCGCCCAGGTAGTTGTAGCCGAACAGTGCCGGGATCGCGACGCCAAGGCCGGCCGCCGTACACAGCAACGCTGCGGCCATGCCGGGTGCCACCGAGTTGATGTCGACCGCGCCGGCCATCGCCGCCACCACGAACACCAGCATGATGCCGATCACGGTGCCGAACAGGCCCACATACGGGGCTCCCTCGATGGTGGTCGACAACCAGTTCATGCGTCGTGCCATTGCCTCCTGCTCACGCACCATCACCGCATCCATCGACGCGCGGATCGCCGCGATGGTGGCGCCACTGAGGTAGCCACTGTTGCCGTCGCGCTGATGGCGCTGCTGCATTTCGTCGATGGCCACCTGGTAGATGCGCCACAGCGAACCGTCGTGCATCGCGGTGGGTGCCTTGCCCTGGCGGTCCATGTCGGACAGGGTGCGCAGCGGTACGCCGGACAGCTTGCCGAAGCTCTCGGTGAACACCGCATTGGCCTTGCTGGTACGGCCGAAGTGGCGGCTCTTGGCGATCATGATCGCCCACGACAGCAGCATCATCAGGCCGAGGATCGCGACCACCACCCAGGCGTCGAACGGCATCGCCTTGAGGATGAAGGCGAAGTGGCTCTGGCCGGCGGACTGCTCGTCGGCGCCGTAGCTGATCAGCCGCGAATCGGCACCCTGTGCGGTGGCATCGGCCAGCAGCAGCGCGGCCGGCCGTGCCACGCGCGAGATGCGCAGTTCATCCAGCGCACCTTCGAAGTTGGCCAGTGGCTGCACCGCGCCCGGCGCATCGGCACCCACCACCGGAGCCGTGCCCAGCGCCGGCAGCGCACCGCTCAGCTGGGCAACGACGCGCCCGTTGAGGTACAGCTGCAACGCGCCCTTCTCTGCCGTCAGTGCAACGTGTGCCCACTGTCCTTCCGGAATCGGCTGCGCAGGCGTACTGCGCCGGCCATTGAGCTGCACGAACGGCACGCGGTTCTCGATGCCCAGCACCAGTTCGGACGCGCCATCTCGGCGGGCGTAGATGGCCTGCGCAGCGGTGTTGCTGCCGGGCTTGATCCAGGCCGAGACGGTCAGCGGTGCACCCGCTTCCTGTGCCAGCGAGGCGCTGGCCGGCAGCGGCAGCGGCGCGGTGCCCAGCTGAACGCCGCGACCGATCACCGAGCCTTCCGCCGGCGGTGCCACGGCACCGGCGTTGTTGCCGTAGGCGGTGGTATCACGCGCCGGGGCGTTGGCCTCGGCAAAGTGGTAGACCAGCGTATAGTCCGGATCGAACACCTGCTGGCCGTTGCCGCTGGCCGGGGCCTTTTCATTGCCGTAGTACATCCAGATCGTCTGCGGCGCGGCGGCACTGAACGCAGGCACGTCCACCCAGACCAGGGCCAGGCCCATCTTGGGATCGAACTGTTCGATCTGGTGGGCCAGCACGGTACGGCCATCACCCGAGACGAAGCGCAGGTCGTTGCCCGCATCCTGGGTGCCGTCGAAGCCGAAGTTGCCGGTATGCAGGCGCAGCAGCAGCGGCGTGCGGCCCGGGTCACCGGCCAGGCCCGCGCCCTGCGGTCCGGCGTCGATGGTGATCGGCTTGCGGTACTTCCATTCGGCCTGCCACCAATTGGCATCGGCCGCAGCCGTCGGCAGCGCAATCAGCGCGGCCAGCAGCAACAACACTCGGGAAAGCAAACGGTCCATGCGAAGGGTCTCCGGAGAACGCATGTTCAAGGGAAGGGTCAGTAACTGGTGCTGATGTTGAAATGCAGGCGCGGATCGTCCTTGCGCGTGACCGGGCCATCGGCATACGGCCAGGCGTAGTCCAGGCGCAGTTGCAGGTGTTCACCCAGGCGCAGCTGCGCGCCCAGGCCGACCGAGGCCAGGTTGTACTTGTCGCGCTGTTCGGGCAGCGGCTGGCGCAGGCGCAGGTAGGCTGCGTCGGCAAAGCTGTAGACACGCAGGTCGGCGCCGCGCCACAGTGACCACGCAGGCGTGCGCCATTCAAGGCTGGCCAGGCCGCCGTAGTCGCCGATCGCCTCGGCCGACAGGTAGCCGCGCACGGTGTACATGCCACCTGCGGCGAACTGCTCGGCCGACACCAGTGGCGCATCGGTTACCTGCAGCGAGCCGCGCGCATACCATTGCCAGTCGCTGCCGAAGGTATGCGTGTTGTCCACGTCGGCCTTGAACGCCACGAAACCCGGGTCGGCCCAGTAGCGCTTCTGCCCGAACGCAGTGGCGTCGCTGCCGTAACCGAACAGGCGGCGGGTACCGGCCACCAGCTGGGTGTTGATGCTCAGCTGATCGTGCTCGCCCTGGCGCACGCCGACGAAGGCCAGCGTGATCGGCGCGTACTTCAGCGGCGTCTTCAGGCTGTCCTTGCCCATCTGCGTGTCCTCCTCGGTGTCCTTGAAATCCACGCCGAGGCTGAGCTGGCGCCACCACTGGCTGCTGCCCGGCAGGCGGTAGTTGAGCTTGAGGCCGATCGAATGGCCGTTGCCGATCACATTGGTGCCGGTGCCGGTGCCGACCTGCCCACCTGCATCCAACACGCGGCTGTCGGATCTGTAGCCGGAGGCTTCCAGGCTCCACGGCGTGCCTTCGAACGGCATTGTGTACGAGGCCGAGAACACCTTGGCCTGCTTCGTATCTTCCGGCGCCAGATACACGCCAAGGTTGGCGCTGTGCCCACGCTTCCACAGGTTGTCGTAGGCCAGCGATGCACTCAGGCGCAGCTTCTCGGTGTCGGCGCCATGGTCGTTGTTGAGTGACGCACTGGCACGCCACGGCGACTTCTCCTCGACCTGAAGGTCCACATCCATCGTGCCCGGCACCTGGCCTTCGCGCACCAGCGGCATCACCTGGCGACGCCCGCCTTCGTTCAGTGCGGTCAGTTCCTTCTGGGCCTGGTCAAAGTCCGGAACCTTGCCTTCCGCCAATGCCGGCACGCGTTCACGAATGCGTTCGGGCGATTCGTGGCGGGTACCGACGACGCGGAGCTGGCCGATCGGCGTCTGCTGCACCTTCAGCAGCACCACGCCACCGCTGACCTGCTGCTCGGGCAACTCGACGTAGACCGACTGGTAGCCGGCCTGCTGGTAGAGCGCGTGGACGGCATCGCGCGCCTTCTCGACATCGGCCAGGGTCTTGCCCGGGCCGAGGAACGGTTCCACCGCACGTTCAATCTCCCGCGGATCGAGCACTGTGTTGCCGCGCACGATGTATTCGTTGATGTTCACGCTGGGCGCGGGTGCTGCCTCCTGCGCGAGCAGCGGCAGCGGCAGCGGCAGCGCTGCCAGCGCCAGCATCAACGGATGCAGGCGCAGCGGAAGGCGAACGGCTCGGCACGGAACAGGATTCATCGAAGGCATCGCGTCGTATCGAAGGGAGGGGCCAGGGAGCGGCGCGTGGATCTACCAACAGGACGTGTACATCGCGTCAAAGCCGCCAACAGTTTTGTGACAGCGCCGTCATCTTTTGACAGCGCCGCAACGCACGCAGGCGGGCCCTGCCTTGGCCACCCGTCTTCATTGCAGAACATCGATTGCTGCGGGAGATTCGAGATGCGTGAATCGTTGATGCCGGGCCTGCGCGCTGCGCTCGCCCTCGCCCTGCTGCTGGCGCTGCCATCGGGTCGCGCCGACGAGGTGAAGAAGCAGGAAGGAGCTACGCCCTGCATCGAAGTGCAGGTCAACGGCGAGCGGATTCCGGCCTGGGACTGCCTGCAACGCAAGCTGGCTCCTGCGACAAGGCCGGCGAAGTCGCCAGCGCTCCCCGAAGCCGAACGCCTGATGCGGCAGCCCGGCAACCAGCTGATGCAGTACAACCTGGAAGGCACGCGGCAGCGCATGGGCGATGCGTTCGGTCGCTCGGTGGTGCCGCAGCGACCTGCGCGCTGAGCCTGCGCCTCTGTAGCGCCGAGCCCATGCTCGGCTGTCTTTGTATCCGTCGGCGAGGCCAAGCTGAAACAGCCGAGCGCAGGCTCGGCTCTACAGGGCAGCCGGCACGATGCCATCGCTCGGCACCGGTGGCAGCGTGGGCACCGCCAGGCTGCGCGACTGCCCTGCCTGGTTCAGCTCCACCGTAGTGGCACTGATGCTGGCCAGCACCGTGCAGGGTCCGAGCCGTTGGCCGGGCGCATACGCTTCCGCCGGGCGTCCATCCACCGAGAGCAGGGCCAATGGCGCATGGTCACCGGCCATCACGCCCAGCACCACCACCTCGGTCTGCACTGCGCCGGGGGACAACAGGCGCACCAGCGGCAGGCTTGCCACTGCATCGAACATCGGCCGCACCGCCGCCTCGGTCTTCGCCTCGCTGGCCACAGCCGCCGGCGCTACCGCAGACATGGTGACGCCCCAGTAGGCCACCACGGCCAGCAGCAACGTTGCCGCCAGCAGGGTCAGTATGCGATTGCGATCCCAGCGCCTGCCATCCATGTTCCGCACCATCGCCACGTTCGTCCCTGCCCACGCTAGCAGGTGCGGCTGACGCTTTTGTTTCATCATGCGGGCCTATGCTGGGAGGCATCGGCCAGCACAGGAGGCAACGTCGATGCAGCGCATGCCGCGTGGTTTCACCCTGCTGGAACTGATGGTGGTGCTGGTGACCATCGGTATCTGCACCGCGGGCATCGGGCTGGGCCTGGGCAGCCTGCTCGACCCGGGCCGGCAGCTGCGACAGGAGGCCGAACGGTTGGCACAGCGCCTGCAGGTGGCGCGCGATGAGGCGCGCATCGATGGCCGTCCGTGGCGCTGGCAGGCCGACGCCGCCGGCTACCGCTTCAGCCGCCGCGAAGGCACCCGTTGGGTGGATGTGCAGCGCGACGACCAGCTGCGACCACAGCCATGGCAGCCGGCGGGCATCGCGGTGCAGCCGAGCACGCCGATTGAACTGAGCCCCGAATGGATTGGCGTGGCGTGGGAGGTGACGCTGTCGTTGCAGGGCCGCCAGCTGCGTCTTCGTGATGATGGCAGCGGACAGTTGCAGGTCGTGCAGTGAAGCGGAACAGGCACGGGTTCACCCTGATCGAAGTGCTGATCGCATTGGCGATCGTTTCAATCGCACTGGCGGCGGTGATGCGTTCGGTGGCGGTGGCCACCGACGATCAGTCGCGCCTGCGCGATCGTCGGCTGGCACTGATGTGCGCGCAGGACCGCTGGCAGGAGCTGCGCCTTGCCGCGCAGCCGCCCAAGGATGCACGGCAGCGCTGCGTGCAGGGGCGCAGCACGTTTCTGGTGCTGCAACATGTCGGCACGGGGAGTGACGGACAGCCGCAACTGGAACTCAGCGTGGTGGCCGAAGATGCACCGCGGCAGTCGCTGGCGCGGGTGCAGCTACCGTGGACGGCAGCGCCATGAGGCACGCCGCACGTGGCTTCACTCTGATCGAGGTGATGATCGCGATCACCATCATGGGTGTGCTGGCGCTGATCTGCTGGCGTGCGCTGGACAGCGTGGCCAGCAGCGACCAGCGCCTGCGCCGGGCCGACGCCGAAACCACGACGGCGATGCGCATCCTGCAGCAGTTCCAGCGCGATATCGAAATGCGCGCGGACGACGCGCTGATGAATGGTGCAGTGCGTCCGGCCGATCAACCGCAGCGGCTGCTGCCTCCGTCCCTGGTAAGCGAACGGCACCCGGACGGCAGCTTTGCGCTGGAGATCACCCGCAGTGTCGGCAGTGATGGACTACGCTGGCAGCGGGTGCGCTGGTGGCGGCAGGGCACTACGCTGTGGCGGGCCAGTGGCGCGGCGACGGATCGATACCCCCTGCCCGCGCCTGAGCCGTCGAAAGCCATTGCGGTGGCCAGGGATGTGCAGCGGTTCGAGGTACGCGCCTGGCAGCCGGGCGCGGGGTGGGCGCTGTTGCCGAGCGAAGGCGTAGTGCTGCCGGCCACCGGGCTGGAACTGCGGTTGGGCCTGCGCGATGGGCGTGGGCCGTTGAGCTACCGGCGCGTGCTGGCGTTGTAGGATTCCTCCCAGGCAAAGCATCCACGCATGGCGTGGATCTACTGCCGAGCGGCTTCTACTGCCCGGCCTGCCCTGGTGGGTGCCGACCGTTGGTCGGCACTGATGCTGGCCCAGCCATCCACGCATGGCGTGGATCTACTGCCGAGCGGCTTCTACTGCTCGGCCTGCTCTGGTGGGTGCCGACCGTTGGTCGGCCCTGATGCTGGCCCAGCCATCCACGCATGGCGTGGATCTACTGCCGAGCGGCTTCTACTGCCCGGCCTGCCCTGGTGGGTGCCGACCGTTGGTCGGCACTGATGCTGGCCCAACCATCCACGCATGGCGTGGACCTACTGCCGAGCCTGCCGCCGGGTGCTTTCCTGCGCCCGGCGGCGCCGTGTCGGTGGTCCTCACCGCTGAAGGCCGCTCCCTGCCCTCCGTGCCGTCCTGGCTGGGGCCGCCACCGTTCCCTGGCGGCTGGCCCGATGCTATCCGTTCTTCCTGGTCAGTCCCATCCACGCATGGCGTGGATCTACTGCCGGCCGCGATCGTGCCGACCAGGGTCGGCACCTAGCGGCGCTGCGTGCCGTCGTCGCGGCTGGCCTGCGGGAACTGGAATGCGCTGTCGGCGTCGTAGCCGCTGTTGGCGGTAGTGCCACGCGCCGGCGGCGCTACGCTGCTGGTGCCGCTGCCGAAGCCCAGGATCTGCACGCTGATCACCGACGGCTGGTTGCGCCGTGCGTCGTCCTGGCTCTTGCGCATCACGTCCTGTGCCGCCTGGCTGGCGCTGTTGGCTGCCGCACTGGCCGCGGCCAGCGCATTGACGTTGACCGATGCCAGCACCGGCAGGCCCTTGCTCTCGCCCTGTACCTGGATGTTGGCCGCGTTGAGCACCTGCAGCGCGGCCAGGTTGATGTTGCCGGAGACGCGGATACCGGCCTCGCCCGCATCGATGGTGCCCAGCGGTGCGATCAGGTCGACGTCGCCCGGCGGCACTTCGGCGATGGGGTTCAAGGTCGCGATGCCAGCACCGCTGGCCGGGGCCTGCGGCGACAGGATCACATTGCCCCACCCGTCATAGACGCGGCGCGGTGGCGTGTACAGCAACGTCGTGCGCGAACCACGACCAGCATTGATGTCACCCTGCTCCGACCACGCCAGGATGTCGCCGCCGAACGTGGTCATCACCCGCGACAGGCCCAGCAGCACGCTGTCCTGGCTGAACAGCCGGATATCGCCCTGCCCTTGGGTCACCAGTCCGGCACTGGCCGGGGGCACCACGCCCTGCACACCGATCACGATCTGCCCACCCGGCGCCATCAGCTCGATGTTGCCACCCGCTTCGGTGCGCACGCCGGAGCCACCGTACATCACGATATCGCCGGTACGGTCGATCGTCGCGCCGGTCGCAGCCTTGTCTGGCATCAGCGTGGCGATGGCCTCGCGCCCACGCAGGTAGGAGCCGAAGCGGGGCCCTTCTGCATCGGTATATTCCCGTCCACCTTCGCGCAGCTCGGCGTAATAGACCTGGCGCAGGAAGATGTGCTGCTGTTCCTGCGGCAGCGCATCGAAGGCAGCCAGCGCCCCGTCGCCGTCAGCAGCCACGCCGAAGCGCTGCTGCAGCCACTGCTTCAGTTCCTGGTCGTAGACCTTGACTGCCTTGCCCGGCTGCGACGCAAGCGATTGCGCGGGATCGGCAAGGTTGACGGGGTCCAGATAGCGGGCACGCAGGGCCGCGTAATCGATCTGCTGGTTGCCGGCCGTCAGCGCGATGCTGGCGCCGGGACGGGTGTCGCCCTGCACGATGCCACCGAGGCTGACGATGCTGCCCGCATCCTCCTGGCGCAGCTGGCGGCCGGCACTGATCTCGGTGTTGCCGGGGCCGGCGATGGTCGCGTTCAGATGCACGATGTCGCGGCCCGCCGCCGCCACCGTGATGTCGGTGGGCGCGGTGTTCAACGCGGTCATCGACACCCCGAGGATGTCCCGGCCTGCCCGCAGTTGCACGGCGCCGGCGGCCTCGAACCAGTTCAGCTGCGTGCGCTGCCCCACGTTGGGATTCAGCGTGCGCCGGGCGCCGGTGGCCAGACCGATGATGTCGCCCTGCATCGCGTAGAAGCGGCTCGGCGCCAGGGCCGGAGACACGGTGGACAGCGGAGTATTCGGACCGAACGCAAACAGCGGAAGCGACGCGTCCGGCGATGCAATGTTGCCGTCGACCGACAGGTTGTGCCGCGAGCGGGTCACATTGCCGCCGGAATCCCCCTGCTGGGCCAGGAACGCGGGGTCGAAGGGTCCCGGCAGGCGCGCATCCGCGCCCGAGCGCGCGATCTGGGTCGCGCCACGTTGGGCGAAGATGCTGCCACCGGCCAGGACGTCCAGCCGTCCTGTTGCCGAGGGTGCCAGCAGGATCACATCCTGCGTCCCCGGCGTGGCGCTGATCCGGTCCAGCTTGATGTCGCCCTGCGCAGCAATGGCGCTGAAGCGCGAAGGATAGAGCCAGTAATTCAGCAGATCATCACTGCCACGCACAACAAGCTGGACCTGCTCGCGCCACAGATTGCTACCGGTCACGTTATCCGGCCCGGCGAGGCCTGGCGCGAGGTCACCACCGGCACTGAACAGATCCACGGCCGTGCTGGCGGTCCACAGGGAAAACCACGTGCTGCCTGCAGCGCGCGCGCCATCATCCTGCAGCACCGCGCTGTAGTTGGCCAGCGGCACCCGGCCTGCATCGGCGACCCCGCCGAGCACCACATCGCCCCGTGCCTGCAGCTGCGCGACCGCATCGCCCAGCACCAGCACCGGTCCGCCCATCGCGCGGGCGGCGTCGGGCGCAAACAGGTCTGCGGCGCGCTGCTGACGCAGCGTCGCGTAGTTTTCCAGGGTGACGCCCATTGCACCGATGCGCCCGGCATCGAGCTGCAGGCTGCCACGCAGATTGCTGAAGGTACCGTTGAGGTCGAGATTCTGTCCCGCCCTGGAGGGATTGAGGCTGGAGATCGTCGCCTGCAGATTCGGATTCAGTGCGCCACCGATGCGCAACCGCAGGTCGCCGCCACCGGTCAGGTGCAGCTGGCCATTGCTGACGCGGCCGGTCGATCCCACCGCCGCGATGATCGCGCCCGAGCGCGGTGCGCTCAGCGAGCCCAGCGCGTCGCCCATCGGATCGCGGACGCCGGCATTGCGCCCGGCCTCAAGCGTCAGGTCGCCGCCACCCAGGGTGCCGAAGCCGGTGAAGCCGACCATCCGCGGAGAGGCGCCAGCGGCAGCGGACACGTTGGTGTAGGTGCCAAAGTTCACCCACCAGCTGGTCGGCACCGGCTCCATGCCGGTGGTGCTGCCGGTTCCCTGCCGCCACAGCCAATTGCCGACCGCGGCACTGGAGTACAGCGCCCAGTCGCGCTCGCTGGTGCCCGACTCCGCGCGCGCGGTCCAGGCGTCGCCGACGATATCGCGCCCGGCTTCGACCCGCAGGTTGCCACCATGATCGGGATACCAGGCCTGGTAGCCTGCGATCGCTGCGTCATAGCTGCCCGGCACCAGGTTCGGCCCCAGCAGTGCGGTGTTCCAGGGAGCCGCTGCACGGGGCGAATTGAAGGCAGCGTCGTGGCCCCCACCCAGCGCGGTGGGAGTGCCGGCGGTGTAGACACCGAAGCCTGACTTCATCACGACGTCACCGGCAGCGAGCAGTTCCATGTCACCCTTGCCGGTGCGCAGTACGCTCCACGCCGGCGTGCCCGCGCGCTTGCCGTAGGTGGTCACTTCGGTCTGCGTGCCGCCGCCGGCGCAGTAGCTGGGCGCGGTACTGCAGAACTCGTCTTCGGTCATGCCGAACATCGCGGCGAAGTCCTTCGCAGGGGTGCCCACGTAGGACTCGTCGCCCCAGTAATCCAGCGAGCCCTGCGCGGCCACCTGGCGGGGTGCCGGGCCGCAGTAGTCGGCCGACATCGCGCAGAACTCATCTTCGGTGAAGCCGAACATGTCGGCCAGCTCCGCGATCGGACGGCCCGCGTAGGACGTGTCACCGATCCAGTCCAGCGATGCCCGCTCGGTCAACGCACGATCACCCACCCAGATGATCTCGGTCTTGACCGTGCCGATCGAGCCCTGGTGGGTATCGGCCAGCACCACGCTGCCTTCGCTGCCCCAGCGCCGGCTGCGTGGATCGGCCGCCCCGGCATCGGCACCGGCAACCGCGGTCAGGTCCCAGGAGCTGGTGCCCTCGGCCAGCATCGGCGCCAGCGCCCAGTTGCGCCCCTGGTTGCCGTTGGCATCGGCCGGCCGCAGATTCACCGGCCCGTCGCCGGGCAGCTCCACCTTGGTCAACGAGGGAATGTACGCGCCCACCTTGAGCGCGACTTCCCGTGCCAGGCGCAGCGCAACCGGCAGCACCGCGCCGGCGGGCCACTCCTGTGCCGCCACCTGTACCGCACTGCGCAGGCGGAAGCCGGCTCCCAGCCGCGCACCTGCCGCCAGCACCAGCGGCTCCTGCAGCACGGTGCCCGCCGCCAGCGTCTGCCCGGAGTCGGTGGTCACCGCCGCACCCAGTACGGTGCCCGCTGGCAGGCGCAGGGTCTGCGAGATCACCATCGGCGCGGGCAGCACGGTACCAACCGGAAGCGTTACCGATTCGACCGGCACGTCGTAGTTCAGGCGGGTGCCGGCCTGGAACTCGGTGCCGGGCTGCAGCTTCACTCCGTCCACCGGCACCACCAGGCCGCTGCCGAAGGGGGTGTGCCCGGCGCTGCCATTGCGACCCTCATACAGCTGCCAGCCCCCCTCATCCGGCGTGGACGGCGGCGATGCGAAGCCATCGTTGATGCTGCCGTAGACGTTGATGTTGCCTTCGGCCCGCAGCACCAGCGAGGCCGATTCGCCGAAGCCACGCCGCGATGGATCGGCGCGGTTGGCTTCGGGCCCGTAGCGGTAACCGGACAGATCGATGTCGCCGGCAATGGTCAGGTCGCCGTCCGGGTTGGCTTCGCTGCGCCGCGCCACCACCTGCACGCCGGGACGAAGGCGGACGTCACCCAGCGCGTGCGTGCGCTGCTGCAGGTCCGGGTTGCCCAGCGCACCATCGATCCACGCCACGCTGTGCGGATCGACCACCTGGTCCAGCCACTGCTGGGTGACCAGCTGCGCGCGGTTGCCGCGCACATCAGCGGTGCTGGCCAGGGGCGCATCGTCGTAACGGCGGACACCATTGAGCTGGATGTCAGCCGCGCCATCGATGCGCAGGCCATTGGCCGCGGCAATCGCCGCGTCGTTGCTGCCCACCCGCGGCACATCGATCTTCAGCGAGCCCCGCGCCATGCCGTCGTTCTGTCCAGGGCCATCACCGACGGCAACGTCGCTGCCGGCACGCAGGTCCAGGTGCGCCGCGCTGCCCAGACCCACGGCGCCTTCGGCGCTGCCCAGGGCGATCGTGGCCCGGTTCGGACTGTCGATGATCTTGCCATGGCTGTCCACGCGCAGGCCGGTACCGTGCGCGTCCAGCGTGCCATCCACCTGCAGCTGGTCGCGGGCGTACAGGCGGATGCTGCCGACCTGCTCGCCGCTGGCATCGATGCGGCCGGCCACGGTCAGGCTGCCCGCGTCGACACTGATGTCGACCCGGCGCGCCTTCACTTCGTCGCCGATCCGCAGATCGCCTTCACCGATCTGGAAGCTGCGGCCGCCGACGACACCGCCGGCGGTCAATCGCTGGTTGAGGCCGGCGAAGTCCTGCAGCTGGCGTGCCCGCACCACAAGTTCACCACCGTCGTAGGGCACCAGCGTGCCGCCGGCATCGTAGCGACCACTGGCGGCACCCTGCAGAACACCGGCCAGATCGGCTTGGCCGGCCATTGCGGTGACCGTCATGCGCCCGGCGCGGTTGTTGCGGGCAGAAACATCGATGCGGGAGGCCGCATCGGTGCGGATGTCACCCGTGTCGGTGGACAGCACGACATCGCCGCCCCAGCTGAACTTGTCCACGTCGTACAGCGGGACCTTGCGCCCGGCCAGATCCAGCGCCGCCCGGCTACCAAGCGTGATGCCCTCACGCGCGTTCGCAGACAGCCGTCCTGACGCCAGCGCGATCGTGCTGTCCAGCGTGATCCGGTTGGCGTCGATGCTCAGCTCACTGCCCAGTGCATCGCCACCCGCCTTGCCGGTACCCCCGTGCAGGCGGAACTCGCCGCCGGAGCGCACGCGCAGCTGCGCGGCGGGATCGGCGGTCAACAGCGGTGTATCGATATCCAGGCTGCCTCCGCTGTACTGCCAGCCCTTGTCGGCCAGATAGTCGCCGCGCTGCTGGAACACGTCCAGCGTGCCCTGCGCGGAGAACGACAGCTGCTCCGAAGCCCTCAGGTTCAGCGCACTGAATCCGAGCACCTGCCGGTTCGCACGTACTTCAGAGCTGGGACGGCTGAATGGCGCCCGCCCGAGCTGCAGCTGGCGGGTGACGATGTCCAGCTGCCCGGCACCGAGCCGGTCCACCATCGGATCGGCCGGCGGCACCGACGCGTCGCTGCCCGCCGCCTGGCTCGCCGCCAATGCGCCGTCCCAGACCAGCGTGTCCACCAGGATGCGCGCGCGGTCGGTCGCCGCACCGTAGCCGCGGATGGCCTGCGCACCAAGCACAAGCGTCTGCAGGCCACTGCGGCCGGTGGCACTGTCGCGCGCGTCCAGGTCGACGCTGCCGAACACGTTGACAGACTCCCGCGCGACCAGGCTCAGCGTGTCCAGCGCCGGCGCGCCGGTGGCGTCATCGCCGCGCAGCAGTTGCTGCAGCACGGACTGGTTCATGGTCATGCCACTGGGCAGCGCCCCTGCCGCTGCGGCCTGTGCGATCGCTTCGGCACTGCCGAGGTTCAGCGCCGCCATGCTCAGGCCGAGCTGACGGGTGCCATAGCTGACCGAGTCGCGCATCTGCAGCGTGCCATCGGTCGCTACCGCGATGCTGCCATCGGAAACCAGCCGGGCGTGGCCGTCGCACGCCGCCTGGCACCCCCCGATGTCGATCGCCACCGGACCGGCCTCCACGCCCGTGGTGCCGGTGATCAGGTTCAGGCGCTGGTTGGACACCGCCAGCAGGCCGCCGGAGACCTGGTAAGGCAGCGTCGCGCTGGCACCCGCGTTGGCGGTCGCGAACGGCAGTGAATCGAGGGTCGCACCGGCCTCGACCAGTACGCCGCTGCCACCGGAGGCCGCTGCCACCAGCACTTCCGGTGCGTTCAAGGTGACGCCGGAACGGATCGCCACACTGCGCGCCTGGCCGGTCACCGCCACCTGCGAGGCCTCCTGGCTGAACTGCCCGCCGATGATCATCCGCGCCGGCAGGAAGGCATTGAGCGCGTCGTCGCTGAAGGTGGCGCCGCGATCACGCGCCTGCGATTGCGCGCTACCGTCAACGATCTCCAGTGAACCGACCGCCGGGCTCGCCAACGTGGCTGCCAGCGTGCCGCCGCGCCCCTTGTCGGTGGCGGCGCCGAACCGCGCGGTGCCGGCGAAGCGGATGGCAGGCGTGTCTGCACGACCTGCACCTTCGCCCAGCGCAAGGGTCAACCCGAGCGCATCGATGGTCTGCCAGCCACGCGACTCGCCGCGGCGGTCGGCCACCGACTGCGCGAAGCTGTTGTAGGAGGTTTCGTTGTAGCCCGAGTGCCGGCGTACCACTGCGGCGGGCGTCAGCAGGATGTCGGTGAGCAACGGCGAGAATGCCGCGCCCAGCGCCGTGCGCTGCTGCCCGGACACACGCCAGGTGCCGGTGCCGGTCGCAATCGGTTGCACGATGCCGGTGGTGCCGGTAGCGCCCAGCTCAACCCGGAATGCACCGGGCTGCAGCGCATAGCTTGCCGGCATCAGCGTGTAGGTACCGGCCGCCAGGCCGGGCACGCCAGCCGGCACGGTGATCTGCTGGCCCACCGCCGGAGCTGAGAATCCCTCTTCGCCGCTGGGGGCGAACGCCTCGGCGCGTCCCGGTACGATCGCGTACACCGGGTTGCCCGACGCACTGAACGCGTAGCGCGGATTGGCGTCGGCCAACGCCGTGCGCAGCACGTCGACGGAGCCGCCGCGCCCGGACACGAAGGCGGCACCGGTCAACTCACCACCGCCGGACATGTCCAGCAGTGCCCCCGGCGCCACCTCGATCGCGTTGGCCTTCAGAGTCACCCCCATCGAGGAGATGCCGGCCGGCGTCAGCGAGCTCAGGCTGCGCGTGCCTACCCGCCAGTCGACACCATCGACGGTGCCACCATAGGGCAGCGACAGGCCGGCAGCGCTGGTGGAGGTAACGCTGCCTGGCAGCAGTTCCACCCGGCTGCCGATGGTTCCGTTCTGGATCAGGCCGCCCAGCTGCAGCGTGCCCATCGGCGCCTGCACGTTGCCGCCCTGCTGCACCGTGGCAGCCACCAGGCGAAGCGTGCCCAGCGCCGATTCCGGCGCCGGCTGCGTGGCCGCACCTGTGCCGTGGATTCGCAGAACGGCAGCTGGATCGGCCCAGTAATCAACGGTCTGCACGGTCTGCGCCGAAGCGCCGGCCACCAGCGTGCCGACCGCGCCTGCGGTGGGGTACAGGCGGGCGGCGGTCACGTCCATCGAACCGGCCGTCATCAACGCGCTGGTGTTGCCACTGCTGGCAATGCCGTTGGTCAGGCGCACGTCGCTGCGGCTTTCCAGCGCCACGTGGTCGAACCCGGGCAGCCAGGTGACGTCGCGGATGTCGATCAGCGCGGCCTGCACCGCCAGCGCGTGATCGTCCGGCCCGGCCGAAGCGACCGCCACGGTACCCTGCAGGTTCTCGCCCGCCAGCTGGCCCCAGCGCGCCTGCGCCAGGCGGACGTAGGGCGCACTCAGCCGCAACGCCGACGACGGCCCGGCATCCACGGCCATGCCCAGGCTCGAAGTGCCCTGGCCATGGATGCGCAGGCTCTGGGCCAGGCGCAGGTCGACATCGCCGACGGCGCGGATGTCACCGAACACGGACAGGTTGTCGAAGCCGCCCGCCTGCAGCTGCTCGACCGACAACGCGGCGTGGCCATACTCCAGTGCGGCCGGCAGTGGCTGCACCGGTGCGCTGTGCTGGCTGAGGGTGATCGCACGTGCGCGCAGTACCTCCTCGCTGGCGCCACGTGCATGGATGCTGCCGCCGAAGGCCAGCCCAAGGGTGCCGCCGCGTGCGCCGGCACCCCCGGCGGCCGCGTCCATCCCGCCCTCCAGATACAGCGCATTGGCCGAGCGCAGCACGATCTGCCCGCCGTCGCTGTCCACGCGTACACGGCCCTGACCGTCGATATCCAGCTCGGCCGACGTACCCCGTGCCTGCAGGCGCGCACCGCGTTCGACCACCACGAAGGCTTCCGGTGGTCGGTTGTCGACGAATGCTGTGGTTTCCCAGTCCAGCGCCCCGCCGATCTCGATGCGCCCACCCGCGCGCACCTGCCCGCGCAGGCGGCCGCTGGGATCGGGCAGCGAGATCGCGTCTGCATCGGCATCCAGCAGCGCGCCTTCGGCGAAACGCCAGGTGCGTTCGGTGCGCTGCCCCGCGTACAGCGCATTCTGCGGACGCACATCGTCGATCACGATGCGGCCGCCCTTCGCACGCAGTGTGCCTTCAACATCGATGTTGCCTGCACCCAGCAGCGAGATCGTCTGCCCTGGATCGACCGCCACCAGTGCATCCTTGCCGACCCGCAGGTCACCGCCCACGCCGTTGCGGTCCGAACGCAGGCTGATGCTCGCACCGGCGCGCTGGTTGACGCGCCCGCTCGACGGATCGGCGCTGTACAGCGGCGCATCCCATGCCGCCAGTGCGGACGCCCGATCGGTTGCCGTCTGCGCGTCCTGGGTCATGCGCAGGCCTGGCAGGGCAGCGACCAGCCGCGCGCCGTCGGCCACCTCCACGCCTTGGTGGCCGTTGATGTCGTACTGTGCGAAGCCACTGCCGAACAGGCCGGGGTCCAGTCGCAGCGACGCGCCCGCCAGGTCCGCATCGCCCACTCGAACGTGGCCACCGGTTCCCAGCGAGAAGGCACCACTGCCCTGTCCTCGGCCACTGAACCGGCTACCCTCGCCCAGTTGCACCCGGCCACTGCCGTCGGTCGTAACCGTGCTGCTGTTGGCCTGCAGGCTGACGCTGCCCCCTTTGCCGATGCGGCCCTTGCCGCGCAGGTCCAGCGCGGCGCCGGCCTCGACGTCCACCGTTGCCTCGGCGCCCACGACCACGTCATGACTGTTGCTCAGGCTCAGGCGGCCGCCATCCGTCCAGGCACCGCTGGCGTCGAGCGGCATCGCCAGTGATGCGTTGCTCCATTCACCGGAGAGATCGATCCGCGTGCCGTCGGCAATGGCGGTGCGGGCGCGGCCATCGTGCAGCAGCGCCGTCGGCCGGCCCTGGACATCCAGCAGGTTGCCCGCCGACAGCTGGCCGCCGGCAATGCCGATGTCGCCTGCCAGTTCCACCTCGCTGCCGGTCAGGTTGAGCTGTCCGCCTGCCTGAAGCCGAAGGCTGCCGTCGACGCGGATGCGACCGGCGGTCGCCAGGTCAATCCGTCCCCACTGCTGGGCACTCAGCGCTGCGATATCCAGCCACACGGTGTCACGCCGCTCCTCGTCGACCGGAGCCAGCAGCGACCACGCCGCCTTCGTCGGAGCCTTGTCATCCAGGCGCACATCCGAGCCGAACACACCGCTGCGGCCCTGGCCGTAGTAGCGCCCCAGGTACAGCTGCGCATTGCGCGCCACCGCCGTCTGCGCCTGCGCATAGCCCTCCAGCGCGGCCTCCGGCCTGCGGTTCTGCTGCGCGCCCTGGAAGGTGGCCGTCTCAACCTTCCCATCCAGCACCGCGGTCGGTGCGGAGACGATCAGCCGTCCTGCATCGCGGCCGACCGTGTACCCGTTGTCGACACGCTGCGCCGCGAATACGATCGGATCACGGAAGGTCTCGGTGATGCCCCAGCGTTCCTGCTTCACTTCATGGCCGCTGTACAGGCCATCGAACAGCATCTCCGCCGGCGCCTCATCAAGGCGGTAGACCTGGCCGTCGACGCCGCGCACCCAGCTCTGCCGGACCACGCCGCTCTGCACATCCAGGCTGCCGCCGGCAAGGTTGATGCGTGAGCCACCGTTCGTGATCACTTCCCTGCCGCCCAGCAGGACGGTGCCTCCCTGCGCGGCCCATTCGCCGATCGAGTGCCCCTGGTTGTCGAGGTAGCCACCCACTTCCAGCAGGCCGCCAGCAGCGTACCAGCGCTCCCCCTCGTAGCCCCCGGTACCGGCCGGAACGTGGACCAGCCTGCGGCGGTCGACCCAGACTTCACTGCTGGTCAGCTTGCCGCTGTCGCGGTTGTCCAGGGCGTCGCGCAGTTCGTTGCCCTGCACCTTGACCTGGACATTGTTGCTCTCCATTGACACCTGCACGCCCACTGCGCCGGACACGTCCACGCGCGCGGCGTCGTCCACGTAGCTGCGGGCCGCCGCATCGGCGATGATCTGGCCGCCCGTGGCGACCGTCAGCGAATCCCTGCTGAAATGAATGTTGCCACCCGAGACGATCTCCACCCGCGACTGGTCCCGGCGATCATTGTGCTGGGACAGATTGTCGAAGGTTGCCGAGCGCGCGCCAGCGCGGATCGCGTCCTGCTCTGCCGACTCCTTGATGAGGCTGTCGCGCTGCGTATCCAGCACCGTGGCCTTGCCATCGTCCTCGATCAGCACCGCCGTAGTGGCGCCATCGGCGAGCGTGACGCTGCTGCCGGCATCACTGGCCGAGGCCAGAAGATGCACGGTGCCGCGCTGTGCGAGCGTGGTGCTGGCCACGGCCACACCGGCCTGCTCGACGCTGCGCCCGGCCAGAGTCACATCACCCTCAAGCGCGCGCAGCAGGCCGGTGTTGCGCACGCCGCCAGCCGTGCTGCCAGCGATGAAGCGCGGCGCGATCTCATTGCCCCGGGTGGTGGAGCTGGTGTTGGTGGCCGTACCCACGCCACGCCGGATCACGAAACTGTCACCCGCAGCGAGCTGCACCTGGCCCTTGCGCGCCTCGATATGGCCAGCATTCTCCACGCTGTGCCCGGCCAGCAGTACGTAGCCACCGCCGCGCGTCGCACTGGTCGGCTCATGGGTCGCGATGCGGGCGCCCTGCTCCACCGTCACCTTGCCGAATGCATCGCTGAGCGCGCTGCTGCTGGCGTCGGGGCTGTACAGGCCATTGTCGCGGAACTGCGCATCGCTGATCCGTGCTGCAGCCGCCAGCAGATTGCGTACATTGACCTGGCTGTTGTTGCCGAACACCACGCCGTTGCGGTTGGCCACGAACACCGTGCCATTGGCCTTCAGCTGGCCCAGGATCTGGCTGGGCCGCGCCTGCGGATCGTTGACGCGGTTCAGTACTGCCCAGTCAGGGCTCTGCAGGAAGTTCAGCGTAGTGTTGCCGCCGATGTTGAAGGTCTCCCAGTTCAGGATCGCCTTGTCCGCGGTCTGCTCGACCGTGACCTGCACCCGCCCGTCGCTGCCCTGCGACTGGATCGCCTCGCGCGCATTGAGCCAGCCGCGGGTCAGCGGGTTCTGGTCGACGCTCAGGCCGTCCTTGCCGAGGCCATCGGCAACAATGAAGCCAGCCTCGCGGCGCGCCTGCCGCGCCTGTTCCTGCAGGCGCTGTTGCAGGGCGATCGCCTGCGCCGCCGTGCCAAGATTGTCGATCGACTGCTGCAGCTTCTGCCGTGCTGCATCCTGCTGCTGGGCCGGCAACTGGAACTGGATCGGCACGCCGTTGGGCATGCGGCCACTCTGTGCCGCGCTGCCCTGGGCCGCGCCCCGTTCGGCGAACCAGCCCGGACTGAACGCCTGCTGCGCCTGGCTGGCCGGGGCCACCATGCTCCCCAGTGCGACTGCGATGGCCCACGCCATCGGATGATTGCGGCGCATCGACGCGGCCGGACGAACAACGGACAGGAGCGGGTGCGACATCGGAACCTCATCAACCTGGTGGGCCGCGGCTGCGGCGACGATCGGGGAGGCACGCGCAACGCATGCCCTGCCACTGATAGACGGTTCACGTGACACGAAGCCGACAGTGAAACACTGCGGCGGCGGCACCATCACGGAAATGGCGACGCCGGCCCAGAGGCCGGCGTCGCGTCAAGCAGGATTCAACCGGTACTGCGGATTACAGCGGACGACCGATGCCGGCACAGGTGCTGGGGTTGTTCAGGCCGGCCGTGCTGCTGGCCAGCACGAAGCGGTTGCGGATCGCATCGCGCCACGCTTTGGTCAGCGGGATGAAGCCGTGGTCGGTGATCGACTTCTCATACGCAACGGTGTAGGTCGCCGGATAGTGGCGGGCCAGGAAGCCGCGCAGGCTGGTGGCGACGCTCGAATCCTTGTAGCACTGGCCGATCACCAGGTTGGTGTAGCCGGCGATCGGATAGCCAGCCGACGGGTTGCCGAACACCGGCACCCAGTTGGCGGGGTTCTCAGCATCGGTGCCGGTCGGCGGAGCAACGGTGTCCAGGGTGGCCTGCACGCTCACCTGGTCCGGCGAGAAACCCTTGACCTTGGCGACCTTGGTCGCATCGGTCAGGCTCGGGATCACGTCCGGGCCGACGTAGCCGATACGGCCTTCAGCTGCGTAGACCGTGTTGTACAGCGAGGTGCCACCGGTGGCCGGGGCGGCCACCAGGAACGCCGGCAGGTTGCCGTTGGCATCGCGCTTGTACAGGTCGGCGAAGGTCGACTTGATGGCGAACTTGCCGCCCACCAGCTTCGAGGTTTCAGCGTTCTCGGCGGCACAGGCCGCGGTCAGGAAGCGGCTGAACATTTCGCTGGTACCGCTGCTTTCCGGACGGTACACCACCTGGATCGGGCCACTGCGGTTGGCATCGATGGTCGACCAGTCGCTGATCGCGCCCGAGAACACGCCGCAGATCTGCGCCACGCTCAGGTCCACCGCCGAACCGGCCTTGTTGAACGGAATGGTGACCGAGGTGGCCACGGACGGCACCTGGATCAGCGCGCCGTAGCGGTTGGCGTTGGTCGCCTGGTTGAAGTTGGTGGTGTAGTTGCTCAGCTCAGTGCTGCTCAGCACCGAATCGCTGCCGGCGAAATGCACGGTGCCGGTGGTCGAGAACAGCGCCGAGTTGTTTTCCAGGAAGGCCTTCTTGCCGGTGCCCGAACCGGTCACGGCGTAGGTGAAGTTCGCCGGCAGGATGCTGTCGGCCGAACCCTTGTAGAGGTCGGCCGGCAGCGAGGCACCGCCGCCGGTAACGGTCTGCGCCGAGGCGGCGCCCACGGTAGCGAGCAGCGCGGTGGCAACCAGCGCGGCCAGGGTCTTGTACTTGGTCATGATCTTCTCCTGAAGGGTTTACTGCGAAGGGAAACGCCAAGGGAGGAACGGTCACTACACGCCTGCTGCCGCCGAGGGCCTCCCAGCCCACTCTGCGGCGACGGGTCCATGCTGGTCCGCGCCGATGACAGGCCGCTTAAGAAACCTGTGGAAGATCGGAAAAAGGTGTGGAGGATTGTGTGGAGAAATCCAGGCACCCGTAGATCCACGCTGTGCGTGGATGGATCGAGCGACGCGCGACCTGTCCGGTGCATCCACGCATGGCGTGGATCTACTGCACCAGCTGGTTCATTTCCATGATCGGCATCAGCACCGCCAGCACGATGGTCAGCACCACGCCGCCCATCACCAGGATCATGGTCGGCTCCAGCAACGCAGTCAGCGCCATCGCGCGACGCTCGATCTCGCGCGAGATGGTCTGTGCGGCGCGGTCCAGCAGTGGCGCCAGCGAACCGGTCTTCTCGCCGCTGGCCACCAGGTGCACCAGGATTGGCGGATACACCTTCTGCACCTTCAGCGCAGAACCAAGCGCGGCACCTTCGCGCACACGCGCGGACACGTCACCGGCACAGCGCGCCAGCAACGCATTGCCCAGGGTCTGCCGGGCAGCTTCAAGCGCACGCAGCAGCGGCACACCCGCATCCAGCAGGATCGCCAGTGTCGAGGCGAAGCGCGCGCTGTTCACACCCAGCACGAAACGCCCGACCATCGGCACCCGCAGCAGCATCGCGTCCCAGCGCAGGCGCAACCCGGCCTTGCGCAGGGCCAACCGCCAGGCCACCACCAGCGCAGCGATGCCGAGCCCCACCCACATGCCCCAGCTGCGCACGAACGCGCTGGCGGCCAGCATCACCTGGGTCAGCATCGGCAGCGTCTGCCGCGCCTGCACGAACGCGGTCACCACCTGCGGCACCACGTAGCTGAGCAGGAAGATCACGATCGCCACCGATACCAGGCTGATCGCCGCCGGGTAGATGAAGGCGGTCAGTACCTTGGCCTGCAGCGCATTGCGTTCCTCGATGTAGTCGGCCAGGCGCTCCATCACCCGCGCCAGATCGCCGGAATCCTCACCTGCACCCACCAGCGCCCGATAGATCGGCGGGAAATCGCGCGGCCGCGCGGCCAGCGCCACGGTCAGGCGCTGGCCGGCGCGCACGTCGGCGCGCACAGCGGTGAGTGCCTGGGCCACGTGCGGGCGCTCGGCCTGCTCGATCACCGCACTCAAGGCGCCTTCCAACGGCAGGCTGGCCGCCAGCAGGCTGGCCAGCTGGCGGGTGGCCCAGGCCAACTCGCTGGCCGACAGGCGGCGAGCGCCCCAGCCACTGCCGACACTGCGCGCCGCGCTCACCTGCACGGGTGTCAGCCCGCGCCCACGCAGCAGCTGGCGCGCACCGCGCGGGCTGTCGGCATCCAGTTGACCCTTCTCGATGCGGCCCTGCGCATTGGCAGCCTGGTAATCGAACAGCGCCATGCAAGCCTCAGTCGTCGCCAGTAACGCGCAGGATCTCTTCCAGCGTGGTCACCCCGCTGTCGACCCAGCGCTGGCCGTCCTGTCGAAGGGTCCGCATGCCGGCCCGCCGTGCCGCCTCGCGTAGCGCAGGCTCACCCTGCCCTTCATGGATCAGTGCACGTACCCGGTCGTCCACCACGAACAGTTCATGGATGCCGGTGCGTCCGCGATAGCCACTGTTGGCACAGGCCGTGCAACCCACTGCGCGCCATACGGTCCGGCCTTCGCCGTCCACCTCGGCACGCCGGCACTGCGTGCACAGCCGCCGCACCAGCCGCTGCGCCAGCACACCGCGCAGCGACGAGGCCAGCAGGAACGGTTCCACGCCCATGTCGGCCAGGCGGGTCACCGCCGAGATCGCATCGTTGGTGTGCAGCGAAGCCAGCACACCGTGCCCGGTCAGCGACGACTGCACCGCGATCTGTGCGGTCTCCAGGTCACGTATCTCGCCGATCATGATGGTGTCCGGGTCCTGGCGCAGGATCGCGCGCAGCGCGGTGCCGAAGCTCATGCCGATGCGCGCGTTGACCTGGATCTGGCCAATGCCGGCAAAGTCGTACTCCACCGGATCTTCCACGGTGAGGATATTGCTGGTGCTGCTGTCAAGCTGGCCCAGCGCGGCGTACAGCGACGTGGTCTTGCCGCTGCCGGTCGGCCCGGTCACCAGCACGATCCCGTGCGGCTGCCGGATCAATCCGGTGAACGTGGCCAGGGTGTCATCGGCCATGCCCAGGCGCTGCAGCTGCAGGCGGCCGGCATCCTTTTCGAGCAATCGCAGCACGGCGCGCTCGCCATGCCCGGTCGGTACCGTGGAAACACGGATGTCCAGCGGCCGCCCGCCCACGCGGATCGCGATGCGCCCATCCTGTGGCAGGCGCTTCTCGGCAATGTCCAGGTGGGCCATGATCTTGATGCGCGACACCAGCGCTGCGTGCAGTGCGCGCCGAGGCTGCACCATGTCGCGCAGCGTGCCGTCCACCCGGTAGCGCACCACCGAATGGGTCTCGAACGGCTCGATATGCAGATCGCTGGCACCGTCGCGTGCAGCCTGTGCCAGCAGCGCGTTGATCATGCGGATCACCGGCGCATCATCCTGCGCATCCAGCAGGTCGGTGACCTCCGGCATGTCCTGCATCAGCCGGTCCAGATCGACTTCACTTTCGGCGGCACCGACCACGGCCGCGGCATCACCGCCGTCACGGTACTGCTCACCCAACCGCTGCTGCCAGGTCGCCGCATCCAGGGCATGGAAAGGCAGCGGGCCATGCCGGCGGCGCAGCTCGGCCACGGCCCACGCCGCCGTGTCGGCCGTGCCGAGCAGCACCGGCTCGCCACCGGCTTCGGACAGCATCACGCCGTGGCTGCGCACCCACGCGTATGGCAGCGGCACAACGGCGCTCACGGCCCGATCACCAGTTCCGGCGTGTAGCCCAGCCCGCGCAGCTGCTGCAATGCCGGATCCAACTTCGCCGGATCACGCGGCAACCGCACGCGCAGGCGTTGCCCACCCTCGCCCGGCGTCGCCTCCGCGTAGGCCTGCAGGCCCAGCGCCCGCACCTGCGCCACGCCCTGGCTGGCACGGCTCGGCTCCAGCCCCTGTGCGAACTGCACCAGCTGCGCATCGCCGTCACCGGCCGGATACAACGCTGCCAGGCTGGTGTTCTGCAACGGCTGGCCGTGGCCATCGCGCGCATTGCCCTGGCCGAGTACCGACAGGTCCTGCGGTGGCAGCTGCGGCGCCGACAGCGCGGGCAAGGCCCAGCTCTGTACGGGCTGCGCGCCGGCCTGCGCATTGCGCATGTAGTCGTAGCGGTCGCGGGTCAGGCGCTGTCCGGCGGCCGGGTCGCGTACCACGTGCGGGCGCAGGAACACCATCAGGTTGGTCTTGGTGCGCTTGCGCGTGTCGCTGCGGAACAAGGCGCCCAGCACCGGGATCTTCCCCAGCCCCGGCACCGCATCACGGCCATGGCTGACGCTGTCTTCCAGCAGGCCACCGAGCACCATGATCTGGCCATCGTCCAGCAGCACGCTGGTATCGAGTGCGCGCTTGTTGGTGATGATGCCGGCCGTGCTGTTCGCGCTCTGCGCGTCGATGCTGCTGACTTCCTGGTAGATGTCCAGCTTCACCGTACCGCCCTCGGAAATCTGTGGGCGCACACGCAGCTTCAGGCCCACGTCTTCGCGCACGATGGTCTGGAAGGGGTTGTTGCTGCCGCCGCCACCGTCGGTCACGTAGCGGCCACTGACGAACGGCACGGTCTGGCCGACCATGATGCTGGCTGCCTCGTTGTCCAGCGTCATCAGGTTCGGCGTCGACAGGATGTTGGCGCCGCCCTTGCTCTGCAGCGCAGTGGCCAGCGCCTTCATGTTGAGGATCTGGCCGACACCGGGCAGGTTGATGGTGCCGTCGATCACGCCGATCTTCAGGCCATCCTTGGGCAGCACGTCCAGCGTGGTACGCGCACCGGTATTGAGCCCGCTACCGCCGGTAGCGCCCCCGAAATGGGTGCCGCCAAACGTACGGCCATTGCCCAGCATCCACTGCACGCCCAGCTCGGCCGCGTCGGTCTGGTTGACCTCCACGATCAGGCTTTCCACCAGCACCTGCGCACGGCGCTGGTCGAGCTGGTCGATCACCCGCCGAAGGTTGCGGTACACCGGCTCCGGCGCCGAAATCAGCAGGGTGTTGGTGGCCACGTCCGCCTGTACCGAAATGCCGTTATGGCTGAAGCCGGTGCTTCCTGCATCGATCGGGTCGCGCCGGCTCGGGTCCAGCCGCTGCGATTCCAGCGCATTGCCTCCGGGCTTGGCCTGCTGCGGCTGCGACGGCTGGATGGGCGTGGAACGGTTGGCGTCACCCGGCAGCGGGGTGATGCCTTCGTTGCTGCCCATGGCCGGTGCATCGCTCTGTCCGGCCACCACGCCACGCAGCACACCGGCCAGCTGGTTGGCCTGGGCGTTGCGCAGGTAGACCACATGCAGGTTGCCGGACTCGTCCTGGGCACGGTCCAACTTCTCCACCAGCTGCCGCGCCAGGCGGGTGCGGCCTGGGCTGCTGGAACGCAGCAGCACGCTGTTGCTGCGCGGATCGGCCATCACCACCACCTTCTGGCCCGGCTCGGCGCCCTGCGCATCCAGCAGCGGCGCAACCATGGCCGCCACGTCCACCGCAATGCCCTGCTGCAGCTTCACCACATCGGTGTCCATGCCGGCGGGCGTGTCGACGCTGGCGATCACCCTCGCGATGCGCTCCAGGTTGTCGGCGTAGTCGGTGATCACCAGGGTGTTGTTGCCTGGATTGGCGGTGATCGGGTTGTCCGGGCTGATCATCGGCCGCAGCACAGCCACCAGCGCCGCCGCACTCTCATAGCGCAGCGCAAACGTACGCGTGGCGATCTCGCCCCCTGCACCACCGCTGCCCACCCGGCCACCGAGCAGCTTGGCATCGGCCTGCGGCACCACCCGGCTGACGCCGCCGTTCTCGACCACGGCGAAGCCTCTCATGCGCAGTGCGCCCAGCAGCAGCTGGTAGGCCTGGGTACGGCTGACCGGGCCATCGGAAACCACCGTCATCTTGCCGGTCACGCGTGGGTCGACCAGGAACTGGCGCCCGGTGAAGCGCGCCGCCATGCGCAGCACGCCACCGATATCGGTATCCACCAGGTTCAGCTGCACCGGCTCATCGCCTGTGTCCTGCGCCGCCACCGGCGCCGGCACGTGGGCCATGCCCACGATCAGTGCCAATGCGGCACTGCAGGCAAGGCTGCGCATCGCCCTCATGGATGGGCACCCGCAGGAGCCACCATCACGATGTTTCCGGAAATCCTTGCCGCCGGCATGTTCGCATCCCCTGTGCGTGTCAATTGCAACTGCTGCAACTCGATGGCCGGGTCGGCCAGCAGCGGCAGCAGCCAGTTCCATAGCGCATCGGCGGGTACGGCCCGTACCTGCAGGTGCCAGCACCCGTCGCGCGCTTCGATATGCAGGCCGCCAGCCAGACCGGCGGACTTGATCTGGTCACGCAGCCCGGCCAGGGTCGGATGCTGGCCCTGCGCCAGCTGCTGGCGCTCACGGGCGCGCAGCAGCGGTGCCAGTGCGCGATGCTGCGCCTGCAGCCGTGGCAGTTCGGCCTGCCAGTGCGTGCGCTGCTTCAGCAGGGGCTCCAGCCAGGACGACCACAGGCCCGCCACCAGCAGCGCCACCCCCATCACCCACAGCATCAGCCGGTCGCGCGGTGGCAGGCGTTGCCAGCGCTGCTGCAGGCCCGCCAGCCCCTCGCCCAGCCGCAGGGTTCGGGTCGTCACTGTCCCGCTCCGCTCACCCGCAGGCGTCCACCGGCGTCGCGCGCCAGCTGCAGCCCCTGCGCCTGCACCGCTTGCTGCCAGTGCTCAAGCCGCTGTGGATCGTCGGCCAATGCCTGGGCATCGGCGTCCAGCTCCAGGTACACCTGCCCGGGTTGGTAGTGCAGGCTGTGCACCTGCCCCGCCAGCTCCGGAACCGCATGCAGCGTGCTGGCGACCTGACGCTGCAGCGCCGGCAACGGCGGCGCTGGCGGCGGAACCGCCAGCGCTCGCCTTGCCTGCAACACCGGGTCCACCACGTCGGTGATCTCCGGAAAGCGTGCGCTGAACTGCCGTGCCATGTCCTGCTGCAGCGCCTCACCCTCGATCCGCCAACGCGAGACCTGCCACTGCAGGCCAAGTGCAGCCAGCAGCACCGCCGCCAGTGCCAGGCCGATCGCCAGTCGCGGCGCTTGACGGCCTGCGCCGGGCAGCGGCAATGACCACCCCGGCAAAGGGCCACAGGCCTGCCGTTCATGCGTGACGGCGGTGCCCGGCAGGCTGTCCGGCCACGCCGGCGGTACGCTGTCGATCCATTGCACGGCCCGCACGCCGGCCTGTTGCAGGCGGGTGGCCAACGCCTGTATCACCGCAGACGCGTCACGTCCGCCATACCATTGGACAAGTCCCCGATCGCGCCCGCTGCGCACCAGCAGATGCTCGCCGCTGACCTGCAGCGTGGCGTGGCCGTCCTGCCAAGGCAGCAGCAGTGGCGTCGGATACAACGCCTGCAGCTGCAGCGCACACGAGGCCAGCAGCTGCTGCGCCTGCGCGATGGCCTGCTGGCCGAGCCAGGCCACCGGAACCGTACCGTCTGCCGCCTGCGCACCGTGGGCCAGCGCCACCTCCTGCAGGTCATCCAGCAGCATGGCCTCCACCTCGCCCTGCAACGCCGCCTGCAGGCGGCGCCCGGACAGCAGCGGCAGCTGCAGTTCCAGCAGGATCAGGTCGTTCGGGTCAAGGCAGGCATGCACCGCAGCCCGCGGATGCCGCAGGCCCAGCGCGGCCAGCGTATCGCGACCGTGTGCCACTACCTCGTCCTTGTGAAGCCGCGCCCAGTCCACCGCGCTGTCGGCGCGCAGGTGCGCCAACGGCGGCAGGCGCACCCGAAGCTGCACCGTCATGCGCCGATCCTCGTCCACACCCGTTGTACACGTACCCCGTCGTCGCGGTACTCGCGCCAGAGCAGCGCGCGAAAATCAACCGCGCTGCCGTCAGCCTGCACCCGGCCCACGGCCAGGAACCACTCGCTATGGATACCCAGTGGAAGCACGGCCATCTGTTCGTTGCTCAGTTGGAGTCGGTTGGCGATGTCACCGCGGTTGAGCAGCCAGTGGCCGGCGTCGCGCTCAGCGAGCAGCGCCTGCAGCCGTGCGGGCTCGACCGCAGGCGTCACCGCCTGCAGAACGCTCAGGTCGCTGGTATTGGCGTTGACCAGGGTCTGCGCCGGCAGCACCACGGTGCGTCGCGCCAGCGCCTGCAGTGCCACCGGATCGGCACCGGCCAGTGCCTGCGCGATCAGTGATTCGCGCGGCAGTGGGGCCTGTGCCTGGATGTCACCGTCGCGCAGGCGCGCCTGGATGTGGTCCGCCGCGGATGCGCAGGCACCCTGGCCAAGCCCCTGTGCAGCACACAACGCGATGAACGCGCGCCGCGCCCCGGGGTCCGGCCTGCCCTGTGCCAGCAGGTTGCGCAGGTTGAACATCGACTGCGCATCGACCAGTTGCAGCTGCACCGGCAACGGCGCCTGCAGTTCCAACGGGCGCGCCCAGCGCCCGCTGCGCACCGTGGTCAGCTGTTCCTTTACATCCTCACGCAGCTGCTGCGCCGCACGCTCCAGCGTGGCGTCCACCGCCATGCGCACCTGCGCGCGCAACTGGTCGCCGCGCAGCGCGCGCAGCTGCGCCGACTGCCGGGTCAGCAGCGCGGTGGCAATCACGGCCACCAACGCCACCACCAGCATGGCGACGATCACCGCCATGCCACGCTGGCGGGTGCACGAGACCGAACGCGTCGGGGCTGCCATCAGCACGCCTCACAGCTGCCAGGAACCGATGTCTGCGTTCCCGGCGTCGCCACCGGGCTTGCTGTCCGCACCCAGCGAGAACACATCAATGTCGCCATGAGTGCCTGGAACCTGGTACTGGTACGGATGGCCCCACGGGTCATTCGGCAGGCGATCCAGGTACGGCGTCACCGGCAACGCACCACTGCCCTGCGGCGGCTTCACCAGCGCCTGCAGGCCCTGTTCGGCACTGGGATAGCGCCCATTGTCCAGCTTGAACAACTTCAGCGCCTGCATCAGCGCCGCGATGTCCTGGCGCGCCGCCACCACGCGTGCCTGGTCCGGACGGTCCATCAACCGCGGCACGATCAGCGCGGCAAGGATGCCGATGATCACCACCACCACCATGATCTCGATCAGGCTGAAGCCCTGCTGCCGAGCCCTGCGACCACCTGCCTGCCTTGCCATTGTTCCGCCCTCGTCATCCTGGAAGAGACCGCTGCACCATGGTCAGCGGTGCATGTGTCAGTACGATAAACATCCGCCTGCGATTCGCTGCGCGGTTGCCTGTGCGGGCGCACGTGCAGCCGGCACGCGTGCCGCCTCGAGCAGGTGCGGCGGCACGCTGGCCAGTGTTTGGTCGATGCACTTGCGCAGCAACGGATGCACGCACGCCTGCAGCAGGCGCACGCACTGCGTCGGCGACCACGCGGTGCCGTGGTCGAGCCCGATGAACATGCGGTAGGCCTGGTGGTAGCGCAGGTCGTCGTACACACGCTGCGCACTGTTGAGGTCACGCACGTTCACCAGCAGGGCCGCACGTTGCAGCAGTCGCGCATCGGCTGCGCCAAGCGGCAGCGCGCTCATGGCCGCGTCGGGCCAGGGCCGCATCCGCAGGTCGAGGGCCTTTCGAAGTGCCGCCAGTGGATGCGCACTGCTGTCCAGTGCCGCCCAGCGCGCCGCGTCCGCCCAGGCGTCACTGGACAGCACCCAGACCCACGAGCGCCCGTAACGCTGCACGTTCAGGGGCGTGTGCCGTGCCTGCTCCAGTGACTGGCTCAGGTGGCGATCCAGCTCCAGCATGCTGATCCTGCGACTGTCTTCCATCTGCGCCGCCCGTGCTCCGCGACGCGTGGTGCGTCGTACTCTGGAGAAGACGTCAGCAAGGCAGGTGAAGCGACACCGCGAATGCAACTCTGTGCACGGGATGGCGCTTCATCGGCAACGTCATCGCAGCGTCATCCGCCTGCAGGCTTCGCGCTGCAGCCGCGGTGCGTCACCCCCACAACGGCGGGCCAGTACCGCCACGTCGCTGCGGGCAGCGAATGCGACCAGTGCATCGGTCATGTCCACGTCATCGCACCATGACGCCAGCGCGACGCGCAGCGCGGGCAGCTGCCACCCGTCCATCACCCCATGGGCGCCCGCCACGAACCAGTGCCAGAGCCGATGATGCAGCACCTGCTCATGCAGCTGCGTGAGATCGTCGATGCCATGCATGTCCGCCAACAGCAGTGCGCGTGCGAGCGCCGCAGGCGGCAGCGCCCCGGATTCGACCAAGGGCATCTCCTGCTGCTGCAACCGCAGCAGCATCGCCAAGGGGTGTGACTGCGGATTGAAGTCCAGCAGCACCGCCTGCTGCTGCCACTGCGCGTCAGACACCACGCACACCCAGGGCGAACCATAACGATGCACCATCAGGGGCCTTCGCTGGGTGGTTTCCAGCAATGCAGACAGATTGCGACGCAGATCGAGCACACCGATGGTCTCGTTGCGCATCCTTGGCTTCTCCTCGCTTGCAACAGCCCTGCGCGGCGCGCACGGCCAGCGCCTTCATCTATCCAAGGACGGCGATGCCACCCGGAAAGCGACGCAGATCCAGCGACATCGTCAGTCGCAGCTGCTCCAGCGCCGCATCCGGATCATCGATGCGGAAGCGGCCACTGACCGGCGCGCGCGCCAATGCCGATTCACCCAGCAGTACCTTGCCCCGCCGGTAACGGTTGATCTCGTCCACCACCTCGCCCAGCGGTGCGCGGCGGAACACAAGCATGCCTTCGGTCCAGGCACTCACTTCCGAAGCTACGGCCTCGGCCACGACGCCACTGAGGCGCTCGTCGAACCGGGTCTGCTGGCCTGCCTGCAGCTGCAGGCGGCCCTGCGGGTGCTCGATACGGGCGCTACCCTGCAGGCAGGTCACCCGTACCAGCCCGTGGGTGTTGCGCACGTCCAGGCGCACCGCACCTTCATCGGCAATCACGCAACCCGGGCCCGCGAACAGTGCCAGGCGCAGGCCAGCACCGGTTTCGATCGCGGCTTGGCCCTGCACCAGCTCGAAGCCTTCGCCCTGCGCGTGCGCGCGGCGGCGCAGGCTGCTCTGCGTATCCAGTTCGATCTTGAGCTGCGGCGAGGGCGCGATCTGTAGTCGTTCACCGGTGCCGGTGTGGAAATCGGCCGCCATCGCCGTCACCGACGGCCACAATCCCAGCGGCGGGCGGAGCGCCGCCACCACCACCAGACTGGCCGGCGCCGCCACCGCAGCGCCCAGGAAGGCGCGCCGGCTCCAGCGCTGCGCCGGCGTCGGCGCGACCGGTTGGCGCGCGGCGGCGGGCAGTCGCTCGCCGGCCAGCTGCACCTGCTCCCACTGCCGGCGCGCACGGCCAAACGCTTCACGATGACGCGGGTCGGACTCGCACCATGCACGGAACCGGCGCCCATCGGCAGCGGTCGCCTCGCCCGAGGTCAGCCGCACCACCCACGCGTGGGCCTGACGCTCAACGGCATCCAGCGGGCGTTGCGGGCGGTCGTCAGGATCCATGGGAGCTCATGCCGGACCCGCACGCTGCGGGGTTCTGCTCGGCGTCAAAGTGTAGACGGATGCCGTCGCTCAGAACCGCACCTGGCGCCCCTGCCCACTGCGTTCGGCCAGGTAGTCCTGGGCTGCCTTCAGCTCCCGCTGCACCAACCGCAGCGACACACCGAGGTGGTCGGCCACGTCGCGCTGCTGCAGGCCATCGACGCGGATCGCCAGCAGGATGCGACGACGGCGCTCGGGCATGCGCTGCAGCAGGCCGACCATGTCTTCCAGCGCGAAGTCGAGCTCGGCCGCCTGTGCCGGCCCCGGCCCCGGGTCGGCCATGTCCATCAGCGTATCCACCTCCTCCAGGCTCAGCAGGCGGTGGTCTGCCCGTTGGCGGTCGATCACGGTGTTCATCGCCATCCGCAGCAGGTAGGCCGCAGGGTTCTGCACCGCGTCCAGGCGGTCACGTCGCGCACTCAGGCGCATCCACGTGTCCTGCAGCGCGTCGCCGGCCAGCTCTTCCGATCCGAGCTTGCGCACCAACCGGCGTTTCAGCTCGTCGTAGGCACCCAGAAGGTGGTCCATCAGATCAACCGCCCCAGCCGTACCGTTGTTCATGTCCGAATCCTTGAAGTCATGGAAGGGGCGCGCGCCGGCCACAGTCGTGGTCGGTGCCGGAAGGACGGATCTGCAGCGTCACCGGCTGTGGCAGCGCGGCGGCGTCGGCCGCCAGCACCAGGCCGTGCAGCGCCTGCAGCAGGCGTGCGTCGCGGCGATCACTGCCACTGCCGGACAGCAGCTCGGGCTCGCTCACCTGGCCCGCGCCGTCGATGCGGAAGCGCAGCGTTGCGGCATAGCGGCCGGGCGCAATCTCCGGGTCGTCACAGAACGCCGCACGCAGCCGCTGCTGCAACCCGCCGTAGCGACGCCGGCGTTCGGCCTCGGGCAGCCCCGCGCCAACATCGGGTTCCGCGGCCGAGGGCTTGCCCCGGCGCAGCACCACACGCTGCTCGCCGATCACCTCGGCCTCGATCCCTGTGTCCTGCAGCAGCGACTCCAGCGCCACAAGCGGCGCCAGGCTCCCGCGCAGCGCATGGCTGCTGCGGCCCGAAGCAAGGTCGCCGGGATACATCACCGACCACCCACTGATGACACTGAAGCGCTCGACCGCCTGTTCCAGCGGCTGCGCAGGGATGTCGTAGGCGTGAACCGCGTCCTGTGCGGCAGCGGCAAAGGACAGCAGCAGCCATGCGGCGATGGCCACCTTCCAAGTTCTGACCGCATGGTGTCCATTCAGCCCCCTGACGTAGAACACATGACCCTCGGCAGCGACAGCAGCTGCAACGGTCGCGCACTACAACCGGAACCCCGGCCCACGCGCGACCCGCAAGCGGGCTCAAACCGTACCGGGGGCACATGTCATTGCGATGACCGCCGCCACGGCTGACGCCGGGTCAGGCCCTGCGAAGCCAGTCACGCGTCAGGAATCAATGAATCGAACAGGCATGATCATCTGCCCCAGGGGTCAAAACCCGTTGCGCAACAACGGGATCCGACCCCGACGGATCGCGGGGAACTGTCAGGCGGCGGGGCGGTGTGGCCAGGCAGGACCGTTGGCGCCATGGATGGCGCCATCGAGCCCCCAAGGAAGGGTTTACGGCGTGTCCTGCCTGGCCACACCGCCCCGCCGCCCCACGGAGCATCGCTGTTGCTGTTGTTGCTCCTGAGGTTGCCGGCCAGCAGCCGGCACTACCCGCGGGTGCCGGGTGCAACCCGGCCGCAAACCCCATCCCTCAAAGCGGCAGCTGGGTCGTCTGCTTGATCCGCTGCATCGGAATCTCGGTCTTGGTGTTCTGCACGCCGGCGATCCGGTTCAGGTGCTGCATCTGGAACTGCCGGTAGGCATCAAGGTCGGCCACCGCCACCCGCAGCAGGAAATCGCAGTCACCGGCCATCAGATGGCATTCCAGCACTTCCGGGAAAGACTTGATGCTGTTGATGAAGTGGTTGGTGGTGTCCTCGTCCTGCCCGCGCAGCCACACCCGCACGAACACGGTGAAGCCGCGGCCCACCTTGGCCTCGTTCAACAGCGCCACGTAGCGGTCGATGTAACCGCCCTCCTCCAGCAGCCGCACCCGGCGCAGGCAGGCCGACGGCGACAGCCCGACCAGACGGGCCAGCTCCAGGTTCTGCAGGCGGCCGTCGCGCTGCAGGGCGTCGAGGATGCGCCGATCAAGGTTGTCGAGCTGATACTGCATGCAATTTCGTCCTGGTCGACTCTGGCCGCATGGAATATCAATCATCCAAAATCCAGTGGCATCAACGCAACCCGATTTCGTGATCGGACCGCTAGCATGGGCCACCCCACCTCGTCGTGCCGTTCCATGGACGCCCGTACCACCCTCCCCCTGCCAGACACCTGCGATACCGCGCCGCGTGCCGAATTCCTGCGCGGCCTGCGCGCCGCCGTACCGGTGATGATTGGCTTCATTCCGTTCGCCCTGGTGCTCGGCGCGCAGGCGGCCCAGAAGGGCCTGAGCGCACTGGAAGTGCCGTTGATGACCGGACTCAACTTCGCTGGTGGCTCGGAGTTCGCCGCCGTCGAACTGTGGACCTCGCCACCGCACATCGCACTGATCGTGGCCATCACCGCGCTGGTCAACAGCCGCCACCTGCTGATGGGCGCCAGCCTGGCCCCACTGCTGCAGCACCTGCCGCGCCGTCGTGTGCTGCCGGCGCTGTTCTTCATGTGCGACGAGAGCTGGGCGCTGGGTGTGGCCGACGCGCGTCGCCGTACCCTCGGTTTCAGCCTGGCCTACTACCTGGGCGTGTCGGCCGGCCTGTACACCGTCTGGGTGGCCTGCACCGCACTCGGCGCAATCGTTGGCCCGATGCTGGGCGACATCCACGCCTACGGCTTCGACATGGCCTTCCCCGCCGTGTTCCTGGTGCTGCTGCGCGGCATGTGGCAGGGCATGAAGGCTGCGCGGCCGTGGCTGGTCAGCCTGGTCGTCGCCGCCGCTACCTACCTGCTGGTGCCAGGTGCGTGGTACGTGGCCAGCGGCGCACTGGCCGGCCTGGCCGCAGCCTGGCTGCTGGCGGAGGACGCAGCATGATCTTCAATGGCTTGATCCACTGGACTTCAGTACTGACCATCGTGCTGATGGCCGCCGCCACCTACCTGACCCGCATCGCCGGCTTCCTCGCGCTGCGTAACCGCACGCTGAGCAAACGCGCAGTGACGGTAATGGAAGCCGCGCCGGGCTGCGTGCTGATCTCGGTGATCGCCCCGGACTTCGTCGCCGACAAGCCGGCCGACCTGGCCGCACTGGCGATCACCCTGCTGGCCGCCACGCGGCTGTCGATGCTGCCGACGGTGCTGATCGGCGTGGTCTCGGCGGGTGTGTTGCGTTATCTGATGGGGTAGCTACCGGTACGCCGGGCAACGCCCGGCGGACCGTAGTGGCGCCGCGATGCAATCAAGCGCTGCTGCTTGCCGCCAGCAGGCACAGGCTGCGCGGCGGCAGCGTCCAGGCGCCTTCCTCATCCGGCTCCAACGGCGTTTCGTCGGTCTGCAGGAGTACGCGCCGGAACGACAGGGCGTCGTCTGACACACAGAACCGCTGCGGCTGCTCCCCGGCGTTCAACAGCAGGGCCAGGCTGACATGCCGCCCGGGCTCGCGCAGGCCACTGTCCGGACTGCGACCGTCCAAGATGATCAGCAGCGCACGCAGCCCTGCGTCATGCCAGTCCGCTTCCTCCATGCCGCGACCATCGGGATGCCGCCAGTCGATATCGCGCAGGCCCAGCGCCTCATCGTATTCGCCGCGCAGGAACCGGTTCCTGCGCAGCAGGCCATAGCGTCGGCGCAGCGACAGCGCCCGGCGTACGAACGCCACCTGCGCCTGGGCTGCCGGCTGCGCAGCACGCTCCCAGTCGATCCAGCTCAGCGGGTTGTCCTGGCAGTAGGCGTTGTTGTTGCCCTGCTGCGAATGGCCGAACTCATCGCCGGCCAGCAGCATGGGGGTGCCCTGCGCCAACAGCAGCGTGGCCAGCAGGTTGCGCATCTGCCGCGCACGTACGGAGAGGATCGCCGGATCATCGGTCTCACCCTCCACGCCATGGTTGCTGGAAAGGTTGTGCGAATGGCCATCACGGTTGTCTTCGCCGTTGGCTTCGTTGTGGCGGTCGTTGTAGCTCACCAGATCATGCAGCGTGAACCCATCGTGTGCCGTTACCAGATTGATGCTGGCCGACGGCCGCCGGCCGTGGTGCTCGAACAGGTCGGCCGAGCCGGTGAAGCGCGTGGCGAACTCCGCCAGCTGGCCGCCATCGCCGCGCCACAGCGCGCGCGCCGTATCTCGGAAACGGTCATTCCATTCGGCCCAGCCCGGCGGGAACTGGCCCAGCTGGTAGCCGCCCGGGCCGATGTCCCAGGGCTCGGCGATCAGCTTCACCTGGCTCAGGATCGGGTCCTGGCGCACGGCATCAAGGAAGCTGCCCGAAGCGTCGAACCCATGCCGTTCACGGCCGAGTATGGTCGCCAGGTCGAAGCGGAAGCCGTCCACCCGCATCTCGGTCACCCAGTAGCGCAGCGAGTCCATCACCATGCGCAGTGCACCGGCATTGGTCAGGTCGAACGTGTTGCCGGTGCCGGTATCGTTGATGTAGTAGCGGCGATCATCAGCCAGGCGGTAGTAGCTGGCGTTGTCGATGCCCTTGAAGGACAGCGTAGGGCCCAGCTCATTGCCTTCGGCGGTGTGGTTGTAGACCACATCCAGGATCACTTCGATGCCAGCATTGTGCAGCCGCGCGACCATCTGCTTGAACTCGGCCACGGTGCCCAGCGACAGGTAACGCGGCTGCGGCGCGAAGAAGCCGATGGTGTTGTACCCCCAGTAGTTGCGCAGCCCGCGCTCGAGCAGCTGCTGGTCATCGACGTAGGCGTGCACCGGCAGCAGTTCGATGGCGGTCACGCCCAGATGGCTGAGGTGGTCGACCAATGCGTCATGGCGCAGGGCAGACAAGGTGCCACGCTCGGCCTGCGGAACATCGGGGTGTTGCATGGTCAGCCCGCGCACGTGCGCTTCGTAGATCACGGTCCGGTCCCAGGGCGTGGCAGGTGCCCGCTCGGCACCCCAGCTGAAGGCCGGATCGATCACGGCACAGCGCGGCATGTAGCTGGCGCTGTCGCGGCGGTCGAAGCTCAGGTCGCCATCGCGGTGGCCCAAGGTGTAGCCGAACAGGTGGGGGGCCCACTTCAGTTCGCCCACAATCTGCTTGGCGTAGGGGTCCAGCAGCAGCTTGTTGGGATTGAAGCGATGGCCTTCCTCCGGCGCATAGGGGCCATGCACCCGGTAGCCATAGCGCTGGCCGGGCCTCACGTCCGGCAGGTAGCCATGCCAGATCTCGTTGGTGTACTCGGGCAGCGCGATGCGTTCCACTTCGCGGTTGCGTGCATCGAACAGACAGAGTTCCACCCGGGTGGCATGCCGCGAGTACAGCGCGAAGTTCACGCCCAACCCGTCCCAGGTCGCCCCCAGCGGGAAGGGCCGGCCTTCGCGCACGCGCGAGGTCTGCGTCCACTTACGGCTCGCCATCGGTGCCCTCCTCCTCGCGCGCGGCGGCAATCTCGGCCTCCACCAGCCGCTCGGCCATGTGCCAGTGCCGTTGCTGCTGATCATCCGGGCGCCCTTCTGCCTCCCAGATCTGGTGGGCCAGTGCCTCAATCCGCTGCCGTCGTTCCCTGCTGTCCATCCCTACCTGCCTCCTCGTTGATCCATATCGCCAACGGGCTGCCAGCCAGAAGCCTGGCCACGTCCGTGGTTGCGTTGAAATGTTCGATGCGCCCGTCAAGGACGTTGCGCATGGGGCCTGTCGGCACCCCACGCAGCGTCACATCGCTGCCGACGTCGCGCGGCGCATGCAGGCTTGGGCCAGGCACGGCGGTGGGCGAACCACGCCGCACGACCACCAGCAGCATCTGCGCCTGATGCCTGCGCGTGAACGCCAGCCACGGTGAGCGCACCGGCGCCGACAGCGGCTGCAGCGCGCCGTGCAGGAACAGCTGCGGGTGCCTGCGGCGGCAATCCAGTAATCGCCGGAGTAGAAATGCCTTGATCCCACCGTCCCGCCAGTCCTCCAGTAGCGCGGGCCACGCGCGCGCATCACGCAGCCACGCCTGCCGCGCTGGATAATCCACGGCGCGCCGGTTGTCCGGGTCCACCAGGCTCAGGTCCCAGCCTTCACCGCCTTGGTAAAGATCGGGCACGCCGGGAAGGCAGTGCTGCAGGCACAGCTGTGCCAAGCCGTTGCAGGCGCCCGCCGGCGCGATGCGCGCCACGAAGGTCGCCAGCGCCTCCCGCACCGGCTGCAACGGCGCTCCATCCAGCAGCGCGTGCAGCCACTGCGCGGCGCCCTCCTCCACGGCCACGTTGGGATCGGACCAGCTGCTGACCCGCTTGCCCTCGCGCAACGCCTTGGTCAGCCATTGCCCCATCCTCGATGCGAAGCCTGCGCCGGGGGTACCGTGCATCGGCCACGCGGCCACGAGCGCCTGCCATAGCGCATAGGCCTCGGCACTCGGCAATGGCATTGGCGCGCCGGCGCGGGTCGCCATCCGGCCCCAGCGCCGCACCGCGTCCCGCCAGTCGACCGTGCAGGTACTGAGAACCGCCAGCCGTGCCCGGCTGTCGGCCCCGCGCTTGTGATCGTGGGTCGCCAGCGCAAGCAGCGCCCTGGGATGGCGCCGCAGGCGCCCGGCTGCATGTTCCAGCAGCTCGCGCCCTTCCATGCCCAGCCGCTGCGGATCACTGCCGACTTCGTTGCGCGACAGCAGCCTGAAATAGCGATAGAACCCGGTATCTTCCACCGACTTGGCATTCAACGGCGCGGCCAGCTGCCCGAACCGTACGCGCAGCTCGGTTTCAGCCGGCGCCTGGCCGGGAAGTGCCTGCAGCAGCAGATCCAGCGCGGCGCATGCCGCACCGTCCAGCGCCTCGCGCGCAGCAGCTGCAGCGTCCACCAGCGCCTTTCGTTCACCCGCCCCCTGCAGCGAATAGGGCCGGTAGGTGCGGTAATGCCGCAGCAATGAAGCCAATGCGCGTGCCAGCGCAGCCACTCCGATATCGGCCTCGGCCAGCCGGGGCTGCAGGACCTGCTGCGCACTGCGCAGCAGCCGCTGGAAGTCTGCGTGAAGGCCCTGGCGCAACATCATGCCGCGAGCGTCCTGCTGGATCCGGTCGAAGCTGCGCGGATCACCGCCCAGCGCCTGCCACGTGCGCGAGAGCGCGGGTGCAGCCGCCGGATCGTGCAACCAGGCACCGGTCTGGTCCATGAAGTCATAGCCGGTGGTGCCGTCGCAGGCCCAGCTGTCGGGCAGCTGCTCGCCCTCGGCCAGTATCTTCTCCACATGCAGGCTCACCGCCTGCGGATCACGGCCGCCGGCCGCACAGGCTGCGTCGAGCGATTCACGAAGGCGCCGCAGGTAGGCGCCCGGGGAAGACAGGCCATCCACATGATCGATACGCAGGCCGTCCACCCATCCCTCGCGTACCAACCGCAGCGGCAGCGCATGCACCGCCTCGAACACGTCATCGCGCTCCACCCGCAGCGCGGCCAGTTCATTGATATCGAAAAAGCGCCGGTAGTTCACCTGATCGCCCGCCGTGCGCCACCAAGCCAGCCGGTAGTGCTGCCGCTGCAGCAGCGTATGCAGCCGTTCAACGCTGCGGTTGCAGCGCTCGGCCCACGCCGGCCACTGCGCGGAGTCCAGTGGATGGCTGCGCGGCGACAAGGGCAACGCCAGACCATGGTGGCGCAGCACGGGACGCGCGTTGTCCACCACCACGCGCACTACGCCATCGCGCACCGCGTCGTGCAACGGCCGGTCCAGTGCAGGCAGCCAGAGCCGGCCCTCGCAGCCCGGCGCCTCCCAGTCGATGTCAAACCATGCTGCGTGCGGGCTTCGACGCCCGTGCATCAGCACATCGTTCCACCAATGGCTGTGCGGGGACGCCGCCAGATGGTTGGGTACGATGTCGAGGATCAGGCCCATGCCGTGCGCGCGCGTCGCTGTGGCCAGTTGCCGGAAGGCTTCTTCGCCGCCCAGTTCCGGATTGATGCAGGCCGGGTCGATGCCATCGTAGCCATGCGTAGACCCATGCAGCGCAGCGGCGATCGGCGACAGGTAAAGGTGGCTGACGCCCAGCGCGGCGTAGTACGGCAGCTGCATCGCGGCGGCCTCGAGGTCGAAGCCTGCATGCAATTGCAGGCGTACGGTGGCACGCAATGGAGTCATCGCCGCTCCCTCCGCCGCGTTGCGCTGAACCGGGCAATACGCGCGTCAACCGCGTCCTGTTCCCATGCCAGCGGTAGCCGCCGGCGCCAGTTCGGATGGCCGTTGACGGTGCCCGGCAGGTTCACCTGCGCGCGGCTCCCCAGCGCATCTTCCAGCGGGAGCAGCGCCAACCGCGAAGGCGCGTGCGCGACCAGCGACAGCGCACGCGCTTCCAGCGTCGCGCCCTCGCCTCGGGCAACGGCGGACAGTCCCTGCACCTCACTGGCGCGCGCGTGCAACGCCGCTGCAAGCCCGGTCAGCTCACCCAGGCGGGCACGCCAGCGCAGGTCGCGCCCGTGCAGCCAGCCGGACAGCGGTGGCAGATCATGGGTGGAGGGCATGGCCACCGCATCGCGGCGCCACCGTGGCGCAGGCAGGAAGTGTTCACCCTTGCGGGCGAACGGCAGCACCTCGATGCCCAGGATGCCGCGGGCTGCCAGCCGCTGGCGAATGCCCGGCGGCACCACGCCCAGGTCTTCACCGATCAGCACGCAGCGATGCCGCCACGATTCCAGAACCAGCAGGTTGATCAGATCATCGAACGGATAGCGCAGGTACACGCCCTGTCCGGCGGCTGAGCCACAGGGAAGCACCCACAGCCGCTGCAGGCCGAGGATATGGTCGATGCGCAGCCCCCCACGGCCGGCCATCACGGCGCGCAGCACGCGAATGAACGGCTCAAAGCCCTCGCGCTGCAGCGCGGAGGGTGACCAGCTGGTGATACCCCAGGCCTGGCCCAGCGGATTGAACGCATCCGGCGGCGCGCCCAGCTCAAGGCCCTGCAGCAGACGGTCGCCACCGGTCCGGGCCTCGACGCCCTGCGGCGCGCAACCCACCGCCAGATCTGCGATCAGCCCGATCGACGCGCCGTCGTCGCGCAAGCCCGCCTGCACCTGCGCCCAGCCCTGCCGCGCCAACCACTGCGCAAACGCATGGTCGTCGGCGCTTCCAGTGAACCGGTCGGCGGCGTGCTGGCAATAGCGCAGCAGGGATTCGCCCTGCGCATCGCACCACGTCTGCATCTGTTCGTACTGAGCCGGCGCCTGCTGCCGCAGCCACTGGCGCACCTGGCGCAGCCAGCGCCACTTCAACGCCGCCGAGTGCGGCCAGTCGATGCGGCGCGCGGCAGTGGCTGCTGCAACGGCCGTCGCCAGTGCTTCGTCTTCAGCCAGCACGGCGTCGGCTGCTTCCGGCAGTACCTGCGGCAGGGAGGTCTGCAGCGGATCGAGCCAGCGCCGGTCGCTGGGCGAATAGGGGCTGTAACCGGGCCCTGGTGGCAAGCCGGCATGCAGCGGGCTCAACGCCACTGCATCGCCGCCGTGACGGTGCAGCAGTTCGCTCCATCGCGCACAGCCGGCGCTGTCACCGATGCCGGCGTCGTCGCGAGCGCGCAGGCTGTAGACCTGCGCCGACAGGCCCCAGCCGCGCAGCAAGCCCAGCGGCCACCAGGCACGCTGTGGCGCCACCGCAATCGCCTGTTGCCGTCCGCCCTGGCGCCACTGCCAGTAGCCGGGCTGGTCCGGCACGCGCCAGCGCCCTTGCGCATCGGGGTGTGCCGGCAGCACTGCGCCCTGCTCATCCACCCAGCACGCTGCGCCTGCCGCCTGGGGCATCGCCAGCAGCTGTCCACAGCAAGCCGTGCGCAGGCCACCGTGCTCGGGCGCTGCATCGCCCTGCAGCGCCTCCAGCACCGCGCGCAGCACGTCCGGTGCGACCTCGCGCGCGGCACCGGCCACGTCGGTCCAGCGGACCAGCAGGCCCGCACGGCCGGCCGCTTCCCGCACCGCTGCATCCGTGCTCATGCGGCGATCCAGCAGGCCAGCACGCCGCCGCCGGCTGGCAGCATCCCGGCCGCGTCCGGCCCCACGACGCAGTCGCCGGCCGGCACCGCATGCGCCACCGGCACAGGGCCCACGTTGATCGCGATCCACCATTGGCCCGAGGGCAACTGCCAGCCCGCCTGCACCGCGCCTTGGCCCAGCACGCGCGCACCCAGCGACCGCGCCTGCAGCAGGCCCGGCTGCAGATAGCGCCTGCGCAGGCCGAGGAACTCGCCCGTGCAGCGCAGCCAGTGCTGCGACCAGGGATCATCGCCGGGCGGCGGCGTGTACGACGCCTGCAGGGTCGCCGCATCGTTCGGGTCCGGAATACGCGCGCGCGAGGCGGCGTCGGCAAAGGCGCTGAAACCAGCGAACTCGCGGCGACGCCCTTCGCGCACCGCCTCGTCCAGCGGCGGCGCGTAGTCGGTGAAGAACAGGAACGGCGATTGCGCCTGCCACGGTTCGCCCATGAACAGCAGCGGGATCATCGGCGTCAGCACGGTCAACGCCAGCGCCGCACGCAGCCGCGCCGGATCCACCAGCATCGACAAGCGCTCGCCGAAAGCACGGTTGCCTACCTGGTCGTGGTTCTGCGCGAATGCCACAAAACGCGCGGGAGACAGGTCAGCGCTGGGTTCGCCGCGGGGATCGCCGCGCAGGTCCGGTTCACCCTGCCAGGCGAATCCTTCGGCCAGGCAGCGCGCCAGCAGTGCTTCGGCGCGACCGGCATAGGCCGCGTAATAGCCCTCCTGCTCGCCGGTCAGCATCACGTGCAGCGCATTGTGGAAGTCGTCATTCCATTGCCCCTGGTAGGCGCCGCGCAACCATCGCGCCTGGTTGCGTTCGTTCTCCAGCACCAGGTGCGCGTGCGGCACCACCGCGTGTACCTCCTCGGCCAGCTGCTGCAGGAAGCGCTCATCATCGATGGCATGCACCGCATCCAGGCGCAGCCCATCGAAGCCGTAGTCGCGCAACCACATCAGCGCGTTGTCGATGAAGAAGCGCCGCACCCAGGGCTGGCGGAAGTCGATGGCCTCGCCCCAGGGAGTACTGCGGTCATCACGGAAGAACCCCCGCGCGTACTGGCGCAGATGGTTACCCTGCGGTCCGAAGTGGTTGTAGACCACGTCCAGCAACACGGAAAGCCCAGCGGCATGTGCCGCCTCGACGAAGGCATTCAGCTCTGCCGGCCCACCGTAAGCATGGGCCGGCGCATACGGGAACACGCCGTCGTAGCCCCAGTTGCGCTGGCCGGGAAACTGCGCGACCGGCATCAGCTCAATGGCGGTGATGCCAATCGCGGCCAGCATCGGCAGCTGCGCGGTCAGCGCCGCGAAGCCGCCGCCGGCCTCGATGTGTACTTCATAGATCACCAGGTCCTGCCAGGCATGCCCGCGCCACGTGGGTTGCACCATGTCCTTGTCCAGCACCACCGCGCTGTCGCCGTCGATGCCGTCCGGCTGCCAGCGCGAGGCCGGGTCGGGCACGTCCAGGCCGGAAGGAAGGCGAAAACAGTAGCGGTCGCCATGCGATGCCGGTGTTCGCAGCCAGTGGCAGCCGTCCGGGTCGCGTTGCATCGGCCGCTGCGTGCCGTGCAGGCTCAGCGCCATCGTCCTTGCGTCCGGTGCCCACACGCGGAACTCCACCCCGTCACCGGCCACAGGCCATGCGCCCAGGCGCGGCGTCACTGCCGTCATGCATCAACCTGCAGGTACAGCGTGGACAGCGGCGGCAGCGTCAGCCGCAGCGACTGGGCGTGCCCATGCATCGGCCCGGGCTCGGTAAGCGCCGCTCCGAGGTTGCCGCTATTGCCGCCACCGTAGTACACGCTGTCGGTGTTGAGTCGTTCGGTCCAACGCCCCGGGTGCGGCACGCCGACCCGGTACGCCTCGCGCCGCACCGGGGTGAAGTTGCTCACCACCAGCAGGGTGCGGCCGCTGCCGGCAGGATCCCGGCGGATGAACGCGTAAACGCTGTTGCGGTTGTCATCGGCCACGCTCCAGTCGAAACCGCGTTCGTCGCGCTCGTCGCGATGCAACGCGGGTTCGGCGCGGAGCACGCCGTTGAGGTCTCGCACCAGGCGCGACAGGCCCTGGCCCTCACTGCTGGCCGCCTGTGCCCAGTCCAGTGCCGCATCGTGCGACCACTCGTGGCCCTGGCCGAACTCGCCGCCCATGAACAGCAGTTTGTTGCCCGGGTGCGCCCACATGAAGCCGTAGTACGCGCGCAGCTGGGCCAGCCGCTGCGCCGGCTCGCCGGCCATCTTGGCCAGCAGCGCCCCCTTGCCGTGCACCACCTCGTCATGCGAAAGCGGCAGCACGAACCGTTCGGAAAAGGCGTAGACCAGGCCGAAGCTGATCTCGCTGTGGTGATGCGGGCGATGGATCGGGTCGCGCCCCATATACTGCAGGGTGTCGTGCATCCAGCCCATGTTCCATTTATGGGTGAAGCCAAGCCCGCCCGCTTCCACCGGCGCGGTCACGCCCGGCCACGCGGTGGATTCCTCGGCGATCACCAGCACGTCCGGAAAGCGCTCGCGCAGCGTCTGGTTCATCCGCCGCAGGAACGCGACCGCCTGCAGGTTCTCGCGCCCGCCCTGCTCGTTGGGTATCCACTCCCCCTCGGCCCGGCTGTAATCCCGGTACAGCATCGACGCCACGGCATCCACGCGCAGACCGTCGATGTGGAACCGCTCCACCCACTCCAAGGCACTGCCGATCAGGTAGGCGGCCACCTCATTGCGGCCATAGTTGTAGATCAGCGTGTCCCAGTCGGCGTGCACCCCTTCGCGCGGATCCGCATGCTCGTACAGCGCAGTGCCATCGAACCCGGCCAGGCCATGCGCATCGTTCGGGAAGTGCGCGCTCACCCAGTCCAAGATCACCCCCACGCCGGCCTGGTGGCAGCGGTCCACGAAGCGCGCGAAGGCCTGCGGCGTGCCATGGCGCGCCGTCGGCGCGTAGATGCCCAGCGGCTGATAGCCCCAGGAACCACCGAAAGGATGCTCGCTGACCGGCAAAAGTTCGATATGGGTGAAGCCCAGCCCGGCCACGTACGGAATCAACCGGTCGGCCAGGGCATCCCAGTCCAGCGGCGCACCCTCGTCGCTGCGCTGCCAGGAGCCCGCATGCACTTCGTAGATCGACAGCGGTGCGCTGGTTCCGGCCTGGCGTCGGGCCGCCAACCATGCGTCATCGTGCCACTGCGTCGGCGCCGCCGAAGGCACCCGCGAAGCGGTGGCCGGTGGCAGCTCGGCCCAGCGCGCCATCGGATCGAACTTGTCGGGCATCACCCGGCCGTCGGCGCCGACGATGCGGAATTTGTAGCGGGCACCGGCCTGCACGCCCGGCAGGAACAGTTCCCACACGCCGGCGGTGTGACGCAGCCGCATCGGATGACGTCGGCCATCCCATCCATTGAAATCGCCAACCACCGCGACCCGCTGGGCATTGGGTGCCCACACCGCGAAGCGCACGCCCGCGATGCCCTGCACCTGCATCGGCACCGCCCCCAGCTGCCGCGCCGCATCGGCATCACCGGCATGGAACCGCTGCAGCAGGGCTTCGTCCAACAGTGGACCGAACGCATAGGCATCGTGCACCTGCTCCACGCCCTGTTCGAAATGCAGGGCAAGCAGCGGTATCGCCGCGTCGCCGGCCGCGCCCTCGAACAGGCCGGGCAACGGGCCAGGGGACAGGTCCCAGCGCCGCCCATCGTCTGCAATCACCTCCACGCGCTGCGCATGCGGCACCAGCACGCGCAGCTGGCGTCCGCCTTCTGGCTGGCGATGCGGGCCCAGCCAGGCGAATGCGTCGGCCGGGCGTGCATGGACGAGGTCCTCCAGCGCCGGCGCGATGCGCTGATCCAATCCCATCTCCGCGATGGTTTCATCCTCCAGGGCGGCCAGATGCAGGCTGTCGTGGCTCATGCGGCCACCTGGCAGGTCTGCTGGTACAACGCCAGGTAGGCGCGCCCCGCCGCATCCCAGCCACCTGGCCGCAGCATGGCCGCGCGGCGCATGGCTTGCAGCAGCCCCGGCAGGCGGAAGGTGCGCATCGCCCGTTCCACGCAGCGGCGCAGGCCATCGGCATTGGCGCCATGGAACAGGAAACCGGTCACGCCGTCCTCCACGGTATCCACCAGTCCGCCGGTCGCGTGTGCGATGGGCAGGCAGCCGAAACGCTGCGCGTACATCTGGCTCAGCCCGCAGGGTTCGAAGCGCGAAGGCATCAGCAGGAAATCGGCGCCGGCAAACATCTGGCGGGCCAGCGCTTCTTCGAACCCGATGAAGGCGCCCACCCGCCCCGGGTAGCGGCGGGCCAGCGCCTGCACCTGGGCTTCCACCTGCGGCTCGCCACCGCCGATGATGACCAGCTGGCCGCCGGCCGCCACGATCTGGGGCGCCACGTCGCAGGTGATGTCCAGGCCCTTCTGGTGCACCAGCCGCGAGACCACCGCAAACAGCGGGCCGGTCGACGGTGCCAGGCCGAACGCCTTGCGCACCGCATGGGCGTTGGTGGCGCGCCCGGTCCACTCACCAATGCCGAAGTGGGCCTTGAGATGGATATCGCGGCGCGGGTCCCAGCTGGCATCGATACCGTTGACGATGCCACTCAGGTGCCCGCCGGCCGCCCTCCGTGCCAACAGGTCATGCAACCCGCAGCCGTCATCCGGGGCGGTGATCTGCTGCGCGTAGCGCAGGCTGACCGTGTTCAGCCGCGTGGCATTGGTGATGCCGCCCTGCAGGAACGACATCTGACCGTGGAAGTGCAGCTCATCCAGGTGTTCGGCCGGCACGCCCAGCACAGGTGCCAGCGCGTACGGAAACAGCCCCTGGTAAGCCAGGTTGTGGATCGTCAGCAGGGTCGGCACGGCGGTCCGGTCCCAACGTACGTAGGCGGCCGCCATGGCCACCGGCCAGTCATTCAGGTGCAGCAGCTGCGGCGACCAGTCCAGCCCGGCACGCCCTGCCGCGATCTCCGCAGCCGCATGCGAAAGCGTCGCGAAGCGAACCGCGTTGTCCTTCCACTCCTGCCCCTGCCCGTCCACGTAGGGCGAGCCCTCACGCTCGTACAGCTCCGGCGACAGCAGCACGTAGATCGGAAGGCCGTCGGCCTGCACCGCCATGCCGATCGTGCACGCCGGCAAGCCGGCCCGCGCGCTGACCTGCCCCACCCGCTGCAGCTGTGGCAGGCGCTGCAGCACCTCCGGGTAGCCGGGCAGCAGCACGCGCGAATCACACGCACCGCGCACCGCACGCGGCAGGGCCGCAGCGACGTCGCCCAGGCCACCGGCCTTGACGAAGTCCGCCATCTCTGTGGCAACGAACAACACGCGCTGCACCAGTTCCGGCAGATCCAACGGTTGCGAATGGCCGCGGCGCGTGCCGATCGGCACGGGCGTGACGGGAGAGATCGCAACGGGTGAAGCGGACTGGGCGGCGCGGGCCATGGGGATGATCTCGGATGCTTCAGGCAGACAGACGCCAGCGGCGCCCGGACGGGCGCTGATGCTGGGAAGGAAGTCGACGCAGGACGTGGGGGACGCCAGCGAGAGGCTCAGGACGACAATAGCCCTGCATGCGATCAATCAACCGTGAAGCCATGGCGATTTCTTTGTGACAACACGTCATGAGCTCAGTACACATGACATGCGCCCGCCTCCTGCCCGTGTCTCCTGCGATGGGGCCGAGCCCACGCCCGGCTGCTGGCAATCCCGCGTGCCGCCTGAGCCGGGCTGGGTTGATCTCTAAAGAGACTCACCCTGCGACACCCGGTCGCAGGCCTTCGCGCTACGCGCTTGACCAATGTCAAACCGCCCGCTGCCACGCGGGCGTATTCCTATGCAGAACCCGAACACGCCGGCGCTGCCGGCCTCTACAAGGACTCTGCGATGAGCTACTCCCCCGACAACGCCCAGCTCGTGAATGCGCTGCAGAACGTCATGGTGATCTCCACCACCGACCTGCAGGGCAACATCACCTACGCCAATGACCTGTTCTGCACGCTCACCGGCTTCGCCCGAGAGGAACTGATCGGCCAGCCGCACAGCATCGTGCGCCACCCGGACGTGCCCAAGGCGGTCTACAAGGACATGTGGGACACCATCAAGGCCGGCAAGACCTGGACCGGCATCGTGCCCAACCTCGGCAAGGGCGGCGTGCTCTACGTAGTCGACACCACCGTGCAACCGCTGTTCGACGGCGACGGCAACATCACCTCCTACATCAGCATCCGCCGCGTGGTGAACGACCTGATGCAGAACTACGACCTGGTCGAGTTCAGCAAGGAAAAGTTCGACGACTTCTACGAGGCCGCGTGAACGCCCTCCCGACCAGTACGCCCTTCAGCCGCCTGCTGGTGGGATTCGCGTCCGAGTCGGGCAATGCCCGCGCCCTGGCCCAGCGCCTGGGCGCGGGCCTGCAGCCGCACGGGCCGCAGGTGCTCCCGTTCAACGACATCGACGTGGCCAGTCTCGGCCACGGCGATGTGCTGCTGGCGATTTCCAGCTCGTTCGGCGATGGCGAACCGCCAGCCAACGGCGAACAGTTCTTCGAAACACTGCGCCAGACGCCGACGCTGGCTGGCCTGCGCTATGCGGTGTTCGGCCTTGGTGACACCGGCTACCCCAACTTCTGTGGCTTCACCAAGGCGCTGGATGCTGCGCTGAGCGAGCGCCAGGCGCAGCCGCTGCTGCATCGGGTGGACGCCGACCTGGGTTACGAGCAGTTCTTCCAGCAATGGCGGCCGGTGCTGGGCCAGGTGCTGGAGGGCGACCTCAACGCTGGCCACGACCTGCACCTGCAGGTCACCGCCTATGGCGAAGACAATGCCTTTGCCGCCCGCATTCTCGAACGTCGCCGCTTGAACAGCAGCGACCCCGCTGCCTGGCACCTGCAGCTGGACATTGCCGGCAGTGGCATGGCCTACCGCGCGGGTGACACCCTGCACGTGGTGCCGGAAAACGATCCTTCCCTGCTGCAGGCATTGGCCACCTGGTACGGCGACAGCACCGCCGTGGCCGCCCTGCACGACCGCGAGCTGCGCCTGCTGAGCAAGGGCGTACTGCGCGAACTGGCCAGGCTCAGCGGCAGCGAGGGATTGAAGCGCCTGTTGAAGGTCAACCAGAAGCGCGAGCTCGACGCCTACCTGCATGGCCTGGACCTGCTGGACGTGCTGCAGCACCACGCCACGCCGGACGGCGTGCCGCTGGCCCGGCTGCGCGAGCTGCTGTCACCGCGGCTGCCGCGCGCCTATTCCATCGCCTCGCACCCGTGCCACGACCAGCTGAGCCTGTGCGTGCGCGAAGTGCGCTACACCCTGCGCGGCCGCGAGCGCTTCGGCACTGCCACCGGCAGCCTGCTGCATGGCGGCGACCACGCCCGGGTGTACTGCCGTTCCAACCCTGGCTTCCACCTGCCCGATACCGGCCAGGCACCGCTGCTGCTGGTCGGCACCGGCACCGGCATCGCACCGTTGATGGGCCTGATGCAGGAACTGCAGGCCAATGCCTGCGAACGCGAAGTGCACTTGGTGTTCGGCGAGAAGCACCGCCAGCACGACTATCTGTACCGCGACCAGCTGCAGGACTGGCACACGCGTGGCGTTCTGGCTGGCCTGCATACCGCGTTCTCGCGCGATGGCGTCGAAAAGGTCTATGTGCAGCATGTGCTGCAGCAGCGTTCCGCCGAAGTGCGCGACGTGTTGGCCCGCGGTGGGCATCTGTACCTGTGCGGCAACAAGCGCCACCTGGAAGGCGCGGTGCGCGCGGCCATCGATGCCATCGGTGGCGAAGGGCGCTGGGACGCGCTGCGCAATGAAGGCCGCACGCACTGTGAACTGTATTGATCCGTAGATCCTGTAGAGCCGAGCCCACGCTCGGCTGCTTTTCGCAACACCGCCAACAGCAGCCGAGCATGGGCTCGGCTCTACAGATGCAGGTCAATCGCCGACGATACGCCCGTCCACCATGCGCGCCACCTGCTGGCCGAACATGGCCACGTCCTGCGGGTCGTGGCTGATCAACAACAACGGGATGCCGGTCTTGTCCAGCACCGCCTCCAACTCCTGGCGCAGGTGCTGGCGAAGGTCATGATCCAGCGCGGAGAACGGCTCATCCAACAGCAACGCCTGCGGTTGCGTCACCAGCGCCCGCGCCAGTGCGCTGCGCTGGCGCTGCCCGCCGGAAATCTGCGAGGGCAGCAGATCACCCACGGTGTCGATGCGGAATGCCTGCAACCACTGCTCCACCGCATCGAAGCGCTGGCCCACGCGCGGATTCAACCACCCCTTCTCCAGCCCGAACGCCACGTTCTGGCGCACGCTCAGGTGCGGGAACAACGCGTAATCCTGGAACACATAGCCCAGCTGGCGGTGCTGCGGCGGCAGATCCACACCGGTGGCCGCATCGAACAGGGTCTGCCCCTGCACGCGCACATGACCCTGGCCCGGCCGCAGCAGCCCGGCCACCGCCTTCAAGGTCAGGCTCTTGCCCGCGCCCGAAGGCCCGAACAACACCACCTGCCGCTGCGTGCACTGCAGCGATACGTCCAACACGAACTCCTGGCCGGCCGCCTGCAGGCGACGCTGCACCTGCAGGTCAAGCCACATCGCGCAGCTCCCGGCGACGCCCGCCCACCAGCCGCGCGGCCAGCAACAGGATCACGATGCAGACCACCGAGGTCAGGATCACCAGCGCATTGGCCTTGCCGTCCTGGCCGGCCTGTACCGCCTCGTAGATGGCGATCGACAACGTCTGCGTCCGGCCCGGAATGCTTCCGGCCACCATCAGCGTCGCGCCGAACTCGCCCATCGCGCGCGCAAACGCCAGCAGCAGGCCGGCGAGGATGCCGCGCCACGCCAGTGGCAGCGTGATGCGGAAAAACACCGCCACTTCGGACACACCCAGCGTGCGTGCGGCCTGCTCCAGCTGCCCGTCCACTTCCTCGAACGCCGCGCGTGCCGGCTTGAACACCAGCGGCAGCGAGGCCACCGCCGCAGCAATCACGGCCGCCTGCCAGGTGAACACCAGGTTGATGCCGAACCACGACTGCAGCCACGCACCGATCGGACCATTGCGACCGATCAACACCAGCAGGTAGTACCCCAGCACCGTCGGTGGCAGCACCATCGGCAGGGTCAGCAGCGAATCCAGCAGCTCGCGCCCGGGGAAGCGACGGCGGGCCAGCAACGCGCCCAGCGCCACGCCCAGCACCAGATTGATCGCGGTGGCCCAGCCGGCCACCTTCAGCGACAACCCCAGCGCGGTCCAGTCCAGATCCATGCCTCAGGGCTTGCCGAACCCGTGCTTGGCCAGAATCGCCTGGCCCTGCGGCGAACGCACGAAGGCAGCGAAGCGCCGTGCCTCTGCCGGCTGCGTACTGGCCCTGGTCACCGCCAGCGGATACGCAATGCGCCCGGACACCGGCACCGCGAACGCACGGCGCACCCGTTCGGGCATCGCCTGCGCGTCGGTGGCATAGACGAAGCCGGCATCCACTTCACCGCGCGCCACGTAATCCAGCGACTGACGCACGTTCTGCGTCGTGATGATCCTGCCCTGTACCAACGGCCACAGCCCGGCCGCTTCCAGCGCGCCCTTGGCGTAGCGGCCGACCGGCACGCTGTCCGGGTTGCCCAGTGCGATGCGCTGCACACCGGCACCGGCCAGGTCCTTCAGGGTACGCGGCGCCGCCTTGGCCTGCGGCGGCACCACCACCCACAGCGCGTTCACCGCGAACACCTCACGAGTGCCGGGCGCGAGCAGGGCCCGCTGCTGGGCCTGGTCCATGGTGGTTTCGTCGGCCGAGGCGAACACATCCACCGGCGCGCCACGGCCGATCTGCTGCAGCAGCACGCCGGACGCGGCGAAGTTGAAATCGACCTTGGTTCCCTGATGCGCCATTTCGTAGGCCGCGCCCAGTTCACGGAAGCTCTCGGTCAGGCTCGATGCCGCCGAAACGGTCAGCGTGGCCGCCCAGGCCGGCACCGTGGCCAGCAGTCCCAGCAACAACAGCCCCGCTCGCATCATGGGTCGGCCCCTCGCTTGCCTGATCAGTCCAGTCCGGATTCCCGGGCCACGGCCAACGCCGCCAGCCGTTCGGGTTGCAGCAACAGCATCTCACGTTGGTTCACCGCAATCACACCCTCGTCGCTCAGCCGGCGCAGCACCCGGCTCACCGTCTCCGGCGCCATCCGCAGGTAGTTGGCGATCTCGGTACGGGCCATGCTCAGGTTGAAACGGGTGGCAGAGAAACCGCGCCGGGCATAGCGCTCGGAAAGATCCAGCAGGAACGCTGCCATGCGCTCCTCGGTGCGATGGTTGGCCGCCAGCGTGGCGACCTTGCCGATCTCGGCGCTGAGCAGGCTGAACAGCCGCGCCTGCAACCCCGGCATGCGCGTGGCCAGCAGGCTCAATCGCGGAAACGAGATCCGGCACAGGTAGACCGTATCCAGTGCCACCGCATTGCAGGGGAAGCGCGCGCCATGGATGGCGTTGAGCCCGATCACCTCGCCGGGCAGGCTGAACCCCAGTACCTGCTCGTTGCCCTGGCTGTCATCGACGAAGGTCTTGACCATGCCGGCGCGGACCGCTGCGATCGAGTCGAACGGATCGCCTGCACGGAAGAGATAGTCGCCAGCCTGGAACGGACCGACGTGGTCGACCAGCACATGCAACTCGCCCAGCGCAGCCTTGTCGTAGCCCTGCGACATGCAGGCGTCGGAGAACGCACAGGTACTGCAGAAGTGCAGCGCGTCGCCGTCATCGGCCGCTGCCGGATTGGGCGTGGCCGGTCGGGACGCAGAGGGTGCGGAGGGGTTCAGGGGCATTGCAGCAACGCAGGAACGAAGGCGCCCATCATACGACAGCGTGCCAGCCGGCCCTGCGCATCATGCGCCTACTCCGGCGCAGGTTCAGCGCGTCGCTGCGGGCCACGCTGCCGCATGCTGTCGCGCACGTCCACATCGAACTGCAGCTGCAACATGCTGTCGTCATCCAGCGCGATACCGAAGCCCAAGCCATCCCGGCAGGGCAGCCTGCCCGCCAGCGACTCAACGGCCTGGCGCGGCAGTACCAACCGGCAGAATGTCCCGCCATCGAGCAGCACTGCCTGATCGCCGGCATGCAGCGACAGCGCTACGCCCCAGCCGCCGCTGCCGCCGAAGCGGGTCAGGTTCTCGAGTGACTCGCCGGCCAGCAAGCGTGCCAGCTCTTCCTCATCCACGCGCAGGCGCATCGATTGCTGTTGCAGCTGGACCTTCATGCTGTGATGGACTCCCACTCTGATGGCGTATTGCAGTTGAGCAGCAACGCCTGATCCTCGGGTGCCAATGGCAACCGGGTCACTCCCAGGCATTCCTGCAGGGCGCGCAGTGAACGTCGCGCCATCGGATCATCAATCAAGTCCCCCAGCACGCGGCGGCAATGATCATCGATCTGCAACCGCATCGGCAACGGTTCATCGTCGAATACCGTGCAGGCGCGCCCTTGATCGGCCTGCAGACGTTGCAACAGCGCGGGCGTCATCCGCGGCGTATCGACCGGCACCACCCAGACCGGCCCGTCGGGCCTCTGCAACGCCACGCTGTAGAGGCCGCCCAGCGGGCCGCAGCGTGCGACCTGATCCGGGATTCCGCCAAACGCCGGGTAGTTGCCGCTGACCCATACCTCGCGCGCGCCCGCCTGCTTCAACAGGCCGCGCATGTGTTCCAGCAATGTGCGGCCCTGCCAGGGCAGCAGTGCCTTGTCGCGGCCCATGCGGGCGGACAGGCCACCGGCCAGCACGATGCCGTTGATCCTCATCGCAGTAGAGCCACGCCATGCGTGGCTGCGTCGGCCGGATTCATCGGGAGAGCCTCATCCACGCACGGCGTGGATCTACTGGACCCGACGCCCCCCGAAGGGCGCGGTCAATGCCCGTGGTCATGGGTGTGGTCATCGGCATGTGCGGATGAGCTGTCCGCATGGCACAGGCTGCAACCTTCGCTCCACTGGCTGTCGCCGTCCTCGTAATGCTCCTGCTTCCAGATCGGGCACTGGTGCTTCACCACCTCGATCAACTGCCGGCAGGCGCGGAACGCCTCGTCACGGTGCGGGCTGCCGACGGCCACCACCACCGCCACATCGCCGATGCCGAGCCGGCCCTTGGCATGGGCCACATACAGCTTCAGCTTCGGCCCGAACGTCGCTTCGACCTCGGCGGCCAGGCGCTTGAACTCGTTCAGCACCAGCGGTTCGAACAGATCGTAGGTGATCCCGGTCACCCGCCGGCCCACATTGACGTCGCGCACCTTGCCGATGAACACATCGATGCCGCCGAAGCCCGGATCGGAGACCGCGGCGATGCCCTCGGCCGGATCGATCGCCGCCTGCGCGCGGTCCACGACCTTGGCGATGATCTTCTCGCTCATCGGTCAGCCTCCACTTACCGGTGGCAGGATCGCCACCCGGCCATCGTCCGGCAGCGCGTCGTGGTCGCGCAGCACCTGTTGCTGGTCGGCGAATGCCGAATAATCCAGCAGGCCGGCACGGAATCCCGGCCAACGCACCGGCAGCAGCTCGCGCAGCGCCTGGCGCAGATCGGCCACGGTGCTGCCAGCCACCTCCACCGCGATCTCGCGGCTGGCATCCAGATCGGAAAACGCACCGAACAACTGCAGATTCACCTGTTTCATCACGGCTCCTGGCTCGCCAGCTGCACCGGGTCCTGATGACCCCAGCCCTGCACACGCACCGGCGTGCCGGCAGGGGCCAGACCGCCCTCGCCTTCCAGCACCACCCAGGCGTTGGCCTGCAGCATGGACATCAAACGGAACGACTCCTGCCCGGCCAGCACGCGCGCACTCAGGCGACCCTGCGCGTCCACTTCCACCCGCGCCCGCGCGTGGAAGCGCAGGCCCGGCGGCGTGCGCACGTCGGCCTGCAGCGGCAGCGTCAGCACCGGCTCCGGTGCCAGCCCCAGCAGGCGGCGCAGCACCGGCTCGACGAAGAAGCGCTGGCCCACGGCAGCGGAGACCGGGTTGCCCGGCAGGCCGAAATACAGCACGCCATTGGGCAGCACCGCAAACAGCAACGGCTTGCCGGGGCGGATCGCTACCTTGTGGAACACGATGCGCGCACCCCGTCCACGCAGCGCGTCGGGAACGAAATCGTACCGGCCGGCCGACACCGCGCCGGTGCTGATCAACAGCTGCGCACCCGCATCCAGCGCTGCATCCAGCACCGCATTGAACGCGGCCACGTCGTCGCCCACCGTGCCCTGCCAGACCACCTCGGCACCGGCGGCCTGCAGGCGGCCAACCAGGTACGGCCGGTTGCTGTCACGAATCTGCCCGGACGCCAGCGTCTGCGCCGCCTCGGTCACCAGCTCCTTGCCGGTGGCGATCACTGCGGCCCTTGGCCTTGCCACCACCGCCACCTCGCCCACGCCGATCGCATGCAGCAGGGTGCGCGCGTTGATATCCAGCACCTGCCCGGCCTGCAGCACGCGCTCGCCGTCGCTTACATCCTCGCCACGCAGGCGCACGTTCTGGCCCGGCTTCACCAATGCCTTCAGGGCAATGCGGGTCGGGCGGCCGTCCTCGCTGGCGAGGATCTCCACATTCTCGACCGGCACCACCGTGTCCAGCCCGACCGGCATGCGCGCGCCGGTCATGATTTCCCAGGCACCCTCGCCGCCTTCGGCACCGGCATCGCCGGCCGCCTGCCAGCCCTGCACCCCGAATTCGGTACCAGCTTCGAATGCCACGCCGTTGGCGCGCAGCGCGAAGCCGTCCATTGCCGAATTGTCGAACGGCGGCAACGACTGCCCGCTGTGGATGTCACCGGCCAGAGTGCGGCCGCCGGCCTCATTCAGCGGCAGATGTTCGGCCGGCAGCGGCATGGCCGCGTCCAGCAGGTGCTGCAAGGCTTCGCTATAGGCAATCATCAGTGGCCACCACCCTCGACCATTGCCAGTGCGTGGCCCAGTACCGGCGCCAGGATGTCCAGGCACTGCGCCGCCGCCTTCGGGCTGCCCGGCAATGCAAACACCAGCATGTTGCCCAGCTGCACCACCTCGGCGCGGCTCAGCCAGGCCATCGGCGTGTGCTGTGCGCTGAGTGCCCGCACCATCTGCGCCAGGCCATGCACCGGCCGCGCATTCAACGAACGCAGCGCCTCCGGGGTCAGGTCACGCGGGCCCAGCCCGGTACCACCGGTACACAGGCACAGGCGCACGCCCTCGGCGGCCAAGGCCTGCAGGCGGCCCGCCAACGGCTCGATGCCATCGGGCAGTACCTCGGCGGCTACCACCTCGCCCCCCAGCTTCTTCAGCCCGGCCACCAGGGTCGGGCCGGAGACATCCCCATAGGTGCCTTCGCTGGCGCGATCACTCAGCGTGATCACCGCGCAGGCCGCATCCTCCAACCCCTTAGGTGCACGCGGCTTGAAACGCGCGCGCTCGGCCTCGTCCATGCCATCCGGGTGCAGCCAGACCCCGCGCTTGCCGCCTTCCTTGAACAGCAGGCGGATGCCCTCGATGCTAAGTGCCGGCTCCACCGGCTTGCTCAGGTCGTACAGGGTCAGCAGCGCCGCGTTGACGCCGGCCAGTGCCTCCATCTCCACGCCGGTGCGGGCCTCGCTGGCGCACTCGCACCACACGCGGATCGCCTGCCGCTCCGGCACCGCCGCGCAGAACACCTGCACCAGTTCCAGCGGCAGCGGATGGCACAGCGGCATCAGCATCGACGCCATCTTGGCGCCCTGCAGGCCGGCAATCTCGGCCATCACCAGCGCATCGCCCTTGGGCAGGCGGCGCTCGACGATCAGTGGATACGCCACCGGACCGGCATGCAGCTCGCCCACTGCCACCGCACGGCGGCGGGTGATGCGCTTGTCGCGGACATCGGCCATATGGAAGGCCGCATTCAATTCCCCACTCATCGTGTTGCTCATCCTCCGATGGAGGCCAGGTGCGGGGTCAGCCCGGTCTGGCCCTGGTGCAGTCCATGCCCGGCCGCTTTCAGGCCAAGCTGGGTGGTGATGCGTGCCAGCAGCGCGTCGTGGTCCTCATCGCGCTGCAGCAGCGGTCGCAGCGGCACGCCGAACTCGCCGAACAGGCACAGCCGCAGGTCGCCCTTGGCGGTCACCCGCAGGCGGTTGCAGCCCTTGCAGAAGTCACGCGAATACGGGGCGATGATGCCGATGCTGCCGCGATGGTCAGGGTGGCTGAACTCACGGGCCGGGCCAGCATCGGCGGCGCGCGGGCGCTCGTGCCAGCCAGCGGCCAGCAGCTGCTCGATCACCCGATCGGCGCGCAGGTGGTGGCGCTGGAAATAGGCTTCGTTGTCGCCGGTGCGCATCAGTTCGATGAAGCGCACGCTGAAGGGGCGGTCACGCAGGTAGTCCATCCACTGCGGCAGCTCGTCGTCGTTCAGGCCACGCAGCAGCACCGCGTTGAGCTTGATCGCCGGCAGGCCCAACGCCTGCGCCAGCGCCAGGCCCTGCTGGATCTCCGGCAGGCGGTCGTGCCCGGTGATGGTGTGGAAACGCTCGCGTTGCAGGCTGTCCATGCTCACGTTCAGCGCGGTCAGGCCGGCCCGGTGCCAGCCCGGCAGGCGCCGCGGCAGCAGCGTGCCATTGGTGGTGATGGCCACCTTGCGGATTCCCGGCACCGCCGCCACGGTGGCGATGATCTCGTCCAGATCCCTGCGCAGGCTGGGCTCGCCGCCGGTCAGGCGGATCTTGCTCATGCCCAGCGCCGCAAAGGCCCGCACCAGGCGGCCGATCTCCTCCACCTGCAGGAAACGCGGGCGGCCGTCGGCCTGGTACCCGTCGGGCAGGCAGTAGCTGCACCGGAAGTTGCAGGCTTCGGTGAGCGACAAGCGCAGGTACGGAAAGCTGCGTCCGAAGCTGTCGGTGAGTTGGCTCATGGCTGTTCCGCCTCCTGGTACCACCCTGCAGCCCTGCCCCTGAACGGGTTGTCGACCCCAGCCCGCAGAGTGCGCTGGGGCGTTGAAAGCGTCAACCCGTGAGCCACGCAGCCTGAATTGGCACCGCCTGTCGTGATAGGCCCTCCTCGCCCGTCCCGTTCGCCGTGACAACCTCGACACCTGTCGCAGATTGCACGTTGCAGGCGGATCACTACGCCAGCCAGCACCGGCGGGGCTTAACAGCGTAGGACAATGTCAAAAGCGTCTCCAATCGAGTGATGTTTACAACTCTTCTGATTGGCATTGCACAGCGCCAAGGGCTCAGATGGCGTGCCACCGGAAATAGGTGGCCGGGCTTCGAACACCCGAGTTGATGTTGATGTATGCGCTTGCCAGCCGGCGCCACCTTAGCGTGGCGCCGGCTGGCAATCCGTCTGCCGGCTATGGCGGGCGGTGCGTGGGGGCCTTCGGGCCCGCCGGACTGACATCAACCCGGTGTTCGAACCACGTACCGCCCGCCACTTTTATGGGTGGCGGCTACCGATTGCCCTGCACGGAGCCTTGCCATGAACGAATCGGACTTCCCGCATCTGCACGCCTACCGCAACACCGCCGGCGACGACGGTGCGCCACAGGCTGCGCCAACAGTGGACAGGAACACCTTCATTGCCAACCTCCGCCGCATCGGCTCCGGTGCTGCGGCCGACGGGCAACCCTGGCCGGAGCGTCACCAGCTGCCCGGGCGCTGCCTGGCCCTGGCCGACGCCGATTGCGCGTTGAGCGGGTTGCGGGTGGTGCTGGAAATGCTGCTGGCGGCCGAACGCACCCGTCAGAACGGCGAACCCGGGCAGTACGTGGGCGACCGGGTGATGGAGGGGTTGGTCATGGCCTGCCAGTCGTTGTGCGCCCACGCGGTGGGGCGGTTACAGCCCGAAGGGTGAATGTCATGTGCAACGGACTTCAACGAGAACCGCCTTCCACCCGACATGCCAGCGGCGTAGCGCCCTTCGCCGAGGGAATCGCGAGTGCATTCCAGCGCTCGGCCAAGGTGCGTTCGACGCGGACAGAAAATGACCGTGCCTCGGCGGGCATCTTCCCTTCAGAGAAGCCGATAGCTATCTCGAAGCGATCCAATCCGAGGTTCCCCGCCTCCAGTCCCGAGCCATCTTCCCGCTTCACTCCGACGTAGACGACAGGGCGCTTCACGTCCACCTTTGCCCTGGCAAGCTGGCGATCCAATTCAGCGCTGCCATCGAAGTACTGCATTCCTTCGTCCTTGGCGATAGAGCTGAGGGTCTGCTTGAACCGATTCACGCCCTCTTGGTCATGCACGCAGAACTGGATCATCTTGAAGGGCCGCTTTCCTACAGCCCATGCGCCGCCAGAGAATCCAAGTCCGACTCCAATCAGAAGTAGTGCTGTCAGGATCCTCACCATCATCAAGGCCCCAGTTTGCAGAGTGTGGCGGACAACGTCGCCGCAGGGCCAAAAATCATGACCCCAAACACATCTCCGCTCGGTCTTCTCAGGCCGCTTCCCTTGGATGAGGGAGACCTTGTCGGGGGTGAGGAATCTTGGCACGGAATGTCCTTCAGGGCACTGCACCCGCCATCGGCAGATGCTCGATCCGCCATGTCCTGGCGTAGATGAGAATGACGCTTCCGGTCGAGGTGGTCTCGATACGGAAACACTTCAGGCCGGACAACGGATAGCCGACCGCCTTCCAACGATCAAGAAGATGAGCAAGCCCCGGCTCGTCGTCCTCGACCCTGGCGAACTCTATTCCCTCCTCCCCCAGTACGCCGAAGTTCATGAGCGCCGAGCACCCGTAGGCTTCCGAGAAGCAGACGCTTGCCTGCCGGCCGTCCGGCCAGCGCACGTGGACCCTTACCTCGTCGCATACGCCAGGTTTGCTCCTATCAATGTTGATGGCCAGCATCGTGGCGTCACACCATTCGAGCAAGTTGAAATCTTCATTCATCCACTGGAATCCGTCAGATGCATACCACGGAGGTGCGACCCCGGTCGCCCCTTCCTCTCTCTCACCGCTCCTGAAGCTCCCCAAGATTGAGATCCCGGGCCTAGGACCGCCGACTACTGAGCTGCACCGGCTTGGATGCGAACCTCCGGCCATCCCTGCATTCAACGGCGAATTGGTAGCTCTGGGGTTCCGGCCCTGCAACGACCATCATGGGGACCGAGAATGTGCTTCCAACCGGTTTCGACGAAACTACACCTTCGCCCTCCCCGAGCATGCTCAGCTCACAATCGAGAGCGCGAACGTCACCCTGACCTGGCGGCACGCTTCCCGAGACGCGCACGATCATATCGCCACCCAATGTTGCACAGCCGGCCAGAACCAGACCGGCAACGACAGCTGCGGCACACCTCACCTTTGGCATCCCCGAATCCTCAGTACGCACTGCGACGTCTCACGCCGATAGCCATTCAGGGACGCATCAATCTCATCAATAGATACCCGCCATGATACGAATATAGTCGTCGAGCGAATCCACCCGCCGATCGACTGCAATACCACGTTCTTTTGCGAGCGATTGAAGCTCGAATATCAACACCCCATACCCCGAGTCCCAACCATGAGCTTCACCAGGCGACAGTTCCTTCGAAAATCGATCTCCAGGACGGAGCTTCCCGGAGGGCAAACGAAGCTCGTCTGCAACATGCTCCAGCAGCTCCACTACGGTTTCCTGTTCCAGGCCACTCTCCGCATAGTATCGGTCATAGAAGCCAGTTGGCGACAGCGCCTCTCTTTCTCTCAGGCTTTCCTTCATTTCCATTCGCCTCTATCCACCGCCTGCGCTGCAGCCACAATAGAGCATGGAGCCGATATCCCATAGGTCCTCCCGCACAGTCGTCACCGCGGCCCAGCAATCTTCCTGCCGAACGCCAGGGTGCTTAAAGCTTGCCGGACCATCCGATCTTCTTACACGGCCCTCCCATTCGTGAACACGGACCAGTGGCAAGGTCGATTTGGCACATACCCGAACCCACACGACGCTCGGCCGGAAAGTGCCGAATCAGGCACCGGGAAAGGAGACCGCCACGTGCCACTCACGCATCTCGCTTACTGGGTGAGACCGCCCAGCCAACTATAATTTTATTCCGCTGTAAACAAGGCCCAGCTCTTCATCGCGCATGACCCAGCGGCCAACATTTCCCTCCGGACACAGATAGAACTTGCCGCCATAGCTTGACGCTCGCGACCACGCGTTGCGGGCAAACTGAGGAAATCTCCGCATGACTCGCGCGTCGGACATCTCCGGCCTGCTCACCAGCCTACATTCTTCGGGCAAAGCAAGAGCCCCGCTGGTCAGGCGGAAAACCAGCCACGACTCATTTGTGTCCATGTCGTGCGACTCGCGTATGTTGACTGCGTCCTCAGGCAACCATGAAGGCAACCATTTCGATTCACCGATTGCTTGCCTTGAGACGGCTTGATTGCGGTCTGCATACTCTGTGCTGGCAACTTCCATGCAACCACAAAGTGCGATTGACAGCGTCACGATTGGGAGCAGCTTGGGAGCGTACATCTGAGGCATCCGAGTCATCAGCAAGGGAAGTTTCCACCGGGGTCGATAGCTCCCGCACATCTGCGAGCAACTCCCCGTACGGCTCATTTGCCCAGATGATCGTCCGAGGCGGATTGCCAGCTGATCCGCAGCGGAGTCAGCGGTGGAGTCGCCCTTGGTGTTTTGATCGAACCACTATAGTTGTAAAACAACCCGCTCGCATCCGTGGCTGCTGGCCCGGGAAGCGCAACGCCAGTTCGAACGCCACACCATCGCCATCCGGATCGGCACTCGGAATCTGGCTGCCGAACACCTCGCTCTTGTTGCTCCACTCCCAGATCGCGACATCACGCGCTGGATCGATCACCACGCGCGGCGTGCCCAGATGATCCGGCACGCCGGTAGCCGGCACATTGATCAGCGCCACCGGGTAGTTGTCCAGCCAGATGGCCTGCTGCTCCGCCTGGCCGGTGCCCGAGTAGTTGCCCAGCCACTGCCCTGCTTCGTCGTACAGGGTGATCTGCGCTACGCCACAACCCGAGGTAGGCAGCACGCGCACGCCGCGATGGTTGTAACCGTAGCCCTCAACTGTGGCGTCACCCAACTTCACCGAGCTCATGCGGTTGGCATCGTTGCAGGTGAAAGAGAAGCCCCGCGTGAGCGGGGCTTCGGATATGCAGCTCACTTAAATTCCTCCTGCACCAAGAAACAGGAGCATCAGCAGAATAAATAATTGCAGCGCCGCAACGATGATGGCTAACCATTTCGGAATCCTGCTCGCGAACAAAAACATGATCACGTTAAGCCCTACAAACATAGCCGGTATTGCAACGTAAAATGTCGCGCCTCCAAGATACGGATATGGGAAGCCTCTCACAGCACCCGGGTAGCCAGGAGCATCTCGTCCTGCGACAGCAATGAATCCCAAAATAGATTTTACGAACCATACGAGCAGAAACAGAGCGAACACCAATCGGCGCCTTGAGCCCTTCTTTAGCACATTATTCATGGCCCCAAAGACCTCGCAGCGCGGGAACCGAGATACTCAAAAATCATCGACCCCATAAGCTGATTCATGATCGGATTCGGCCCGATAACAGCTCCAACGATATGCGCACCCACCACACCGCTCCTCTGTTGAATTGAAATAGTGACCGATCCGCCAAATTGGTGACCTGGCAAAGCCACATTCTTGATGGTTCTCCCGCAAGGATCAACGGTCTGATTGATCGGATTTCCTTTTATCAGACCTGGCAGCACAAGGTAGCGGCTTCCGTCTTGCTGGCCCGGGAAGCGCAACGCCAGTTCGAACGCCACACCATCACCATCCGGATCGGCACTCGGAATCTGGTTGCCGAATACCTCGCTCTTGTTGCTCCACTCCCAGATCGCGACATTCCGCATCGGGTCAATCACCACGCGCGGCGTGCCCAGATGATCCGGCTGCACGTAGGTCAGTTCGGGCACACCGGTGCCCGGCACATTGATCAACGCCACTAGGTAGTTGTCTAGCCAGATGGCCTGCTGCTCCGCCAGGCCGGTGGCCGAGTAGCTGCCCAGCCACCGCCCTGCTTCGTCATACAGGGTGATCTGCGCTACGCCACCGGCCCGGGTACGCAGCACGCGCTCGCCGCGATGGTTGTAACCGTAGCTTTCCAGCACGGCATCACCCTGCCTCACCGCGTTCATGCGGTTCGCATCGTTGTAGATGAACGTCTTGCTACCGAAGCTGGAGTGTTGCCCGCTGCGTCATGGCTGCTACCTCGCCATCCACCGCAGCCAGGCGATGGCTGGTTGGGGGATAGGTGTAGCTGGCGGTGCCTGCCGAAGTGGTCAGCGGGGTGCGATTACCGGTGGAGTCATAATTCTCAAGCCCCCTCTTCGAAGAGGGGGTTGAAAAGGCACGCTACTCTTGTGATCCACCATCCAGATGCTGCTTCCTCCTCAAGGCAACGAGATAGAAGGCTGTCGCAGCCAGGAACGCGCCACACACATCCCAGATTCGGTCAAAACCACAGCATCAAAGCCGAAAGTGCGAGCCAAATCACAGAGAATGTAAGAAGCCACCTGCGTGTCAGTTTCATAGGGCTCACTGCAGAGCTTGAATTCCAGCCATAGCGCAGACGATAGCAGCTCCAACCTAATAGCTCGCCAGCGCTCCTCCCCCCACTGTTGCAACACCGGCAACAAAGGGCACTTCAACAAACAACGTCAGAACGGACGCACCAGACACCGGCAAAGTCAACCATGTCGGAGGTTGGACGTAGGACATGCATGACTTGAAGTACTTGCCACAGGTCTTTTTATGAATGGGCGCATCAGAATCATTATCGTCTTCGCACAATCTCAGAGAGACGGACTGTGAAATCGGATCCCCACCAACGTGCGCAAAGCTTGAAATCGAATGAGCGCAACTTCGCCCTAGCTGACCTATTGCGCAGGCGCGCTGGCCCATGCGTGAGCATCAGGGGCAACGCCGACATCAAGGGCTGTCCATACTGACGGAAACAGAGCCGTTTTCGCTAAGCCAGACGTTCACGTAGGTATCTGGGGGAGGTATCCGATTGATCGACGCCCCTGCAGGAAGGATCTCCCAGCTGGTGATCGAGCCGCAAACTGTTTTATGGATCAACCTGCGACTGTCCAACCCCCGTCTGGCCAGTTCGGTAACAACCGCTTCGGGAGGCTGGCGATCAAAGCCTTTGAAGGCAGTGCAAGTCTTTCCAGTCTGACCCATGGGGTACGTTGAACTCTCAGCATCATCCCGGCACCCCAGCTGGCCCAGAACGAGCGAGAAGATGGCCAGTATCCGAATGCATCGCATTGCCTGTTGCTCCTTCCTTTACTGCCCTGCTGTAGGCCTTGTCTACTGCGGCGCCTCCGAGTCCTCCATCGCGCAGCCGAGTTGCGCAGATCATCCACTCTTGATATGCGCGACACTCAAGCTCATTAGCCAGCTGCCGATGCTCGATCCCGCCATACCCAGTCCTATGGGAATGCGCTTGCACCTTTAGGCCTACCCACGCAGGCATTAGGAACCCTCTTTTCCAATAACGCCTTATGGTTTTGCTTCGGCGTCCTTTTTCAAACACCGCAGATCAAACGCTCTCATGCTATGCCACGGACCTTCCTGGAGGGCTGAGGAGCTCCATGTTTCATGTTTCATGTCTCACACATTAAGAATCCGGCGGATCACCGGAGAGTCGATCAGCAGGTTCTCGCTGAGCGCTCTCGCAAGATCCTGCAATCGAACAGATAACCATTCACACCTGACACCGGATCAAGACGAATTCCAGCTAGCTGTAAATCGTGAAAGTGATACCCATACAATCTGCCGCAACCATACGTCGCGCGTGAGCCTCCAGGCGGAGCTTACCGATTGGCTTTCACTCCTTTAATAATAATTGCCATAAACATGCCGCAGATCAGGAGCGCCCCCAGCGCCATTGGCAACATTACAAAATAATCGCCCCTCTCAAGGTGGCCAATCGCATACGCCTTCAATACAAGATAGGACGAGGACCTCAAGAAGATTAGTGCAAAGAACAACAAACCAAGCCAATTAAATATTTTCTTGCGCATATGCATATCATCTCCATTATTTGCAATTGCACCCGGACCCACCCGAAACATCCTTCACCGCCTTCATGGCATCCAGTGCATCCTTGTCAGTGGCTACGCGTTGCAACAGTTTCCGTGTGGCCTTAAGGTGACCGCTGAACGTCAAGCCAAACGACAACAGCTCTCCCGTCTTCGCGCCAACTGGCCCCAGCAACTCCCCGCCCACCTCGGTGTAGATGGATTCTCTTTCCTTTCCATCTTGAGCGGTTTGTATCGCTGACACTCCATCGTACGCCGTTGCTCCACCATTCACCATTACCAGGAATCCGGGGATTGCAACTTCGGGCTGCAGAGACAAAACACCGGCAATGGTGGCTCCTGCGCCATTCACAGCTTCCAAGCCTCCAAAGGTGACGTCTGCCACACCGAACGTCATGCCTAAGTAGTCGACGCACTCGCAGGGACACAAACCAAGTGGATCTATCAAAGACGACGGGACGCCACCTGCGTATCCGTATGTGCTGATCCCGCCCCTGAGTCCAATGCGATCACTCTGCGAATACCGCCCCACTGCAGGGTCGTATTCCCGCTGGTAGTTGTAGAACAGCCCACTCGCATCCGTCGCCTGCTGGCCCGGGAAGCGCAGCGCCAGTTCGAACGCCACACCATCGCCATCTGGATCGGCACTTGGGATCTGGTTGCCGAACACCTCGCTCTTGTTGCTCCACTCCCAGATCGCCACATCACGCACCGGATCGATCACCACGCGCGGCGTGCCCAGATGATCCGGCTGCACGTAGGCCAGTTCTGGCACGCCGGTACTCGGCACGTTGATCAGCGCCACCGGATAATTGTCCAGCCAGATGGCCTGCTGCTGCGCCTGGCCCGTGGCCGAGTAGTTGCCCAGCCATTGCCCCGTCTCGTCATACAGGGTGATCTGAGCAGCGCCACCAGCCGGAGTACGCAGCACGCGCTCGCCACGATGGTTGTACGCGTAGCTCTCCAGTGTGGCGTTACCCTGCTTCACCGCGTTCATGCGGTTGGCATCGTTGTAGGTGAAGGTCTTGCTGCCGATTCGGGTGGTGTTGCCCACAGCGTCATGGTTGCGCGCTTCGCCATCCACTGCGGTCAGCCGGTGGCTGGTTGCGGGATAGGTGTAGCTGGCGGTGCCTGCCGAGGTGGTCAGCGCGGTGCGATTGCCGGTGGCGTCATAGGCATAGGTTTCGATCGGGGTGCCGGTCGTGCCGTCCTGGGTCTGGGTCAGGCGACCCAGCGCGTCATAGGCATACTTGGCCAGCACCGTTGAGCCTGTGCCGTTCTTCAGCTCGGTGATCGAACCGACGGGATCGTAGCCATAGCCCAGCGACAGGCCGCCCGCGGCCGGGTCATGCACCGCCTGCGGGCGGTAATCCAGATCCAGCGGACGCTGCAGCTGGCGGCCGTTGCCGTAGGTCCAGCCGGTCGCCGGGCCGAAGGCCGCATAGGTCACGTTGTTCACCACGATCTGGCGCGCCTGGCCGGGGCGGGTCAGACCGATCTGGCTGATGCGCCCTTGGGTATCGCGCACGTAGTCGGCCACGCTTCCGTCGGGGTAGGTCAACGCGGTCAGGCGGCCCGACTTGCTATAGGCGTAGCGCAGCGTGCTGGCAACGCCGTTGACGGTCTGTACCTTGCGGGTGACCTGGCCGAAACGGTCATAGCAGTACTGGGTACTGCCATTGGCGTGCAGCACCTGCCCCAGGCGCCCCTTGGCGAAGCGCTCGTCGGCGGCACAGGCGGGCGGCGCCACGTCATAGCTGTAGCCCACGTCGAGATTGGGGTCCGGATAGGCGATGCCGATCAGGCGGTTGAGTGCGTCGTACTGATAGGTGGCGGTGACGCCACGCGCATCGGTAGCCGTCTTGCGATTGCCGGCCGCGTCCACGGTGAAGCTGCTGGCGCCACTGTCCGGGCTGACTTGCCCGGTCAGATCACCGAAACCGTTATAGGCATAAGTGGTGTGCAGGCCTTTCGGGTCGGTGACCTGGGTGACCTGGTCCAGCGCGTTGTACTGGCTGCGGATCTCCGCCGCGACGCCGCCCACATCCTGCAGGGTCTGCGCCAGGCGGTTCAACGGGTCGTACTGCTGGCTGGTCACGCGCTGCAGAGCGTCGGTCACGGTCTGCCGGTTACCGTTGGCATCGTAGGCAAAGCCGGTGGCGTGATTGCCTGCGTCCTTCAGTGCGGTCAGCTGGCCGAGTGTGTTGAACGTCCGCGCCAGGGTACGGCGCAGGGTACCGCCTGCATCGAGCGTGTCTTCCTTGAGGCGATTGCCGGCATTGTCCAGCGTGTAGTGAATCGTGTTGCCCGCGTTGTCCTCGATATCGGTCAAGCGCAGCGCCGCATCGTAGACATAGGAAACGCTGCTGCCGTCGGGCTCGGTGATCTGTTGCACCTGGCCGGTCGGCCAGTAGCTGATCTGGGTGACCCGATTCTCGGCAGTGGTCGCGCCACGCGCGGTGACCGAGGTTGGCCAACCGCGAGCATGGTAGGTGTAGTCGGTGACCACGCCGTTGGCATCCTTGACCGACAACGGCCGCCCGAACGCGTCGTAGGCCAGAGTCTCGACCGTCTGGCCCAGCGCATTGGTCACGCTGCGCAGGTCGCCCTTGCGATAGGTGCAGGCACCTCCGATCGCGCACCCTGCATCATCCGCCGAGTAATAGGCATAGGTAACGACATCGGCCACATCCGTGCGCGGGCCATCCACACTCTTCAGCAGCCCCTCCACCGGGCAGCTGCCTGCCGCTGCCACATCAGCGGCTTCGCAGTACGTGTAGCTGGTGATGCGCGTCTGACCGGAAGCGGTGTCGGTCACCGTGTTGGCCGTCGGCTGGCGTCGGGAATTGAAGGCCGTGCGGGTTTCGCGGCTACCGATCCGGGTGGTCAGTACCGCATTGGTTTCGACGTCGCGCGCGGTGGTCACAACACGCTGCTCGGGCAAGCCGACCGCTTCGGTCACGGTATGGATGCTGACGGCACGACCGCTTACCGGATCGGTGCCCTGCGCATAGGTGTGCTTGGTCTGGATGCCGCGGCGATCGGTGTAGGTATCCAGGCGCCGGCGGAAGTCGACACTCTGGTCGTAGTAGGTTCGGCTGACGGTTCCCTGCGAATCCGTCAGGCCGGTCACCTTGCGCGACGGCGCGGTGTCGCCGCCGGGTGTCAGGGTGTAGTCGGTCTGCCGCCCCAGCGCGTCGGTCACCACCGCACCACCATTGGGGCTGTAGGCCAGTGTCACGCCATCGGCACCGCCGGCATGCTGACTGGAGATCACACGACCGATGGAATCGTAGGTAAAGGTGCTGTAGCGGCGACCGTCCTCGGCGGTGATGCCGGTCAGGTGCTGGGGGAAGTCCTGGTTCTCGTAGTGATATGTCCGCACACCACCACCCGCATAGGTCACCGTGGCGACCTGGTTCTGCGGCGTGTAGGTATAGGTGGCGAGCGCAATGCCTTCGACCAGCACCGAACTGATCAGCGCCTCATAGTCGTTGGACTGGTAAACGAACTCCAGTGTGCGGCCACTGCTGTGCGTGACCGCCGCAAGGCGGTCGCTGTCGTCGTAGATGTAGGTCAGCGACGTGCCATCCGGGAAGCGCTTGGCGGCAAGACGCCCGTCCGCGCCGAAGGTAGAGATGGAATCCGCCGAGTACAGTGTCCAGTTGCCGTTCTGGACCAGACGGTCACCACTGTCGTCGTCCGCCTCATAGGCTTGGCCGGTCTTCTTGAATGCACGCTGGAAACCGGTGCTTTCAATGATGCCCACGCTGTCAACGCCGTCCAGTGCCAGGTGGGCGCCCAGCGAATGGGTCCAGCCATAGCCGAAGCCACCGGATGAGGTGGAGATGCCGGAGTGATAGAAGCGCGTCAGCGCGATCCAGCCCAGATCGAAGTCCGGCGCGATCTCGTACTTCTCGCCCGTTTTGACATCACATGGGTTGCCGACATTGCCGTCGCAGGTACCGCCGTTGGAGGCCGGGTCCTTGTCGGGAATCGGACTCATGTTCGCCGCTGTATCGTTGCGGGACATGGGGCAGCTACCGTTGCCGCCGTCCTTGTCGCACTTCTGCGACTTCGAGGTGATGGTTGCAACGAATTCTTCGCTGACGCAGGCGTTGTGTGTGTTGGACCACTGCGTGAAGGGGATCGGGCAGTTCAAGCGTCGCATGCGAGCAAGCCCTGTCGTTCCTGCGTCGAAGGGCACGCACGGAGACTCCGCCGAATTGCTGCCCAGCATGCCGGTGACCCGGTACTCCCTGACCTCCGAAATTCCGTCCATCCCTGGAGCAGTTGGGCCCCATTCTCCTTCCGGCACAGCAGTTTCCCCAGGACACTGGGGATTGATGTCCTGCAAGTCTGCAATGAGCGCTTCCAGCACTTCCTCTTCGGACAGGAAGCCACCATCACCCGCGCCGTAGTAAGTCCAGTCAGGATCGGAGGGCTGAGTCTTTCCCATCCAGTAGGTAATCGCCGTGTTTCCGTTCAAGTCCACGACTTTCGACTTGATCTTGTCGACGTACTGCCAGCCGAACTGGAACTCCGGCGGGAAGGGGCTGGGCGCCGGCAGATTCTTGATGCCGGCCACCGCCGCCTGCTGGGTCTTGTACTGGGTCGCATCGCCACCGGGCTGCGAAATACGCCAGGTGATCTTGCTTTCCTGCGCCTGTACAACAGCCGGCGCAATGCAGCCAGCGGCAACAATCGCCAGCGCGGCACGCGAGAGGGTCTTCAGTCGTTCCAACATCCCTGTTCTCCTTCCTGGACGAACACAGCGCCGGCGGGAACGAGAACGCGGAGCTGAGCCCACGCGTCGTGCATCGGATCGTCCCTGGTCCGGAATGCGGCAGTGCCACATGCCGCCTTTATCGTCGAGGACGCTTGCACATTCAAGTGTGGAGTCGCGTAACCGGTCACAGATTCAAGCATCCGTGGCCATTCAGCGGCCTACGCCGGGCTCCCATGACTTCCTCTACAGGGAGTCCGTGTTCATAGCTCACAAAACTACCAGCACAATCTCCCACACACGCCCTGCTCTTCCCGGGCTTCACGCGCGGCTCGCACCGCTACCTGGCAACCGGCCTCACCCTCCAGCGCGAGGAACCCGCTGCGGTGGTGGCCGCGATTCAATCGGTCTCCGACACCTCGAAGTAGCAGTTCCAGGCAACGGCTTCGCCCGTTGTTCCCCGCTACCGCCCACGCAAGCGCACCGCGAAGTACCGCGCCGGGGAAAGGCCAAGCGCCTTCTTGAACATCGTGATGAAGGCCGTCACCGACTCATAGCCCAGCGTCTCGGAAACGCGTTGTACCGGTGCGCCCGTGGCAAGTTCCCGAATGGCGATGAGCAGGTGCAGCTGCTGCCGCCAGCGCCCGAAGGACAAGCCCGTTTCCCGTTCGATGAGCCGGGTCAATGTGCGCTCGCCCAGGGCCAGGCGCACCGCCCACTGGCTGATGGTGCTGCGATCTGCCGGATCCGCCGACAGCGCCGCCGCCAGCGCACGCACCTTCGGGTGATGGCTGACCGGCAACGACAGATGCTCGGCCGGCATCTGTACCAGCTCGTCCAGCAACACCCGCGCCAACCGGTCGGTGTGGCTGCCATGCGGGTAGTCCAGCGGCGCGTCGGCCAGGTGCAGGATCATCTCGCGCAGCATCGGCGAGATCGCCAGCGTCACGCACTGCGCCGGCAGGTCGACGACGCCGGGCTCGACGAACAGGTAGCACAGGCGCGCGTTGGCGGTGGCGCGATTGCTGTGCGGCATGCCGCCCGGGATCCAGACGCCACACTGGGGCGGAACGATCCACAACGCATTGGCCACTTCGCAGGTCACCGCGCCATGCAGCGCAAGAATGAGCTGGCCCTTGCGGTGTTCATGCACGGGAATCTCTGCGTCGTGCTCGGCCACCTGCAGGCGGCTGGCAACCGCCGGGCGGTCGGTCTCGTCCGGGTCCAGGTCAAAGCCGGGGAGCGAAATGCGAGCCATTCTCACATTGACCGGTTTTAGCGATTGATTGTCATTGTAGCGAAATTAGTCGTTGCGGCCGATCACTAGCATGAGCCGCATGCACCTCCCCACACCTTTCCTTCCCCACCTGCTCCAGGCATTCGCCCGATTGAAAAGCCCTGCCCTCCGGACCGACCAGGAGGCGGTGCTGTTCTCGCTCAAATGCCTGCTCGCCGCGTCGCTGGGGCTGTATGTCTCCCTGCGGATCGGCCTGAATCGCCCGTTCTGGGTGATCGGCACGGTCTATCTGGTGTCGCAGCCCCTTTCCGGGGCGACACTCAGCCGCGGCCTGTTCCGCCTGCTCGGTACCGTGGGCGGGGCCGTCGCCACCGTCGCGCTGGTGCCACGTTTCGCCAATGCCCCCCTGATGCTGAGCGCCGCACTCGCCACGTGGATGGCGCTGTGCCTGTACCTGGCGATGCTCGACCGCACGCCGCGTGCCTATGCGTTCCTGCTGGCCGGCTATACCACCAGCCTGATCGGGTTTCCGGCGGTGATGGTGCCGGCAGACGTGTTCACCATTGCCATCACACGGGTGCAGGAAATCGCCATCGGCATCCTGGCGGCTACGCTGGTACATGGGCTGGTGCTGCCGCGCCGGGTTTCGTCGCGCGTGCACGCACGGGTTGCTGCCGTGCTGGATGATGCGGAACGATGGACACGGGACATGCGCGCCGGTGCATCGGACACGGTGCTGGTGACGGACCGCTCGAAAGTGGCAGCCGACCTGCTTGATCTGCACGTGTTGTCGATCCACCTGCCCTTCGACAGCGCCCACGGCGTGGCCCAAGTGCAGATCCTGCGCGCCCTGCATGACCGGATGCTGGACGTCCTGATGCTGTCCAGCGCGGTGGAAGATTCCATCGCTCGGCTGCGTTCACCGCAGGCCGGCACAATGGATGCAAGCGGCTGGCGCGATCTGCTGCAGGCCAGCCTCGCCACGCAACAGGCCGAGCTCGACCTGGCCCACGCCGACTGCCGCGTGCTGCAGGCGCAACTGCACACTGCCCGGCCCGACTGGCGCCTGCATGTACCTGCTCGCCTTGCGCGACATGCGCGTGGTGCGGCGCTTCACCGGGATCATCAGCTTGCCCTGCGCAGCGCGCTGGGCGCGTTCGTCGGCATCCTGCTGAGCTGCGTTCTGTGGATCGTCACCGGCTGGTCGGAGGGCGCCACGGCGGTGTCCATCATCGGCACGGCGTGCGTGCTGTTCGGCACGATCGAAGCGCCTGCGCCGCATGTCATGCGCTATCTGGTGGGGTCATTGATCGGCGTTGCCGTCGGCCTGCTCTACGGTTTGCTGATCTTCCCCGCGCTGTCCGATTTCGTCGGCCTGATTGCCGCGCTGGCGCCTGCGCTGCTGCTGTGCGGATCGTTCCTGGCCCGGCCTCCCTTCATCATGGCTGCGCTGGGCGTGGTGCTGACGTTTCCGCTCATCGCGGGACTGGGCGCGACCAATACGGTCAACATCGTCGGCGCACTCAACAACAGCGTTGCATTGTTCATCGGTACGACGGTGGCACTGTGCAGCATGCAGCTGTTCCAGACCGCCGATGCGGGCCGCAACCGCGCTCGGCTGGAGCGTTCGATCCGCCGGGACATCGCACGACACGCCGCCGGACAAGGTGATGTGACACGCGCCTGGCTCAGCCGCATGCTGGATCGAATTGGGCTGCTCGCTCCCAGGCTGCAGGGCCGTTCCAGCGCAGGACACGACCTGCGGGCATTGTTTGCGGATGTTCGTGCGGCACGTGCATCCAGCCAACTTCGCGCACTGGAAAGGTGCCTGGACAATCCGCAGGTCCGGGCGCTTCATGCACTGCTGATCGAACGCATCGCCGAGCATTTCAGGGTTCGTGCCCACCCGCCGCGCCGTATCGACACCCATCTTCTGGAAGTGCTGGACCGAATGCGCGAAGCAGTGGTTACCAGCAGTGGGGCTGATCGGGAGCATCTGTCGCACCTGCTCTGCGGGTTGCGCCGCGACCTTCTCGTACCTTTGTTCACCCACCGGCGCTGACCTCATGCTTCCTGATCTTTCGATTGACGGCGTGCTGATTCCCGGCCTGCTTGCGGTGGCCGTCGCCGCGCTGGCGCTGTCGGTACTGACCTCACGTTTCCTCGCCAGCCTCGGTCTGTACCGGTTGTTCGCCGCGTGGCCACTGGTGGGTCTGTCCCTGTTCGTGATCCTGGCGGAGCTGATGATCCGGCTCGCGCCCCTGTTCGAGAAATGAGATGAAACACACGCTTGCTGTCATCGGGCGCTGGAGCGCAACCCTGGTGGTGTTCGCAATTGCCGTCGTCGCTGCACTGGCCATCTGGCATCGCTACGAAACACGCCCGTGGACGCGCGATGGGCGGGTGCGCGCCGACGTGGTGCGCGTTGCGTCGGACATGGGGGGATTGGTCACCCAGGTGCTGGTGCACGACAACCAGCGGGTGAGCGCCGGACAGCTGCTGCTGGTGCTGGACCAGCCGCGCTTCGCTGCCGCACTTGAGAAGGCCGACGCAGCGGCCAGCAGCGCACGCGCCACGCTGGCACTGGCCCGCCGCGAATCGACGCGGGACGACGCACTGGGCAACCTGGTCGCTTCGGAAACCCGCGAACGCAATGCCGCCAAGGTCGATACCGAGCTGGCCGCCCTGGCGCAGGCGCGGGCCGAACAGCGCGTTGCCCGGCTCAATGTGCAACGCACCGAGGTGCGTGCGACCACCGATGGCATCGTCACCAACCTGGACCTGCACGCGGGCGACTACCTGCAGCCGGGGGCACAGGCGCTGGCGCTGATCGACACCCGCAGCCTGCGCATCGAGGGCTATTTCGAGGAAACCAAGCTGGCCTGCATCACCGAGGGCGATGCCGCCGTGGCCCGGCTGATGGGCGACGACCACGACGTGCGCGGGCACGTGGATACCATCGCCGCCGGCATTGCCGACGATCAGCGCTCAAGCACCCACAACCTGCTGCCGGCGGTGGCGCCGACCTACACCTGGGTGAGGCTGGCACAGCGGATCCCGGTACGCATCCGCATTGATGATGCGCGGCCGGATACCCGCCTGATCGTCGGTCGCACTGCGAGTGTGACCATCACGCCCTCGGCACAGGGAGCCTGCAAGTGAGCTTGCGAACACTACGCGGTGGGCTGCTTGCCCTGCTGCTGCCGATGACGGCCTGCGTCTCCGGCCCCGACTATCACCTGCCTGCGAATGCCGTCGCAGCTTCACAACGGGCTGCGCGGGCGTTCGTCTCAGGCCAGGACGCACCGTTCAGCCACGACGCGCCACCGGATCGATGGTGGCAACTGTATGGCGACCCTCAGCTTGACGCCTACGTACGCGAGGCACTGGCGGCCAATACCGACCTGCGCGCCGCCGATGCCAACCTTCGGCGCGCCACCGCGACCGTGCTGGAGTACCGCGCGCGCGGTGCCGTGCAAGGGGACGTGGATGCATCCGGCACGCTCGTCCATGCCGGTGGCTACACCCAGGCGTCGGCCGCGCCGCAGTCGTACGCGCTGGGCCTCCACCTCTCCTATCCACTGGATCTTGCAGGTGGCATCCGCCGCGGCATCGAAGCCGCCAACGCGGACGCGGAGGCCATCGCTGCGGCACGGGACCAGGTCCGCGTGGTCGTCGCTGCAGCTGTCACCCGTGCCTATCTCCAGATCTGCACAAGCAATCACACGCTCGCTGCGACCCGGCATGTGCTGGCGATACAGCGCGCCACGCTGGAGGCAACCCGTCGCCTGGCTGCAGGCGGGCGTGGAACGGACTTCGATGTCAGCCGTGCCGGAGCCGCGGTCAACCGCAGCGCGGCGGCGGTACCGCACCTGCTGGCAGAACGCCAGGCCGCACTGTTCGAACTGGCCGCACTGATGGGCAGGGTCCCGGCAGACTATCCCAGGGAGGCCGAAGCCTGCCCCCAGCCCCCTGAGCTGCAGCAGGCGCTGCCGGTCGGTGAGGGCTGGCAGCTGCTCCAGCGGCGCCCCGACATACGTGCCGCCGAGCGGAGCCTTGCCGCGGCCACGGCCATGATCGGCGTAGAGACCGCGGAACTCTATCCGCAGGTCACCCTGGGCGCGTCCCTGGGCACGGCGGGCATGCGAGGGCAGCTGCTTTCCGCCAACGGTTTCGGGGCGAGCGTCGGGCCGCTGCTGTCATGGCACTGGCCCAACCGCCGCGTGGCCAAGGCCCGCATCGCAGCGGCCGGTGCCAATGCAGATACCGCTCTTGCTTCCTTTGACGGCGCGGTGCTGCAGGCACTGCGCCAGACCGAGACTGCGCTTTCTGCCTGCACGCAGGAGCTCGAACGCGAGCGCAGCCTGGCACAGGCGCGTGGGGACGCAGCGCGGGCCGCGGGGCAGGCGCAGCAGCTCTACCGTTTCGGCAGGATCGATTTTCTCGATGTGCTTTCGGCCCAGGCCGCACTGGCAGATGCGGAGTCCGCGTTGGCCGCATCGCGCGCGGACCGGGTCGATCGCCAGATGGATCTGTTCCTGTCACTGGGCGGTGGTTGGGGCGCAACGGATCCGGCCCGGGACGGGACCCGGTGATCCGTTCCGGGGCGGCGACTGCACGTCACGCCGTGTGTTCAGGAAAGTGCCGCGCACACCCGTATTCATTCACGCTGCCTGCCCTATATTCCCGCCACAGCGCCGCATGCCGCGGCCATGACGGAGGCATCTCCATGAAGACCACACGTTTGCTTGCCATCGCCTTGACCACCGCCACCGCGTTGGCTGCGGCCCCCGCCTTCGCCGATCCGCCGCACCACGCCCGCGGCAACGGCCCGCCGCCGCATGCAGGCGGCCCGCACAACCGCGATGCGCCGCCGCCGGGCTGGCAGAAGAAGGCCTGGCGTCGTGGCGACCGCCTGCCCTGGGCCGAAGTGGACCGCCGCTACTGGGTAGACGACTACGCGCGCTACGACCTGCGCAATCCGGGTCGCGGCCAGCGCTGGGTGCGCCAGTCCGACACCGAGTATCTGTTGGTGGAGATCGCGACCGGCTTGATCATCGACGCGCTGCATCGCTGAGACCTCCTGCGGTGTCCCTCCGCGCGGCAGCACGCCACGTGGAGGGATACTCACGACCGGGGCTGTGACGGTCGGCGGCGCTTGCGCCCCCGACGCTGCACCTGCCTCCGCGGCCGCCCGGCATGCATGCCCTCCCGCAGTGCGATATACGCGCACATCAGCGCTGTGGCAAACAGTCCCATCGCCACCAGTATTTCGAATCCCCGATCACCGAAGAGCAGGCGAATGGAGACCTCCAGTGAGCACAGCCTGCCACAGCGCAGGCCCTGCTCGTTGAAGCCATGGATGAGCACCAGTACGCCCATCAGTCCGCACAACGCCATCAGGGCCAGGCTTGCGATGAAGACGAAAGGTCGATGGATGCGCATGCGTTCGTCGCGGTCTTCTAGGGTGACGTCAAGCGCGACGTTGCGAGCACGCGATCGGAAGCATCCAATTCCACCGACCAGGCTTCGGTATCCAGGCCCAACCGGTTCTCATACCACCATCGCTGCGCACAGAGACCACTGCATTCACGGCTGGCATAGCGGGTAAAGGGAACACCGGCATGCTCCACCACGTCAAGTTGCCCCATTGACAGATCCCCTCCTGCGCCGCGCGCCCGCGCATCATCCGCGCAGACCTTCCTCAACGTCAAACCGGCCTGTTGCGGCGCCCGTCATCCGTGCTGGCGTGCGCCGACCGATGATTCAGGATGAACACAGGGACGCCCGTCGATGGCAGGCAAGAGCCGGAAGGACAGGATCGCGCAGGAGATCGGCCTGTTCATGCAGCAGTACGCGCGCAAGGCGCAGCGCCATGCAGAACCCTGCGACCGGCCGTACGACCGGGGCTGGAAGCGCGGCTCAAGCGCTTGCCGCCCTAAGAAGTGGGTAGGCTGCTTTCCGCAGAGCATGACGAGGATGACCAGCCCCGTTGCATGGGCCAGGCGCGCCATTGTCGTGACGTTCTGTATCGCGCTATGCGCCTGCGGTATGGTGATGGACAGTTCGTTCGACACCCTGCAGGAGGCGCTTGACTCCGACAGGGTGAACAAGGGGTGGATTCCCGGCTGGGTGCCGCAAGCGGCGACCGATCTGCGGGAGGTACATGACCTCGACTCGAACACCAGCGCGCTGGCCTTCACCAAACGCCCTGCGGTATCACTGCAGCTGCCGGCGGATTGCCAGGCAACGACATTCAGTAGCAGCGATCCTGTTGCGTTCGATCGATACTGGTGGCCGGGCGACGGGACGCTCAAGTCGTCGTACCGCGTCTTTCGCTGCGCGCCCGAATCCCGAAAATCCGTCTTCGTCGCCGTCAACACGGCCGAAGACCACGTGCTTTTCTGGCGAACCTACGCGCGCTGATGCGCGAGCGGCACCCCAGGACTTCTCGGTGATCTATTCGATCCGCGATTCACGCAGCCCGGCCGATTGAGCGATCTGTCAGACTGGCGCACACCTTTCGTCCATGCCCGCCAGACCCGATGACCCGCATTGCCGACCTCAGCGCCGACCAGCTCGCGCACCATGCCCTCAACATCTTCATCGCCCAGGGCCGTCACGTCGAAGGTGCGCGGGTGATCTACCGGGCGCTGCAGCTGGACCCGCATCATCCCGGTGCCCTGCGCTGCCTGAGCGATTTCCTGGCCCACGAGGGCACCGAGCCCTTCGCGGCGGCCACGCTGGAGCACGCCCTGTCCGGCGCCGTTCCACTGAATGACGATGCGCGCCGGATGCTGGATGACCTGCGTTTCCTCGACATCTGGTCCTGGGGATTCTCGCGGCACGTCTCTGGCGAAGCCAACCTCAACGGTGATGCCTTCCAGCGGCGCGAGGACTTCGTCTTCGATGGGCCGGCCTATGCGGCCTTCCTCAACACGGTCACCGAGCCGGCCGGTTCATTGCAGGGCGCCTTCCAGGCCGCAGTCCGCATCTGCGGGCTGATGTCCGGCCTGCTGCGCCATGCGGAGAAGGACAATCCGGCGTTAGATGACGTGCTGCGATCCTCCGCCTTCGTCGAGACCGAGGCGTACCCGGCATGGTTGGCCTCGCCGACGGATGAGCTGGACGCCCTCGACCAGGCCATCCAGGCGCAGCGCCAAGGCGGCTGAAGGAAAATCCAACGGGCGTCCGACGCCTTCCCGACGCCTGCCTGCACATCCTGTCGTGAGGTCAACTCATGGCAGGACCGGCATGCAGCCACTTCACCCCAGGGACAGCGGCAAGTACCCGCACGGCAAGACCGGGCTTCGCCGTATCTTCCATACGCTGATCCATTCGCGCGATGGCTTCATTGCCACCTTCCGTGGCGAAGCAGCCTTCCGGCAGCTGTTGCTGCTGCATGCACTGCTGATCGCCACCGCGTTCCTGCTGGACATCAGCAGGGTCGAACGCGCCGTGGTGCTGGCGGCCTGCTTCATCAGCCTGCTGGTGGAACTGCTCAACTCGGCCATCGAAGCGGTGGTCGACCGCATCTCGCTTGACCACCACCCACTATCCGAGAACGCCAAGGACATGGGCAGCGCCGCACAGACCACCGCGCTGCTGATGGTCGGTACGGTGTGGGGCGTGATCCTGCTGGGCTAGCGCACGCCCGACCCGCCGGGCAGGGCCCGGCGCTACCTCGTGTTGATGCGCTACTGCGCCGCCAGGGCGAAATCCAGGCCGGCGCACACCGCCGCCACCTGGGCGTCGTTGCATTCCTGCGGGTTGGTGCGCGGGCTGTCCGGGTAGACCTCGGTGGTGGTGGCAAAGCGTGCGTCGGTGAAGCCGGCGCAGGCGCCGATCGAACGCGACTCGCCCCAGACCACGCCCGGCGACTGCAGCGGCAGGCCGACCAGGTTGCCGTCGGCATCGGCCGGAGCGATGTGGGTGATGGGCGCCACTGCGGCGATCAGGGCCTTCTGGAACTCGGCCTGCGGGTCTTCGCTGTTGCCGATCACATAGAAGCCATCGGGAATCGTGTCGCGCTCGAACGGCTTGCCGTCGCGGGCGCAACGCGCCGGATCGAACTCGTGCAGGTCGCTGTCGGTGGTTTCGTGCAGGTCCAGGTGCACCAGCAGGTTCGGCTTGCGCTCGGCCACCCAGCGCATCAGGGCGGCCGCTTCCTCGATCTGGCCACCGTCACGGAAGCTGCGGTTCGGATCGATCGCATCCGGGTTCCAGCGCTGGATGCGCTCGTAGCCCCACGGGCTGACGCACGGCGCCACGATCAGGTTCAGCCGACCCAGGTAACGCTCGGCCTGCTGTTCCAGGAACTGCAGGGCGCCGTGCACGCCGCTGGTCTCGTAGCCATGTACGCCGCCGGTGATCAGCGCGGTCGGCAGCGCCGGGTTCCAGTCGTGGTTGACCACCGCGAACAGCGGATAATGGTCCGGCGCATAGTCCAGCTGGCCGTACTGGATCACGTCGAAAACGCTGTCGTCCAGGCGTTCGAGGGCGGCCACCACGTCATCGTGGTAGCTGCGCTGGCGCTGCTGGCGGGCCCGCCACTGTGCGCGTTCCACGTTGCCCCAGGGCTGTCCGGGGGTGCCGATCGGGTAGAACTGCGCAACAGTCATGGGGGTACTCCAGGGGTCGAACGGGTGGATGCAGCCGGACATTCTAAGCCTTGTCGCGCCTGCGGGTACCGCCACCCAAGCCCCGCCTTCATCCAGCCGGGGTCATCTGGCTGTAAAATCAGCGGTTTTTGGCCCCTCACCCCTTGATGGCGAACGCAGCGCAGCCGGTCCTGGGTGGACCGGAGTTCCTCCGCCTGCTCGCCCGTCTCAGCGACGGCGCGATGCCGGCCAGCAGTCCCGCTCTGACCGATCGCCTCGGCCAGTGGGTGGACTGGAGCCGTGCCGTGGCCCTGTCCGGCGCGTTGGGCGGACGCCTGCCCGAGCCCGGCGAAGCTGCCGAGGGGGCCGAGGATGTACTGGCCGACTGCGCCCAGGCCTATGCCAGCCTGCTGGCCTCGATCCGCGAGGACGCCGAGGCCGAGCGCCTGCTGGACCTGGCCGAGGCCGCTGCCGCACCCAACTTCGCTTCGCTGCGCCAGCGCTACCGGGTGCTGCAGCAGGCCATCCAGACCGCCACCGGGCGCCTGCGCGGCCGCCTGCGCGACCAGCTGGTACAGGTCTCGCCGGAGCTGGCGCGACTGGCCGAGGTTGATGCGGTGATGGAACAGACCCTCACCCCGCGCGAGCACAGCCTGCTGGCCACCGCGCCGGCGGTGCTCGGCGCCCGTTTTGAACGCGTGCATGGCCAGCCCGGCTGGCGCGCGGCCTTCCGCCATGACATGCGCACGCTGCTGCTCGCCGAGCTGCAGCTGCGCTTCCACCCGATCGAAGGGCTGCAAGACGCCCTGCGCTCCCACTGACCGGAACACCATGTCCAGAACTGCTCTCCATGTCGTTGTTTTCCTTGTCGGCCTGCTGGCCGTGTGCTGGATCGGCATTGGCTACGTTTCGGTGCATCCGCTGGGTGCAGCGGTGGCGGCAATCATCGCGGCCTGCTACATCGCCGGCGGCGTGGAGCTGTACCGCTACCGCCAGGCCAGCAACGGCCTGCGCGCCGCACTGAATGACCTGTCCAGCGCGAAGGAAAGCCTCGCCCCCTGGCTGGAGCGCGTGCCGGTGGGCCTGCGCAACGCCGTGCGCCTGCGCGTGGAAGGCGAGCGCACTGCCCTGCCCGCGCCGGTGCTGACCCCGTACCTGGTCGGCCTGCTGGTGCTGCTCGGCATGCTCGGCACCCTGCTGGGCATGATGGATACCCTGCGCGGCACTGGCCTGGCCCTGCAGAGCGCCACCGACATGGCCGCGATCCGCGGCTCGCTGGCCTCGCCGGTGCAGGGCCTGGCGGTGGCCTTCGGTACCTCGATCGCGGGCGTGGCCAGCTCGGCCATGCTCGGCCTGTTGGCCGCGCTGCTGCGCCGCGACCGCCTGCAGGCCGTGCAGCAGCTGGACCGCGCCATTGCCGGCGACCTGCACCCGTATTCGCAGGCCTGGCAGCGCGCCGAATCGCTGCGCCTGCTGCAGGCACAGTCCGCCGCGCTGCCGGCGCTGGTCGACCGCCTGCAGGCGATGACCAGCACCTTTGAACAGCACAGTGCGGCCGCCAATGAGCGCCTGCTGGCAGGCCAGGCCGAGTTCCTGACGCAGAGCCAGGCGCTGCAGGAACGCCTGGCCCTGTCGCTGCAGCAGTCGCTGCGCGAAGGTGCCGAAGCCAGTGCCGCGGCCATCGGTGGCGCGCTGCAGCCGATGGCCGAGACCACCCTGGCCGGTCTGGCTCACCATGGCGAAGCGTTGCATGCCCGTGTCGAGCGGGCCGTGCAACAGCAGCTGGCGGGCCTGAGCGACGGTTTCGAACGCAGCCGGGTCGCCACCGAAGCCAGCTGGGCCAAGGTGGTGAGTGAACAGTCCCAGGCGCAGCAGGCGCTGGTGAGTGATCTGCGCCAGCACCTGCAGGCCTTCAGCGATGGCCAGGGCACGCATGCCGAAGCGTTGATCGCGCGCATCGGCGAGCGCCTGCAGGCCGATGCCAACGGCAACGCCGAGGCCTGGCGCGCCGCCATCGAGCAGCAGCAGGCACTGAACAGCGCGCTGATCGAGCGCCAGCAGCAGGCGCTGCTGGCGGCCGGCCAGCAGCTGGACGAGCACGCGCAGGCACTGCTGCAGGCACTGGAACAGCGCCACAGCGCCAGCCAGTCGCTGCTGCAGGACCACGAACAGCAGCGCTCGCAACAGTGGCAAGCCGCCCAGGCCGCCGCCGCGACTGCGCATGCCCAACTGCAGGCCAGCCTGGACAGCCGCGAGCAGCAGCGCCAGGCACGCTGGGACGCGGTCAGCGCCGAGTTGCAGCAGGCCCACGCCGCCCTGCAGGCGCAACTGCAGGCCGGTGACGAACAGCGCCTGCAGCGCTGGAGCGATGCCCTGCAGCACGTTTCCACCGAGCTGGCCGAGCGCCTGCAGGCCAATGGCGAACGCCTGGCTGCACAGCAGCAACGGGTCTGCGACGCGCTGGCGGCCACCGCACAGCAGATCGGCGAGAACGGTCGCGCGCAGGCCAGTGCCACGCTGGCCGAAGTGTCCACCCTGCTGCAGACCGCCGCGGCCGCGCCGAAGGCTGCCGCCGATGTCATCAACGAGCTGCGCAGCACGCTGTCCGAGAGCCTGGTACGCGACAACGCAATGCTGGAAGAGCGCGGCCGCCTGCTGGCCACCGTGCAGACCCTGCTCGATGCGATCAACCACGCATCGCACGAACAGCGCACCGCGGTGGACGCACTGGTTGGCGGTTCGGCCGAGCTGCTGGAGCGTGTCGGCAACCGCTTTACCGATCATATCGCCGCCGAGACCGGCAAGCTGGATGGCATTGCGGCAGCACTTACCGGCAGCGCGGGTGACGTCGGCCAGCTGGCCGGCGCCTTCGGTGAAGCGGTCGCGCAGTTCGGCAGTGCCGCCACCGAGCTTTCCGGCCGCCTGGAACAGATCGGTGGTGCACTGGATGCCTCGCTGGCCCGAAGCGATGAGCAACTGGCTTACTACGTAGCGCAGGCGCGCGAGGTGGTCGACCTCAGCCTGCTGTCGCAGAAGCAGGTGATGGAAGAACTGCAGCAGCTGGCCACACGCCGCGGCAAGGCCGGCAGCGCATGAGCGACGAGCTGGAGGTCGATGGCGGCTCGCACGCGCCGATCTGGGCCGCCTTCGGCGACCTGATGTCGGTGCTGCTGGGTGCGTTCGTGCTGATCCTGGTGGGTGTGGTCGCGGTGCAGCTGGAGCTGTCGCAGCGGCTGGAGCAGGAAGTGAAGCAGCGCCAGGCCGAGGCCAAGCGCCTGCAGACGCTGGAGCAAGCGTTGGCCGGACCGCTGGCGGCCGGCCGCGTGACGCTGGTGAATGGCCGCATCGGCATCAGCGGCAGCGTGCTGTTCGCGCTCAACTCCGACCAGCTGCAGCCGGAAGGCCAGGAGCTGCTGCGCAGCCTGGCCGCACCGCTGGCCGCCTATCTGGGCAGCCGCGAAGAGATCCTGATGGTCAGCGGCTTCACCGACGATGCGCCCGTGCGCGAAGGCAACCGCCGCTTTGCTGACAACTGGGAGCTGTCCGCGCAGCGCTCGCTGACCGTGACCCGCACCCTGATCGCCGATGGCGTACCGGCCGACGCCGTGTTCGCCGCCGCGTTCGGCAGCGAGCAGCCGGTCAGTTCCAACGCCAATGAGGAAGGCCGCGCGCGCAATCGCCGCGTGGAAATCGCGCCGATTCCCAAGCCCAAGGCGGCGGATGGCAAGTAAACCGCCCGCCCTGGAAGGCCTGCGCGCATTGGTGCGTGACCTCGATGCGGGGTCGCGCTCGCTGCCGCATTACCCGCAGGTGCCGATGCTGCAACAGGTGCAGCGCGAATGGTCGGAGCTGCGCAGCGAACTGCAGGTGCGCCGCTCGCTACGCGCCGAGGCCCCGGCCGATGGCGGCCCGCTGAACTCGGCGGTACTGGTGCAACGCATGCTCGACATGATGCAGGCCGCCAGCCCCGGCTACCTTCGCCACTTCATCGACTATGTGGACACCTTGTCCTGGCTGCAGGCGCTGCAGGACAGCGCCGCCAGCGGCGGTGATACCACAAAGCCAAAGCGTACGCGCAAGCCGCGCTGAACACTGAATGGTAGTGCCGGTCGCCGGCCGGCAGCTACGCATCTCTGCGCAGGTCATGTGGTTGCCGGCCAGCGGCCGGCACTACCATCGAGGGTGCTCTGTGCGCCGGAACGCGATCTGCGCTGCGCGTCGGCTCTGCTGTGGTAGTGCCGGCCGCTGGCCGGCATCACATCCAGGCCGACCACGGCCGAAGCGCGCGCAGGCGGCGCTGAACAGCGAATGGTCGCGCTGAACATTGAATGATGGTGCCGGCCGCTGGCCGGCAGCTACGCATCTCTGCGCGGGTCATGTGGTTGCCGGCCAGCGGCCGGCACTACCACCGAGGGTGCTCTGTGCGCCGGAACGCGATCTACGCTGCGCGTCGGTTCTGCTGTGGTAGTGCCGGCCGCTGACCGGCATCACATCCAGGCCGACCACGCATAGGGATACTCGCCAATCTGTCCAGCGAGACCGGCGCGTACCGGATTCCCCAGGATGTACAACGCCTGCCGCGCCAGCGACTCTTCGGTCCTCAATGCATGATCGAAGTAGCCGGGCTGCCACACCGTGCTTCGACGGCCCGCCAGGCGATTCAGGGCAAGCGCGCTCGACGACTTCATCCGGCGCGCGATGTCGGGAAGGTCAGCTGCACGCAGCTCGAACATCCAGTGGACGTGATCCGGCATGACGACCCATGCGTGTGACCGTACGAGCCCGCGCTGTTCGATGTAATGGAACTGGTCGATTACACATGCTGCTGCAGCTTCGCTTTCAAAGAGCCGGCGGCGCTGGTGGGTCGTGGTTGTCAGGACATAGGCCTGGCCGATGATCGAGTGACGGCCCAGGCGGAGGCGATGGCTGCTCATGCGCCATGGTGGGTCGATCATTGGGCGTTGGCTGTCAGGCCAAGCCTCGATGGGGGTTGGGAGATGTCTGAAGTTGAATGAGGTTGACGGCCAGCGGCCGGCACTACCAGACCTCAGCCGCGCAGGGTGGCGCCACCGTCCACGTACAGGTCGCTCATCGCTACGTGCCCGGCCTGCTCGGAGAGCAGGAACATCACCGAGTGCGCGATGTCCTCGGGGGCGGCCAGCTTGCGCAGCGGAATGCCGGCCTTGTAGGTCTCCAGGTTGCCGGCGATCACCCGTTCGGCGCCGTGCTCGTCCTGCCACATGCCGGTCTGCATCGGGGTCAGCGTCGAGCCCGGGGCGACGATGTTGCAGCGGATGCCCAACGGCGCCAGCTCCAGCCCGAGGCAGCGGGTGAACATCGTGGCGGCGGCCTTGGATGCCGCATAGGCGGCCATGCCATGCCTCGGCACACCGGCCGCATTCGAGCTGACGGTAACCATCGCGCCCTGCCCGCGCGGCGACATCACCCGCGCCAGGGCACGCCCGACATGGAACACCCCGTCGGTGTTCACCGCGAACACCCGGCGCCAGTCGTCATCGCCGGTCTCGGTCACGCCGCCCACATGCAGCACACCGGCCACGCTGGCGCCCAGCATGATCGGCCCGATGCTGGACTCGACCTGATCCACCAAGCCGTCCACGGCGGCACTGTCGGTCACGTCGAGTGCGAAGGTATGCACACGCACATCTGCCGTAACAGGCGCCTCGCGATCGGTCGCCACCACGGTGCAACCGGCCTCGGCCAGTAACCGTACCAGTGCCTCGCCGATGCCGCCGGCAGCGCCGGTGACCAGTGCCACGCGGCCTTCAAAGCCGGTCAACTGCATGTTGCGATCTCCTGTTGCTCGTCCCATTGGCGCAACCGCGCCGACAACCACGGCGCCAGCTGCGCCACCGCATCGCGGCCGGTCAGTTCTGCATGCAGGAACGGCAGTTCCAACGACTGCACCCTACGCGCGTGTGCCCGCCACAACGCCGACTGCAACTGTGGCCGCGCCTGGTGATCCCGGCCCGCACGCACATGCACCAGCGTGCCATCGAACGACCGGTGGATATGCTCACGGATCAGTCGATTGGTGCCGGTCACGGCGCGCACCACGCCATCCAGCACGACATCCGGCAGGCTACCCAGCGCACTGCCACCACGACGCAGGAACGCGAGAATGCGCTCCCGGCTGTCCAGTTCCGGATGCGCATCCGGGTCATGCCCGGCAATCGCCAGCAGTGCCCGCAATGCGGCGATGGCATCGGGTTCCGGCTCGGCCCGCCAGCACTCGCTGGGATAGGCGTCCAGCAGTACCAGTTCGCCGACCTCGCGCCCGATCTCATGCAGTCGCACCGCCATTGCCTGCGCGAGGATGCCACCCACCGACCAGCCCAGCAGGTGTACCGGCCCCTTTGGCTGCAATGCAACCACGCGCTGTACGTAGTCGCTGGCCATCGCCTCGATGCTGCTCGGCAGCGGCTGCCGCGCGTCCAGTGCCGGCGACTGCAGGCCATATACCGGGCGTGCCGGCTGCAGTGCCCGGGCCAGGGTGCGGTAGTTCCAGGCGATGCCGCCGGCCGGGTGCAGCACGAACAGCGGCGTAGGCCCGGCAGCGTCGGTCGCGGCCAGCGCGATCACCGGCCCCAGTGCGTGATCGGCCAGCGCGGGTGGCTCGGCAATGCGAACCGCCAGCGCGGCCACGGTGGGCTGGGCAAACAACGCCCCCAGACCGAGATCGCAGCGCCAGCGCTGTTCGATCGCCAGCAGCAGGTGCACCGCCGACAGCGAGTCACCGCCGAGACTGAAGAAATCCGCATCCACCGCCACCGGCGCTTCTCGCCCGAGTGCCTGGGCAAACAGCGACGCCAGCTCCTGTTCCAACGGCGTGCGCGGCGCCAATCCGGCGACCTCATGTTGTGATGGTTTCGGCAACGCGTTGCGGTCGAGCTTGCCGTTGGCGGTCACCGGCCAGTGGTCCACGCCGACAAACGCCGAGGGCACCATGTAGTCCGGCACACGCGTGGCCAATTGGCTGCGCAGCATCACGGCATCGGCAAGCGCAGTCGGCACATACGCCACCAGACGCGCGTCGCCGGGCGCATCCTGGCGCAGCAGCACTTCCACCCGCTCCATGCCCGGCAGTTCGCGCAAAGCCGCCTCGATCTCGCCCAACTCGATGCGCAGGCCGCGCAGTTTCACCTGATGGTCGCTGCGGCCCAGGTACTCCACCGCGCCATCGCTGCGCCAGCGCGCTATGTCGCCGGTGCGGTAGATGCGCTCGCCCGCCAGGAAAGGATCGGCAAGGAAGCGTTCGGCAGTCAGGTCCTCGCGACCGAGATAGCCGCGCGCCAGCTGCACACCGCCCAGATAAAGGTCACCGGCCACACCGACCGGCACCGGCTGCATCCGCGCGTCCAGCACGTAAAGTCGGGTATTCCAGACCGGGAAGCCGATCGGCACCGGCCGCGATCGATCCTGCGCCGACGCCGGCCAGTAGCTGACGTCCACCGCGGCTTCGGTCGGACCATACAGGTTGTGCAGCTCGGCGTGCATGCGCGCGTGGAAGCGGTCGCGCAACGCGGCGTCCAGCGCCTCGCCACTGGTGAATACCCGTCGCAGCTGCAGGCCTTCGGAGGCCGGTGCAGCGAGGAAGGCATCGAGCATCGACGGCACGAAATGCGCCGTGGTGATGCCATGCCCGCGGATCAGCCGCGCCAGTTCGGTGGGGTCGCGATGCGCATCGGGCCCGGCAATCACCAGCGTTGCCCCGCATAGCAACGGCAGGAAGAACTCCCAGACCGACACATCGAAGGTGGCCGGGGTCTTCTGCAGCACGCGGTCATCGGCGCGGATGCCGTAGTGCTCGCGCATCCACAGCAGGCGGTTGACGATGGCGTGGTGTTCGATGACCACGCCCTTCGGTTCCCCGGTCGAACCGGAGGTATAGATCACATAGGCCGCATCGCTGGGCGCCGGATCGGCCCAGGGCGCAGCGAAGCTCAGCGCGGCCCACTGCTCCGGCGCGAGCACCGGTACGCCGGCCGTGCGCGCCGAAATCTCCGCCGCAGCCAGAACGCACACCGGCTGCGCCGAGGCGAAGATGCGCGCCAGCCGCTCGTCGGGATGGGCGAGGTCCAACGGAAGATAGGCCGCGCCTGCACGCAGCACCGCGACCAGCGCGATCACCAGCTCCAGCGAGCGCGGCAATGCCACCGCCACCACGCTGCCCGGGCCGACATCCATTGCCCGCAGCTGTGCCGCCAGCGCGAAGCTGCGCGCTTCCAGCGTCGCGTAATCCAGCGTCGCATCGCCGAACACCAGCGCAGGCGTGTGCGGGTCCCGATCCATGCCCTGCTGCAGCAATTCAACCAAGGTGGTCTCAGGAAGCGCGTGCGCGGTGGCGTTGAAACCCTGCAGCACCTGTTGCGCCTCCATGGGCGTCGCCAAGGGTACGGTTTCGATATCGTCAGCCTGCAGCGCCGCCGACACGAAATGCAGCAGCCTCACCGCGTGCGCCTCGACATCCTCGCGACTGTACAGCGCGGGATTGGCCTCGATCTCCAGATCCAGCAGGTGCTGGCCATCGCCACGGAAACCCAGCGCCAGGTCATCCACCGGCCCGGTGCACAGCACCTCCAGCGTCGCCTGCACGTCGGTCAGCGCCAGCGGCCTGTAGAACGGCTGCACGTTCACCAATGGACCATGCAGGCGCTGCTGCGTGCCGACCAGGCCCAGGTCCCGGCGCAGCTGCTCGCCCCGGTAGCGGCCGTGCCTGCGGCCTTGACTGAGCTGGCGACCCAGGCCCCGGGCAAAGGCCTCGACGCTGCCCTCGCCGGCCGCCACGCGCAGCGGCAACACATTCATCACCATCGCCGGCACCCGCGCCGACGCGTTGCCCAACCGCCCCATGTAGGGCACGCCCAGCACCACTTCATCGGCGCCACTCATCCGCCGCAGGTACTCGGCCGCCAGCGCGACCAGCACATCCGGCCAGGGCTGCAGCCAACGCACCGAAGCCTGCAGCAACAGCTCACGGAATGCCGCATCGAGCGGCTGCACCCAGCGCAGCGCGTCGTCACTGGCCGCGAGCGTGCCGGCCAGGCCTGCACCTGCCGGTGCGCCCTGCATGTGCTCGCGCCACCACTGCCCGGCCTGCACGCGGCGCGGATCGGCACGAAACGCGGCATCATCGGCCAGCACGCCCGCCAGCCCCGGCAGTGACTCACCGGTACGACCGGCATACAACGCGCACACCCGATCAGTGAACAGCGCCATGCCGTAGCCATCGGCCGCCAGATGATGCACGCGCAGGTACCAGACCCAGCGCAGGCCACCCAGATCGAACAGTACCTGCTGGCTGATCCGGTCGCGGGCGGGATCGACCGGGCTCAGCCGGTCGGCGTGCATCAGGTTGCGTGCCGCAGCGGCGGGATCCGCCTCGGTAGAAACATCGCGCACCGAAAGCAACGGCACGTGTGCCGGGTCATGCCACTGTAGTGGCTGGCCATCGGCACCTTCGGCAAAGCGCAATGCGAAAGCCTCGGCCTCGCGCGCAGCCTGGTCTGCGGCTGCGACGAACGCGGCCACGTCCAGCGGGCCGTCGATCCATACCGCGTGCGCGGTATTGAATGACGGATTGTCCGGTGCCAGCCGCTGTGCGAACCACAGCCCCGCCTGGGCCTCGGTCAACGCCACCGGCGTGGCCAGCGCTGCGGCGTTCATGCGTTCTGCGCGGCCTGCAGTTGCTGCACCACACCCCACCACTGGCGCAGCGTGGTGTGCTCGGCCAACTGCGAGAACTCCAGCGGCAGGCCAGTGTTGCCCCAGGCCAGGACCAGGCCAAGCATGCGCATCGAGTCCAGATCCAGGTCGATCAGGTTGTCGTCGTCCCCGATCTCGGCCGGCGTGCACTCCAGCACGCGCGCCACGTCGGCGCGCATCCGCTCCAGATCCAGCGCCTCACCCATGGCAGCCATCACAGCACCTCCAGCAGCTGATCGGTGGTCAACGGCACACCACAGGTGCGCGCGATCCAGTGCAGCGCCTGATCGTGATCGGCACGCGAGAAGTCCGCCACCGCATCGGCGGCGATGAAGGCCTCGATGTCACGCTGGAAGGCCTCGACGACGGTCGCGGTACAGCCGATATGGGCGTACACGCCGGTCACCAGCAGCTGATCACGCCCACGTACCCGCATCAGCGTCTCCAGGTTGCTGCGCTGGAAGGCGCTATAGCGATGCTTGACCAGCACATGCTCGCCCGGCTGCGGCGCCAGCGCCTCGATGATCGGCTCATGATCGGCGCTGCGACGCATGCCCGGTCCCCACAGGTCGGCCTGAAGGCCGCGGTCGCGACGGTCCTGGTCACCGTGCTGGGCGGTGTAGAACACCGGAATGCCCTGCGCGCGGCAGTGCGCCAGCAGGCGCACGATGTTGTCCACCGCCGGCCGCAAGGGCGTGCTGCCGGCGTCGAATGCCGCCAGGAAGTAGCGTTGCATGTCGTGCACCAGCAAAGCCACACGATCGCGCTGCGGGCGCCACGGGCCACGCGCCTGCGGTAGTTCGGCGGCGGTCGGCAAGGGATAGTCGGTGATACGGGGCAGCGCCATCAGCGCGTTCCTCCTGTCTGTTGCAGATGACGCGCACGCAGCTGCGCGCGCAATTCGCGGCGGCTGATCTTGCCGACCGCCGTGGTATTGAAACTGTCGACGAACACGATCTGGTCGGGCACCTTGAACGCCGCCAGGCCGCGCCCGCGCATCCAGGCCTTCAGTGCCGGCGCCTTGAACGGTTCGCCCTGCGGGATCACAAAGGCGCAGCTGCGCTCGCCCAGGTACTCGTCGGGAATCGAGACCACGGCCGCATCGAACACGCCCGGATGTGCCAGCAGGTGGTCCTCTATCTCTTCAGCAGAGATTTTCTCGCCCGCCCGGTTGATGTGGTCACCCGCACGCCCCTGTACCACCAGGTAGCCCCCGGGCAGCTGCTGCACGCGGTCACCGGTACGGTAGAAGCCGTCATCGGTGAACGAGCGCGCATTGGCCACCGCATCGTTGTGGTAGCCACGGATGGTGTACGGGCCACGGGTGAGCAGATGCCCCACCTCGCCTTCGGCCACCGGCTGGTCATGGTCATCGACCACGCGCACTTCGTCGTCCGGACTGATCGGCCGACCCTGGCAAGCCACGATCAGGTCCTCCGGATCATCCAGCCGCGTGTAGTTGACCAGGCCTTCGGCCATGCCAAACACCTGCTGCAGCGTGCAGCCAAGGCCGTCGATCACTCGCCGTGCGGCTTCCGGCACCAGTTTGGCACCGCCCACCTGCAGCACCTGCAGGCTCGACAGGTCATACTTGCTGGTGGCGGCGGCCTGCGCCCACAGCAGCGCCAGCGGCGGCACCAGGCCGCAGCAGGTCACCTTTTCGCGGGCGATCAGCGGGAATGCGGCGTCCGGCCCGGGGCCGGGGCTGAGCACCACGCGGGCACCGGCATACAACGCGCCGAAGAAGCCGGGCGAGCTCATCGGGAAATTGTGCGCGGCCGGCAGCGCGACCAGGTAGACGCTGTCGCGGTCGATGCCGCAGATTTCATTGCTGGCACGGAACGAATAGATGTAGTCGTCATGCGTGCGTGGAATCAGCTTGGACAGCCCGGTGCTCCCACCGGAAATCTGCAGGAACGCCACCGACTGCGGGTCCGGATCGGGCGGCAGCTGGCTGCGGTCACCCTGCAGCGCTTCCAGCGCGATGAACTCCGCCGCATCGCCGTCGATCACCACATGGCGCACTGCCGGGGCCTCGGCCTGTAGTGCCCGCGCCAGCCCGCGATGATCGAAGCCATCGTGCAGTGCCGTGGTGATGTAGGCACTGGCTTCGGCCTTGTTGGCGAAGTGCGCCAGCTCGGTGATGCGGTGCGCCGGCAGCGCGTACACCGGCACCAGGCCGGCCCGGAACAGGCCGCAGACCGTGGTGATGAAGCCTGCGGTGTTGCCCAGCTGCACCAGCACCCGTTCGCCAGGCTGCAGGCCCAGCGCCAGCAGGCCTGCACCGATCCGCCCGGCCTCGTGCCACAGCTGCGCATAGCTCAGGCGCACGTCGCCGGCGACCACCGCGATGTCATCGGCATAGCGTTCTGCACGTTCGCGCAGGAACGCCGGAAAGGTCTCGCCACGCCAATGACCGGCCTCGCGATAGCGCGCGATCAGGTCATCCGGCCACACCTGCTGCAGTGCCAGGCGGGAAGCGTCAGTGGAGGTAGTCATGCGGCAGGCTCGATCGCAGGCGCGGATTCATGGACACCCAACGCATTCAGCAGGGCAGCGAACTTCGCAGCGGTCTCGGCCACCTCGGCCTCGGGCTGCGAGTCGGCAACGATGCCGGCGCCGGCGAACAGGCGCAGCTGCATTCCCTGCAGGCGTGCGCAGCGGATTGCCACATACCAGTCGCCGTCACCCTGCGCGTCCAACCAGCCCACGGCGCCGGCATAGAAGCCGCGCGGTACCGGTTCCAGTTCGCGTATGCGCTGCAGCGCCGCCAACCGCGGCGTACCGCAGACGGCCGGCGTGGGATGCAGCTGCGCCAGCAGCTCGGCCGCCGATGTCTGCGGATCCTTCAGGGTGGCATGGATGCGGGTACCCAGATGCCACATGCTGGCGGTGGCATGCAGCGCCGGCCGCGGCTGTGCATCGATGTGGCTGCAGTACGGCGCCAGGCCGTCGACGATGGCCTCGACCACATGGCGGTGCTCGTCGTGGTCCTTGGTCGAGGCCAGCAGCGCCTGCGCGGCCTGCTCGTCCTCGGCAGCATTGGTGCTGCGCCGCGCGGAGCCCGCCAGCGGGTGCGACAACAGCTCGGCGCCGCGCTTGCGCAGCAGCAATTCCGGGGTTGCCCCCACCAGCCAGGCTGGCGCCTGACCCGGCGCCACCGGCAACGGCACCGCGTAGGTCGCCACCGAAGGATCCGCGCCCAGGCGGGCCAGCAGAACCTCCGGGGAAAGTGACTGCCGCGTGCGTGCCAGCAGGCTGCGCGCCAGCACCACCTTCTGGAGGTCCAGTTCGGGCGCGCGCAATGCCTGCACCGCCGCAGCCACCGACGCCGCGTACGCCTGCGCCGAAGGCTCGGCCTGCAGGGCACCCTCCAGCGCTGGCGCGGCCTGTGGCTGCAACGGCAGGGCCGGCAGCAGGCGCTCGGGCTGGTACAACGCGTCGTCCGCACGGGGTTCGAAAGGGACTGCGCCGACCAGCAGGCCCGGCCCACCGCGCTGCTGCTCGAAGAAGGACGCAACGCGCTCTGCCAACGTCGCCAGCGCACCGGCCGGCAGCGTGGCGCGGCAACCGCGTGCGTGCACGTGCTGGCCAGCGTGCCGCAGGAGGAACAGCGACGCGTCGTCGCTGCTCTCCTGCGGCGCGGGCGCGGCCTCCGGCCACGCGCCCTGCATCAGGGAATCGTTCATGGGGTCTCCTTCATCCGATGCGCTGCAGCCAGCGCGCACAGCAACAGCAGCAACGCGCCGACCAGGAGGTATGGCAGGCTGGGCCCGCCGCGATACACCAGCGTGCCGAGCATCGGCCCGGCCACCATGCCCAGTCCCTGCGCGGCAGCGACAGTACCGGCGGCGGCGCCCTGCTCGTGCGCCTCCACCGCGTCGGCGGCCAACGCCTGGAACGAAGGGAATACGAAGCCCATGCCGAATGCAGCCAGTGCGTAGGCCGCAGGCAGTTGCCAGGCCTGCTGCACGCCCGCCACCGAAGCAAAGCCGATGCCTGAGATCACGGCGCCGAGGACGATCCAGCGCCGCGGATGAACCTCCAGCTTCATCACCAGCGCCTGCGCCAGGATCAGGCCAACGCCGACCGCCGTCAGCGCGATGCCGGCCATGCGCGCACCGGCCGCCGCATCCAGTCCCAGCCGATCAATCGCGAAAAAGCCCACCGTCACCTGCGCGATGGTCACCGAGACCATGGCGGTGAACGCCGCCAGCTGCGGCAGGCGCAGGCGCGGGTCGAGGCACCTCATCGGCGCGCGGCGCTGGGCGGAAACGCCCATCACAGGCGGTGTGGCCGGCAGTCGCCAGGCCAGCAGCGCCAACGCCAGCAGTGGCAACAGTGCGGCTACATACAGCGCCAGCGACAGGTTCGTATAGGCCAGCCAACCCGCGGCAGCCGGGCCCAGCACCATGCCCAGTGCGTTGGCGCTGCCCAGGCGGGCGAGGAACTTCGCACGTTGCCCAGTCGGCGCCTTGTCGGCGATCAGCGCAGCTGCGGTAGGAGGCACCGCTGCGTAGAAAAGGCCGATCAGGCCGCGCGCAGCAACCAGCACCAGCACTGACACCAGCACCGGCGGCACTGCCTGCAGGGCCACGTCGATGAACACCGCCAGCGCGATGTAGACCACGGTGTAGGCACTCATCGCCAGCATCAGCACACGCTTGCGGCCGATGCGGTCGCTGAGCTTGCCCCAGGGGCGCGCGGCCAGCATCCACAACACGCCTGCGGCGGTGACTGACAGCCCGGCATGCCACTCGGACAAACCGAGCATGCGGACCACCGGGCCGATCACGGCGACGAAGGACATCATCGCCATGGTGCCGATCAGGGCAGCCAACACCAGCGCCGGCAAGCCGGGAACGACGGGACGTGCGTGCATGAAACACCAGCCGTAACAGGGAAGGATTGGCCGGACGCGCCTGCGCGCCCCACCCGGCACCGACCCTGCTAAGGGCCAGATGCCACCCTTAAATGATAACGGCTCGTATTTGCATTTGATACCCATTCTCTTGAATGGGCCCGCAACAGTGGGTTCAGCGCATTGCACGCAAGCCGAGCAGGCCACGGCGCTTGAACCACCACTCCAACGGCAGCGTCACCAGCGGCGGGATCGCTGCCAGCAGGGCCAGGGCACTGGCCCACCACGGCCAGCGCAGGCGCACCGCCGCAAACAGCGTCACCGCCACATAGACCAGGAAGGCCACGCCGTGCAGCGGCCCGAACAGCTTCACCAGCGCCACGTTGGCCATCGGGCCGTATTTCATCCACATGCCGATGAGCAGGCCGGCCCAGGTCACGGCCTCGATGAAGGCGACCGCGGCGAACAGGCGTCCGGTCGGGTGCATGGGGGAACGTTGGGTCACACGGGGCTCCGGCATCGGGGTATCAAATGCGAATGATACGCAGATGCGAACCCCATGTAGAGTCGAGCCGTGCTCGACTGCTGGAGCGTGTCCACCAAGGTAGACACCTACCCGAGCATATGCGGCAGAACCTGCTCCCCGATCTCACGCAGCACCGCGTCCATCGGCCGCCCGTTGTCGACCAGATTGAACATTACATGCGCCACGCCCTGCCCATGCACGCGCAGCAGATAGTCACGCAGGCCATCGCGGCCGACCTTCAGGCCCAGCGGCAGCGGCTCGGGGGGCGCCTGCGGATCCGCCTGCAGATCCAGCAGCATCGACTGCACGAATGGCTTGCCTGGTCCGCCGCGCTGCGCCAGCGCCTGCTGCCACAGGCCGATGCGCCCCTCCTGCGCGGCCTCCTCACGATGATAGGTGACCCAGCCTTCGGCCTCGCGCGCGATCCACTGCAGGCTCTGCCGTGCGGTACCCACCACCAGCATCGGAACGCGGGTTGCCGGCGCCGGAAGTACGTCGAAGCCACCGGTCGCCTGCAGTACGGCGGTCCGCTCATCGGTCTCCGGTGACAGCGCCGCGCGCAGCAACGTCCAGCGCTCACGGAAGGTCGCCGCCCTGCCCTCCAGATCCTCGCCGAACGCAGCGAATTCTTCCGGGCGATCACCCGAACCCAGCCCCAGCACGAACCGCCCGCCGCTGATCCGGTCCAGGCTCAACGCCGACTTCGCCACCTGCAGCGGCTGCCGCAATGGCAGCACGATGGCCGCGCTGCCGACCACGATGCGCTCGGTCGCAGCGGCCAGCATGCCCAGCCACAGGAACGGATCGTCCAGCGCACTTGCTGTCGCGTCCGGCCCCTGCGGCACCATCAGCGGCACATCGCGCGCCCATAGCGCGGCGAAACCAAGATCGTCGGCCAACCGCGCGATGCGCCGCGCCTCATGCGGATCGGCCAGCCCCTGCGACGCCACCGGCGTCATCAGGCCCAGGCTCAAGCCCTGCCGTGGAAACAACGCAGCGTGCGCGGGATTGAAATCACTCATGCCTGCAGCTTAGCGTGCAGGCACGGGGCAGCGAGGGCGCGCAGCCCGCCACGGGAAGAACACTGCATGCCGACGATCCGCCCTGCCCGCGTCGATGACCTGCCCGCGATCAGCGCGGTGTGCCTGGCCGCGTTCACTGCGGCGGTGGCGCCCTCGCTCAGCGCAGCCGGCATCGCCACGTTCGGCAATGTCGCCGCCGCCGATGCGTTCGGTGAACGCCTGGACGGCGACAACCATCTCCTGGTGGCCGAGCAGGACGGCCGTATCGTCGGCGTGGTCGAGTTGAAGGAAGGCCGCCACCTGGCGATGCTGTTCGTCGATCCCGCCTGCCAGGGACAGGGCATCGGCCATGCACTGTTCGAGGCGGTGCTGCCGCAGGTACGCGAGCCGGTCCTGACCGTACGCGCATCGCTCAATGCTGTGCCCACCTATCTGCGCTATGGCTTCGTGGTTGACGGTGAGGCCGGCGAGTTCAACGGACTGGTCTACCAGCAGATGGTGCGGGCGGCCGCCTGAAGGCACGGCCCCCGGCAATGCCCGGGGGGCGTCATGCCTCGCCGCATGCCCGTCATAAGCAAACTGAATCAGCGGGTTCCCTGCGCGTTCCTACAATGCCCTGTCACCTTGCCCTTCGAGATGCTGCCGATGCGCGTCGCGCTTTCCATGTTGCTGCTGGCTTCGGCGCTGAGCGCCTGCACCCCGGCCCCGGTTTCCACCGCCAACTCCGCCGAGGCACCTGCGCCGGCCAAGGGAATCGCGTGGCGCCAGGGTGACGTCGATGATGCCTTCGCCGAAGCCGCCGACAGCGGCAAGCCGGTGCTGCTGTACTGGGGCGCGGTCTGGTGCCCGCCGTGCAACCAGCTCAAGGCCGGCCTGTTCAAGGACCCGGCCTTCATCGCCTTGACCGGCAAGTTCGTGCCGGTCTACCTGGATGGCGACGAGGAAGGTGCGCAGGCCTGGGGCGAACGCTTCGGGGTGCGCGGCTACCCGACCCTGATCGTGCTGGACCCACAGCGCAATGAACTTACCCGCGTGGCCGGTGGCAACGACGCCGCCGAACTGACCCGGGCATTGACCGTCGCGGCCGGGCGCCGCAGCGCCATCGCCGCCACCCTGGCGACGGCACTGGCCACGCCGGAAAAATTGGCCGCCGAAGACTGGCAGGTACTGGGCGACTACGGCTGGGAAGTCGACGCCAACCGTCTGGCTGGCGGGCGCAGGGGCCAGGATGTACTGCGCCAGCTGTCCAAGGCCGCACCCGACGCGGCGCTGCAACGCCGCTTCGCCCTGCTGGCCCTGGCCACCGCCGACACGCCCGCCAGCTCGCCTACCGAAGTACGCGAGCTGCTGCAGGCCGTGCTGGCGCAGCCGGCCGAAGTCCGCCGCAACCGTGAGTTGCTGGGCTATGCAGGCGCACAGTTGGTCCAGCAGGCCAGCGCCGGCCCAGCCACCCGCAACACGCTGGGGCAGCAGCTGCTGGTCGCGCTGGAGCGCGCAGATGCCGAGCGCGGCGACCGCGCCGACGACGCATTGTCGCGCGCACTGACGGAAGTATCGCTGGCCCGCCAGCAGCAGCCGAAGGGCGCACTGCCCGCGCCGCTGGTTGATCGGGTCAAGCAGCGCGTGGCCGCGGCCGACGCCACCGCCACTGATGCGCATGCACGCCAGGCCACGATCAGCAGCGCGGTCTACGCACTGCGCCAGGTCGGTGACGACGCCGGTGCCGAGGCGTTGTTGCTGGCGGAGCTGAAGCGCAGCGAGCAGCCCTACTACTACATGCCCGAGCTGGCCGAACTGGCCGAGCAGCGCGGCGACACTGCCGGTGCGCTGGAGTGGTTGAAGCGTGCCTACGACGGTGCGCAGGGCCCGGCCACCCGCGTGCAATGGGGCGTGCTGTACGTGGAAGGGTTGCTGAAGCTGGCGCCGAACGACGCGCCGCGCATCGAGCAGGCCACCGCCTCGCTGATCGCCGAACTGGAGGCGCAGCCGTCGGGTTACCACCAGCGCACCCGCCAGCGTTTCGAGCGCCTGGCCGGGCAGCTGAAGGCGTGGAGCGGCAAGCACCAGGGTGCCGAGACGCTGGCGCGGTTGCAGCAGAGGATGCAGCAGGCGTGCGGTGAACAGGTGGATGGCGCGTGCAAGGACTGGTTGAGTTGAGTTGATGAAAACGCGGGCGGCTGGTTCGCCTGCCGGCGCCTTTGTTGATACCGGTTGTGGCGGGGGGAGGGGCTGGCCGGGACACGCCGTAAACCCATCCTTGAAGTGACCCCCGAGACTTGGACGGTGGGGTCAGGCGGCTGCTTGGGCCTGTTCCCGGTACTTTACCGGGCTTAGCCCCTTCAATTTCAATCTGATTCGCTCTTGGTTGTAGTACTTGATGTACTCCACCAGCCCGGCC
>NZ_JCAFUB010000010.1:0-118882 GCF_059370875.1 Stenotrophomonas sp. YJH_SMC_81 | reverse complement strand
TTTGACCGATGTGGAGGTCTTGCAGGCCTCTTTGGCGACCTGCAGTTTGAAACGCGCGTCGTATCTGTTCATGTATCCCTCGGGGTTGGATCTGATGTCCAACTCCCGGGGGTCACTTCACCATGGGGGCTTGGCCGCGGCTTGCTCGTGTGCGCTGTCCTGCGCACACGGCAAGACCGGGGTTGGGCATCGTGCCCAACCCGCCCGAGGCATGCCTCGGGCCCATGCCGCGGACACCCCCGCCCCGCCTACCCACCCGGCCCTGGACAGTTTCCTGCCTCCGGTACCCACCACGGGAAGATCAAGAGAAAAGGCAACAGCAACAGCAACAGCAACAGCAACAGCAAAAGCAATGGCGGTTGGCTGGCGGGCTCGGCTTTGCGAGCGAAGCGACCCGCTTTTGCTCTTGCTTGTTGATTTCCCGTGGTGGATCGGCCGCCGGAATCTGTCTGGGGCCGGGCGGGTGGGGTTGGCGGGGTATCCGCGCCATGGATGGCGCGGCTAAGCCTCCAGGGACGGATTCACGGCGTCCCCGCCAATCCCACCCGCCCGGCCCACCCTCAGGAAACCCGCTTTCAGCGACCAACCCCACCCCCACCACGGAGGGGCTCCGCCGTTCGCCGATCCCCGCCGAAGGCGCGCTTCTGCGCTGCAACATGCCCGTGCGCAATCCTGCGCGATCATGGACCCCCGCCCCCGCCAGGACCGTGCCATGCAGCAGTACCTGCTTCTGATCTACATCGAGCCTGCCCTGCTGCAGGCCCTGCCCACCGAAGAATTCAACGCGCTGATGCGCGACTGCCTGGCCCACGCCGACAAACTGCAGGCCGAAGGCACGCTGCTGGCCGCACAGAAGCTGCAGCCGGTCGACACCGCGCAGACCCTGCGCGTGCGGGATGGCCACAGCCGCGTACTGGATGGCCCCTTCGCCGAGACCCGCGAACTGCTGGCCGGCTTCAACCTGATCGTAGCGCGCGACCGCGACGACGCCATGCGCATCGCCCGCGATTTCCCGTGGGCACGCTTCGGCAGCATCGAAGTGCGGCCGCTGGAAGACATGGACGCCGAGCGCGAACGCTGCGGCGCCCCGGCTGCGGCTATGGCAGCAGCCGTACCCTGATCTCGCGCGGACCGACGCCTTCGTTGCCGCTGTAGTCGCGCACGCTGGCGCGCACGACGTACTCGCCCGGCGGCAACGCCGCCGGCTGCCAGCGTCCGGTTTCCATCAGGCCATCACGCACGGTGTTGGTGGCCAGGTAGCGGAACCGGGTCACCGCGCTGCCATGCACGGTGATGCCGCTGTCCGGTGCGTAGGCCACGCGCACTGCTTCCCGCTGCGGCGGCATGCGGTTGAACACGATGTTCCAGCGCGGCTGCTCGTAGCCCTGCAGCGGTTGTCCCGTAGCATCGAGGATCTGGTAACCCACCTGGTACATGCCCAGGCGGCGTCGTGGCAGATTGTTGTCGACCTGGTCCCAGGCCTCCACCACGATCTGCACGCCACGCCCCTGCCGCGCAACCATCACCACGCCATCGCTGCCTGCGGCCATCGGCTGGTCGTTGTCGTCCAGCAGTGCTACATCAGTGATGCGCGGTGCGAAGTGATCGGCGTAGTTATGGAAGCCAAGCGCCACCGCATTGGTCTCGAAACCACCGGTGCCCACCGCCAGGTGCACGTGCGCCTGGTTGTTGATGCTGCCCAGGCGGTCACCCACGTGGATGCGCATGCCACGGCGCACGCGCATCCGCTGCAGCTTGCCCTGCTCGTCGTACAGCGCCTGCCAGCGCGCGTCGAACGGCACATCGCGCGGGGTGCGGCCGACGCGCATGTGGATGTACTTGAGGCGGTCCACCGCAAGGCCCTCGGCCTGCTCGCCCAGGTTCCAGGCCGCCACCGGGCTGCTGATCTTGCCATCGGCAATCGCCAGCACGGTCTGGCCCACATCACCGCGCACGTCGAAGCCGCCATGCAGGTGGTGGCGGCTCTCACCGCTGAAGTTGCCGCGCACTTCGCCCAGGGTGCCGACCACTTCGTGCCAGCCGTCCTGCGGTGCGAGCGGCCAACGGCCCCCCGTCTTCGGCAACGCGGCATCGGCGGCCGGGCCGACCAGTGCCGGCGCCGGCAGTTCGCCCACCGGCAGCGGGCGCAGGCGATGCAGGCGGTAGCCTGCGGCGTCGGCCACCAGCACGCTGCCATCGGCATCCATCGCCAATCCACTGGGGCGGGCCAGGCGCGGCAGGCGACCATTGCCGACCAGCGCGATCTGGTGGCCCTGCGGCGTCACCTGCACGATGCGGCCATCCAGATCACCCACGTACAGCACGCCGTCGTGGGTGGTGGCCAGCGACAGCGGCCCATTGATCACGCCACCGGCGGCGACCACGGTGCTGACCGTGCCATCGGCCCCCACCCGGCGCACGGCGTTGTTGAACAGATCGGCCACCAGCAAGGCACCCTGCGCGTCGAAGGCCAGCGCCACTGGCGTATCGAAACGCGCAGCGGCGCCCACGCCATCGGCAAAGCCTGGCCGATCACCACCAGCCAGGGTGCGCACACTGCCATCGGTACCGATCACCCGGATGCGGTCATTGAACGTGTCCGCCACGTAGACCTGGCCCTGCGCGTCCACCGCAACGCCCATCGGTGCATCGAAGCGCGCCTGCGTGGCCGGGCCGTCGGCGTGGCCCTGTTCGCCACCGGCCAACGTGGTCACCTGGCCATCGGTGCCGATGCGGCGGATCGCATGGTTGCCGGTGTCGGCCACGTACAGGTTGCCCTGCGCATCGCCGGCAATGCCCGAGGGCGTATTGAAGCTGGCCTGCAGCGCAGGGCCATCGACACGGCCCTCACCCTGCCCGGCCACGGTTTCAACGCGGCCATCGGGCAGGCGGCGGCGGATCCGGTTGTTGTCACCGGCATCGGTGAAATAGACACTGCCATCGGTGCCGCGCAGCAGTGCATACGGGTCGGCGAAGCGCGCCTGCGCGGACGCACCGTCGCGGTCACCGGGGTGGCCATCACCCGCCAGCGGCTCGATCTGCGCGGTCCAGGCCAAGGGCGTGGGCACCGGGCCGGCAGGGCCGGCCAGCGTTTTCAGCGGGGTGTCCCACCAGGTTGCAGCCAAGCCCACCGCCGTTGCCAACGCCACCCCAGCCGCCATCCATTGCCACCGTGCCATCGTGTTGCGCTGCCTCTGCCTGCTGCTTGAAGAGGCACCGACAATAGACGCTGCGCGTGCGATCCGCCACGGCCGATCATGCGGCTGAAGGCCAGGATTCGCTTCGTCGTGCTTGTCCTCGCTGGCCGTAGCAGGTTCAATGCGGTTCCCACGGATGGAGATTCTCCATGCCCCGCGCTCTCCCCCTCACCGCACTGCTGCTGGCCGCATTGGCCAGTGCGCCCGCCTCCGCTTCGATCACGGTGGCCCCGCAGAAGCCATCGGCCACCGCCGATGCAGTACACGCAGCGTACGCCACGCGCTGGGATGAAGCCATCCAGCAGGCACGCGGCGGCAATACGCTGGGTGCACTGATCAGCATGGAGCGGCTGATGGAGGATCCGTTGCTGGACGACTTCGATGCCGAGCGTCGCGGCCGCGCCTCGCAGGTCGCCGGCTGGACCGCTCTGATGCAGAAGAAGCCGGATCAGGCCCGCCGCTACCTGCAGCGGGCGCAGGAGGCCCTGCCGGAGGATGCACAGATCCTGCTCACCCTGGTGTCAGTGGAACTGTCGGACAACCAGCCGGCCGCAGCCACCACCTTGCTGGTGAAGGCACTGCAGCACGCCGACGCGCCGCTGCCGATCGATCACCACGCGGTCAACTACCTGCAGTACCGCCTGCGTGACCAGCCACAGAAGCGCATGGACCTGCTGCAGGCGCTGTTTGACAACGGCTGGAAGAGTGGCGGCCTGGAACCCACCGGGCTGTGGCTGGCGCTGGCCACGCTGCAGGCCGACTACGGCCGTGGCGACAGCATTCCGGCCACGCTGGCGCGCATCGACAGCCCGGCCGAGATCATCCGCCTGCGCAGCGACAAGCGCTTCGATCGCTATGTCGATCGCGGTGACGCGCGTTTCGATCCAGTGCAGGCGGCACAGCGCCACCTCGATGAACTACGTGTTTCCGGCCTGCTCGACCGCGCACTGGACGCGCGCATGGCCGAGTTCAGCACCACCTTGCTGATGCTGGACCGCAACGAGGAAGTGCTGTCGTTGACCGAGGGCATGGCCGCTGCCGCCAGCAACGGCGAATCGCCTGCCGCCACAGAAGCGGAGTGGGTGGCCTGGCTGCTCAACAGCCGGCTCACCGCACTGCGCCGGCTGGGCCGCACCGATGAGGCACTGGCCACGGCGAAGCAGGCCGCCCGCATCGGCGCGCTCGGCCCGGATGGTGTCGAGCACCAGATGAATGTCGGCTTCGTGTTCAGTTCGCTGGGAAGCATGCAGGACGCTGCGCAGGCAGTGAATGACATGCCGGGCCTCGCCGGTTACGGCAAGGCCGCACAGGCGCTGCTGCAGTTCGCCGCGGCCCGCGAGCGCGGTGATGCCAAGGCGCGCGATGCAGCACGCGCGGTGATCCTGGCCCAGCGCGACGATGCCCGCCTGTTCCACCGCGAAATGCTGCTGGAAGAAGGCGACCTGGACGGTGCCGCCGCCGTGCTGATCGAACAGCTGCGCTCGCCGGTTGAACGCGGTGAAACCCTGGCCAGCCTGCAGGACATGCGCACCTATCCGTCATTGCCGGGCGATGTGCGCATCGATGCCGCGTGGCGTGCACTCAAGCAGCGTGCCGACGTGCAGGCCGAGGTGGCACGCGTCGGCCGCATCGAGCGCTACGACCTGGTCAGCACTTCCACGTCGCGCTGAGCGGCTTTTGTGTAGAGCGAGCCGATGCTCGGCTGCAATTGGCGCAGCCGAGCATTGGCTCGGCTCTACAACGCCACGTGCAGGCAGCACCGTCCGCTAGCGGGCTGGCACTTCGGTGCGGATGCCCATCGCTTCGCGGTAGCGCGCATACAGCGCCATCACCTTGTCCACATAGGCCAGGGTTTCGGCGTAGGGCGGCACGCCCTTGTAGCGGGTGACCGCACCGATGCCCGCGTTGTAGGCAGCCGCCGCCAACGGGCGATCGCCGTTGTAACGGCGCAGCAGCGCGCGCATGTAGCGCGCGCCGCCCTCGATCGACTGCTGTGGCGAGAATGGATCGCGCACGCCATATTCCTGTGCGGTCTCCGGCATCAACTGCATCACGCCCTGTGCGCCCTTGGTCGAGACCGCCAGCGGATCGAAATTGCTTTCGGCATGGGCGATCGCACGCAGCCAGGCATCGTCGACGCCGGTAGCTTTGGCCGCGGCCTTGAACTGCCTGGCGTGCTGCGCGAGCTGCGGCGTGCCGACCTTGCCCAGGCCCTCGTGTGCAGGCTCGCCCGGCGGCGTGGCCACGGTGAACTTCAGGAATACCCGCGAGCCGGGCAGGTTGCGGGTGGAATAGACCAGCACGCCGTCCTGCTCGCGCTCGTACAGCACACCACTGAACACGCCCATGTTGCCCCACAGGTTCGGGGCCTGGATGGCGTTGTCGTCGATCTCCTTCGGCGTGCACCGCGATCCCGGCTCCGGTGCGGTGGCCAGGCTGACGGTGTTGCCCTGCACGCAGCGATAGACCGTGCGCGCGGCAGCCATCCCGGGCCACAGGGTGGGCAGCAGCACCAGTACAAGCAGGAGAGGTCGATGGGACATGGCGGCCGGATGATCCGGCCGCGCCCGCGAATGTCGGGTGAACGGGGGTCGGCAGGGCTGCGCCCTGCACCCGCGGTAGTGCCGGCCGCTGGCCGGCAACCTCAACGGCAACGGCAGCGGCCGATTTCCTGCGGCTGACAGTAGATCCACGCCCTGCGTGGATGAAACTCTGTAGAGACGATGGATCAATCGATGGAACGGAGACGTTGGATCACTTCGCGGCCTTCCGGCGCACCCAATACCCCGCGCCCAGCAGCACGAACCACACCGGGCTGGCGATCAGCGCCTGGCGGGTGTCGACCTGCAGGCTCAGCAGCACCAGCACGGCGGCGAAGAACACCAGGCAGGCCCAGCACATGGCGACGCCGCCGGGCATCTTGAAGATCGAGGCAGCGTGGCGCTCCGGGTAGCGACGGCGATAGGCCATGTAGGCCACCAGGATCAGCGACCAGACGAAGATGAACAGCACCGTCGCCAGCGTCGTCACCAGGGTGAAGGCGGTCACCAGGTTCGGAATCAGGTAGATCAGCAGCGTGCCGCCCAGCAGGCACAGGCACGAGAACAGCAGGCCACGGGCCGGCACCGCAGCGCGCGACAACTTCGACAGCCCGCGCGGAGCGTGGCCCTCTTCGGCCAGGCCGTACAGCATGCGGCTGGTGGAGAAGATGCCACTGTTGGCCGAGGACGTGGCCGAGGTCAGCACCACGAAATTGATCAGGCTGGCCGCGGCGGGAATGCCGGCCAGCACGAACAGCTGCACGAACGGGCTCTTGTCCGGCACCACCTGCCGCCACGGGGTGACCGCCATGATCGCGATCAGCGCCAGCACATAGAAGATGATGATGCGCACCGGGATCGAGTTGATTGCCTTGGGCAGGTTGCGCTCGGGGTCGGCGGTTTCGGCGGCGGTGGTGCCGACCAGCTCGATGCCGACGAAGGCGAACACCGCAATCTGGAATCCAGCAAAAAAACCGACCAGGCCCATCGGGAACATGCCGCCGTCATTCCACAGGTTCGACAGCGACGCGGTGTGGCCGCTCGGCGAGGTGAAGCCCCACGCCACCAGACCGGCGCCGGTGATGATCAGCGCACAGATCGCCACGATCTTGATCAGCGCGAACCAAAATTCCATTTCACCGAACAGCTTCACCGTCACCAGGTTCAACGCCAGCAGCAGCATCACGCAGGCCAGCGCCGGTTTCCAGGCTTCAAGCCCCGGGAACCAGAACTGTGCGTAGGCGGCAATCGCGATCACGTCGGCAATGGCGGTGACGATCCAGCAGAACCAGTAGGTCCATCCGCAGAAGAACCCGGCCCACGGGCCGAGCAGGTCGGTGGAGAAATCGATGAAGGATTTGTACTGCAGGTTGGACAGCAGCAGCTCGCCCATCGCACGCATCACGAAGAACAGCATCGCGCCGATGATCAGGTAGACGAAGATGATGGACGGGCCGGCCAGGCTGATGGTCTTGCCCGAGCCCATGAACAGGCCGGTGCCGATGGCACCGCCGATGGCGATCAGTTGCAGGTGGCGGTTGGACAGGCTGCGGCGCAGGTGCTCGGGGGGCGTGGCGGGCTCGGTCATGGGCGCGGGAAGGGGCGGGCGAAGCGTTCGACGGTAGTCCTCCGCGACGCCGAGCGCCAGCGCCAGACGGCCCCATTGCGTCAAAGCAGGCCGCTTTCACCACAATGTGACCGAATACCGTATTGATCCCATTCCGCCCGGCCCGGTGCCATGCTGAGATAGCCGCATCTGCCCAAGGACCGGCCCGACCATGCGCCCTGCCCCGCCCGCCCCGCTGGAGCCCCGGCCATGAGCCGCCTGCGCGTCATCATCGGCGGTACCGCACTGGCCCTGCTGGCCGCTGCGGTGCCGATCGCGGTCATGGCCTACGCCACCTGGGACCGCGCGGTCAGCGTCGAACAGCAGCGCCTGCGCGACATCGCCGATCGCACCCTGCGCCGCTCCGACCTGTCCTACCAGGAGGCGCTGGCGGCGCTGAAATCCGCCGAAGCCGGTGCCTACGTGTCCTGCAGCCCCGAGCACATCCGGCGCATGCAGACCCTGGTGATGACCACCCCATCGATTGACCAGATGGGCTACTTCGAAGGAGGCAAGCTGCGCTGCACCTCCTGGGGGCCGTTCCTGTCGGATGTGGATCAGCCCAGGCCGGACCACGTCACCAGCGACGGCGCCGGCATCGCAGTGGACGTGCGCCCGGAAATCAGCGGGCGACGCCAGGTGCTGGCGATCCTGTATGGGTCCTACGACGCTCTGGTGGACCCACGCCGCTTCGTCGATGTCATCGCCGACCCGAATGTGCGGCTGGCACTGGCCAGCCCCGACGGACGCCTGCTGGCCAAACAGCCCGGCCTGGATCCGGACCTGCTGCAGGCACTGCTGCGCGACCCGGGCGAAGGCCTGGACCACACCACGCTGTTCGCTACCGCGCGCAACGAGGAATGGCTGGCCGTCGCCACTACACCGCGCACCGCGCTCGCTGCGGCCTTCCGCCAACAGGCCTGGCTGTACGTGCCGGTGGGCCTGCTGCTGGCCGCCGCCGGCGCCGGGCTGGTGATCTGGCTGTCGCGGCGCCGCCTTTCCCTGCGCGGCGAACTGGCTACCGCCATCCGCCGCCGCGAGCTGTACCTGCATTATCAGCCGATCATCGAACTGGACACCGGCATCTGCGTCGGCGCCGAGGCGCTGGTACGCTGGCAACGCCCGGATGGCACCCAGGTGCGCCCTGACCTGTTCATTCCGCTGGCCGAAGAGGCCGGCATGATCGCCGACGTCACCGACCTGGTGATCGAGAACGTGGTGCGCGACATGCGCGAGCTGCTGGTCGCCGACCGCAGCGCGCACATCGCGATCAACCTCGCCGCCGAAGACATCAGCAGCGGTCGCGCCCTGAAGATGATCTCCCGGCACATGGCCGGCAGCGGCATCCTGCCGCAGCAGATCTGGATGGAGGCCACCGAACGTGGCTTCCTCGATCTGGACCGCGCGCGCACCATGCTCGCCGCCGCCCGCCGCGCCGGCCACAGCGTGGCCATCGATGATTTCGGCGTCGGCTTCTCCAGCCTGCAATACCTGCAGCAGCTGCCACTGGATGCACTGAAGATCGACAAATCATTCATCGATGCGATCGGCACCGAAAGCGCCACCAGCCCGGTCACGCCGCACATCATCGACATGGCCAAGGAGCTGGGCCTGTGGGTGGTGGCCGAGGGCGTGGAAACCGAAGCGCAGCTGGCCTACCTGCACAGCCGGCATGTGGAATTCGGACAGGGCTGGCTGTTCTCGCGGCCGCTGCCGCGCGATGAGTTCGTCGCCTTCCATCAGAAGCGGCAGCAGCAGTACGGCGCTGCACGCGAACACATGCAGAACCCGCGCAGCGTGCCGATCGAGCGTGAGGGAGTGGAGTAGGACGGCGAACGGCGGAGCCCCTCGTGGCGGATCGCGCCCGGTGGATCCATCAGGTGGGGCGGGTGGGCAAGACCGGGGTTGGGCCTCCTGCCCAACCCACCCACCCGGCCACGGGCACATTGCGGCGGCGTCCCGCCACGGAATCAACGGAAGAAAGCGAAAGCAAAGGCAAACGGGGGTCGCTGCCCTCGGTAGATCCACGCCATGCGTGGATGGCGTGGACCACGGTAGTGCCGGCCGCTGGCCGCCCCCTCCGTAACGTTTGGCCTGCGCCTACGCCCACGCCTTCGGCCGTGCCAGCAACCACGCGGCGGTCACCGCCAGCAACAGCAACGGCAGCCATCCCAGCTGGCGTGGGCCGCTGGCCTGCAGCAGCACGCCGCCTGCCACGCCGCCGGCCGCAATGGCCAGGTTCCAGCCGGTCACCAGCATCGACTGCGCCAGGTCCGCAGCGGCCCCGGCGCGCCGTGCCAAGGCGGTCTGGAACAGGGTCGGCACGGCGCCGAACGCCACGCCCCACAGGATCGTCGCCAGCAGCAGTGCGCTCGCCATGCCGGGCCACACCAGCAAGGCCAGCACCGGCACGATGAAGCCGATCACCGCCGCCCACACCAGCGCATGCAGGTGGCGATCCACGCCCCAGCCGGCAATCGCGATGCCGGCAATCGCCGCCATGCCGAAGGCCAGCAGCAGCCGGTCCAGCCATGCACCGGCACCCGCATCGACCGCCAGCGGCTCGATGTAGGTGTAGAGCACGTTGTGCGCCAGCACGTACAGCGCCATCACCAGCAGCGCACTGCGTACACCGGGCAGGCGCCACACGGTCGCCAGCGAAGTGCGTTGCCCGGCCCCAGCGGCCGGCAGCGCAGGCAACGCCCAGCGCGCGTAGGCCAGCAGCAGCAGACCCAGCACGCTCATCAGCGCGAACGCCCAGCGCCAGCCGATCTGCTGGCCCAGCAGCGTCCCTGCCGGCACCCCCAGCGACAGCGCCAGCGGCGAACCGACCATCGCGACCGCGATGGCCCGTCCCTGCAGCGACGGCACCACCATGCGCGCGGCATAACCGGCCACCAGCGACCACAGCAGGCCACCGCTCACGCCGGCCAGGAAGCGCGCAGCCAGGATCAGCGCGTAACTGCTGCTCAACGCCGTCAGCGTATTGACCACCACGAAGCCAGCGATGGCCGCCAGCAGCAGCGGACGCCGTGGCAGGCGCTGGGTCAGCGCGGTCATCGGCAGTGCGGCCATCACCGAACCCAGCGCATACACGCTCACCAGCTGGCCGACCGCCGCATCACTCACGCCCAGGCTTTCGCCCATCGGCCGCAGCACACCCGCCGGCAGGGTCTCGGTCAACAGGGTGATGAAGCCGCCGCCGGCCAAGGCAAGCAGGCCCGCCCACGGCAGGCGCGTGGCCTCGCCGGCCGGACTGGCGGCATCGATGGCATGGCCGCTCATCGCGTGGTCTCCAGGTCGGCATAGACCGCGTCGCGCAGTTCATCGACAAAGGCGCCATCCATGCCTTCGTACAGCGTGTTGGTCAGCGCCACCACGCTCAGCCCACGCGACGGGTCGACGAACCAGCTGTGCCCGTAGGCACCGCCCCAGCGCCAGGTGCCTTCGCGCTGTGGTGTGCCGCTGGCGGCGGCGTCGCGCAGTACCGCAAAGCCCAGCCCGAAGCCCCAGCCGGCCGGTTCCGGCGGCCCCTGTTCGCCCACCTGCGGGCTGGCCATCTCCTCCGCCAGCGCGGGTGGCAACAGGCCAGAGCGCTGCACGTCACGCAGCGCCTCCAACACCGCCATCACTTCATCGGCAGTACCCACCAGGCCGGCGCCGGCCGAAGCGAAACGGCTTGCATCGAGGGCACGCGCAAGGCTGTACTCGATGCCCACCGTGCCCTCGAACGGCGCGACCACCTCCCCTTCCTGCAGGCGATGCGGCCGCGGCGTGTCGCTCACATACGGCGTGGCCAGTCGTGCGGCATCGCGCGTGGCGAACGCGGTATCGCGCAGGCGCAACGGGGCAGCCAGCAGACGCTGGAACAGCGCCTGCAGCGTTTCACCGGTCGCGGCTTCGGCCACCGCACCGGCCACGTCCACGCCCGACGAGTACAGCCACTGGCTGCCCGGCTCGAACAGCAGTGCCGCCTGCGCGATCCGGCGTACGTTCTCGGCCAGGGAAAGCGGGTTGGCGTCCATGCCATCGCTGACGCCAGCGCGCGCGTAGGGCCCCACCGCATCCGCCTCCAGGAAGCGATAGCCCAGCCCGCTGCTGTGGCTGAGCAGCTGGCGCAGGCTGATCGGCGGCGTGCGGCCATCGGCCAGCGCCGGGCGGAAGTCCGGCAGCCAGCGCTGCACCGGTGTGTCGAGGTCGAGCACGCCTTCGGCCACCAGGCGCAGGATCACCGTGGCCAGCAACGGCTTGCTGACCGATGCCAGCCGGAACAGCTGATCGCGCTGCATCGGCCTGGCCGACTCGCGATCGGCCAGCCCGGTCGCGCTGGCATGGCGCAGCACGCCGTGCTCGCGCACCAGCACCACCGCACCGACCAGGCGCAGCGGGTGGACCTGCTGCAGCAGCCGCTGCACCGAAGGCAGCGTCGGTGCAGGTTCAAGGGAAAGAGCGGCATTCATCGCGGTATCCGTGGGGAGAGGCCCGCCACGTTAGGCAGCACGACGCGGCGCAAAAAGCCGGTTGCCGCTCCGGGCATCATGGACCGTGCAGTCCGCAATCGGCATGATGCCCGGAACTGGAACGCCGCAAGGGCTGCCCGAGGCCCCGCACCACAGTGTTGCGACGGCCGCGCCGCGTGTCGCGATCACCCGCCCCTACCCTGCCGTTTTCATTGCCGGTACGCCCATGTCAGTCCTAGACAACCTCGCCAACCTGCAGACCTTCGTCCACGCCGCCGACACCCGCAGCTTCGTCGAGACCGGGCGCCTGCAGGGCATCTCGGCCTCGGCCGCCGGCAAGTGCGTTGCGCGGCTGGAGCACGCACTGGGCGTGCGCCTGTTCCACCGCAGCACGCGCAGCATCACCCTCACCGCCGAGGGCCAGCTGTTCCTGGTGCGCTGCCGGCGCATCCTCGACGAACGCGATGCCGCGCGCACCGAACTGGCGCAACCGCACGCTGCACCGAGCGGCACGCTGCGGATCAGCCTGCCGCTGGTAGGTGACCTCACCCTGCCGTTGATGGCCGAATTCATGGCCGCGTATCCGGACATCCGCCTCGACCTGGATTTCAGCGACCGGCTGGTCGATGTCATCGAGGAAGGTTTCGATGCGGTGCTGCGCGTTGGCGAACCCAGCGACTCGCGGATGAACGCGCGCCGGCTGGGGGTGTTCCCGCGGCGTGTCGTCGCCTCGCCGGGCTACCTGCAGCGTCGCGGCGTTCCACGCACGCCGGCCGACCTGTTGCAGCACACGTTGCTGCACTACCGCTTCCCCAGCACCGGCAAGCTGGAGCCGTGGCCGATCCACTGGCCCGACCACGAAACACCGCAGGAGCTGCCGGTGCACATGGTGGCCAACACCATCGAGGCGCGGGTGGCGCTGGCGCTGCGCGGTACCGGCCTGGCCTTCGTGCCGGTGCACTCGGTGCGCGAAGCGCTGGCCGACGGCCGCCTGGTCACCGTGCTGGAGGATCATGTGCACTCCTGCGGCACCTTCCACCTGCTGTGGCCGTCGGGCCGACACGTACTGCCGAAGCTGCGGGTGTTCATCGACTTCGTCGGCGCCCGCCTGGACACCGTGCCGTAGCCGCGAGAAATCCACCCATGCCCGGCCCACAGTAGATCCACGCCATGCGTGGATGCTCTTGTAGTGCAGAGCCATCAAACCATTCAGCCAACCCCGCTATACTGGCCGCTCATTCCTCCCAGAGGCTCGCGACCAATGCGCCATTGATGCCGCCGTCTTCCCAACAGACGGCCTGACTCTTCCCGCCCCTGCGCGCAGGGGAGAACCCGGCATCCATGGAGGTCGCATGACCACACATTCCCTCACGCTCGATCGCGTGTCGTATCGGCTGGCCGACGGCCGCCCGCTGTTTTCCGATCTTTCGTTTTCCTTCGATCCGGTCGCCACCGGCCTGGTCGGTGCCAATGGCACCGGCAAGAGCGTGCTCGCACGCCTGCTGGCCGGTCGGGTGCGGCCAGAGAACGGGCAGGTGCGCAGCAGCGGCCGCGTGTTCCTGTTGCCGACGCCCGGCTATCCACCCGCCGGCACGGTCGGTGAACTGGCCGGCGTCGGCGCGGAACTCGCCGCACTGCAACGCATCGAAGCCGGCAGCGTGGATGAGGCCGACTTCGCCTGCGTCGGCGACCATTGGGATCTGCGCGAGCGCCTGCAGCAGCAATGGCAGGCGCTCCGCCTGCCCGACGATCTCGATCCCGCCCAACCCGCCGCGCGGCTCAGTGGCGGCCAGGCCATGCAGGTGGCGCTGTCCGGCGCCTGGGCCAGCGGCGCCGATTGGCTGATCCTGGACGAACCCAGCAACCACCTCGATGGCCGCCATCGCCAACAGTTGTACGAACGGTTGCAGCAGTGGCGCGGCGGCCTGCTGGTGATCAGCCATGATCGCGAGCTGCTGGCGCAGATGCAGCAGATCGTCGAGCTCGACGCGCGCGGGCTGCATCGCTATGGCGGGCCGTGGCAGCACTACGCCGACGCGCGGGCCGCCGAACGCGAAGCGGCCGCCGCACAGCTCGACCACGCCCGCGCCCAGCACCGGCAGCAACAGCGCAGCGCGCGCGAGCAGCACGAACGCCAGCAGCAGCGCCAGGCACGTGGCAATCGCGATGCGAAGCAGGCCAACCAGGCACCGATCCTGCTTGGCCGGCAGAAACAGCGTGCAGAGGCCAGCCACGGGCGCGCGCAACAGGTACAGGCCGATCGTCTGCAGGCCAGCGCCGACCAGCTGCGCGCAGCGGCTTCGGCAGTTCACGCCGCGCCGGAGCTGGCGCTGTTCGCCGGTGACGGTGAACGCGGCAACGCACGTCTGCTGCAGGCGGAGTCGCTGGTGCTGCCGCAGGGTTGCAGTGCACCGTTGCAATTGGAGATCCGCCGCGGCCAGCGCATCGCCGTGGTCGGTGACAACGGTAGTGGCAAGTCCACGCTCCTGCGCGTGCTGGCCGGCCAGCTGCCTGCACGCAGTGGCACCGTGCAGCGTCATGCACCACTGGCGCTGCTCGACCAGCAGCTGCTGGGATTGTCCGACGAACGCAGCATCCTTGACACCGTGCAGGCCGCCAACCCGGTGGCGGATGCGGGTGAACTGCGCACACGGCTGGCCCTGCTCGGGCTGGACGCACAGCGCATCCAGCGTGCAGCCCACAGCCTCAGCGATGGTGAACGGGTGAAAGGCGCGCTGGCCAGCGTGCTGTATGCCGATCCCGCACCGCAGCTGTTGCTGCTGGACGAGCCGGGCAACGCGCTGGATCTGAGCGCGTTGCAGGCACTGGAAGAACTGCTGGCGGCATGGCCGGGCGCGCTGCTGATGGTCAGCCACGACCGGCACCTGCTGCAGGCGTTGCGGCCGACCCACGTGCTGCAGGTGGGCACCGGGGGGTGGCAGTGGCGTGACGCCTTGTAGATCCACGCCATGCGTGGACCTACTGCAGCAGCCGAGCGTCGGCTCGGCTCTACAGGATAGGCCATGCGTGGATGCATGCATGGCCTATCGACCAAGGGTAGTGCCGGCCGCTGGCCGGCAATCCGTAGATCCTCAGTGCACCGTCACCGCTTCCATACCGGGAATGCCTGCGGCAACTGTTGCCACAGCAGCGGCCCCGCACGCAGTTCCTGGTCGTTGAGCAGGCACGCGTCCAGCTCCGCACGCACCGTGCGCTCATCCATGTGCACGCCAATCACCACCAGCTCCTGGCGGCGGTCGCCCCACAGCGGGTGCCACAGCCGCTGCATCGCCGAATGCGCGGCTGCATCCGGGAAGTCTTCCAGACCCGGCAACGGTGCGCTCCAGCAGTCAGCCTGCTGCCGCGCCCAGCCCAGGTCGCTGTAGGGCAGCGGCGTGGGCGGCAGCAGTGGCGCGGTGTCCTCCAGCCCAGCCCGCACGCGATCACGCGCGGCGTACCAGAACCCCGCCGCCTGCGTCCGCGTCGCGGCGCCCACGGTGTTCAGCTCACCCACCCAGTCCATGCGATTGGCCAGCCAGAACCAGCCCTTGCTGCGGATCACGCCGGGCATCCCCGACTGCAGCGCGCGGGCGAAGCGCGCGGGATGGAACGGTCGCCGCGAGCGATAGACGAAGCTGGCGATGCCGTACTCCTCGGTTTCGGGCGTGTGCTCGCCACGCAGTTCCTTTACCCAACCCGGCGCACGTTGCGCACGCTCGTAGTCGAAGCGGCCGGTGTCCAGCAGCTCCGCCAGGGGAACATCACCGAAGCGGGACAGCAGCAGCTTCGCGTCGCGGTTCAGGCCGCGCAGCACGGCCAGCGTGTCCTGCAGCACGTCGTCATCCACCTGGTCGACCTTGCTGACCACGATCACATCGGCGAACTCGACCTGCTCGCACAGCAGGTCGACCACGCCGCGGTCGTCATCCGGCCCGGCCTGCTGGCCGCGCTCGGCCAGGCGCAACGTCGAGCCGAAGTCGGCAAGGAATGCGCCGCCATCCACCACCGTCACCATTGTGTCCAGGCGCGCGATGTCACTCAGGCTGAAGCCCTGCTCGTCGCGCACCGCGAACGTGGCCGCCACCGGCATCGGCTCGCCGATGCCGGTCGACTCGATCAGCAGGTAGTCATAGCGACCGGCGTCGGCCAGGCGCCGCACTTCCTGCAACAGGTCATCGCGCAGGGTGCAGCAGATGCAGCCATTGCTGAATTCCACCAGCGTCTCTTCGGTGCGGCGCAGTTCGGCGCCGCCCTCGCGCACCAGCTGTGCATCGATGTTGACCTCGCTCATGTCGTTGACGATGACGGCCACACGCAGGCCCTGGCGGTTACGCAGGATCTGGTTGAGCAGGGTGGTCTTGCCGGCCCCGAGGAAGCCGGACAGCACGGTGACCGGAAGGCGACGGTCGGCGCGGGAAACAGTGTTCATGTCGGAGCAGGTTGGCTGCGGAACGGAAATGTTACTGTATAACAATTGCAGCGCAAGGAACCTCCCCCGATGAAATCACCGTCTGCCGCCCTGCTCGATGCCGGCGCGGTTGCCCTGTCCAGCCTGTGCCTGCTGCACTGCCTGGCACTGCCCCTGCTTGCCGCCGCACTGCCGCTGTTCGGCAGCTGGGCCGAAGCGGAATGGGTCCACCTGCTGTTCGTGGCCATCGCCCTGCCGCTGACCGGGTATGCACTATGGCGGGCGGAGCGCCGCCATCCGTTGCCGGTGCTGGCCTGGGCCACCGCCGGCTCCGGGCTTGGCCTGCTGCTGGCCGGCGCGCTGGCGTTGCCCTCGCACGACTGGGAAACACCGATGACCGTCACCGGCAGCCTGCTGCTGGCCGCCACGCATATCTGGAACGCGCGGCACCGGCACTACCCTTGCTATTTGCCGTAGCGGCGCAGCAGTTCGACCAGCACCTCGGCCTCGGCCGCCCGCTGCTGCGGGTCTTCGGCACCGACCACATGTTCCTGCAGATGCTCGTGCAGCAGCTCCATCAGCAGGCTGTGGGCGGCACCGCGCACGGCGGCAACCTGAACCAGCACGTCCGCACAGTCGCCGGCCTCACCCTCCGGCCTGTCCAGCGCCTGCTCCAACGCCGCCACCTGGCCGCCGATGCGGCGTACCCGGGTCAGCAGCTGCTTTCGATTCGTGTGTACATGGGCCATGGGCGCATCGTATACCCTATGAGGGTATCCTTCCACCCTCTGGTCTTTCCATGCACCTGGATGCCCTCGCCGCCGCCCGTCGCCACGAACACCGCTTCGACGACGGCAACCCGCTGGCCGAACGCAATACCCGCCGCGCCCTGTGGCTCACCGTCGGCATGATGCTGGTGGAAATTGTCGGCGGCTGGTGGTTCAACTCCATGGCCGTGCTCGCCGACGGCTGGCACATGAGTTCGCACGCACTCGCGCTGGGCCTGGCAGTGTTCGCCTACCGCTGCGCACGCCGCTACGCGCACGACCCGCGCTTCGCCTTCGGCACCTGGAAGATCGAGATCCTGGCCGGCTATACCAGTGCCATCGCCCTGCTTGGCGTCGCCGCGCTGATGGCGGTGCAATCGCTGGAGCGGCTGTGGGTACCGGCACCGATCCACTACAACGAAGCCATCGCCATCGCTGCGGTCGGGCTGGGCGTGAACCTGCTGTGCGCCTGGTGGCTGCACGACAGCCCGGGCCACGCGCATCACCACCACGGGCATGACCATGGCCATCACCACGGCCACAACCACGATCACACCCATGCGCACGGTCACGACCTCAACCTGCGCTCGGCCTACGTCCACGTGCTGGCCGACGCCGCCACCTCGGTGCTGGCCATCATCGCCCTGCTCGGCGGCAAGCTGCTGGGCCTGACCTGGCTGGACCCGGTGATGGGCCTGGTCGGCGCCGTGCTGGTCACGGTGTGGGCGATCGGCCTGCTGCGCGACAGCGGCCGCATCCTGCTCGACGCGCAGATGGACGCGCCGGTGGTGGCCGAAGTACGCGAGGTGATCGAACAGGGCCCGTGGCCGGCGCGCCTGGCCGACCTGCACGTCTGGCAGGTGGGTCGCGGCAAGTACGCGGTCAGCGCCAGCGTGGTCACCAGTGACGCCACGCTGGATGCCGATACCGTGCGCAACGCGCTGGCCATCCATGAAGAGCTGGTGCACGTAACGGTGGAGATCCACCGCAGCTGATCCTGCGCGACTGCGGTCGAATCTGTAGAGCCGAGCCATGCTCGGCTGTCGCAGGCCATCAGCCGAGCACGGGCTCGGCTCTACAGTCAGAGCTTCAGCATCATCCGCAGCAGGTACATCAGCAGCGGCAGCGCACTCAGCACTGCACCGCCGATGCCGATCCACGGCCAGCGCTCACCGCGCACGCGCGATGCTACGGCCAGGCCGCCGCCCACCAGCGCCGCACCCAGCACGCCCACGCCCAGCCCTGCGGCCATGCCATTGCCACCCGCAGCGACCGCCGCCTGTGCCGCCACGGTGCCTGCCCCCCACCCCACTGCAATACCCAGCCAACTGGCCACGCCGCACCACGGTGCCTTGCCCTGCGCCATCCGAAAACCCCTGTGTCCTTGCCGAATTTCTGTACGGACCGCGCCCGCATGCTGCCTACACTAGCCGCACCTGCCCTGTAGGGACATCCCATGCGCACGCTCCGCCTGCTGCTGCCCGGTGCCCTCCTGCTGCTGACCGCCGCCTGCAGCGGTGACGCCGGGCTTCCGTTTTCCACCGACCCGCTGCAGGGCTGCTTCGCCACCAGCGCGCGCAAACCCGCCGACTTCCGCATCGACAAGGAAGGTGGCCAGTACTTCGTTTCCTTCAGCCGTGGCGACCAGTGGCAGCGCGAACCCAATGCCCTGCACAAGGCCACTTCCAGCGAGATCAGCCGCTACTTCCGCGACGACGCCGAGCAGATCGACAGTGCGTTGATCCAAATGGCCGGCGGTTTCGGCATCTTCCACTTCAACAAGGGCGCGACGCTGAAGGGCAAGGCCAGCGACAGCGACTACATGGCGTTGATGCTGATCGGGGCCGGGCCGGTGTATGCGGTGAAGTGCGATTAGCGACACAGACTTTTGAGAAATGTTTGAAATCCAAAGAACTGCGTAATGCAACCAAAAGCACCATTGGGCAAGTAGCGAAGATGAAGCCTCACCCAGATTTTGAGAGGCCCAAGTGAAATTGCAGCTAGCCATCATCATGTTCATCGCCTCTGCATCCGTGCAGGCAGGAGACGGGAATCCAGCTGTCGGACAAACCGCAGACGAAGCAAAGATCCCGGAAAAAATCGTTCGCAGCGCAGAATGGCCCGACTTCATTGGGGGGACGATCAGTGTGGAGCAGTCCCTCACCCGCAACTCGAAGGGACAATATGTATATCGCTACGACGATCAAACGGAAGCGACGAAGCAGTATCACGAGGCTTCCTGCGCAGATCTTGGAATGAACCCTGCCAAGGGCGAGTCCATCACAGTGGGGCCAGGAAGCGCTGCATGGCATTGCTCAAGCATCGATTCGAACAGTGCTAGCGACGCAAAGAGTACTGACTATGTAATCGCCTATGCACCAAATGGACAGGTATCAGCTGGCCAGAACTTCGTTTCCTACGGAACCGTAAGATTCAACAGCTCAGTCAGTGGGAACATCCAGGGTAGCGCGCAAATAGACAACGGAAGGTGCCGGACCTTCTATAGCGAGTATTACCCGCCAAACACGGTGGGAAATCACACTGCACGAGTCCTCTGCTTTGCTCATTCCCCGCAGACGATGAATACGCTGATGGAAGGTTGTGTACCGCGCGCCTGCGCCAGTGATCGTGGTTCCATCAGAGCCAACTGATACCAAAACCTTTTGACCTAGCAGTGAGGGTGACCAAGCCACCCTCACTGCTTAGGTACATGACCCGATTCCCAATGATCGCTACGATCGCTCAATCCCTGATTTGCGTATCAGGCTCGTGCATCCCAGGCCAACTGAGCGCGGACTACAGCCTCCAAGGGACACCAGTGGTCATCCGCAGCACATTGGCCCCTGACAGTTCTGGGAACATGATATGCATCCAGCAACTTTTGATCAGAAATGAAGAGGGAGTACTGACCTATCATTACGATCTTCAACCGTCAGCGTCACGCGACTTCCACAGAGAATTCTGTGCCGCTATGGGCATGACGCCCTCAGTGGGAACTGCATCTCTACCAACGCCCTCCACCGGTTGGGTCTGCACTACGGAATCTCAGTATCCTGGCAAAGGTCCTGCGGTACCATGCCCTCCCCCGAACCGCCCCGGTACCCGCCGTGCCCCATTACACCGGCCCCCTGCTGACCCGCGACAGCGCCGACACCCTGCGCCGTGCCCATGACAAGGGCGCCGCCGACTGGCAGGGCTCGCTCGACCTCGGCCGCAGCCAGGACAGCGTGGCGCTGGATGCGGACGGCTTCCACTTCCGGGGCCAGCCCTACCCGTGGCCGGGCAAGCTGAAGGACCGCACGCTGTACTACTGGGATGGCGAGGACTTCGCGCCGATCTCGCGCTACAGCGGCTCGCTGATCAAGCTGGTGCCCACCGAATGGGGCGCACCGACCTTCGAGATCGACGGCATCAAGATGCTGCCGACCTCGAAGCTGTCACCATTCGAGGATGCGCGCCGCAAGGTGGAGCTGGTTGCCCCGGCCGGCAAGGTCATCCTCGATACCTGCGGTGGCCTGGGCTACTTCGCCGCCTGCGCGCTGGAAGCCGGCGTCGGCCAGATCCGTTCGTTCGAGAAGAACGCCGATGTGATGTGGCTGCGCACGCTCAACCCGTGGTCGCCGGATCCAGACTCTGCTGCCGCCGGTGGCCGCCTGCAGTTCAGCCACGGTGACGTCTCGCAGCAGATCGAACAGGTGGCCAGCAGCAGCGTCGATGCGATCCTGCACGACCCGCCGCGCTTCGGCATCGCCGGCGAGCTGTACTCGCAGGTGTTCTACGACCACCTCGCCCGCGTCATCCGCAAGGGCGGTCGCCTGTTCCATTACACGGGCGCGCCGAACAAGCTGACCAGCGGCCGCGACGTGCCGCGTGAAGTGGCCAAACGCCTGGAAAAGGCCGGTTTCAAGGCCGAACTGGCGTTGGACGGCGTGCTGGCCGTCAAGCGCTGAGCCTCACTCCGAGTCGACCTTGGCCAGCTTCATCACCCACGCCGGCACCTCCGGTTCGCCGGCGTAGAAGACCTTCGGCTTGTTCTCCGCCATCGCCCAGCGATGCAGCCAGCTCGGGCCATAGCGGCCGTTGTAGCCTTCGGCACCCCGCGCATACGCCGGGTCACGCATCGCTTCGTCCAGTGAGATGAAGCGATAGCCGCGGCGCTTCGTGGCCGCCACCAGTTCGGCAAAGGTCGCCGCGTTGAGCTCATTGGCGTGCATCAGCCACACCTGCGGCAGCGCGTATCCCAGCAGCGCCTGCGACTGCTTCTCGTAGTAATCCAGCTTGTTCAGCATGTACGGCACGTAGCCCTTGCGCAGCTGCGCCAACGTCGCTTCGCGTGCAGGCGAATCCGCCTGCGCGTTCATCACGTTGGCATAGGCGAACGCCCACACCCACTCGCCGTTGTCCACCGTCACCGGCGCCACGCGGTAGCCATGCTGCTTGAAGAACGCATCCATCTGCATGCGCTCATCCGTAGTGCGCCCGGCGCGCAGGTAGGGGTGGCGCATCCACTGTGGCGCCTGCCCCTTCTCGGCCAGCAGCGGCCGCAGCGCCGTCTCGCCGCGCAGGAAATCCTGTTGGAACGCCGCCACGCCCTTCGCATTCAGATCCATGTGCGAGTACGTGTGGTTGCCCAGCACATAGCCCGCATCGCGCCAGTCGCGCAGCATCTGCACCCGCGCCGGCTGCACCTGTCCATTCACCTCAAGCTTGTTCTCGTTGACGAAGCCCACCACCGGCACGCCGGCCTCGCGCAGCTGGGCCATCAACGCTTCGTGCCGCGCCTGCAGATCCGGCGGCACGATCTGGTCCAGCCGTGCCCATGGCAGATCGTCGATGGTCACCGCGATACGACGGTCCACCTCGGCGGCGTGTACCGCCAGCGAACACAGCAACAACGGCAACGCACGCAGCAACAAGCGCATCGGGTCTTCCCTGGAGTGGCGAGGCGTCGACTGTAGCGCGATTACCGCGCGCCGCCGAGCGTGCTCAGCCCGCCCGGGCCCACGCGATCGCGCGCCACAGGGCAACGCCGCCGGCCATCGCGGCCAACAACAGCACCGTCAACACCAGCGCCAGATCATCCGGATTGCGCAGCAGTGGCGCGTTCACCCGCGTCAGGATGTGGAACACCACGCGCTGCGCCTGCTCCAGCGGTACATCACCCTCCGACACCAGCTCCACCAGGCACGCCGTGGGTGACAGCCGCGCCACATTGCTCCACGCATTCTCGTACAGGTGCAGCACCCATCCGGCCAAAGCCAGTGCACCACCGTGCAGTACCATAAGCGCCACGTTCGCCGTGCGCAGCCGATCGCGCAGCCACAGCGCACGGCTTGCGCACACCGCCATGGCCCCCAGCAACGCCAGCACCACGCCTACCCATGGAATCCAGCCCAGGGGTTGCCAGTCATCCAGTGCGCCCGCACGCGCCATCACCTGTTCGGCAACCTTCAATCGCGCCTGCGCGTCCGGGCCACCACAGGCCACCGTCACCGGCTCCAGCAACAGCTCCACGCGGTAATGGAAGAAGCCGGCAGCCAGTACCACAGACAGCAGCGCGACCCACTGCAGCATCAACAGGATCGGCCCCTGCCCACAGATGCGGCGGATTCGGGAAGTGGCGGCGCTCATCGGTTCATCCATGACAGCAACGAGCCATCCTATCCAAGCGCTTCGCACGTGTCGGCTGGCGGATGCGACAACGATGCCCATCGCAGCGTAGCAGCGCCGACCGTAAGCGATGCTACGGAGGGCGCGGAACGCTTCTTCACGGACGATGCCATGACCCTTCCGCTAAAGATGCCCTGCTTTGGGCCGATGTTTCGGTGGAGCTGCAAGCGCGGCAGCAGTTACCCACGGCATCAATACCGAAAAGGACTTCCCGATGAGCACGTCGGAATCACCCGCAAAGACCATTGGATTCATACTCAAGCTCATCAGGAAGCACGGCTGGATCGTAGGCATAGGCAGCCTTTTGCTTCTCATCCTTCAGTTCGTGAGAATGAACTACGTGCCGCAACTAGCGATTACCGACCTCGGTGTCGTCGGTGCCTCCATGCTGGCCGTCAGCGTGATCGGTGCGGTTTATTTCTTGGTCCCGCTATTCATCCCGGGCTATGCATTCCATCTGCTGAGCGAGGCCAGGGTCATCCGCAGACCTCAGCGTCCCGAGCTCCGGCGTCAGTACGCAACACGCCGGATAGCCGTAATGAGCGAGTGCGGTTGCTGCGGCTCGTCACTACCAGTGCAGTCGTTGACCAAACGCAGGAGGTACGTCTGGTCGCTCTCGCTGCTGGCCATCTGTGCAGGCTTCCTGCTCGCCTTCCTGACCCACGCAGTGCTTCTGTTCGGCCTGTCGGACCATCTGGTATTCGAACTTGTCTACGTCGTGGTCGCGCTGGTGCTGGCGGCGGTTCTGCTGGCAAGTGCCCAGACCCTGAAGGGGCGACGCTTCCTCAGCCACTGCGGACTCTCATGGACAATGATTCTCACCATTGCCGCGTGGTGCATCTACGCGGTCGTGATTCCGACCGCAACGTTGCTCTACGAATTTCTGGCTCCGCCGGAGGCGCAGATCAAGCCACTGGGCATTTCAGCACTGCTTCTGCTGGTGCCCATCATCAACTGGGTGATCTATCAGTCAGGCCGAAAGAAGACGTGGAACCGGGTCGGAGGCCTCACCGTAGTCGCGATCAGCCTGCTCTTGGGGCTGGGTGCCTTCAACCATATCGCCGATCTCAGCTTTGCCGCACTCAAGCTGGGCCGCATGGAAGGCCAAACCGTCATCCTCTCCGCCAGAGGATGCGGCGTCCTCCGGGAGGCCGGCATCATCGACCAATGCTGGGTCACGACGTACGACAACGGCCTTTACAGCGCAGGGCCGGTAAGTGTGATCTCAAGGATTGGCGCGGAGGTCCTGATTGGCTGTCGGATCGCCGATACGCCGACGGAGATGCGCAGCGTCCCCATCCGCCGGGAGGACTTTGCTGGCTTCCGGCCTGCGGCATGGAGTGGCAGCTCCCAGCGGCGATCGGCACTTCCCCGAGTTGCAACTCGTGCTTGCTCGGCAGCAGTCGCTACGCCGGAAGAGGCTAGCGACTTAAGTCAGCGCCCACTGACGGCAGATAAAGCACAGACTCACAGTTAATATAGAACTGAAACAAGCCTGTCGCCGGGCCATGCTCGGCGACAACGCTCACGACCCACGCGGCAGCTTCGCCGCCCACATGTTGTCCACCAGGTTCGGATACCGCCGCCCGTTCTCCTCCGCCCGTTGCCGTGCCGCCGCCTTCTGCGCATCCGACAGCGGTTGCGACGTCTGCCCTTTGGGCCTGGGCTTCTTCCACGGGGGTGTCTTTGGCTCGCGCATCGCCGCAGCTTACCGCTTCAGGAAGTTCAGCAGCGCCAGATTGAAGCGGTCGGCATGGCTGGTATTGCAGCCGTGCGGCGCCCCCTCCAGGATCACCACTTCGCTGCCCTTGATGGCCTTGTGGGTACGCTGGCCGGAGCCCTCGAACGGCACGATGGCGTCACTGTCGCCGTGCAGGATCAAGGTCGGCACCGTGATCTTCTTCAGGTCATCCCGGAAATCGGTTGTAGCAAACGCCTTCATGCAGCCCAGCGCCGCCGCCTGGTCGGATTGATGGCACAGCGCGATCGCCGCCTGGCGCGTCTCCTCGGTGACCATCAACTGGCCGTTGGCGCTGAAGAAGTCGCGGGTGAAGCCGTCGAAGAACGCTTCGCGGTCCTTCTCCAACCCGCTGCGCATTTCATCGGCCTTGGCCTGCGTCAGTGGACCTTCCGGATTGTCGTCGCTGCGCAGCAGGAACGGTGGCACAGCGGCCGCGAATACCACACTGTGCACGCGATCCTGGCCATGGTTGGACACGTAGCGCGCCACCTCGCCGCCGCCCATCGAGAAACCGACCAGAGTGACGTCGCGCAGGTCATGCTCCTCGATCAGCCCCGCCAGGTCCGCCGCCAGCGTGTCGTAGTCATAAGCTTCGGCCGGCTTGTCAGAGCGGCCAAAGCCACGCCGGTCGTAGCTGATCACCCGATACTGGGCGTCGCGCAGGATCGCCACCTGTGTCTTCCAGGCATCGGCGGACAGCGGCCAGCCGTGGATCAGGATGACCGGGCGGCCATCGCCACCCGTGTCTTCAACGTGCAGGCGGATGCGGGAAGCAGGCATGGGCGCTCCTGTGGAAGGGAAGGAGTGCAGGCTAGTGGCCGTCACCTGTGGCGGCTGTGAGGGAATCCCGGTCGCTCATGACATCCCCTGCACAGGCAACGGCCTCAAAGCTGGAACCGGGCCGCCAATATGGGCATTCATTCCGTGGCAGGGCCGTTTCGTCGGAAGCCGGCTGCAGTGGCCCAAACGCCATGCGAGCCTGCGTGAACCCTCCCTGGAGCCTCACCATGCTGCTGCTCACCCTGCCCTTGCTGGCCACCGGCCTCGTTGCCACGCCAGCGCCCGCCGACACCCTGCGCGTGCAGATCCGCCACGCCGATACCCAGCTCTTCGCTGCGGCCTTCGAGGCCTGCGATGCCGACAAGGCCGCCGCGATGACGACCGACGACATGGAGTTCTTCCATGACAAGGATGGCAAGTCGGCCAGCAGCCGCGAGGACTTCCGCCACAGCGTGGCCAACCTGTGCAGCAGCGCGCGCGAGGGTGGCTGGCAGCTGCGCCGCGAGCTGGTGGAATCTTCGCTGCAGGTGTTTCCGCTGCACGATGAGCGGGCGCTCGAAATCGGCGACCACCGCTTTTACGAGCGCGGCAAGGACGGCGTGGAACGCTGGACCGGCCAGGCCCGCTTCATCCAGGTCTGGCGCCGCGTGGACGGGAACTGGCTGGCCGAACGGGTGATCAGCTATGACCATCGGCCGGCGAACTGACCTTTCCGGCGCCCTTCACCGGCCGGATCTATACTGGCGGGGTTCACCCCGACCCACCGCTACCGTTTGATCGCCATGGCAGAGATCACCCCCAACCACCCCGACTACGGCCTCAACCAGCAGATCCGTCAGGGCGTGGCCGCACTAGACGCCCAGCATGGCCGTGCGTTCGACCAGACCAGCGAACGCCTGACCGCCAGCCTGACCGTGCTCGCCCGCGAGCAGGGCCTGCAACAGGTCGACCACGTGCTGGTCAGCAACGCCACGGCCCAGCACCCGGCCGGACACAACATCTTCGTGGTGCAGGGCGACCCGGCCAATCCGGCGCACCTGCGCGCGATGATGCCGACGGCTCTGGCAGCGCAGACGCCGGTGGAGCAGTCGATGCAGAAGTTGGGGTTGGGTGTGCAGCAGCAGGTTGAGGCGCAGGCGCAGGAAATGCAGAACCCCGCGCCGCGGCTGGGGTAAACGCTGCGGCATGAAATAGGGGCAGCGCGTTGCGCCCTGCCCCTGCGTTTACAGCCTGTGCACCGCTGTTACAGCTGGATCCGCGCCACGCTCTCGTCAGCGCCCTTGTCATCCTTCTCGCCGTTCTTGATGCTCACGAACAGCACGTTGTTCTTCGCATCCAGCGCCAGGCTGTTCGGGTGGGTCGGCACCGTGTAGGTCGCCACCTTCTGGTAGCTGTCACTGTTGTACGCCGTCACCGTGCCCGCTTCGCGGTTGGTCACGTACAGGCGCTTGCGCGGTGCATCCAGCAGGATGCCCAGCGGGCCGGCATCGGTCGGGATGCTGGCCAGTTCCTTGCCGGTGCTGCGGTCGAGCACCAGTACGCGCTGGCCCGGATGCTTGCTGACCAGGCCGCTGCTCTTGGCTTGGTAGCCACGCAGGAATTCCGAGCCCTGGTCGGTCACGAACAGGCGCTTGCCCGCCGGGTCCAGCGCGATGTTCATCGGCTGCTCGGCGGCGATCCTGTGCTGCGCCACCACCTTGTTCGAATCGGTGCCCACCACCACCAGGTCGGCCAGCAGGTTGCTGGTGTAGACGCGCTTGTTGGCCGCATCCAGCGCCAGGCCCGGTGCCTTGGCATTGCCCAGGCCATCAATGGTGTTGATCACCTTCAGCGTGGTGGTATCGATCACGAACAGCACGCTGCTCACATCCGGCTGGCTGCTGTGGCCGGTCACGTACAGGCGGTTGGCCGCGCTGTCGACCACCAGCTCGCGCAGGTCGTGGGTGTAGGCGGCCTTGCCGTCCTTGCCGGCTTTCTTCTCCATCAGCTGGATGGTGCCCACGGCCTTGTTCTGCGCGGTGTCGACCACGGTCACCGACAGGTCCACGGTGTTGCCCACGTACAGGCGGTCGTGGGCGTCATCCAGCACCACGCCAAACGCCTTGCGCTCCAGCGGGATGCGGGTTTCCACGGCCAGCGTGGCCGGGTTCAGGCGCAGCACCTGGGCCGGGCCGGCGTCATCGCCGAAACCGCCAGAGGAGGCCACGAACACGGCGTTCTGCTTCGGGCTGTAGGCCAGCTCGTACAGGCCCTTGGCCACGGCCTGGCGCTGCACGGCGGTGGTGGCACTGGCGGCGGGCGCGTTGTCGGCGAACGCGGAGGGCACGCCGAGGCTGAGCGAAACGGCAACGGCCAGGGCGGCCGAGCGGAAGAGAGGAGTACGGAACATGCGAGCGTCCTTGAATGGGCACGGGAAGGTGTCCTGGCTCGCTGGGCCGTACTTCGACGGCCCGCCCCGCATCTGTCTGCGCGGGGTGGGCTGGCTGGGGTTGCGGGGGGAATGGTAGCAGGTGGGGGACGTGGCGTGCGCCGTCGCGGGCATGGCCAACGCTCGACCTCGATGCTGCGCCCGCAGCTATGCCATCCGTGGGCCGTGGCTCTGCTGAAGCTGCTGCTCCTCCTGCAGGCGCTGCGCGTCTCCCTGCCGCTGATTCTGCTGCAACTGCGCGACCCGATCGAACGAGGCCTCCACCGGTGCCTGCGCAGCCACCTCCGCCGGCATGCTGGCGCGCTGGTGTGCCGGGTCACTGCGGTCCCCCTGCACGATGAACAGCTGCGGTGCGGTATCACCGCGCTGCTCGCCCAGCACCACCTCGTCCACGCGCGAGAACTGCTGCTCCTTCGACAGCGCGAGCAGGCTGGCACTGACATTGCCGTTGCGCGCCCCGAAAGCGCCGAGGTCGGCCACCTGCTGGTGGATCTGGTTGAGGCGGGCATGATCGTCGTGCGCCGGGTCTGCGGGCGTGCCGCTTGCCGCGAGCGTACTGTTGCCGCGCCACTGCTCGCCGTTCTCGGTGAACATCCACTCGCGGAAGGTCTGCTTCGGCATCGGGTTCCACTGCACCCTGTCCAGTTCGCTGCCCTTCACCTGCTGCGGAATGGCGTTGACCGCGCGGATGTTGTCCAGGACCCTGGTAGCGCCCTCGTAGTTGATGATCTCCCCGGCCAGCCCGACCGGGCGCAGCCCAGCGTGGTTCAGGGCACCCCAAGCGAAATCGGTGCAGGCGTTGGAGAAGAAGTCGTATTCCATGTCGAAGCCGTGCTTCTTCGGGTCTGCCGAGAACTCGAGGATGCGGTCGTACTGCTCTTTGCTGATCTCGATCGTGCGCTCGAAGCGGGGCTTGTCGTAGACCAACACATCCATGTCATCGACTTTGCCCCTGTTCGGCTCGTCTTTGGTGCCTGCGTGGGTGAAACCCACGCTCTCCGGGAAGGGTTCACCCGAACGGCGCAGCGACAGGAACATGTGCCCCGCGAACGAGGGCTCCAGCAGAAACCTGTTTCCCTCAGCATCACGACCGTAGCGCGGCGTGCCGGGGGCCGCCAGATGAATGGTTACGCTGTAGCGTTCGGCAACGTCCTTGTGCATCACTACTTTCCTAGTGATTGGTAGCCAACGATCAGTTCTGCTTTCAGGCCTTCCAGCTGGGGCCGATCCTCCACAAGGTCGACCCGCAGAAGGTAGCGCCCGGGTGCAATGCCTCCGACCTGCGCCAACTGCAACGTGCGATAGAGCACGTCTTCAGAGTACAACCCGGCCTCGGCCAAGCTGTTGATGTCCACGCTCCCCGTCGTCAGGTCTGTTACCACGCCATCCTCCCCGATTTTCTGAGAATCGCGTCCATCGCGAGTACGCTGCCAGAGCTGCACAGGACCAGGTGCACCGCCATCAATACGCTCCAGGCGCAGCCGCGTTGGCAGCCGTCCCAGCGTGATCTTCTCCGAAGCATCCAGCAGCCGTCGCGCATCGGTATCCTGCAGCCGCAACCCAATGTTCAGGATCGGAATGGCCGGCTTCTGGGGCGCCGGCAAATCAAACGTGACCTCGGCAATCCGGCCGGCCTTCTGCAACTGCACGGCCCGCGTGAACGGCACACCCGTGCGGGCCTCGGCCTGTGCGCGCGTCAGCAGGGGCGGCGCAACCTCAGGCGCTGGTGACGCACGACATGCCGCCAGCGCGCCCAGCACCGCCAGTACCACCAGCCTCCGCCGCAGTGGCCGCGTCATTGCTCCTTCAACCGCAGCGAATCGGCCACATCGGTCTTGGCAGCCACTTCGGTGGCAATGCTGGCGCGACGGTGCCCCGGGTCGTTGCGGTCCCCCTGCACGATGAAGATGCTCTCGGCGGCATGGCTGTTTTGGGTCGGCCGACTGAGCAGCACGTGGTCCACGCGCGAGAGGTTGTTCTGCTTGGCCAGCACCAGCAGGCTGGCGCTGATGCGCTGGCTGGCCGCATCGAACGGGCGGCCATGCGCGGCATCCAGTTCAGCTACCTTCTGGATCAGCTGCGAGAACAGTCGATGGTCCGGATGCGAAGGGTCCAGCAGCGTGCCGGCCACTTCAATCGGCGTCGGCGGCGGCTCATCGCTGGCGCGATCGCCCTGGCAATGATGCTCGGCCTCGCGCTCGGGCATCGCGTGGTGGGTTTCGGCATTCAGGTCGCTGCCCGGGAACGGCGCGGCGATGCACTGGATCTCCGGCAGGTTGAACAGCACCGCGAACTCGCCCAGGTTGCTGCCCCCATCCAGCGGCGCCGGCAGCGGATGCAGGCCGGCGTAGTGCAGGGCCGCCCAAACGAAATCGCTGCAGCGATTGATGGTGGCCGGGCGATCCACATCGAATTCGAACTCGGCCGGTTCCTCGGCGAAATCACGCAGGCAGCCGTAGTGCTCTTCGGTGATTTCCAGGGTGCGGCTGTAGTACGGGTCCAGATGCTCGTCGGCATCGTCGTGGCGCACCTGCGCGTACTGCACGCCGGTGCGGGTTTCACCCGGCGCGTGGCGCGGTGGCGCGAAGCCGTAGCTGTGGGCCTCGTCGCCCGCAGCGACCTGCAGGTACATGTGGCCGCGCGGCGAGATGCCCCCACTTTTCAGCGGGGTGCCGGGTGCGGCCAGATAAAGGGTTGCGGTGTAGCGTGTTGCCTGCTCCATGCCTGTTCAGCCTTGATGGGTACTGCGGTCCTGGGCGGATGATGGCATAGGTGGGATGGGGGCAGATGCAAGAAGAGAGGACGCCGATCGCGACTTGCTGAATATGTGAGCCAGCGTGCAGTACTGGACCCGGGCGTGAGCAAGGTCCCGGCAACGACTGGAGCTTGCCATTCCACCGTTCTATAGTCCTTCCGGTCATGCAAGGGAATCGCCCATGAGCAGAGCGCCGGCTTGCCGGCTTGCCTCCTTCGCCCTGGTGGCGGTGCTGAGCACCACCGCCTGCGCGAAAGCCCCATCTACGGAAACGGGCCCGAACGACCCCCCCATGTCCGAAGCCGCAACCAGCCCCCGTACGGTGGGTGGACATACCTATACAACGGAGCCCGTAGAGGCACGAGTGGGCCCGCGCCGCTTCATGTTCCCGGCCAACCTCTACTACAACCAGACGGGCCCCCTGGCCGATGGGGGCGTCATGCTCACGGTGTTCTGGCCGGATTTCGATGCAGCGCCTCCCGGTGATCGCCCGGTTCGCAGCTCGCAGGACAGCCGGCGGCAGGTGCTGGTCGAGCTTAGGTACATCGATCGCGTTCCCATCCAGAACTATCTGGCACGTCGGTCCAGTAGTGAAGCCACCAGCGCGCCGGGATCACTGGAGCGAAGGGACCCGGTAGAGAACCTCGCGCTGCGCGTTGCACAACCCGAACGCTGGGGTCTGACGCCGTATGCGATCGACCCATCGTTGATGGCAGCCTATGCAAAGGACTCGGAGGCTGCGCTGGGCAGGCCTTACGTGCACAACCCAGGAATGGAACCAGACTGGTATGTGGCCCGCTCGGCGGAGGGCCAACTGACAACGTTCATCAGCTGCGACCCGGCAGACCGCATTCCTGACGGACTTGTAGTTCAGGCAAAGACACTTGAACGCGCTGGCGAAGGCCAGATCGCAATGTGCCGCCATTCCATCGTGGACGTGGGCGACAGCATCGCCATCGAGATGAACTATGCACGCGTCATGCTGAGCGACTGGCAGCGCCTGGAAACCAGCGTTCATGATCTTCTGGAACGATATCGCGTTCAGCCGTGAACGATGGAGGTCCGGGCGCTCTTCATCCGGGTCGTACAGTGGCTTCAACCCGGACTGGGACCCACCGATGGTCATCACAGCCAAAGACGCTTCGGCGCAGATCTCCTCCATCATGAGCCTGCGTCTACGCCAGTCCAGTTCGGAGGGGGAGGCCGATGAATACGATCCCCCTCTATCGGCAGAATGCCGAGCTGACTTACCCGTGACACTCAGCGTACCGGCGGTGGCGAGGCTGCCTTATTTAGGCCTGCGCAAGTAAGCAACCAGCAGTTCCGGCTGGTACGGCCCAAGCTGTGGCAGAGGGGAGTGCAGTTGCACTTCAACCCGGTATCGGCCCGGCGACGGATTGCGTGCCCATGCGAAGGCCAGCTGTGCATAGTTATCATCGGGTCGTTCCAGCCCAGCATTCTGCAGCGCCAGCACGTCAACATCGTCCAGCCACGCATTTGTCACTCGACCATCGGCGGGGATGGGAATTGTTCTGGCAGGTTCCCCAATGACCCATTCCAGCCGGTGCAAGGGCACGTCCTTCCATCCACTCGATTCCAGGCGCTGCATGGAAACCTTCGCCTGGAACCCGGACGCCCGAACATCGGCCAGTGCCCAAAACGCCGCGGTGTTATCCGTGCGGTCAACGCGAATGCCGATCATGAGCGTTGGAGAGGAATTTTTGCTGGGAGCAGCCACATCGAACTCGACCGTCAATGGTGCACCCATTGACGAGGTGGGCATGGCTCGCACAAGCGGCACCAGATCCGGACGATGGGCCTCTGCTATCGAGCCTTCGTCGCGAGCCGCATCGGGCCGGCAGGCGGTAGCCAGAAGAACGAGTAGTCCCGCGAGCATGCAGATCCGGCGCTTTCCTTGTGGCGTCATCTTCAGTCCTCCGTGCAGGTCGCCAGTGCAGCGCATGCCCTACTGATCACATGCTCGCCGCACGAATCTGGATGTCGTGCTGCACCCGCTGGTCTTCCAGCTGCTGATCCATCTGATTCGCAAGTGCACGCTGATGCGCTTCACGGCTGACAGAGTCGAACTGTTGCAGTGATTCTTCCACCGATGTCTGCGCCGCCAGCTCGGTCGGCATCGCAGCGCGCTGGTGTGCCGGATTGCTGGGCTCGCCCTGCACCACGAACAGCGTGTGCCCGGCCGGGTGTTCGCGCGTAGCGTTGCTCAGCAGCACATGGTCCACCCGTTCCAGGCCGTTGTCCTTGGCCAGTACCAGAAGGCTGACGGTCATGCGTTCGCTGACTTCATCGAAGCTGCGACCGTGCTTGGCGTCCAACGCTTCCACGCCCTCGCGGATCTGCTGATACAGCGCATGATCGGGATGGCCGGGCTGCGTGGGGTCCTGCAGCGTCCGGTTCGGGCCCGATGCCTCATCCGGTGCGGGCGCGGTCGGTTCAGGGCTTGGCGCTATCGTGGGCGCGGCAGGAACAGTGACAGCCGCAGTGACGGGCTGGTGGTCACCCAACGGAGCCGGTTCGGGCTCTGGCACGTGTTGTGCCGCTTCCTGCTCCAAAGGCCATGGATCGCGCGCAGGCTCAGCAGGCAGCGGCTCCTTGAAGGGCACCGGTTCACTCTCCTGCACTGCCATGTCCTGCTTTGGAGTGGGAGCAACCGCAGGTGCGACCATCTGCTCCGACTCCGATGCCTGCTCTGTGCGCTGCGTGGGCATCATCTGCGTTGCCGCATCCAGAGGCGCGGCGACATGCGGCGTCGCGCGCTCAGGTGCGGCCGGTTGTGCCTGCATCGGCCCAGCGGGCTCCGGCGTCTGTGAGGCGATACGGTTTTCGGTAGGCGCCTCGCTGTTTGGATGGGGCTGAGGTTGGGGCTCCGCCTCACGCCGCGGCGGATCGCGCTGCTCGGAGTGCCATTGAGGCGCGGGCTTGTCCTGTGGCGCGGGCGTAGGTGGTGGTGCGACCGCTACCGCTGGCGTGACCGCTACCGCCGCAGGCGCAATGGGCTGCGCAGTCGCAGGCTCTTCAGGCCGCACTTCCACATTCCCGCCCTGCTCAGATGGCTTGTCGCCATGTGCCACCTGCGCGGCCGCTCGTGCAGCCTGACCTGCATCCACCTGCGCAGCCCCCTGTCGATTGGCTTCCTGCAGTGCCTGCCGGTAAGCCTCCTGCTCACCCGCCGACAGCGCGGCAATGCGCAGCTCGGGTGAGTCCGGCACCGGCGCCTGCTCATTGGCAAGCGCCCGCACCTCATTCCACGCCGCCTGCAGCTCCTGCGTGCTGGTGGTCGCGACGGCGCGCGCCACGCCATCCTGGCCTACCTGGTAATGGGTGATGGGCCGGGACGCGCCCGCGTTGCCCTCGGCTACAGGCCCCAGTTCCTGCAGCGTGGGACCCGTAATGCCGTGCTGCTCGCGCGTGCGCGCCGTGGCCAGGGCAACGGCCTGCTCCCACGCCGGTGACAGCGCAACGCCCGCAGCGTAGTAGCTGTGGCGCAGCTCGTTCTGGTTCACTTCCGCCGCAGACGGCAATGGCCGCGCGTCCAATGCGGCGATGGTCTGGTTGAACTGATCGAGCGACGGCTGCTGGATGGTGCGGGTCAGTTCCAGCTCCAGCGCCATGTTCCCCTGCGCGATCTGGCCCGCATGGCTCCACTGCCCTGCTTCATCGCGCTGGTAGAGCTGGTTGTCCGAGCCCCGGATGGCGTCGGGCCTGGCACGGGCCTGCTCCACCGCCTCCGGCACCAGCGGCACGAAGTCGCTGGCGCGGGTAGCGACGTAAGTCTCCAGATAGCTGGCGGCAATCGCGGCCTTGCCGTTGGCGATGTTGCTCTCGATGCGTTGCACCGCCTCACGATTCAACTCGTTGGCGCGTTCGGGGCTGGCGGTCTGCGTCTCATACACCCCCCGGTCGTTGGCACCGGACACGCTGATCTTGACCTGCCGCGTCCACTGTTCGGTCTGCGCATCGCGGTGCCAGTTGGGGTTGTCCAGACGGCTCTCGCCAGCCTTCGCCGGGATGCTGAAAGGATCCTGCGGCGGCGGCGCCCTGCCCAGCGCCAGCTCTACCGCCTTTACGTGGGCGTTCGCACCCAGCTCGCGGGCCTTCTCGTAACTGGCACCCACACTGCGCTCAGCCGGATTGCCCAGGCCGTCGCCCGCGCTGTCCATGACCGCCTGGCGCTGCCAGTTGAGGCCATTGAACTGCCATGTGACATCGGCCTTGTCGGTCTGCTGGTAGATGGCGCGGTTGTCGAGCAGATCGGCACCCTTGTCGAACGCCTTGCTCATCAGCAGCGCATCGCCCGCGACGATGGCCGCAGGGACGAAACTCGACGTGCCGATCAGTGATGCGGTGGCCATGCCGCCGATCCAGCCACCGCCGTTGCGTGCCAGAGCGTGGGTGAGCTCGGACTGGGCGGCCGTGCCGTTGCCTTCTTCCAGCAGTTGCGAGGTGCGGCGGGCGGTGATGACAGCGTCGGCGCCGGAGGCGAGCAGGCCGCCGGATCGGACCAGTTGGCTCGTGGAGGCTTGGCCGAGGAGGAGGTCCAATGTCGCACCGCCTTGCTGCGAGCGCGGGCTGCGAATGCGATGCCCGGCTTCCTCGCCGAGCACGCGCTCGACCGTCTGGATACCCGGCTCTGTCAGAACAACTCGGCCACCGTGGTGGGCATTGGAAATGGCAAGCGACAGGCCGCTTCGCTGCAACTCAATGTTTCCACCGCGAGTCAGTGGCTTGGCGTCATACTCGATTCTATTGAGCGTAGTCACGATACCACTTTCGGAATGAGTGACAGCCACCCAGCCAAGGTCGACCCCGGTGAAACCTTTCAAGGCTTGGATCTGAGCGATATGCGTTTGGTGGTACTCAGGAACTCCGTCAAAAAAATCTCGGATTCGTTTGTTCGTGATCGCAGGCGTGCTTCCCAGCGGAGTATTCGTGTTGAGATCGCCGTTGATCAACCCGACCTTGACGGTGTCTCGCAATGCTTCTACACGTGCCATCACTCTATCGAGGGCGTCAGAGTCATTCAGTAGCGCGGCCTTACCGTCTCGCGTTCTCTGAATCTCGTTCAAGCGCCGAATCATTCCGTTCTGGTATTCACCCAACGGTCCGCCACTGTGAGGCGTAATGCCCATCGCATCTGCATAGGCAGGGTTTGCGGGGAGGAATAGCCGGTTCTCTTGGGCGTGAATATTGAATCGCCCGGCCTCCTGCAGCTTTGCGAGCAATGGGCTGTGCCTCAGCGTCTGCTGCTCAATCGCGTGATGGTCCTGCAAATGAGTGGAATGTCCAGCCACAAATCCTCCTTGACTCAAGCATCGCCTGGTCTCAGCAGTTCACCGCGTCATAGAACCACAGACCGTTGGACGTACCGCTGGCGATCAGTCCCGCGGCTTCGACCGCCTCCTTGAAAGTCCGGTCGCAGAAGACACCTTCGTAGTAAGGGAGCCGGAATACGTGAGCATCGCCGATGACCTCCCGCTTGAACGCCAAGCGGACGTCGCCAGTCAGATCGTAGTATTTCCCCTCTTCATAGTCGTCACTAACGATGATCTTCAGCTGGGATGCTGCCTCATCCAAGGCATCAATGGTTCTGATGACATCGCAAAGGAAATAAGGGCCACCCATTGCTCCATCAGCGAGTCGATAGTCAGTCTCCCTGAACGCAAAAGCTCCTGGGTCCACGGCCGCCATCACCTCGCGGAGACGCCCGGAAACGAGCCAATAGCCGCTCATTCCAGCTTCAAGATCCTCCGGTGGCCACCCCTCACTTGGGTAATACACTAGACGCGGTGTCTCGCGCAGAGGCGGGAAGCCCCCCTGATCGGGACGCAAGAGGAAATTTGGAGGGGTCTTCAGGGAAGACTCGTTCTCAAAAACGACGCCATGCCCTTTGCCGCGCCGTCGGGCATCTGGGCGCAACTCGAAGAACTCGCCCTTCTTTGGCAGATTCGAAGTCATTGTTTGCCTCACCTCAGAATCAATCTAAATAAGCGTGCCAAGAGCTTATCAGAGGGTGCCAACCTTCCATGCCCTCCTCGAGTCATGCCCGAGCGCTCACAGCCTGAAGTCCTCTCCGCCGACATAGCGCACTACTGCTGCTCTCCAATTCCTCTGGGCGCTCTGAAGTCCCGATGCGGCCTGCCTCTTACCGCCCTGCCTTCAACTCAAGTACTGAATAGGCATGGCTGTTTTTTAGCCCGTTCTGCACCGGCAAGAAATCGCACAAAAAGTGAAATCCATCTTAAGTTCGACTACCGATCCCGTTCCATGAGACGCGCCGCAGCCGTCTTCAATTTTTACATGCGGATTATGCTTAGAATGACGCGCGCCATATCAGACATTGGCTGCGTCCTTGAACCTCAGGCCACGCATTTCACACTCGCTTCCAATTCCCGCAGCGCGTATGGCATCCCGGAACATGCGATCGCAGTAGACAAGATCGCCGGAGTACGGGCTCCTGAAGACATGACTGTCCCCAATTACGTCCCTCTTGAATGCCAAGCTTGCTCCGCCACGAAGGTCGTAGAACTTCCCGCCCGGATAGCCCTCATCGACGATGACCCGGAACTTCGATGCTTCCTCATCGACGGCATCCAGCTCGCGAGCAACCTCGCACAGGTGGTACGTTGGGCCCTCTGTGCCGTCCGGAAGCACGTAATCACACTCCACGAACTCAAAGGCGACGGGATCTATTTCGGTGAAGGCCATCTTGAGGCGCTCTGATACCAACCAGTAGCCACTCATTCCTCCTTCGAGGTCCTGCGGTGGATCCCCCAGCTTTGGATCGAGCACCAGACGCGGTCTCTGCGACAGATGAGGAAAGCCGCCTTCTTCGGGGCGGATGATCAGCCTGGGAGGCGTCAGCAGTGCGTCCTCATTCTCGATCTCAACGCCATGCCCTCTTCCCCTTCGAGTCGTGTCGGGCATCAGCAGATAGAATTCACCAGGCACAGGCTGATTACGTTTTGACGAGGGCATGTGCTTGTTTCTCTCCCAATTTTAGGCATGTACCGCACTCCGCACACTTGCAGCATAGGTCGCGAGGTTAGCGCCGGTGGGACCGACTCAGCAGTTCACCACATCTTCAAACCAGAGCCCGTTGGATCTCTTGGCCGTGACAATGCCGGCAGCTTCCACCGCATCTTTGAACGTTCGGTCGCAGAATACCCCGCCATGGAACGGCAATCTGAACACGTGAGCCGGACCCAGCACTTCGCGTTTGAACGCCAACCGGACATCACCGGTCAGGCGGTAGTATTTCCCTGCCTCGTACTCATCGCTGATCACGATGTTGAGCTGGGAGGCTTCTTCATCCAAGGCGTCCAGCGTACGGACCACGTCGCAAAGGAAGTAGGTTGGTCCCTTTGAACCGTCTTCCAAGCGATAGTCGGTATCAGCGAAAACGAACGCGTCAGGGTCTATCTCTTCCATGACCTGGCGCAATCGCTCGGAGACCAGCCAATAGCCGCTCAACCCGCCTTCCAGATCCTGTGGAGGGACGCCCTGCCGCTCCTGATAGACCAAGCGCGCGACTTCACGCAGTGGGGGGACGCCACGGGCTTCGGGCAACAGGATCAGTCTGGGAGTCGCAAGCAACGCGTCCTCGTTTTCAAAGACCACCCCGTGACCCTTTCCTCTACGGGTAGCATCCGGTCGTACCTTGAAGAACTCGCCCTTGCGCGGCTGATGGGTGGAAGTTGATCCCATACTTGTCATCTCACGCTATAAATGTGAATCGAAGTCGCTCGTAAGCTGCTACGCGGACCTTCCACCGCACGAGGCAGTCCTGGTGTTCGACAGCAACTACGACCTGCAGCTGGACGATGGGCGGTGGCTACAGTCGGGCCTGCCTGACTGAACCGTGCGGCCGTTCAACACGTCGCAGCTGGTTTGCCGTCAGTTGTCTGCTCCCCAAGGTCAGATTTCCGCAGCATCCACGAACGAGATGCCGCTATCCCGAGGATTCGTGGGAAGCCCCGCCGCGCGAACTGCATCAACAAACTCGCGGCTCGCGATCACGAAGGTGCTGAATGGAGTCAGAAAGACATGCGCATCTCGCACCACTTCAGAGCGAATGGCCAGACTCGCCCCGCCTGCAATCGAATAGAACTTTCCGTTGACGAAGTCCTCATCGACCTCGATATCCAGCCTTGAACGCTCCTCGTCTATCGCGTCCAGTTCACGCACCACGTCGCACAGGAAACGCCGTGGCATAGCTGTGCCATCGGCCAGGCGGACATCACACTCAACAAAGTCGAACGCATGCGGATCCACAGAATTCATCACCTGCCATAGCCGTTCCGAGACGAGCCAGTACCCGCTGAAGCCGCCCTCCAGGTCACGGGGCTCAGGCCCCTTGGAAGCATCGAAGACGATGCGCGGCTTCTCGCGAAGCGCCGGAAACCCGCCGTTGTCCGGGCGCAGAATAATGCGCGGTGGATCGAGCAACACCGACAGGTTCTCAACCTCGGCGCCCCGGAAAGGACGGCTGCTTTCCAGATCGGGTGAGAACAAGTAGAACTGGCCCGCTTGAGGGCCTTGGGTGGGGCTTCGCTTCATCGCCTACGTCCCTGGATTCCCTTCAATGACACCGCAGTTGAAGCTTACCCCTCTTGGCATGGTCGTTTCGAGGCAGATGCGACAGGCTCACGGTTTCCGCTGATCCTATCCACTGATGACTGAGAGGCAGATCCTACCCTCCATCGCATCCTCTGAGATGGAGACAGCCCATTCTCCCTCCTCCACTGGAGGATGCCCATGACCAGGATCGACCCCGCATGGCTGGAAGCCTTCGACAAGGAGCTCCTCCACCTGTTCGCCATCGACCACCGCGATGCCGGCATGGATGAGTACCTGCTGGGCTGCTACGCAGACCTTCCACCGCGAGAAGCAGCACTGGCGTTCGGCAGCGACTACGACCTGGAGCGCGACGATGCGCTGTGGCCACGGCCTGACGTGGCGCTGCGAAGTTAAGCCGTGTCGCAATCGGCATGCTGCGCGAATGGGCGCCGTGGGCTACGTGTCGCTTTTGGGATCCCGAACAGCTGCAAACCGTGCTTTTCAATGCGCATTCGGGCGGTAACTTAACACCGGCCGAAACCACTGCACCGCAAGGGTTCTGCCACGCGTGCGCCATGCAACAATGCCGTAAGCGTCAGCATTTGCGGCCTCTGCGGCCTACGGTTTCTTGGCATCTCGCAACCATGCGAGTACACCTTGGCATGCCACCTCGCACTAGGTGGCGCGGGACTCGAAAACCCGTCTGAATACCCAGTGCTTTGCGCTTGCCAGTCGGCGTCATCCTCGGATGGCGCCGGCTGGCAATCCGTTCGCGATCCATGGCGGGCGGTGCGTGGGGGTCCTCGGACCCGCCGGATTGGGTATTCACCGGTTTTCGAGACACGCACCGTCCGCCGCCTTTATCGGTGGCGCTGCTATCTGTCCTGTACGGAGCACTGCCATGAACACATCGGACTTCCGTTCCCTGCACGCGCAGTACGATCCGGACAACGCCGAACCCGAGCGCGAACCGTCCGTCGATCCCAACGCCTTTGTCGCCACGCTGCGCCGCATCGGATCTGGTGCGGCTGCGGATGGCCAGCCTTGGCCGGAACGGCATCAACTGCCTGGGAGGTGCCTTCAGTTGGCGGACGCGGATTGCGCGCTGGCGGGCCTGCGTGTGGTGGCGGAGCTGATGCTGGCCGCAGAGCGGACCCGGCAGAACGGTGCGCCCGAGGAGTACCTGGGGGATCGGGTAATGGAGGGGTTGAAGTTGGCGTGTGTGGCGTTGACTGCGCAGGTGACTGAGCGATTGCATGTGCGGGAGTAGCCCCCAAGGCTTGAACCTCAAGCAGTAGGCTGCAGGCTGTCGCCACAGCCCCATTATCCGTTCGCCTCTGATCTGCAGGACTTCCAATGAAGTCTCTGACGTACGCAGTACTGTGTTTGGCAGCGCTGATTGGCTCAGCGCTCGCCCACTTCCACTTGCCCAAAGGCGATTTGGAGCTGAAGACCTACCCCAAGGTCTCGGCTACCGAATTTTCTGTCATACGCCAGGAAGCCCTAAGCCTAGCGGCTGAAGATGCAACGCTCGGTGCCGGACGCTTTGAAGCAAGGTACTTCGAGCTCACTTGCCGAGGTGAGCCCGCTCTGCTGGTGGACAATTCCTCATCACAGTTGCTCATCCTAGGTTTCATGGGCCAAGCCAATGAGAGGCCTTGCGTTCAACCTCTACTCCAGCGCTGGAGTAGCCGACTACTTCCGGCCGATTAGGGCTTTGCAACTGAACTCCACATACGAGACGCGTCGACGGGCCTGAACAGGCTGCGATTTGCGCCGACACACTGCGCTCCTTCGCCTCAAGCTATTAGCGCCTCATTGTGTCGTTTACGGCATACTTTTCCCAGGAGCGCCATGCGCGGTCGACGACGGGGGAAGGGTGTGAGCAGGTGGACTGACGACGAACTGGCCGCTGCCGTCGAGGCGTATCGCCAAATGGAGGCGCGTCTCGCCGATGGATTGACCCTTGAGAAGGCAAGGGTCTATCGGGAACTGGCTACCCGGCACGGACGCACGTCCAAGGCCTGGGAGTACCGCATGCAGAACATCTCTCATGTTCTAGATCAGGCAGGTAGGCCCTGGCTACCCGGACTTCTTCCAGCATCGAACGTGGGTGCAAAGGTTGAGCCGAAACTGGCCAAGCTCCTCGGACTCTCCGGTGAGACGCTCACGTCGGTCTCTGGTCCTACAAGGGAACTGTTGGAGCAGGAGGCCAAAGCGGCGGAGGCATCTGGCAGTTACTCCCCAGCGGACGAGGTGGACGAGAGGCAGCGTGTGCTGGCAGCTATCGTTCGGCGCCGCGGGCAGCCTGCCTTCCGTAAGGCACTGCTGGACGCATACGGCGGTCGGTGTGCGATGACTGGGTGCGATGTGGTCGATGCGCTTGAGGCGGCCCACATCCGCCCCTATTCCGGCCAGTCGAGTAGCGTGGTCAGCAACGGTCTTCTATTGCGCGCAGACGTTCATACCCTTTTTGACCTCTACCTTATCGCCGTGGACCCGGTGTCCCGGCAGGTGTCCTTGGCCCCTGCATTGCGCCAATCAAGCTATAGCGACCTTGTCGGCAAGGAACTGGCGTCTCCAGCATCAGCGACACTTTCGGCCAGCCCTGACTCGCTAGCCTGGCACCGATCACAATGTGCCTGGGCGTAGGGCTCCCCCGCCTGGTTGTCTCAGCTCCTGAGACACCAGAGGGAGATCCTTCCCGTCCGGATTTCACTTGCCTCACTTGACGTATAGATCAATAATTGGGGCGTATCGAATACGGAAGCCGGGCGTGACAACCCTCCAAGAACTAGGCTGTCAGGTAGCTGCTAGGCGTAAGCAGCTGGGCTTGAAGCAGATCGACGTAGCGAAGACCAGCGGCGTAACTGCTGAACTGCTTTCACGATTCGAAAGGGGTCGCCTTTCTGAGCTCGGCAGCAGAAAGCTGATTGCAGTGTTGTCGGCTTTGGGCATGGAAATCTCACTCAGCACGACGCCATCCTTCATTTCGGAAGAAGGATGATCGCGTCCAAATCTATGTGGACCGTTGGTCCAATCAAGCAAAATTCACTGGAGTACTGGAATGAGATCGGTTGAGCTTTTCGCAGGAGCCGGCGGTTTGGCCATGGGATGCGAAATTGCCGGTTTCGAGCACTTGGCCGTGGTCGAATGGGACAAGTGGGCGTGTGACACGGTCCGCGAGAATCAACGGCGCGACTATCCCCTTGTTCGTGGCTGGACCCTTCATGAAGGTGATGTCCGATCATTCGACTGGTCCTCCATCCCGCAGGACATTGAGCTTTTGGCTGGAGGCCCCCCCTGCCAGCCATTCTCCATTGGCGGCAAACATAAGGCGCATGAAGACGGACGGGACATGTTCCCGGCGACTGTCGAGATCATCAGGCAACTGCGACCGAAGGCCTTCATTGTTGAGAACGTGAAGGGACTGACTCGCGCCAAGTTCTCGAATTACTTCCATTACATTCAACTGCAGTTGGAGTTCCCGGATGTCCCTCCCCGCAAGGATGAGGACTGGTCAGATCACCTTGCGCGCCTTCAAGTAGAGAAGACTTCGGGAAAGCGGAAGGGCAAGGGTCACACCTACAACGTCATTCCTACGCTGGTGAACGCTGCGAACTTCGGCGTTCCCCAGAAGCGTGAGCGCGTGTTCCTGGTGGGCTTCAGAGACGATCTGGGCGTGGAATGGTCGTTCCCGCATGAAACCCATAGCTACGATGCTCTTCTGCATGATCAATGGGTGACCGGGGTCTACTGGAAGCGTCACGGCATACGTCAGCCCAAGATGCCTGCAAAACTGGCAGCTCGGGTCGCCAAGTTGCAGCAGTTCCGTACGATGCTGCCGACGCAGGCATGGCGGACGGTTCGGGACGCGCTGCAGGGGCTGCCAGATCCCGAAAGCCGCGAAGCCAAGAAGTTCGCAAATCACGTCTATCAGGCCGGTGCACGCTCTTACCCGGGTCACACTGGCAGTCCACTCGATTTGCCGGCGAAGACGCTTAAGGCTGGTGGCCACGGCGTGCCGGGCGGCGAGAACATGCTAGTGAAGGATGACGGCTCGGTACGCTACTTCACCATTCGAGAGAGCGCTCGAATCCAGACGTTCCCCGATGGATTCCAGTTCCATGGCAGTTGGTCGGAAACCATGCGGCAGCTTGGGAATGCAGTCCCCGTACTGCTGGGGCAGCGGGTCGCGGCAAGTGTTGCGGAGCAGCTCGCGATTGCGGGACTGTCGCAAATGGCCAAGAATGAAGCAAACACCAAAAGAAAGCGCGCATGACGGCCAAAGTAATTCCGTTCAATCCACTGGATAAGAAGAACCTTGGCGCTAGCGTCGCCGAGGCATTGCTTACTAAGGAAGTGCACCCCCTCGGCGAGCTATCGCCGTTCGATGGCGCGGGCATTTATGCCATCTATTACACAGGCGACTTCGAAGCTTACGAGCAAATCGCCCGGCTCAACAACGATGGAAAGTTCATGCTACCCATCTACGTGGGGAAGGCTGTTCCAGCTGGCGCTCGTATGGGGGCAGGCTCCGACGTTCCGCCTGGCAAGGTGCTATTTAAGAGGCTTAGGGAGCACGCGGACAGCATTAAGGCCGCGACGAATCTGAGCATCGAGGACTTCTTCTGCCGATTCCTCGTTGTCGATGACATCTGGATTCCACTCGGCGAGTCCCTAATCATCTCGCGATTCACACCTGTGTGGAATTCACTGATTGATGGATTTGGAAACCATAATCCTGGCAAGGGACGGCATGCTGGGATGCGCCCTCGCTGGGATGTCCTGCATCCAGGACGCGAATGGGCACAGCGGCTGGCAGAGCGGCCCGAATCGCAATTGCGAGTGGCTGAGGATGCCGCCACATATCTGCGTATTTTGCCCGCTTGTCTTTCAGACAAATTCATCGACGCAGAGGGGGCTTAACTTTTCGAGAATTCACGGCAAAACCATGAATTAAGTGATTCAACAGTAAAAAGCGTTCATCCACAAGAAGACTGCAAGGCTTACAAGAACTAATTCGGGGGGCATGGATGTCTGCTGTGAATGTATTTCAAGTTGACACGGTTTGGCAGTTTTCGAAGGCAGTTGAGGACCTTCTAGAGGCAACAAGAAAGCGAACCGGCTGTACAACAGATCAGAATTGGTATCGCGGCCATGGAAGAGCCGACAGCTTTGTGCTGAAGCCTACGCTTTATCGCCACCCGGTAAGAGATGACCTCGAATCACTATTGAATCTTGAAACTGAATTGGTGAACGCCTTTATGAGTCACCATCTCCTGCACAGCTTTAGCTCTACAGGAGACCAGCCTGGCAAGATGAATACCCTCTTCTATATGCAGCACTACGGGGTACCGACTCGGCTACTAGACTGGACAAACAATCCACTCATCGCACTCTATTTCGCAGTTTCAGATGCGCGAATTGATAAAGCAACTGGGGCCTATCCCGAAGGCGTAGCTGTTTGGGTACTTGACCCTGCCACTTGGAACATAACCGCCCTCGAGGGCCTTCGCCCTCCGCGCGGGGCATTAAACTCTGGCGAGCAGAGCCTTGAATCATATATCCCGAGATCACCCTGGACAGCCTCTGATCGAAAGGGCATGTATAAGGAGCCAGTGGCTATAACTGGCGGCGCAAATACACATCGAATGCTTGCGCAAAGGGGGGTCTTTACTATTTTCGGCTCCGACATCCGCGAAATGGACACTCTTTACGATGTGAATGGTTATGGCGAAGGATGTCTAACTAAAATTTTCATCCCACCAGAGCGAATAGAGTCAGTACTGTCCACCCTTCATGCTATGGGGTATACAGACTCGGTCGCCTATCCAGACCTACACGGATTGGCAATGGAACTTAAGCGACTGAATGGATTTAATCTATGAGCTATATACAGATCGGACAGCACCCGCCCAAGCCACTGCGCTGGTGGTTCGAGCAGTTACTTGCTGGCAATCTCGACATGGATCCACCATACCAGAGAAAGTCTGACATTTGGTCAAAGCAAAAAATGGCTCATTTGATAGACTCTTTAATTAATGACTTTGATGTGCCAAAGTTCTATGTCGTGGACTTTGCACGCGCCAGATCGCCACTGAATGTCAATAAGAAGCCATACGCAATTGTGGATGGCAAGCAGCGCCTTGGCGCCATTTTTGATTTTATGCTTGATAACCTCCGCCTGAACAGGTCAAGCCGGTGGCTTGAGAATCCGGACGAAGAAATCAAGGGGCTTAATTTCTCGGATCTCCGGGAGAGGTTCCCAGCTCTTGCTTCGAAGATTGAGGCATTTGAACCAGTAGTCATGAGCATTGCGACTGATGACGATGCCAAGATCTATGAGATGTTTGTGCGACTAAACAGCGGTGAAGCGGCGAACGGTGCAGAAAAGAGAAATGCGCGCCCGGGCCCCATTCCAATAATCATTCGCCAGCTTACAGCTCATCCGTTTTTCTCCAACCGAGTCCGATTTAACAGACGAAGGATGCAGGAATTCAATCTTGCCGGAAAGCTGTTGCTTATTGAGAATAGCGAAGGCTTTGTTGATACAAAAGCGACCAATCTCGACAAGCTCGTTGAAGCTTCTGCCACAATCCTCCAAAACGCCGACTCAAAGAATCGCAAAGACGTTATTTCCAAGTTTGACGACCTCCAAGAGCGAACGCTTGCCAATCTCGAGCTTCTTGCCGATGTGTTCCAGGAGTCCGACGCTCTTCTAGCTAGAGCGGGAAATATTCCTGTCTACTATTGGGTGGTTCGGCAGCATCCAGAAGTGGTGGACAATCTACGCGACTTCCTAATCACATTTGAGGCTAAAGTTCTAGATGCGATGAGGGCTGCCGCGAAGGGACAGGCAGCCGATCCAGTGCTAACTCAGTACTACACTTTCTCTAGATCGACAAATGACCAGGCCAGTCTAAGGGGGCGATATTCGATCATTTCTTCAGCCCTTCGGATTCAACGGCTAATAAACTAAATCCCCTTTTGAAGGGCCGCAGCCTTCATTGGGTTGCGGCCCTTCTCGTTAGAACCGGGAAAATTCTATCCTTATAACACATAATCAGGCATATAACCTAAAGTCACCTGACAGCATGAATTGCACTACTCAATGCTCTTTTTCGCCGCAGCATCGATAACTCGATGAATTCTTTCGTTCTCAATAAGATTCATCAGCTTTGCAACAAGGAATTCAATCCGCGGGAAGCTACGCATAGACCCAAGCGGGACACCGAATCTTCTATTTGCGAGAGTTTCGAGCTGACGGCGAGTAAGTACTCCGGACGCAATCAGCGTCTCGAGTTCATCAAGGGGAAGTTTGGCTAACCTATCGCTCCCCCCTACATCAACCGAACGAGACATCCTACGCGTAACTACCTTCTCGATTTCATCCCTAGACGTCTTTGCCAGGTATCGCGAGAGTGCATCAAGAGCCTCGAGAAGCTCCCGCCCCTCCGGCCCATCAGAGACTAAGGGTTCGACAGCCCGCAAGTACTGTGCGATCTGCTTGTATGGATTGCCCTCAGCTAATTTTCTCTTCACACCGAATCAATCCTGTTCTTTAGCTCAGTACAGATCGAGGTCATCATCGATTTAACCTTTAACTTTGCATTCCCACCCCAGAAGTTCCAAACCGGCCAGCCGGCGTTAATAGCCTCCGGAACCCCGATGTAGTGACGCCCCACCTCCTGGGTCACAGAGTTACCCCATCGCGAGCGCAAAGCCGCCAGCTGCTCAGTATGAATATTGGTCATTCCTGAAGCAGCATTCCCAGCAGTTTTAATCAATGATGGCACTATCGCAGCCATCGCGGTTTTCTCTCGGTAGGCTGCCGGAACTTCGCCCGCCGGGACTTGAGCCACATTTCTGAGGTATATAAGCTTCTCGTCGATCTTCTTAGAGACGAGACTCTGGAAGTGAGTAACTCCGCGACTGGAAAGCTCGTCAGGAATGACTGGAACTATGTAGCAATCACTTGCTATCAACGCGTTCTGGCTAACAATCTTTGTAGCCGGCGGGCAGTCAAAGAGCACGTAATCATATTTCTGACTAGCATTAATACTATCGAGCCAAGATGCAATCAAGGTTCGCTTTTCCCAGTCAGATAGTGCAGCGATACCATATGTAGTCGATGCGAGATCGATCTCCGTATCGTCAAGCTCGAACTGCGCCGAGACGAAATCTAGACTGGGATAAAGATTTGAACTGCCATTCCTTTGATGAAAAACGTTCTTTACGATGATCTCATCGCCGGGCATCGATACCTTTCTATTTACGAAAGACTGAAAAATCCGGTTAACGGTCATTCCAGCCGCTACTTGCTTTTCCCAAAGCCGCTGCCCCATGACCACAATCGACAGGCTGGACTGGTGATCGACATCGATCACCAGTACTCTCGACGTCTTCGCAAGATAGCAAGCCAAATGGAGAGTCAGCGTAGTTTTGCTGACCCCCCCTTTGAAATTTATTATCGACGCAGATCTCACCACTTAACTCCTTTTAGTGCGATGAAATATCTAGTTAAAAAGTTAGAGATCAAACCCCAACAGGATTAGCCTTCTCCGGATCAATCTTGTACTGCTTGATCGCCCGGGCCACATCCTTCGCGGTCATCTTCCCTTCCTTCGCCAGCGCCGCAATCGCGGCATGCGCGATGTAGTAGCGATCCACCTCGAAGAACCGGCGCAGGTTCGCACGCGTATCCGAACGACCGAAACCATCCGTACCCAGCACGGTGTACGACATCGGCACGAACGCACGAATCTGGTCCGCATACGCACGCACGTAGTCGGTGGCGGCAATCGCCGGGCCCTGGCGACCTTCCAGCAGCTCGGTCACGTAGGCCTTGCGCTGCTCACCTTCCGGATGCAGGCGGTTGGCACGTTCCACGTCGAAACCATCGCGACGCAGTTCGTTGAAGCTCGGGCAGCTCCAGATATCGGCGGTCACGCCGAAGTCCTTGTCCAGCAGCTCGGCCGCGGCAATGGCTTCGCGCAGGATGGTGCCGGAACCCAGCAGCTGCACGCGCAGCTCGCCCTTCTTCGGCTTGCCGGCGTCGGTCAGCAGGTACATGCCCTTGACGATGCCTTCGGCCGCGCCTTCCGGCATTTCCGGGTGGGTGTAGTTCTCGTTCATCAGGGTGACGTAGTAATACTCGTCCACCTGGTCTTCCATCATGCGCTTGGTGCCGTGCTGCAGGATCACCGTCACTTCAAAGCCGAAGGTCGGGTCGTAGCTGCGCACGTTGGGGATGCCACCGGCCACCAGATGGCTGAAGCCATCTTCGTGCTGCAGGCCTTCACCGTTCAGCGTGGTGCGGCCGGCGGTGCCACCCAGCAGGAAGCCGCGGGTACGCATGTCGGCGGCCTGCCAGGCGATGTCGCCCACGCGCTGGAAGCCGAACATCGAGTAGTAGATGTAGAACGGCAGCATCGGCACGTTGCTGACCGAGTAGCTGGTACCGGCGGCCATCCAGGAGCTGATCGCACCCGGCTCGCTGATGCCCTGCTGCAGCACCTGGCCGCTCTGGTCTTCGCGGTAGAACATCAGCTGGTCGGCGTCGACCGGCTTGTACTTCTGGCCGAACGGCGCGTAGATGCCGATCTGGCGGAACAAGCCTTCCATGCCGAAGGTACGGGCTTCGTCGGCCACGATCGGCACGATGTGCGGGCCCAGTTCCTTGTCACGCAGGGTGATGTTCAGGCTCTGCACGAAGGCCATGGTGGTGGAGTAGCTGCGCTCGCCGCTGCTCTTCAGCAGGCGCTCGTAGGCTTCCAGCTTCGGCGCCACGAAGGTCTTGTCGGCCTTGCGGCGGCGCTGCGGCAGGTAACCGCCCAGCGCGGCACGGCGTTCCTGCAGGTACTGCACTTCCGGCGAATCCGGGCCCGGGTGGTAGAACGGCACCTGGCCGTCGGCCAGCTGCGCGTCGGTCACCGGAATGTTGAAGCGGTCGCGGAAGTGGCGCACCGCTTCGTCGTCCAGCTTCTTGGTCTGGTGGGTCGGGTTCAGTGCCTCACCGGCGCTGCCCATGCCGTAACCCTTCACGGTCTTGGCCAGGATGACGGTCGGCATGCCCTTGGTGTTCACGGCCTGGTGGTAGGCGGCATACACCTTGTGCGGGTCGTGGCCACCACGGTTCAGGCGCCAGATGTCGTCGTCGCTCAGGCCGGCCACCATCGCAGCGGTTTCCGGGTACTTGCCGAAGAAATGCTCGCGGGTATACGCGCCGCCGAAGGCCTTGCAGTTCTGGTATTCGCCGTCGACGGTTTCCATCATCAGCTTCTTCAGGACGCCGTTGGTGTCCTTGGCCAGCAGGGCATCCCAGTAACCGCCCCACAGCAGCTTGATCACGTTCCAGCCGCCGCCACGGAACACGCCTTCCAGTTCCTGGATGATCTTGCCGTTGCCGCGCACCGGACCGTCCAGGCGCTGCAGGTTGCAGTTCACCACGAAGATCAGGTTGTCCAGGCCTTCACGGCCGGCCAGCGCGATGGCACCCAGGGTTTCCGGCTCGTCGCTCTCGCCGTCGCCGATGAAGCACCACACCTTGCGGTCGGACTTCTCGATCAGGCCACGGTTTTCCAGGTAGCGCATGAACTGCGCCTGGTAGATGGCGGCCAGCGGGCCCAGGCCCATCGACACGGTCGGGGTCTGCCAGTAGTCCGGCATCAGCCACGGGTGCGGGTACGAGGACAGGCCACCGCCGTCCACTTCCATGCGGAACTTGTCCAGCTGCTCTTCGCTGATGCGGCCTTCCAGGAAGGAACGCGCGTAGATGCCCGGGGCGCTGTGGCCCTGGATGAACAGCAGGTCGCCCGGGTGGTTTTCGCTCGGGGCGCGCCAGAAGTGGTTGAAGCCCACGTCGTACAGGGTGGCGCCGGAGGCGAACGAGGCGATGTGGCCGCCCAGGTCACCCGGCTTGCGGTTGGCGCGCACCACGGTGGCCATCGCGTTCCAGCGGATGATGGAACGGATGCGCCATTCCAGCTCGGCATTGCCCGGGCTCTTGGCCTCGAACTGCGGTTCGATGGTATTGACGTATTCGGTGGTGGGAGAGAACGGCAGGTAGGCGCCCGAACGACGGGTCAGTTCCACCATGCCTTCCAGCAGCTGATGCGCGCGCTCGGAGCCCTCGACATCAATAACGGCCTTCAACGACTCGATCCACTCCTGGGTTTCCACAGGATTCGGGTCGTTGTTCAGCACCTCGTTCAACCAGTTCATTAGCGCTCCCATAACCGCACGCACGCGCGCGACTGTTGTATAGATTTCTAGACCGCAAAGTGTAGCGCACCAAGGGCTTTCGTCACTTGGCTACGCAGGCGTATGGATGCAACCGGCCAGTGTCCGCAAGGGGCTTGCCGGGCCCGCTGATGGCCCTGCGGCGGGCCTTGGCGGCGGCGCGGGCTGTCGCTTGCGGCCGCTGCGCCCATGCGCAGGACGCAGTGTTACTGCTGCCGATGACGGTTGTAGGGCAACTCCGGCACCGCCGTAGGTGGGCGCCGGGCAGCGGTTCTGAACCGGCGACAACATGTCGCACCTGCCTCTGGATCGCTGCCAGTCGCGGGCCCAGGGTGGGTCGCGAGTGATGGGCCCGATGGCCCTGCTCCCTTCCACAGCATCGCCGGGGCGCCTCGCAGGGGGCGCCCCTTTTGCTGTGCGCACGAAGGTCCGTGGCCCAAATTGCACCTGCTTGTGGCCGGATCGGATGTTGTCGCTTTCGACATATCGATATATCGTTTGCACACTCGTTTACCGATATATCGAAATGAGCCGAAGCCCCTCTCCCAGAGCCCGTTCCACCGATTCAGCGGTGCCACGTCGCAATGGCCAGCCGCGGGTGCTCAGCCGCGGCGACCTGCGCCTGCTGGTGCTGGCCCTGATCGGCGAGCAGCCGCGCCATGGCTACGAGCTGATGCAGCTGATCAGCAACCAGTTCATGCAGGCCTACACGCCCAGCGCCGGCACCATGTACCCGCTGCTGGCCAGCTTCGAGCAGGCCGGCTGGATCGAGGCCGAGGAAGTGGATGGCAAGCGGATCTTCCGCATCACCGCTGCCGGTGAGTTCGAGCTGAAGGTGCAGCGCACCCAGGTACGCCTGGCGCAGCGACGTGCCTTCGACCGTGCCCGCGAGATCACCAAGGCCTCGCTGCCGCCGCCGCTGGCCACTGCCCTGCGCGAGTTCAAGCGGGCGCTGGTGCATCACCACGGCCGCTGGGCCGAGGGCGAGGCGGACGAAGTGGCGGCGCTGCTGACGCGGGCCTCGGCCCTGCTCAACGGTACGGCCGGTAGCGAGCAACCACCGATTTCAACGACCCAGCCAGACTGAATCCAGCCAGGTCGCCCCTACGCCGCGCGCCCCCGCGCGACACCTTTACAGGTAACCCCCATGACCGAACACAACAACACGCGCCTGCGCCTGGATGTGCGCTTCCGTGAACTGACCGTGCTGCGCACCGAAGAGGTCACCCCGCACATGCGCCGCATCGTGCTGGGTGGCGACGACCTGGCCGGCTTCGATTCGCCCGGCGCCGACGACCACATCAAGCTGTTCTTCCCCAACGCTGCGGGCGAGATGGTGCTGCCGGTGCTGACCGCCGAAGGCCGCAGCTACCCGGCCGGCAAGGCGCCTTCGCCGGCCCGTGACTACACCCCGCGCTGGTGGGACCACGAGCGCGGCGAGCTGGCCATCGACTTCGTGCTGCACGACCAGGGCGTGGCCGGGCCGTGGGCCGAACGCGCACAGCCGGGCGACATGCTGGTGATCGGCGGCCCGCGCGGCTCGTTCGTGGTGGCCGACACTTACGACGCCTACGTGCTGATCGGCGATGAAACCGCACTGCCGGCCATCGCCCGCTGGCTGGACGTGCTGCCGGACAGTGCCGAGGTGCAGGCCTTCATCGAAGTGCGCGACGAGGCCGAACGCCAGGACCTGCCGCAGTACGAGAACGTGCGCATCCACTGGCTGGAGCGCAACGGCTTCCCGGCGGCCAGCAGTACGCTGCTGGAAGACATGTTGACCGACTTCGAGGCCCCGGACGGCGATGTCTTCTACTGGATCGCCACCGAATCACGCCGCGCACGGATGATGCGCAAGTTCATCGAAGGCCACCTGGGCGTGCCACGCGACTGGATTCGTTCCACCGGCTACTGGAAGGCCCACCCGGACGAAACCGACGGCGATTGATCAAAAGGCGGTGGGTGCGGACCCTGCTTGGTGGGTGCGGACCGTTGGTCCGCACGCCTTTGACGCACCTTCCTGGGTGGGTGCGGACCGTTGGTCCGCACGCCCTTGACCATGTAGAGCCGAGCCCACGCTCGGCTGCTTTTCGCTCCACCCTAGCGTTACGCGCGATGAGCCGAGCGTGGGCTCGGCTCTACAGGAGCACTGGACGCCGCCTGCCGCGTCCACCCGAACCGCTTCGCGGCCCATATCTCCAGCGCCACCAGCAGGGCGATGATCAGCACCGGCAACAGCAGCCCGAAGTACACGCCGGGCATCATGCCGTTGATCTGCGCCTTCACCAGCCGCAGCACGCCACGGGTGTGCAGCAGCTCATCCACGTGCATGGTCAGCGCCTCGCGCACCACTTTCGGTTCCAGGCCGAGGGTACCGGCCCGTTCCACCAGCGTGTCTTCCACCATGCCGCACAGCAGACCTTCGCGCACTTCCGTGGGTGATACAGCGGGCCATTGTGGAGCCGAGCCCATGCTCGGCTGCTCGTCGTTCCGCCATCGGAAAACCCTCGCGCTGCGCGCGATGAGCCGAGCGTGGGCTCGGCTCTACAGGTATTCCATCGCCCGGTTCAACGCATCCGCCGGCAAGCAATGCGACAATCGCGCTCCTTTCCTGCAGCAACGAGGCCCACATGGCCAAACTGACCCTGGCCAGCGTGGATGCGCTGCGCGCCCGTTTCGCTGATGACGCTGCCTGCGACGCGGCCCTGGCCGCCTTCGCCGACACCGCTGCACTGCGCGCGCCGCTGCGCGAGCTGGTGGAAGCACAGCACCGCTACCTGCAGGCCGAATTCGAAGTGGCGCAGGTGGCCGACGTGCTGCGCCGCGACCAGAAGTACGCGCCGGTGGGTCGGCCTTCGATCAACATCGTGCAGCTGCGCAAGCAGCAGGCTGCCACCAAGCAGGCGGCGCTGATCGCCCGCCAGAGCGTGGCGCAGGCGGCGCAGACGTTCGTGCGGGTGAGCGGGATGACGGTGAAGGCCAAGCAGAGCCCGAGCGAAGCATGTGGGGCGTGGCTGGGCGCGTTGCGCTGAGGGATCGTGCGGACCAACGGTCCGCACCCACCAGATGCCGGTTGGCATCTACCGGGTAGTGCCGGCCGCTGGCCGGCAACCCCATCGGCATCGGGTGCCTCGCATGCAGAACCCAAAAAGAAGGCCCGCTTTTCAGCGGGCCTTCTGCCTTCTCACGACGAGTGAGCTGGGTGCATCAAGCTGCCGGCTTTTCGCCGGTGGCTTCGGTGGTGATGCGGATCTTCACTTCATCGCTGACGTTCGGGGCATACGCGCCGACGCCGAAATCGCTGCGCTTCAAGGTGGTGGTGGCATCGAAGCCGGCGGCCGGAACCTTGGCCATCGGGTGCTCGCCGCCGCCGTTGACGGTGACGTCCAGGGTGACCGGCTTGGTGATGCCCTTGATGGTCAGGTCGCCGGTGACGGTCAGCTTGTTGGTGCCGGCCGCTTCCACCTTGGTGCTCTTGAAGGTGGCATCGGCGAACTTGGCGGCGTCGAAGAAGTCGGCGCTCTTCAGGTGCTCGTCGAACTTGGCGGTGAAGCTGTTCAGGCCGCTCAGCGGCAGCTTCACTTCCACGGTGGACTTGGTCACGTCTTCGGCGTTGTACACCAGGGTGCCTTCGACGTTGCCGAAGTGCGCGCTGGGGTTGGAGAAGCCGAAGTGGCTCCACTGCGCCAGCACGTCGGTGTGGCTCGGGTCCAGCTTGTAGGTGCCCGAGGCGATCTTGATCGCTTCGGCAGCCGGCGCGGCAGCAGCGGCATCAGCGGCCGGGGTGGCAGCCTGCTCGGTGGTGGCCGGGGCGGCGGCATCGGCCGCCGGGGCAGCGGTATCGGCCGGCTTGGAGCAGGCGGCGATGGCCAGGGTCAGGGCCAGCGGCAGCAGCAGTTTACGGGTGGCGCTCATCTGAGGAACTCTCCGGATCGTAGGGTGGGTACACGGTGCAGCAAGAGCCCGCCGCGGGACGGCGGGCCCGAAACCGATACAGCGACTTACGCGATGCGCGCCGCTTCGTCGAACGACAGGCGCGGCAGGCGCGGGAACAGGCCCGCCGGATCACCGTAACCCAGGTTGACCAGGAAATTCGACTTGATGGAGGTGCCGGCGAAGAAGGCTTCGTCGACCTTGGCCGGGTCGAAGCCGGACATCGGGCCGGCATCCAGGCCCAGCGCGCGCGCAGCCAGGATCAGGTAGGCACCCTGCAGGCTGCCGTTGCGGATGGCGGCTTCGTGGCGGCCTTCCTGCGGGCCATCGAACCAGGCCTTGGCATCGGTGTGCGGGAACAGGTACGGCAGCTTCTCGTGGAAGTCCAGGTCGAAACCGATGATGACGGTGACCGGCGCAGCCATGGTCTTGGCCAGGTTGCCTTCGGACAGCGCCGGGGCCAGCTTGTCCTTGGCCTCCTTCGAGGTGACGAAGACGAAGCGGGCCGGCGTGGTGTTGGCCGCGGTGGGGCCCCACTTCACCAAGTCGTACAGTTCCTTCAGCAGGCTCTCGGGGACCGGCTTGTCGAGGAAGGCGTTCTGGGTGCGGGCCGTACGGAACAGCTGATCAAGGGCGGCGGCGTCGAGCGCGTGGGACATCGGTGGATCTCCAGGGCGGCGAAAGGAAGTCAGTGCCCGCGGGCGGCGCGGGGCGAAACGACGAGCCGCAGTGTAGAGTGTCGCGACTGTTGCAACACCCAGCAGGGCTGAAACGAATTAATGCCAATGGTGAAACGATCGAGCGCGCCATGGACGGTCACTGACGGCCGTGCGGGCAATGTCCGCCAGGCGGTCGCGCTGGCCTCGGCACTGCGCCAGGGCACCCACCGACCGCTGCTCCTGCAACCGCGCGCACCCTGGCGCTGGCTGTCGCCGCGGCGCCTGCCCGGCGATGTGAATGGCTACGGCGAGGCCTTGGCGACGCTGGCGGCTGAGGCGCCGGCACTGGCGATCGGCTGTGGTCGCCAGGCGGCCGGTGCCCTGCGCGTGCTGCGTGCACGCGGCAGCCAGGTAGTGCAGATCCTCGACCCGCGCATCAGCGCCCGCCATTGGGACGTGGTGGTGGTGCCGGAACACGACGCCCTGCGTGGCTGCAATGTGCTGACCCTGCTCGGCAGCCTCAACCCGGTGGACGACGACTGGCTGGCCTGGGGCCGCGCCGCGTTCGCCGGCTTCAGCACCTTGCCCGGCCCGCGCACCGCACTGCTGGTCGGCGGGCCGACGCCGCTGGCGCCGTGGGACGAGACGGCGATGGTCGGCGTATTCCAGGCGCTGGCCGAGCAGATCCGCAGCGAAGGCGGCAGCCTGCTGGCGACCACCTCGCGACGCACGCCACCGGCCTTGGCCGAGATCCTGCGCGCGAAGTTCGCCGACCTGCCGCACGTGATCTGGGGCGATGGTGGCGACGGTACCAATCCCTATGGTGGCCTGCTCGGCTGGGCCAACCGCGTGGTGGTCTCGCCCGATTCGGTGAACCTGCTCTCTGAAGCCTGCGCCACGCGCATGCCGGTGATGGTGGCACTGGCCGATACCGCGCAGGGCCGGCTGGCCCGTTTCCAGCAGCAGTTGCGCGAACGCGGGCGCTTGCAGCCGCACTGGCTGGACTGGCAGTACGACCGCATCGAGCCATTGCGCGAAACCGCGCGCGTGGCGGCGGAAGTAAAGCAGCGCCTGGCCTTGGGGTAGTGCCGGCCGCTGGCCGGCAACGCTGTGCGCATTACCGGACACCCTGCCGATGCCGGCCAGCGGCCGGCACTACCGGGGTGCGCAGCGATTTCTGAACATTTCAATCCGCCCATACCGTTAGAGTCCGGTGTCCCCCACCGGACCGAATGCCTTCATGCGTACCCTGCTCCTGCTGCCCCTGGCCCTGCTCGCCGCGTGTTCGACCGCGCCCACCGAGCTGGACCCGATCTCCTATCAATGCCAGCAGCAGCTGGATGCGTACCGCGAACAGCCGGCGCTGCGCGATCCGAAGACGGGCGAGCGCCCGCCGCTGCCGATCGCCCCGATCAGCGATGCCTGCGACAGGGAACTCCAGCGCAAGGGCGTGGATCGCCCGCTGCGCTGAGCAGCGTATGATCGGCGCGCGGGCCTGCCCGCCGTTGAAGGTACCGACATGGATCGTTTTTCCCGCCTGCGCCGCGCCGCGCTGCTGATCGCCAGCCTGCTGGCGACCGCACCGGCCTGGGCCGACAGCACCGCCTGCCGCGAGCGCTACCCGAGCGTGGCGTCGCAGGCGGCGATGCTGGATGTCGCCTGGACCACCGCCGAACGCCTGGACGCGCTGCCCGATGTGGACGTGGTGGTGGCCGCGCGCGGTGGCCAGGACCTGAGCCGCTATGGCCTGCGCCACAGCCACCTGGCGTTCCTGCTGCGCGAGGACGACGACCGCTGGCGCGCGATACACCTGCTCAACCGCTGCAAGACCGACCGCTCGCAGCTGTACCACGAGGGCCTCGGCAACTTCGTCGGCGAGAGCGGCGGCCATACCGACCTGCGCATCGGCGTGCCGTCGGCCCCCTTGCGTGCGGCGCTGCGCGCGATGCTGGTGTCGCCCTCGATCCAGCCCAAGGCGCTGCACGAAGCGAAGTACAACGTGGTCGCCTACCCGTTCGCCACCGACTACCAGAACTCCAACCAGTGGGTGCTGGAAGTGCTGGCGGCGGCGATGGCGCAGGCCGAAGGCGCGCCGGCCATCGTCAAGCGCGAACAGGCACAGCAGTGGCTGCGCCAGCAGAAGTACCAGCCCAGCGTGCTGCATATCGGCCTCGGCAAGCGCGTGGGTGCGCGCCTGTTCGTAGCCAACGCCACCACCACCGACCATCCGGCCGGCGAACGCATCTCCGGCAACTATGCGGTGGTGACGGTGGAATCGGTGTTCGACTTCCTGCACCAGCGCAGCCAGCTGCAGCAGGAACTGGTGATCCCCCACGTGCCGGTGGCCGGTGCCACTGCCGCCACGCCCTGAATCCCGCAAGGAGAACCACATGCGTCCGCTGCTTACCTCTGTGTTGTCGATGGTGATCGTCACCGGCCTGGCGTGGTCGACGGCCGCCCACGCCGAACGCCGCATCGTGATCATCCATGACCCGGGCCCGCAGGGACCGAGCCTGGAAATGTCCACGCAGATGGTGGCCTCGGCCCGCGCCGCAGCAGCGAAGGAAGCCCAGGATGCGGCCGATGCCGGCCAGCCGCTGGCCCGCCCGCAGCAGATCAAGCTGCCGCAGATGGAGGTGAGTGCCATCGCCACCACCGTCGATGGCCGCCGCGAAGTGCTGCTGCGTGATGCCAACGATCCGCAGAACACCGCATCGATGCAGTATCCGCGCGGCGTCGGCGACCCGGCCGTGCAGTTCACCGTGGGCCAGACCGTGAACTTCGAGCCGACCGGCAACGACCAGGGCTGGCAGCTGAAGGACAACCAGGGCCGCCCGCTGGAATACCTGCCCGAAGCCACCGGCCCGCGCGACATCTTCGATACCCGGCGCTGAGCCGCCGTCCCCACGCTGACCAGGAGGTCTCCATGTTCCGTTGCCTGCGCGTTCCCGCTTCTGCCCTGCTGCTCTCCGCGCTGCTGGTGCCCACCGTCCATGCCGGCGCCGCGCCGGAGTTGAACAGCAGCGAGGCCAGCGTGCTGATCACCTCGCTGATCGTGGTCTCGGTGCCGCTCGCTGCGTCGGCGGGCCTGTCCGAACTGTCGAAAGCGCCGTTCAAGGCCAGCGAACGCAATGGCAGGGTTGCCCGCACCAAGGCGGTGCCGCTGCCACCGATGGAAGTGAAAAAGGTGGAGACCACGGCGGCGGGCGAGCGCCAGGTGCAGCTGCAGGTGCCCGACAAGGCCGATCAGACCGCCACCCTGCGCTGGCCGGCGCGCGTGCATGAAGACCAGACGGCGGCCTTCGTGGTCGGCCAGCAGGTGCATTTCGACCCCACCGAGGCCGGTGCCGGCTGGACCGTGAAGAGCGCACAGGGCCAGGCGCTGGCTTACGTCCCCACCGCCTACGCCGCGGGCGATGTGATGAGCGAAGCGTTGTAAAGCTGAACAAGCGGTTTTGGCTTTGCCGCGGGCCGGGCGGATAATGGGCGATCCCCTTTGTCCCCCCTGGCTCGCGATGTCCGTGCGTCCTGCCCCTGTGTTTGCCCCGCTGACCGCCCGCGCCCTGGTGCTGGCGGTATTGGCGATGGGCGCGGTGGTGCTGCTGTCCAACGTGCTGGTGCAGTACCCGATCAACGACTGGCTGACCTGGGGTGCCTTCAGTTATCCGGTCGCGTTCCTGGTCAGCAACCTGATCAACCGCCGCTTCGGCCCGGGCCCGGCGCGCCGCGTAGCGTGGATCGGCTTCGCGGTGGCGGTGCTGCTGTCGATCTGGGTGGCCACGCCGCGCATCGCCGTTGCCTCGTGCTCGGCCTTCATCGTGGCGCAGTTGCTGGACATCACCGTGTTCGACCGCCTGCGCCGTGGCAGCTGGTGGCGCGCACCGATGGTGGCCACGACCTGCAGTGCGACGGTGGATACCACCATTTTCTGGTCGATCGCGTTTGCCGGTTCCACCCTGCCGTGGGTGAGCTGGGCAGCCGGCGACCTGGCAGTGAAGCTGGCGATCGGCGTGTGCCTGCTGGCCCCGTTCCGCGCGCTGCTGTGGAAGATGGCGCCGCTGCGCGCGACCAGCTGACCGCACATGCTCTGGTAGGTGCCGACCTTGGATGGCACATGAGCACGGTAGGTGCCGACCGTTGGTCGGCACGCTCCATCAGAGTTCATCACCGCTGACAGATTGTGCCGACCAACGGTCGGCACCTACCAACAGCGGATCATCCCCGGGCAATTGTTCTAATGGGTGGACCCATCACCCGAACGGCAACGCTGCCGCTCTGCACGCTGCCGTAATCGCGGCACACGCCTCTTCAATCGCGGGCGTGGTCGGTGCCAGTCGCGGGCGCCGGTCCAGCGTGCAGGCCAGGCCGACATCCAGCAGCGTGGCATGCGCGCCATGCAGTGCTTGCGCAGTGTCTTCCGGAAGGAAACCGGCAACCGCCAACGCATCGATCAGCGACGGCGTGTCGCGTGGCTGCAACAGCGCGGAATGCTGCGCACTACGCGCCAGCACGCCGGTCTGCAGCAGGAACTCCAGGTCCACCACGCCACCGGCACCCTGTTTCAGGTCCAGCCGCGCGGCATCGCTGCGGTCCAGTTCAGTGCGCATGCGGCCGCGCATCTTCAGCACATCGGCATACAGCGTGGCCGGATCGCGCTCACGACCCAGTGTCTGTGCGCGCACCTGTTCGAAATCGGCCAGCAGGCTGGCATCACCGGCCACACCGCGTGCGCGGACCAGGGCCTGGTGTTCCCAGGTCCACGCGCGTTCGCGCTGGTATTCAGTGTAGCTGGCCAACGAAGACACCAGCGAACCCTTGCCACCGTCCGGGCGCAGGCGCACGTCGATGTCGTACAGGCGCCCGGCGGCGGTGACCGCACCAAGCAGCGCCATCACCTTCTGTGCCAGTCGTGCATACCAGCGCCCCGGTTCCAGCGGACGTGCGCCATCGCTGGCCTCCACGCCGGCCGGATTGTCGTGCAGGAACACCAGGTCCAGGTCGGAACCGAAGCCCAGCTCAAGCCCGCCGAGGCTGCCGTAGCCGATGATCGCGAAACGTCCACCGGGAATCCCGCCGTGCGCGGCGCGCATGTCCGCCTCGGCCATCGCCAGCACGGTGGTGACCACCGCCTGCGCCAGCTCGGCCAGTTGCCGCGTGCTGTCCACCGCACCCTGGCGGCCATCCAGCGTGGCCATTGCCATGCGGAAGCTGAGCGCCAGCCGCGTCTCGTTGAGCCAGCGCAGTGCGGATTCGGGATCTTCCACCGCCAGCACCTGCTGGCACTCGGCCAGCATACCGGCCGCATCGGGCATCGGCCCGGACACGCGCACGTCCAGCAGTTCGTCCAGCAGCAGCGGGTACGCGGCCAGCCGCTCGGCCAGCAGCGCGCTGCGCGCCAGCACGTCGACCAGCCGCGCCAGCGCGCTGGGCTGTTCGTCCAGCAGCGCGAGATAGCTGGTCCGGCGCAGCACCGCCTGCAGCAGGCCAAGCACGCGCCTGAGCGCGGCGTCGGGTTGCGGCGAACGCGTGGCCGCATGCAGCAACGCGGGCAGTACGCGATCCAGCCGGGCACGCGCGGCATCGGACAATGACTTCACGCCGGTGCCCTGCGCGAAATCACGCAATGACTGGTCCGCGCCGTTGGCATCGAGGAAACCGGCTTCAGCCAGCAGCGGTGCGTTGCTGCCCTCGGGCAGGCTACGCCAGTAGTTGGCCAGCGCGTCGGGCGCGGCCTGGCCCTTGCGCGGTGCCAGCAGCGCGGCGAATTCGGTACTGACCCGCTGCTGCTGTTCGGCCAGCGCCGCGCGCAACACGTCCCAGTCCGGGTAGCCGAGGCCGACGGCGATGCGCTCGCGGTCCAGTGCATCGCTGGGCAGCACGTGGGTCTGCGCATCGCGCAACATCTGCAGGCGATTCTCCAGGCGGCGCAGGAACAGGTAGGCCTCGCGCAGCGCACTGCCGTCCTCGGGCGCGATCTGCCCCGCAGCCACCAGCGCGTCCAGCGCCACCAGCAGGCGGCGCTCGCGCAGCGCAGGTTCGCGGCCACCGCGGATCAGCTGCAGCGCCTGGCACAGGAACTCGATCTCGCGGATGCCACCGGCGCCGCGCTTGATGTCTTCGTGCAGCTCGCGGCGCGCGACTTCGGCGGTGATCGCCGCCTTCATCTCGCGCAGGCCATCGAGCGCAGTGAAATCCAGGTAGCGGCGGTACACGAACGGGCGCAGGGTCTGCAGCCACGCTTCACCGGCCTCGATATCACCGGCGACAGCGCGCGCCTTCAGCCACGCATAGCGCTCCCAGTCGCGGCCTTCCCGCTGGAAGTACTGGTCCATCGCCGCGAACGACAGCGCGACGCGGCCGGCGCTGCCGAACGGGCGCAGGCGCAGGTCGACGCGGTGGCTGAAGCCATCGACGGTGGTTTCGTCCAGCAGCTTGGCCAGGCGCTGGCCGAGGCGGGCGAAATACTCTTCAGCGGCCAGCGCGCGCGGGCCGTCGGATTCGCCGCCGTGCGGATAGGCGTAGACCAGGTCGATATCGGAACTGAAGTTGAGCTCGCCGCCGCCGAGCTTGCCGAGGCCGAACACCACCAGCTGCTGCGCGGCGCCTTCGCCATCGCGGACCACACCGTGCCGCTGGGCGAATTCCTGCTGCAGCGCGTCCAGCGCCAGCCGCAGGCAGTTCTCGGCCAGGGTGGTGGCGCCAGCCAGGGTCTGTGCCACGTCGTCCAGACCGGTCAGGTCGCGCCAGATCAGCCGCGTCGACATGGCAGTACGCCAGCGCCGGATCTGCGCCGGCCAGTCGCTGGGCTGCAGCGGATCGAGCACCGGTGGCGGGATCGGCGGGCAACCGGGCGCGGCCAGCTGCGCCAGCAGCGCCGGTTGCCGCACCAGGGTGTCCAGCGCGAAGTCGCTGGTCACCGCCAACCGGCTCAGCAGCGGCAGCAGATCGGTCGGGATGGGTTCGGGCAGGACCTGGGCCAAGCGCGCCAGCGCGCGGTCGACAAGAGGCTGCAGGGCGGCGGGCAGGTCAGCGGGGGCGAGGGTCATGGGTCTGATTGTATCGACCCGGCTGGGGCGCAACGGACCCAGTAGTGCCGGCCGCTGGCCGGCAAATCCGATGATCCTGCCGAAGGTTACTGGGGTTGCCGGCCAGCGGCCGCCACTACCGATACTGGGAGCCGCGCATTCATACTGGGCGACAGGCAATAAAAAAGCCCGCTTGCAGCGAACTGCCAGCGGGCTCTGCTCCCTCCCCCACGTCGGGATGCAGGGCCATCGTGCGGGCTGCGAAAGCACTTTGCACGCTGCACTGCAAAACAGAACCGGTGGGTATGGGTGAGCCCCTGGGGGAAAAGCCATTCCACGAAGGTAGAACCCCCCGTACGGATGAGGATGGCCGATAATCGGGATTCCCCCCAGAAACACTGTCGTCATGTCTGTTGATCGCATCGCCAACGCGCGTCTCCGTGACCGCGTGGTCTCCGCCGAGGCCGCAGCCGCGCTGATCCAGCCCGGTGAAACCGTGGCCATGAGCGGCTTTACCGGCTCCGGCTATCCCAAGGCCGTTCCCGTCGAACTGGCCCGCCGCATCGAAGCGGTGCATGCCCAGGGCAATCCCTTCCAGATCAAGCTGATGACCGGCGCCTCGACCGCGCCGGAACTCGATGGCGCGCTGGCCAAGGCCGATGGCATCGCCATGCGCATGCCGTTCCAGAGCGACCCGGACGCGCGCAACCGCATCAACGAGGGCAAGCTGGATTACATCGACATCCACCTCAGCCACGTTGCCCAGCACGTGTGGTTCGGCTTCTATGGCGAGATCGATACCGCCGTCATCGAAGTCTCGGCCATCCGCGAAGATGGTTCGCTGGTGCCCTCCACCTCGGTCGGCAACAACAAGACCTGGCTGGACCTGGCCAGGAAGGTGATCGTCGAGGTCAACGAGTGGCAGCCGGCCGGTGTCGACGGCATGCATGACATCTACTACGGCACCGCGCTGCCGCCGCACCGCAAGCCGATTCCGCTGGTGAACGCCAACGACCGCATCGGCGATACCGCGCTGCGCTGCGACCCGGACAAGATCGTGGCCGTGGTGCGTACCAACGGCCCGGACCGCAACAGCCCGTTCAGCCCGATCGATGCAACCAGCGAGCAGATCGCTTCGCACCTGATCGAGTTCCTCAAGCACGAGGTGAAGAAGGGCCGCCTGCCGCCGAACCTGCTGCCGCTGCAGTCGGGCGTGGGCAACATCCCCAACGCCGTGCTGGCCGGCCTGGCCAAGAGTGGTTTCCGCGACCTGGCCGCGTTCACCGAAGTGATCCAGGACGGCATGCTCGACCTGCTGCGCGACGGCGTGCTGAGCTACGCCTCCTGCACCGGCTTCGCGCTGAGCCCGCAGGCGAATGAGACGTTCAAGGAGAACATCGATTTCTACCGCGAGCGCATCATCATGCGCACGCAGGAAATCTCCAACCACCCGGAACTGGTGCGCCGCCTGGGCTGCATCGGCATGAACGGCATGATCGAGGTGGACATCTACGGCAACGTCAATTCGACGCACGTGATGGGCACGCGGATCATGAACGGCATCGGCGGTTCCGGTGACTTTGCCCGCAACGGTTTCCTGTCGGCGTTCCTGAGCCCGTCCACCGCCAAGAACGGCACCATCTCGGCGATCGTGCCGATGGCCAGCCATGTCGACCACACCGAGCACGATGTGTCGGTGATCGTCACCGAACAGGGCCTGGCCGATCTGCGCGGCCTGACCCCGCGCAAGCGCGCGCAGGTGCTGATCGACAACTGCGCCCACCCGGACTTCCGCCCGCAGCTGCAGGATTACTTCGACCGTGCCAGCCGTGAGAGCTACGGCAAGCACACCCCGCACCTGCTGCCGGAAGCGTTGTCGTGGCACCAGCGCTGGCTGGATACCGGCACGATGAAGGGCTGAGGCCCGCTACGGACGTCGGGTAGAGCCGGCCGCTGGCCGGCTTCCCCAACAGCCGGCCAGCGCCCGGCTCTACAAAGGGGCCGCTCCGCAGAATCCCTGTAGAGCCGAGCCCACGCTCGGCTCCACGGCAAGCGGTTTACCCGCGCAGCGCCGCCAGCGACTCGGCCTGCAGCCGCTCGTAGATCTCGAACTCGTCGTTCACCGCCACGCCCAAGGCCTGCTCGAAGGCCTCACGGTTGGCATGCGCGGCATAGGCGCGCTGTTCTTCGCCGCCCAGGTTCGACTGGAAGATGCCCGCGGCGCTGACCGGCAGGAAATCCTCGTAGACGATCGGGTCGGCCGTGGCCAGGCCGGCGGCCACCAGCACTTCAGCGGGCAGATCGGCCACGCGCTCCGGCGCGGCGCGGCCAGCGTCGGTCAGCTGGTAGCGGTAATACCCCAGGCCTTCCTGGCGCAGGGTGTCATGGTCATCCGGGAAGCTGGCGAACACCGCCTGGAGGCGCTGGCCGTAGTCGCCGCCGGTGCTGCCTTCACCACCGGCGTCGCGGGCCTGCGACAGCAGCTGGTCGTACAGCGCGCGGCCCTTCGGGGTCAGCGCCAGGCCGCGTTGTTCGATCTCGCCGAAGCGCGCGGTATGGGTGCCGGCATCACCCCCTTCGGCATCCGGGAAGTGCACGGCCTCTTCCAGCGCCTTGAAGCTGGTCTGGCGCAGCAGGATCGGGCAGGCACGACGCGGCGGGCCTTCAATCACCGCCTTGGCCGCCATGCCGTGCTCGATCATTGCCGCCTGTGCAGCGTCGATGTCCAGCGTGCGCGGGGTCAGGTGGTTGATGTGTGGGCCGCGGAAACTGACCACGTCAGCCACCAGGCGGTGCGCGTTGTGCAGGGCGTGGTAGGTCGGCAGGTCGACCGTGGCATCGCCGTGCCAGCGGAAGGTTTCCAGCGCCTCCTGGACGAAGCGCTCGGCATCGGCCTGCAACAGGCCACCGTCGCGCTCGGCCTGGTCGATCAGCGCCAGCGCGCCGTCGGTGAAGATGCGGCGGCGTGCGAGGATCTTCGCCGACTCGGCACGCAGGGCTTCGTCTTCGATCAGCTCCAGGCGCAGCAGCGAGGTGAACACGCGGAACGGATTCTGCGCCAGCGCCGCGCCGGTCAGCGGGCGGAACGCGGTGGAGTGCACCGGCACGCCGGCCACCGACAGGTCGTAGTAGCCGACCGGGTACATGCCCATCACCGCGAACAGGCGGCGCAGTGTCGCTAGTTCCTGCACGGTACCGACGCGGATCGCGCCATGACGCTCTTCATCCAGGCGCGCACGCTCGTCGTTGCGCTGCAGCTGCGCGGCCAGCGCCGGGTCCTGGGCAAGCACCTGCGCGTTGATCCGCTCCACCAGTTCCACCAGCGTGCCGTACAGCGGCACTTCGGTGCGGTACATGCGGGACATGGCCTGCGCGAACAGGCGGCGGATCACATCAGGCGAAACGAAAGAGGCGCTCATCAGTCACTCGATTACGGGAACGGGGAACAGCTCGGACCCGTATTGTCGCCGGAGCGCCCGGCGGCGGCGATACGCAGAGCAACATAAGGAAACCGGTAGTGCCGGCCGCTGGCCGGCAACCTCCGGATGCCTGGAATGGTGCAGGTGCCGGCCAGCGGCCGGCACTACCGCTTGAGCTGGCGCTTCAGCGTGGCATCCAGGGTGATCGGCCGGTCCCAGTGCTGGTAGCTGGCCACGATGGCATGGCGCACAGCCCGGTAGTGCAGATTGTCCGGCTTGGTGGGCATGCGCTTGACCACCGCCTCCCAGCCGCCCTCCGGGTCCTGGCTGAAGGCACGCACGCTGTCGCGGCAGGTCTGGCCACTGGCCTTGGCCCAGAAGCAGGCGAAATAAATGTCTCCTGCCTGCCAGCCGTGGGTGGTGAACAGCGCGCTGATGTAGCCGCGCGGCACGTCGGCATAGCGCGACACTTCGTCGAGGAAGGCGTCGGGGTAGCGTTCGGCGTAGTGGTTGATGTCCTGCAGCTGGGCGTCGACCCAGCTGTCGCCGGTGTCCACTTCATAGGTGGCCGAACGCTCGGCGGTCTGCTGGGCCAGCACGGTGGCCGGCGCCAGCAGCAGGAACAACATCAGCGCGCGCAGTCGGTGGTTCATGCCCCGATTCTGCCGCAGCCGACCGGCCCTGTCAGGCCGCAGCAGCCTTGGCCTCGATCGCCGCCAGTGCGGCCGGCCAGTCGTGGGCGGTATCGGCAGTGACCATGCGCGGTTCGTCGTCGGCCACGCCATGCTGGGTCTCGTGGGCCCAGGTCACTGCGTACGGGGTATGCACGCCCCAGCCACCCAGCGTCACCACCGGCTCGATGTCCGAGCGCAGCGAGTTGCCGACCATCACGAAGCGCTGCATCGGCAGGTCGAATTCGGCCAGCACGCGGGCGTAGGTTTCCGGATCCTTCTCCGAGACGATCTCGATGCGCGGGAACAGCTCGGCCAGGTTGGCGACCTTGATCTTGGCTTCCTGGTGGAACAGGTCGCCCTTGGTGATCAGCACCACCGGGTAGTGCTCGGCGATGGCCGCCACCGCTTCACGCACGCCGTCGATCAGCTCGACCGGGTGGCGCAGGGTGTCGTGGCCGATCTCCAGAATGCGCTGGATGTCCTTCGCGTCGATGCGCTGGCCGGTGATGTCGATGGCCGCTTCGATCATCGACAGGGTCATGCTCTTGACGCCGTAGCCGAAGGTGCCCAGGTGGCGCTGCTGCACTTCCAGCAGGTGGCGGGCGGTCTGGGTGTCATGCACGTCGACATAGCGCGACAGCAGGTCAAGGTAATCCTGCTCGGCCTTGCGGTAGTAGTCCTCGCTCTTCCACAGCGTATCGTCACCGTCAAAACCGACCAGGCCGATGGCGCGCGACGGCGCAGGCGTGGGGGTGTTCATCGCCCAAGGATACAGGGGCCATGGTGACGAAAAAAACCCGGGCGGCCGAAGCCGCCCGGGTTCCCATACGCCCCGATGCAGGACTTACCTGCCCTGCGCACCCTGCGCTGCGCCACCCGCACCAGCCTGCTGGGCGGCCACGTAGGCCTTGTACTCATCGGCGCTCAGTTCGCCGTCCTTGTTGGTATCAGCCTGGTCGAACACCTGGGCCAGGCCGGCGTTCACCTGCGCCTCGGTCTTGCTGATGGTGCCGTTGCCATCGGTATCGATGCTGGCCCAGGTCTGGCCACCGCCATTGGCCTGCGCCGATGCCGCTGCGGCCGCATTGGTCGCCTGGTCGGCGGCCTGGCCGGCCTGTGCAGCCGCCTGCTGGGCCTGAGCGGCTTCGTTCTGCGCCTGCGCGGCCTGCTGCTTGGCCGACTGGGCCATCGCCGGGATGGCCAGCACGCTGCCGGCGGCGACGATCAGGGCGATCAGGGGCTTGCGGTTGCGAATAGTCATCAGGGGTGTCTCCTACCGATTGGGTGGTGTTGCGCGGCGTGTTGATTCCGCACGGCACCTACCCTGCCACCGCGTTTCTGAATCGATTTTGCGTCGCGAGCGGCGCCCACACGCGCGATTAACCACTGGCCTCCACGCATGCTTTAGCGCGGTGGTTAGGGTGAAGTGAGTGGCTCATAAGATGCGCATTCAGCGCCTCTGCATTTAACCGGCAGGCAACGAAAAACCTGCGTCAGTCGACGGTTTTTTCCGATGACCGCGAACTGAACAACACCCATGCAAGAGCAACACCGGCGAGCGCACCGGCGATTTCCAGCACCACACGGCTGCCAAGTTCGTTCGGATCGTGGATGGTGGCCAGGAAGATGCGCGCGTACAGCGGCGATTCCAGCCGCACGATGCCCATGTAGAACAGCTTCCACGCATCGATGCCGGCGGCGATGATCACGGCGATGACGCAGGACCAGCCGATCGCGTGCCCCATCGACCACCGCAGCAGGCGGCACAGCTGCGACCACAGGAGGTACACGAGCAGGCCGACCAGCAGGGCAATGGCGCCCGCTTCCAGGGTGCCGAGCAGGCCGAAGTGCAGGGGAAGGTTCATCGGGTGGGCAGGGATGAAGAGGCGGCCAGTGTAAGGGATCTGCTTCGGACCCAATCGGCAGCCACAGTAGATCCACGCCATGCGTGGATGAGTCTCCATCGAGATCGAATAATTCGACGATTGAACAAAGAGCAGCCGAGCATGGGCTCGGCCCTACAACGGACCGCGCGGGAAACTGTCAGAGGCTGGGCGGTGCCCTGCCGTTACCCCTACCGTACCGGGACGTCGTACGCGGTACCGGGATCCGGTTCCGGCTGGAACGTGTAGTGCCACCACTCCTGCGGGTAGTTCACGAAACCACGCCGTGCCATTGCCTGCACCAGTTGCCGCCGGTTCGCCTGCTGCGTCTCACTCAGCCCGCTCGTCTGCGTATGCGCACGCGGCCCGAAGAAGTCGAAGTCAGTGCCCATGTCCAACGGCGTACATGCACCGCTGCGGCAATCCAGCAGGCCCAGATCCACCGTGCCACCGCGGCTGTGGCCGGAGCGCTCGGCGATGTAGCCGTCGGCCAGCAGGCGCGGCTTGTCCAGGTCAGGATACTGCTGTGCCTTGCGCGAGAGCTCGCGCGGATCGTTCACCCAGGCCATGAAGGCCTGCACCGAACGCACCGGCCGGTAGCAGTCGTAGAGGCGCAGGCCGAAGCCATCGGCGCGCAGGTCTTGCTCCACCTCGGCCAGCGCCTTCGCCACCGGCGCCAGCAGGTAGCACGAAGGCGCCTCGTAGCCGGGCACGCGCACGCCGGTGAAGTTGTTGGCGCCGGCGTAGCGGATGTCCATGTCGATGCCTGGCGACAACGTGCGGATCTCCACCAAACCAGCGCTGGCCGCGTCGGTGGCCGGTGAAACGCGCGGTGGCTCAGCGGCGCTGGTGGTCGCTGCCAGGGCAATCGCCAGTACGAGTGAAATGCAGGTCCTGGAAGTCATAGCTGAAGTCGATGTCCGGATCGATGGCGCGCAGGTCCAGTGTCGGTGCCAGGCCCTCACCCGGCTGCAGCCACGCCTGCGCGTCTTCGCCCAGCGTATCCCAGCGCAGCAGCCAGCGCCCCTGCAGCTGCAGCACAGCCCCCTGCAGCCGGGGCGACTTGTCCACGCTGAAGCGCAGGCCGTCCTTGCCCGGGCACAGCGAGGCCGGCCCCAGCCACGGATCGGTGTAGCGGCCGTGCCAGCGCGGCAGATCGGCGTCCGATGCCGGCCGTGCCTCCGACGTCGCCGGCCGCTGATGGCCGCTTGCCCTAGCCTGGTCTGCCTTCAGTTCGGCCAGGTACGCCAGTGCCGGACGCGCCTCATCGGGGGCGGTGAAGCGCTTCAGCGCGGCCTGCATCAATGCGGTGCGCGCATCCTCGCCTTCACCGTTGATCAGCATCACCACGCCCACCTTGCGGTCAGGCAGCAGCGCCAGCGACGAGTACATGCCCGACAGGGTGCCGGTGTGCGCCACCTTCCACTGCCCGTCCATGTCCGACACCCGCCAGCCATAGCCGTAGCCATAGAAATGCGCGTTGTCCCAGCGCCGCTGGCGTTCACCCAGCGCCATCGGCATGTGCAGGGTCCACAGCGTACGGCGCTGCTCAGCATCCAACCAGCCAGGTGCCAGGGCAGGATCGAGCAGCACCTGCATCCAGCGCGTCATGTCGCGCAGCGAACAGCGGATGCCGCCGGCGGCCATCGACGGTAGATCCGGGCTGATCGCACCATCGGCGTTCACCACCGCATTGTGGTCGCCATGCCAAGCGTGTGGCTGCGCCACGTTGCCCACCCGCTTCACCGACCACGCCCCCACCTGGCAGCGGGTCATGCCCAGCGGCTCGAACACCTGCTCGCGCATCAGCTGGTCATACGGCTTGCCACCCGCCGCAGCGGCCAGTTCGCCGGCCACCACGTACATCAGGTTGTCGTACGCATAGCGGCTGCGGAAACTGCTGACCGGCTTCAGGTGCGCCAGCCCGGCGATGATGTCGGCGCGGGTGAACGCGTTCGGCTCCGGCCACAGCATCAGGTCACCGGCGCCCAGGCCCAGGCCGCTGTTGTGGATCAGCAGGTCGCGCACCTGCATCTGCTCGCCCACCCACGCATCGTGCATGCGGAAGCCCGGCAGATGTTGCTGCACCGGATCCTCCCAGCGCAGCTTCCCCTGCTGCACCAGCCGCGCCAGCAGCGCGGCGGTCATCGCCTTGCTGTTGGAGGCGATCTTGAACAGCGTGTCCTGGTCGATGCGGCCGCCGTCGCCACGCGCGCCTTCGGCGTGGCGATAGACCACCTGCCCGTTGTCGACCACCGCGATGGCCAGCCCGGGCAGGTGCTCGTGCTGGACCACGGCGGCGACGTCGGCCTCGAGGGAGGCGATGTCGGTCGCCGAAGCGGACGGTGCGGCCAGTGCCGCCGCGACGATCAGCAGGTGGTACATGCGCGCAGCCCCTCCATTGCCCGCGCCGTCACGGTGGACGGCGCGGATCGTGGCCTCAGAAGTTCCAGGTCACCACCAGCTGGGTGTAGCGCGGGGCCTGCCAGCGCGTCCCGGTGGCGAACGTCGCCTCGCGGTACTGGCCGGGCTGCGCTTCATAGCGCTGGTGCACGTTGATGGTCTTCTGGTTGTTGAACAGGTTGTACACCGACAGCCGTGCACTGAGGTCGATGCCCTCCACCGGCAAACGCCAGGTCACATTGGCGCCCATGGTCCAGGTCCACGGCAGGCGACCGAACGCACCGCGTGGGCTGTACTCGAACTGCCGCTGGTTGTACGGGCCGGAACAGTTGGCCACGCACAGCCAGCCGGTGCCACCGCCGCTACCTTCGCTGGAGGTACTGCCACCGGCGATGGAATCGTTCGGCCACATCACGCCGTAGGCAGTGATCGGGCCACCGGACTGCACCTGCAGTGTGGTTCCGAACGACCATTGCTCGTTCAGCGCGTAAGCGGCACGCAGCTTGAACTGGTGGCGGAAGTCGTTGAACAGCACGCCATAGCGCTCGTTGGTGGCCGGATGGTCCCAGAACTGAACCATGCCCGTGTCGCCGTAGTTGGTATCGGAATTCACAGGGCCTTCGAAATTGCCCTCGCTCTTCGACCACAGGTAGGACGCGTTGAACATCCACTTCTCGTCCCAGGCACGGTCGATCTGGAACTCCAGTGCCTTGTAGGTGCGCTTGGGCTTGGAGTAACCGATCACCTCGCCGCTGCCGCCCTTCCGATAGCCGCTGTTGGCGGTGTCAATGGTGATCCAGCCTTCGTTGGCGCAGCCGATGCTCTTGTCGCCCCAGATCGTCAGGCTCTCGCCCGGGTTGGCGATCGGCCACAGCGTGCTGGGGGTCGGGCCGCATGGGGTGTAATTGATGCGGATGTCGTCCAGCGCACGGGTCATGCGTCGATAGGTGGCGTTGACGCCCCACGACCATGCCTGGTTGATCATGTTCTGGAAGCCTAGGATGTACTCGTCCTGGTAGACCGCCTTGAGGTCGCGATCCACACTCTGGCGCAGGTCGGCACCGCCGGTGTTCATGCGGGTGTCGGTCGGCCCGATCTGCTGGCCGACGACCGGTGCCATGTACGGTGAGCCGGTCGGCGAGGTTTTCCGCTCCCAGCCATTGAGCACGTAGTAGCTGTACTCGTCGGTCAGGCCACCTGCGAAATTCACGTTGATGTTGTTGGTGACAGGCAGGTAGTAGCGGCCGGCGTTGCCGAACAGCTTGGTGCTGCCATCACCGCGCATGTCCCACGAGAAGCCGACGCGAGGTGCGATCAGGTCATCCATCTTGATGAACGCCTTGCCGGCGGCGGTACGGTTCTCGAAACGGTCCCAGCGCACGCCCAGGTTCAGCATCAGGTTCGGGGTGATGTTCCAGATGTCTTCCACGTACAGCGCATTGGCTTCGGTCTCGAACGTGCCGCCCGACTTGCGGTTGCGCGCACGGAGCATTTCGGTAACGCCAGCCGGTACGTAGGCATTGGCACCGTCCCAGACTTCATCGCCGGGGCGCGCCACGTAGGCGGTGTAGCTCAGTTCGGTCGGGCCGGGGTAGCGGGTGGACTGCTTTGTGGTCATCAGCTCACGGTCGACACCGAAGCGCAGCAGGTGGTCACCCAGCTGCCATTCGAAGTCCAGTCGCGCCACGTCACGGGTATCGTCACGCTCGGCCACTGCCGTGCCCGTGGGGTGGCAGCCTGCGCGCAGGCCCTGCAGCTTGCTCAGGCGCGGGCCGTAGGTACTGTCGGTGAACACGGGGCTGCAGGCCTGATCCAGCGATGAATTGGTGAAGGCACGCTGGTTGTTCTGGCCGACCATGGCGCGCGCGGTGAAGTTCTGTCCGAAGTGGCCGGTGTAGGTGGCCGACCAGTTGCGGCCGCCGGTCTCGGTGACCGAATCGCCGCCCCAGGCGCCGAGCTGGTCGGCGTTCCAGTTGTAACCGTACGACGCATTGGTGACATCGCCCTCATCCGAGAACGCCAGCAGCGCCAGGCTGTGGTTGTCGTTGATGTTCCAGTCCAGCTTGGTGCCCCAGAAGCCGTTGCCGGAATCGTTCTTGAACCAGGTACTGCCATCGGACGAGGTGTTGTGTCCCTTGTCGCTGCGGTCTTCGTACATCGCGAACAGGAACAGCTTGTCCTTGACGATCGGGCCGGAGCCCCACACGTTGGTCTTCAGGAAGGAGTTGTTGTCGCGGCTGCCGTAGGAATGCGGGGTGCCGTCGCGGTGGAAATGATCGCCGCCACTGGCGCGCCACGCACTGGGCTCGGCGGTGACTTCAACACCGCCCTCGAATTCGTTGCTGCCCGAACGGGTCACCGCATTGATCACGCCACCGGTGGAGCGGCCGAACTCGACCGAGTAGCCACCGGTCTTGACCTGGAACTCCTTGAAGAAGGCGAACGGCGCGGTGCTGAAGCCGCGACGGGTATACATGTCGGTGACATTCAGGCCATTGATGAAGACCGCATTCTCGGCCACCGATGAACCAGCGAATGACAGGCCGCCGAATGACGAGTTGCCGCCGACCACGCCCGGCGCCATCAGCGCGACCGCAGACAGGTCCTGCGCCACCGGCAGCCGCGAGATCTCCTGGCGGTTGATGTTGAAGGATGTCTCGGTGGAGTAGACGTCCACGCGGTTGACCACTCGGGTGCCGACCACCTGCAGCGCATCGAGATTGGTGACGCCGCCGCCACTGGCCAGGTTGACCGTGGTGGTACCACCTACTGCCACACTGACAGCAATCTGATCGCCCAGCTTCTGGCCATCGCGGCTGAGCTGCAGCTGGTAGTCACCTACCGGCAGCTGGCCGAGGCGGTAGCTGCCGTCGGCGCCGACGGTGACGGTACGGGTCAGACCCGTACTGTTGCTGACCACGGTCACCTGGTCACCCGCGGTTGCACGGCCGGCAACTGCGCCGCTCACGTTCTGTGCCATCGCGATGCCGGGCAGCACTACGCCCAGACACGCCCCAAGGGCGACGCACAACGCCGCCCGCTTGATGCTGTAAGCCTTCATCCCCTGCTCTCTCCTGCAAGAATTGAATGGTGTGGAATGCGGTGTGTCGCGCTAGCGTTGCCTGGCTGGCAGTACCCGCCACTGGAAGTCGTAGCTCCATTGGTCGAAGTACAGGTTGCCGCCTGCCCACTCGGCCTCGCCGCGCTGCGAGTCGACCGTTTCCGAGCGGAAGTGCTGCTTGGCCGGCACGAAGGGCTGGCCGAAATCGTCGTTGAATGCGATGCGGTAGCCGTCGAGGCCACCCAGGTAGAAGTCACGGAGGGCCGGCACATCACTGGCCAGTGCGCCGGTGGTCACGTCCATCGGTAGCCAACCATACGGCGCCAGGTAGACCTGCCCCCAGTCATGCAGGTTGTTGTAGCCGCTGCCGTCGCCGGAGAACACCATGCCCGACTGCCAGCGCGCGGGAATGCCGTTCAGGCGCAGCAGCGCGATCAGCAACAGGGTCTGCTGCCCGCAGTCGGCATGGCCGGCACGCAGTGCGTAGTCGCTGATGTTGCTGAGCGTGGAATATTCGCGCGCACCGGCCCATGGAATGCGGTCGACCGCGGCAAACAGCTTGCGCAACACTTCATACGGGCGCGTCTCGCCCTGCAGCACCTGGTCGGAGAACAGCTTCAATGCCGGGGTGAAACGCACATGCGGCAGCTGTTCGGCCAGGTAGGGCTTCAATGCGGGATCGTTCGGTGTCGCCTGCACCTTGGCCGGATCGATCGCGGTATGCCGGGCGAAGATCGTGACCGCGTAACGGATCTCGAAACGGGTCGGCTGCCCGGCAACCGCTTTGGCTTCGAGGTAGGCGGTGCGTTGCTGGGTATGGGCCGGAGCCACGCGCGCCTTGCCCGGGGTGCTGCCCAGCCACTGCACCTGCTCCTGCTGGCCGGGGATCTCGCGCGGGTACGGAATCCAGGCACGCACGGTCTCGCCGGCCGGCACCGCATCGGCCTTCACCGTCAGCGACTGGGTGAATTCATAGCGCTGCGGCAGAACCGACGCCTGGCCACTCTGTTCGGCCGCAGCAACCACGCCTGCGTGGTGGGCATTGAGCACTTCGTTGGGGCCCGGAGGCGGCATCGGTGCATCCGCGCGGCGACGCGCGCGTGCTTCGTCGCTGAGCAGGAACAGGTTCGAGGGTGCGCGCTTGAAGTACCAACGCTCGCCATCGATATCGAGATGCTCGATCAGGCCGAGTTGGTCCCAGCGCGCAAATTCCTCGTCGGTCAGATCGGGAATGCCGCGCCGTACGGCGTCCTTGGCGGCGCTTTCGTCGAGGGCGAAATCCAGGCGGATGCGGCGCATGCGCTCGCGCTGGAACGCTTCGTCAGTGGCGGCGGGTGCAGTGGCCAGCAGCGCGTCGGCGTCGCGGAAACGGCCGCTGTCGATCAGGTCGATCACCTGCACTCCTCGCGCGCGCTGCTGGCTGCTGCGCCCGTCTGCCGCCTGCGTGGCCGACACCCACAGCAGCAGCGCGGCACACAGGCCGGCAGCAGCAGGCAGACGTGGTTTGCGAACGGCAGGATCCACAGCGACACTTCCCCAGCGCGGGTGGTAACGGCTGTGTAACACGGGCCGGGATGTCGGTCAATAATTTATTCTTGCTTTCGTAGCCAAAAGGAATAAATATTCCAACAGGCATTCGAGGAGGGTGTGCACCGCATGAGCCTGGCTTTCCGCGAACGGCACCGGCATTGGCCGCGCCGCTTGACCCTGGCCCTGTGCCTGCTGGCCGCTCCGGCCTTTGCACAGGCAGCCCCACCGCCCGACCCGGGTGCGCCGCTGCCCTATGTGATCGGCCTGCACGAGGCCTATCTGACCCCGCAGTACTGGGCCGCGCGCCTGGACAACGCCGATGCGCCGATTCTGGATCGCGCGCAGATCGAAGCACAGAACGCGCGCATGCGGGCGCAGGACAGCCACATCCAGGACATCGCCGCACTGCCCGCCCAGCTTGATGCGGCGGCGGTGCGTGCCAGCATCACCGCGCTGTCGAGCTGGCCCACCCGCGCTCTCTACAACGACAAGGGCCAGGCGATCGCACCCGCGCTGCGCAGCGCGATCGAAGCCAACCTCGGCCTCGATGCGATTCCCACACAGGTGGCAGCGCAGTATGGGCTGGTGGTGAAGCGTGCCGCGCTGCGCACCTTCCCCACCCGCGAGCGCGTCTTCAGCAGCGTCGGTGACACCGACATCGACCGCTTCCAGGAATCGGCACTGTTCCCCGGTGACAAGGTCGCCGTGGTCCATCGCAGTGCCGACGGCCGCTGGCTGTTCGTGCACAGCGAGCGCTACAGCGCGTGGATCGAAGCCGACGCCATTGCCCGCGGCGACAAGGCCACGGTGCTCGGCTACGGCGCGAGGGGACCGTACCGGATCGTCACCGGTGCCACCGCGCAGACCGCCTATACCCCGGAGGAGCCGCGCGTCTCGCGCCTGCAGCTGGACATGGGCGTGCGCCTGCCGGTGCTGGCCGACTGGCCCGCCGCCGAACCGGTGAACGGCCAGCAGGCCCACGCTTCGTGGGTGGTGCAGTTGCCGGTACGCGAAGCCGATGGTCGATTGAAGCTGGTGCCTGCGCTGCTGCCGCGCTCGCAGGACACCGCCGCCGATTACCTGCCGCTGACCCCGCGCCTGCTGCTGCAGCAGGCCTTCAAGTTCCTGGGCGAGCGCTACGGCTGGGGTCACGACTACGACACCCGCGACTGCAGCGGTTTCGTCTCCGAGATCTACCGCAGCTTCGGCGTGCTGCTGCCACGCAATACCAGCGCGCAGGCGGTCAGTCCGGCGCTGGATCGCCTGCCGTTCACCGGCAAGGACGGCAAGGCGGTGCGCGACCGTGCCGTCACCCGCCTGCAGGTGGGCGACCTGGTCTACATTCCCGGTCATGTGATGATGGCCATCGGCCACGTCGACGGCCGCACCTGGGTGATCCACGATACGGCGGGCGGCAGCTGGTTCGGTGCCGACGGCAGACGTGTGCAGGCCCATCTCAATGGTGTTTCGGTCACGCCGCTGGAGCCGATGATGGCCAGCGACACCGTCCGCTACATCGACCGCATCACCAACATCCAGCGCCTGCGGGCCAAGACTCCTGAATGAAGATCACCGCCATCGAACTGGGCATGCTGCGCGTGCCGTTGAAGACACCGTTCAAGACCGCGCTGCGCACGGTGGAGACCGTGGAGGACGTGGTGGTGCTGATCCGCACCGACACCGGTCACACCGGTTACGGCGAGGCACCGGCTACAGCGGTGATCACCGGTGATACCCACGGCTCGATCATCGAAGCGATCCGCCACTTCATCGCACCGCGCCTGATCGGCCAGGACGTGGTCAACCTCAACCACCTGTGCACGCTGGTGCAGACCGCGATGGAGCGCAACACCAGCGCCAAGGCCGCGGTGGAGATCGCGCTGTACGACCTGTGGGCGCAGCTGCACGGTGCCCCGCTGTACCAGATGCTCGGTGGCGGCGACCCGGTGATCACCACTGACATCACCATCAGCGTGGACTACATCGACAAGATGGTGGCCGATTCGCTGTCGGCGATCGAGCGCGGCTTCGAGTCGCTGAAGATCAAGGTCGGCAAGGACATCGGACTGGACATCGAACGGGTCAAGGCCATCCACGCCGCCGTGGAAGGCCGTGCCCTGCTGCGCCTGGATGCCAACCAGGGCTGGACTGCCAAGCAGGCGGTGCATGCGATGCGCACGCTGGAGGAAGCCGGCGTGGTACTGGAGCTGCTGGAGCAGCCGGTGAAGGCCGCGGACATCAGTGGCCTGAAGTACGTCACCGACCGCGTCAACACGCCGGTGATGGCCGACGAAAGCGTGTTCAGCCCCAGCCAGGTGATGGACCTGATCCAGCAGCGCGCGGCCGACATCATCAACATCAAGCTGATGAAGACCGGTGGCCTGTCCAACGCGATCCGCATCGCCGACATCGCCGGCATCTACGGCGTGCCGTGCATGATCGGCTGCATGATCGAATCGAGCATCAGCGTGGCTGCGGCCGTGCACCTGGCCGTGGCCAAGAGCGATGTGATCACCAAGGTTGATCTGGACGGCCCCTCGCTGGGCCAGTTCGACCCGGTCAGCGGTGGTGTGCATTTCAACGAATCGGAGATCAGCATCAGCGACGTGCCGGGGCTGGGTATTACTGAAGTGCGTGGGCTGGAGATGCTGGGTTGATTTCTGCCTTGCGGCTGACGTTGCGTGCCACTGACGTTGGGTCGCGCGTTGCTTTTCTTTTCGCGGAAAGAAAAGTAACCAAAGGAAACGCTCCGCCGGCCGCGAGCCGGTGCTACGCACCGGTTCCCTGCGCTCCTCGGCCCGTCGAGGGACGGCGCGGGAACTCGCTACGCTCAGACAGCCGCGCCTCTTCGCCCTCGCCGGACCTGCGGTGCTCGGCTCGCTTGAAGGCGGACTCAACGGCAGCTCCGGGTAGATCCACGCCATGCGTGGATGCTCCTGCTTCTGCTCTACCTCGTATTCTCTTCGCGGCTGGCACGCGCGCGATCTGTCCGGGGTCAGGCGGGTGGGGATTGCGGGGGTGTCCGCCACATGGGCCCGAGGCATGCCTCGGGCGGGTTGGGCAGGACGCCCAACCCCGGTCTTGCCGTTTGCGCAGGACAGCGCAAACGCGCAAGCGCGGCCAAGCCTACACGGACGTACTTGCGGCGTCCCCCGCAATCCCCACTCGCCTGACCCACCCCATGACCGGCTCTCCGCGGCCAACCGCAACGCGTTCCCCTATGCTCCAACGCACACCCCTCGGACACCCCGCATGCCGCCCCTGCTGAAGATCCGTTCCGAGCGCGGGCAGATGTCGGCCATCGAGCGCCGCATCGCCGACTTCATCCTCGACAACGCCCACCTGCTGCGCGACTACTCGTCGCAGCAGCTGGCCAGTGCGCTGGGCATCAGCCAATCCAGCGTGGTGAAGTTCAGCCAGAAGCTCGGCTTCAAGGGCTACCCGGACCTGAAGTACTCGATCGGCCAGGACGTGGCCCGCGCCGGTGCCGATCCACAACAGCTGCCCAGCGAACCCGACAGCGGCGATGACTACCTGCGCCTGGGCGAGGCCCTGCGCCGCAGCAAGGCGCAGGCCGAGGAGGAAACACGCCAGGCCAATCCGCGCGAGGAGATCGAGCGCATCGTGCAGCTGCTCGACGGCGCACCCAAGCTGTTCGTCCATGGCCTGGGTGACGATGGCCTGTATGCCCGCGAGTTCGCCATGCGGCTGTCGCTGCTCGGGCTGCTGGTGGTGCCGCACACCGACCCGATCCTGATGCTGGCCAACCTGTCGGCCGCACGCCCCGGCGATGCGCTGCTGGTGTTCTCCGAATTCGGCAACCTGCCACAGCTTTCGCAGCTGTCGCGGCAGTTCCAGGACATGGGTGGCAAGGTGATTTCCATTACCCGCCACACTGCCAATCCGCTGCGCGCGCATGCTGATGCGGCACTGGTGGTCTGCGCGCACGACCGCACGCCGCAGGTCGCGCAGCTGCTGTACCGTAGCGCCATGCACGCCCTGCTCGATTTCCTGTTCGTGCTGCTCTGCCACACCAATCCGGACCGCCAGCAGCAGCTGGCGGTGAACCTGGAGCGGATCGACCACCTGCTGGATTCCTGACCGGAGCACCTGTTGATGAAATCGCTGGTTCGCCTCGCTACCGCTGCGCTGCTGCTTGCTGCGACGGTGTCCGTTCACGCGGCGCCGCTGGATGGCGCGCGCCAGCTGATCGTGGTCACCAGCGAAGGCTGGGACAGCACCCAGGGGCAGCTGCAGGCCTATGTGCGCGATGGCAAGGGCTGGCACGCACATGGACAGGCGTTCCCTGTGGCGCTCGGCCGTACCGGCAGCGCCTGGGGCCTGGGCCTGCATCCGGCACAGGCCGATGGCCCGCAGAAGCAGGAAGGAGACGGTCGCAGCCCGGCCGGCATATTCGCGCTCGGCAGTGCGTTCGGCTATGCCGTCACCCGCCCCGGCACCGCAATGCCTTACCAGCCGATGCTGGACAGCAGCTACTGCATGGACGTGCCCAGCTCGCCGTTCTATAACCGCATCGTTGATGAAAAGAAGGTCGGCAGCGCAGCGGTCAAGGGCTCCACCGAGCCGATGCGGCTGGACCTGCACAACAAGGGCGACGTGCGTTACCAGGAAGGCTTCGTCATCGCCCACAACCCGGACAACCAGCCCGGCAAGGGCAGCTGCATCTTCGCCCATCTGTGGCGCACGCCCGGCGAGGCCACCGCCGGCTGTACCGCCATGCCACAAGCACGCATGCAGGCGCTGCTGGACTGGCTGCGGCCGCAGGATACGCCGCGCTTCGTGCTGCTGCCGCGCGCCGAATACACACGCCTGCAGGCCCAGTGGCAGCTGCCCGCGCTGAGCGGAGACGCCCGTTGAGCGCGCAGGACGAACCACAGCTGCAGCGCGCGGTCAGCCGCTGGCAGATCGTCGGCCTGTCGATCAACGATGTGATCGGCAGCGGCATCTACCTGCTGCCGGCCGCCACCGTCGCCCTGCTCGGCCCCTTCAGCCTGTGGGGCGTGGTCGCCGCCGGTATCGTCGTGGCGCTGCTGGTGCTGTGCTACGCGCAGGCCGCCAGCTATTTCGACGAGCCCGGTGGCAGCTACCTGTATGCACGCGAGGCGTTCGGGCGCTTCGCCGGGTTCGAGATCGGCTGGATGATCTGGCTGACCCGCATCAGCTCGGCGGCCGCACTCAGCAACGCGCTGGCCGATGCGGTCGCGCGTTTCTGGCCGTGGGCCGGTGCCGGCATGGGGCGCATCGCGGTGATCGTGGTGTCGCTGGGCTTCCTCACCGGCGTCAACATCATCGGCGTGCGCTCGGCCGCGCGCACCGGCGTGGTGCTGGTGATCGGCAAGATGTTGCCGCTGCTGCTGTTCGTGGCCATCGGTGCGTTCTATATCGACCCGCAGCTGGCCTTCTCCGGCCAGCGCCCGGACCCGCATGACCTGCAACGGATGGGCGAGGCCGCCTTGCTGCTGCTGTACGCCTACGCCGGCTTCGAGAACATCCCGGCCGCCGCCGGCGAGTACCGCAATCCACGCCGCGATATTCCGTTCGCGCTGATCACCATGATCATCACCGTCACCGTCATCTATGGCGCGGTGCAGGTGGTGGCGCAGGGTACGCTGGCCGGCCTGGCCAGCTCGGCCACGCCGCTGGCCGACGCCGCAGCCGGTTTTGGCGGCGAGGCCCTGGCACTGATCCTCACCATCGGCGCGACCATCTCCATCCTGGGTACCAACAGCAACACGATGATGATGGGCCCGCGTTTCCTGTTCGCACTGGCCCGCGATGGCTACGGGCCGAAGATCCTGGCGCAGGTGCATCCGCGCTTCCATACGCCGGCCGCGTCGATCCTGTGCCAAGGCCTGATCGCGCTCGGACTGGCCCTGTCCGGTTCGTTCGTGCAGCTGGCCCTGCTGTCGATGACCACGCGCCTGTTCGCCTACATCGGAACGGCCGCTGCGGTACTGGTGCTGGCCAAGCGCTATGCGGACCGGCCGGGCGCACTGAAACTGCCGGGTGGCCCGCTGATTCCGGTGCTCGCGCTGCTGCTGTGCCTGGCCCTGTTCGCCAGTGCCAGCTGGCAGAACATCGCCGCGGCACTGGGGGCGTTTGCCATCGGCGCGGTGATCTACAAGCTGCCGCGCAAGGACGCCGACGCCGGATGACCGGTAGCGCCGGGCCATGCCCGGCGGATTGATCTGGCGATCACGCTGCCGGACCGGGCCGTTAACCGCCACGCAGGCAGGATCAGGCTTCGTCCACAACGGAGCCTTCCATGACCGAGTACCAGATCCCCGGCCGCGTACCGGACGACAGCACGCCGCGCGATGCGGTCAGCAACTACTGGCGCGAGCGCTACACCGCCGAGCCGTACTACGACGACCAGCTGTTCTTCGAGGACTACGAGCCGGCCTACCGGATCGGCCACGCCGCGCGCGCGCAGGACATGATCCGCGCGTACGAGCAGGTCGAAGCCGAACTGGAATCGCGCTGGGCCAACGAACGTGGCCGCAGTCGCCTGGACTGGGCGCAGGCACGTAACGCCGTGCGCCGCGGCTGGGACGAAGCGCAGCTGGCAGATCCGCGCTTGAAGCGATAGCGCCAGGCTGCTGTAGAGCCGAGCCTACGCTCGGCTCCCGCACCACGTCTGTAACGTCGAGCCATGCTCGACTGAGCCGAGCATGGCTCGGCTCTACACCGGCTCGATCATTCCTGTTCCGGCAGCGGCGGCACGATCGCGCTGAGCTTGCGCTCGCCACCACCGGCGGCGATCAGGTCGCGGGTGTTCTTCTGCACAGCCACTGCACCGAACAGCGACAGCGCATATGCCATGCCGTAGAAGCCCTTCTCGCTCGGTGCCAGCGTGGCATTCCACAGGCCAATCAGCAGCAGCATCAGCGCCGACAGCAACGCGAACCAGCACAGCGCGTAGTACAGGCCACTCACCGGAATGCCTTCGACGCGGTCGCGCACGCTCTTCTGCAGCGACACCGCCGCGAACAGGCCGAACAGCAGCAGGGTCAGGTAGTAGCCCTTCTCGTTGAGCGCCATCGTGGCATTGAACAGGCCGATCAGGTACGCCGCCGCACCCAGCAGCAGGGCCACCCACGAGGCAGCGATGAAGGCGGTGGAGGGCTTGTGGGGCATGGCAGTATTCATTGCAGGTCCTTGGCAGGCAGACGGGCATGCTTTGCCCGGGCGTGCCCACCCTAGACGATCCCGCCGCTGTCGCACAGGGGGGCGCAGGACCTTCGGGCCACGACGGTCACGGCTGCGGTGGTATACAAGGGGCAGCCCGGCCATCCGCATCCCCGCCCTGGAGATACCCATGACCCGTACGCCCCTGCTGCTCGCCCTCGGCCTCGTGCCGATCCTCGCCACCTCCGCCTGCAACGCCGCCGATCCTGGCGCCAACGGCGCCCAGACCGCAGCGCCCGCAGCCTCCTCCGCCGCCGACCAGCGTCCGTTCACCGCCACCGAAGTCAGCCGTTTTGACCAGCCTTGGGCGATGACCTTCCTGCCTGACGGCAGCCTGCTGGTCACCGAGAAGCGCGGCAAGCTGCAGCACCTGGATCTGGCCAGCGGCCAGAAGCATGAGATCACCGGCGTTCCGAAGGTCGCCTACGGTGGCCAGGGTGGCTTCGGCGACATCATCCTGCACCCCGACTTTGCCCGGAATCACGTCGTTTACCTCAGCTATGCCGAGGAAGGCACGCTGGATACCCGCGGTGCGGCCGTGGCCCGGGCCACGCTGGCGCTGGATGCGAACGGGGGTGGCCAGCTGAAGAACCTGAAAGTGATCTGGCGGCAGAGCCCCAAGGTCAGCGGCGAGGGCCACTACGGGCATCGCCTCGCGTTCGGCCCGGACGGCAAGCTGTGGATCAGTTCCAGCGAGCGCCAGAAGTTCGATCCGGCCCAGGACATGGGCGGCAACCTCGGCAAGATCATCCGCCTCAACGACGATGGCAGCCTGCCCGCCGACAACCCGTTCGCCTCACAGGGCGGGGTTGCCGCACAGGTGTGGTCGCTGGGCCATCGCAACATCCTGGGCATGGCCTTCGACGCCAACGGCAAGCTGTGGGCGCATGAGATGGGGCCCGCCGGTGGCGACGAGTTGAACCTGATCGTGCGTGGCGCCAACTACGGCTACCCGATCGTTTCCAACGGTGACCACTACGACGGTCGTCCGATTCCCGACCACGACACCCGCCCGGAATTCGCCGCCCCGAAGGTGACCTGGACGCCGGTGATCTCGCCGGCCGGCTTCATGATCTACAGCGGCAGCCTGTTCCCGCAGTGGAAGGGCAGCGGCTTCATCGGCGGCCTGTCGTCGACCTCGCTGGTGCGCGTGGCCTTTGATGGCGACAGCGCGCGCGAAGCCGAACGCTTCAACATGGGCGAGCGCATCCGCGAAGTGGAACAGGGCCCGGATGGCGCCCTGTGGCTGCTGGAAGACGGCAGCAAGGCGCGCCTGTTGAAGCTGACGCCGAAGGCATGAGGTGCCGCCGGCCGCTGGCCGGCACGTTTTTCCGCGACGGCCCCGCGTGCGGGGCCGTCTGCGTTCACTGGATGGTGATGACCTTCACCTCGGTCTGCGTGCAGGCCTTGTCCAGGCACTTTCCGTTCAACCACACCTGTCCATCGCCAATCATCACGCCCTGCTGGTTGACGAAGACCTTGCCGAAGTCCTGCCCGGACACCGCCTTGACCACCGCCGGGGTGATGATCTTCTCGTAGTTGCGCTGGAACTCACCGGGGCCGGAGATCTTCTTTCCGCCGCTGATGTTCAACGGGAAGCGCACTTGCTCGACCACCGCGGCACGATCTCCGCCGACCACGGCGGTCTTGAACGCGTTGAAGACCTTCTCGAACTGCGCCGCATCGCCGAGCAGCGATTCGATGCGCGCACGCGCGTCCTCGGCGGGCGCCTCCGCGGCCGGTGCCGCCGGTGCGGCGGCGGCAGGTTCGGCGGCCGGCGCCGCCGGCTCAGCGGCAGGCGTCGCTGCCGCTTTCGCTTCCATCGGCGGCGGCGCATCCGCCGCAGGCTGCGCCGGGGGCTCAGGCTGCGAACAGGCCGCCAGCAGCAGAGCGGGAATCAGGTAGGCCATCCGGCGCATACGCGCACTCCATCGAAACAGGAAGCCCGATGGTAGCGCCGCCGCAGTGACGGCAACAAAAAGGGGACGGAGGGGATCAAGTCGTTAGTGGCACAAACGACTTGATCCCCTCCGTCCCCTTTTTCTGATCAGGCCTTCAGCAGTTCGAACTGCACGGCTTCGCCGGCGGCCGACGAGGCGCAGACCCACAGGTCGAACTGGCCCGGCTCGGCACGCAGCACGCCATCGCGGCCGGTGAACGCCAACTGCTCGCGGGTCAGGGTGAACACCACGTCGGTCGACTCGCCCGGCTGCAGTGCCACCTTGCGGAAGTCCTTCAGTTCGCGCACCGGACGCACGCGGCTGGCCACGCGGTCGTGGATGTACAGCTGCACCACTTCCTCCCCGGCCACATCACCGCTGTTGGTCAGCGTGGTGGTGATGGTCAGGGTGTCGTCCCAGCCGAGCTGCACAGCACTCAGCTGCGGCACGCCGTAGGCGAAGGTGGTGTAGCCGATGCCGTGGCCGAACGGGTACAGCGGCTCGTTCGGAATCTCGCGCCAGCGGGCCTTGAACTCCGACATCGTCGGCAGCTCCGGACGGCCGGTGCGCGGGTGGTTGTAGAAGTACGGCTGCTGGCCGGACACCTGCGGGAAGCTGACCGGCAGGCGGCCGGACGGGCTGTAGTCGCCGAACAGCACATCGGCCACGGCGTGGCCGGTCTGCGTACCCAGGTACCAGGTCACCGCCACGGCCTGCGCATTGCGCACCGCGCCCTGCAGCGCCAGCGCGCGGCCATTGCGCAGCAGCACCACCAGCGGCTTGCCGGTCATCGCCACGGCCTCGGCCAGTGCCTGCTGTGCCGGCGGCAGGGTGATCTCCACGCGCGACTGCGCTTCACCGCTGTAACGCTGCGGTTCGCCCAGCGCCAGCACCACCACATCGGCGCGCAGCGCGGCAGCCACCGCCGCTTCGGTACCGCCCGGAATGGCCGCTTCCAGTTCACAGCCCGGCACGATTTCCAGCAGCGCTTCGTCGCCGATGGCGGCACGCACGCCGGTTTCCAGGTCGACGTAACGCTGCTTGTCGCCGAACAGCGTCCAGCAGCCTTCGATGTTCTCGCGGTCCTGCACGAACGGGCCGATCAGCGCGATCTTCTGCCCGGTCTTCTGCAACGGCAGCACGTTGTCGCGGTTGTTCAGCAGCACGATCGAACGCCGCGCGGCATCGCGCGACAGTTCATCATGCGCGGCGATATGCGAGGTATCCGCTTCGCGCGCCGGGTCCAGCGAACGGTACGGGTCGTCGAACAGGCCGATGGTCTCCTTCAGCCAGAGGATGCGGCGCACGCCTTCATCCAGCACCGCCATCGGCACTTCGCCGCTCTCGACCAGACCCGGCAGGTGCTCGGCGTAGAAGCCGCTCTGCATGCTCAGGTCCAGGCCGGCGGTGAACGCCTTGGCGGTGGCATCGCGGTCGTCGGCGGCGTAGCCGTGCGCGACCAGCTCCATATCGGCGGTGTAGTCGGAGATCACCACGCCCGGGAACTTCCATTCACCGCGCAGGATGTCGGTCAGCAGTTCGGCATTGGCACTGGCCGGCACACCGTTGATGTCATTGAACGAGGACATCACGGTGATCGCGCCGGCCTCGAAGGCGGCCTTGAACGGCGGCAGGTGCACATCACGCAGGGTCTGCGGCGAGATGTCCACCATGTTGTATTCCATGCCGGCCATCACCGCGCCGTAGGCGGCGAAGTGCTTCGGCGTGGCCAGCAGCGAATCGGCGGCGCGCAGGTCGCTGCCCTGGAAGCCACGCACGCGGGCGGCGGCGAACGCACAACCCAGCACCACGTCCTCACCGGCGCCTTCGGCGCCACGGCCCCAGCGCTGGTCGCGGGCGATGTCCACGGCCGGGGCATAGGTCCAGTGCAGGCCGGCAGCGGTGGCTTCGATGGCGGTGGCGCGCGCGGTGCGCTCGGCCAGGTCCGGCTCGAAGCTGGCGGCCTCGCCCAGCGGGATCGGGAACACGGTACGCATGCCGTGGATGACGTCGGCGGCCAGGATCACCGGGATGCCCAGGCGGCTCTCCTCGGTGGCGACCTGCTGGATGCGACGGCCCAACTCGGCGCCCACGCCATTGAACAGCGAGCCGACCTTGCCCTCGCGCACCTGCTGCAGCACCTGGTCGGCATTGCGCACGTTGGCTTCCGGGTTCACGTCCGGGGCGAACGGGCGGACCATGTCCGCGAAGACACCCAGCTGGCCGACTTTTTCCTCGACGGTCATCTGGGCAATGAGGGATTCGATGCGATCGGAGGCCACCGGCAGTCCTTGATGAAAACGTTTACAAGCCCGGCATTCTAGCGATCCCGAGCCATTTGGCGAGAGGTTTCTTCGTTCAGTTTCAGCCAACAGCGGGGCCCGTATGGTCCCGCCGGGGGCACCGCAGCTTACTCCGAGCCGGCCAACTGGCGCTGCCCGGCCATCAACATGGCGTCGCTGGAGGCCTGGAACACCCGCAAGCCAAACGCCGGCAGAATCGCCAGCAGGTGGTCGAAGATGTCCGACTGCACGGCCTCGTACTCGCTCCAGGCGGTGCTGCGGGTGAAGCAGTACAGCTCCAGCGGCAGGCCTTCGGTGGTGGGCTGCAGCTGCCGCACCAGCAGGGTCATGTCGGTATGGATGCCCGGATGGCTGCGCAGGTAACGCTCCACATAGGCACGGAAGGTACCCAGGTTGGTCACCCGGCGGCTGTTGACCTCGGCCACGCCCTGCTCGCGCAGGCGCCCGTTCCACTGCCCCAGTTCCTGCTCCTTTTCACGCAGGTAGTCACGCAGCAGCGCGAATTCGCCGAGGAAGGCCAGGTCGCCGTCGTCGAGGAAACCGACGCTGTGCTGGTCCAGGTACAGCGCGCGCTTGATCCGGCGGCCACCGGCCTCCTGCATGCCGCGCCAGTTCTTGAACGACTCGGTCACCAGCTTCTTGGTCGGGATGGTGGTGATGGTCTTGTCGAAGTTCTGCACGGTGATGGTGTGCAGGGCGATGTCGATGACGTCACCGTCGGCGTTCTGGCTGGGCATCTCGATCCAGTCGCCGATGCGCACGCGGCCATCGCCACTGATCTGCACGCTGGCCACTAGTGACAGGATGGTGTCCTGGAAGATCAGCATCAGCACCGCCGTGGCCGCGCCCAGGCCAGTCACCAGCGGGCCCAGCTTCACCCCAAGCAGGGTGGCGACGATGGACAGGCCGGCGGCCACGAACACCACGATCTTGACCACCTGCAGGTAGCCCTTGATCGGCTTGTTGCGCGCATCGGGCTTGCGCTCGTACAGGCTGTTGGCCGCGTCCAGCGCATGCGAGAACGCCATCGACACCGTCAGTACGGCCCACACGATGCACAGCTTGATGATGACGTTGACCAGGCTGGGCGGCAGGTCGGGGATGAGGGTGATGCCCGAGGCGATCACCTGGCTGGGCACCACGTTGGACAGGCGCGAGATCACCCGCATCAAATGGCTGCCACGGCCGGACTCGGCACCTGGCAGGCGCTGCAACAGGCGTCGCAGGCCACGCAGCAGGATGCGCTTGGTCACCCAGTTGGCCAGGCCGGCGGCGATCAGCAGCGCCGAGATCATCAACGCCAGGTAGGCGCCGGGATAGGGTTCCAGTGTGTTCTGCAGCCGTTCCAGCCACTGTACCGCCACCACCGCATCCACCATCAGTTGTCTCCTGTCTGTTTCGTTGCTGCCAAGGTTGCCGGCCAGCGGCCGGCACTACCGGGGTTTCCGGCCGGCGGCCGGATTTACCGGGTCAGTCCCGCGAGCGTTCGATGATCACGCCCACCGCGCGCGCGCCGCGCACCGCGCCGGGCTTGCTCAGCTTCAGGCGCAGCCACTTCACGTCGAATTCGTCCAGCACGATCTGCGCGCAGCGCTCGGCCAGTGTCTCGACCAGGCCGAACTCCGACTCGCGCACGAACTGCTCCAGGCGCTTGCTCACCGCCTTGTAGTTCAGGGTGTGGGCGATGTCATCGGTGGCCGCGGGGCGACGGTTGTCGAAGCCCATTTCCAGGTCGAACACCAGGTCCTGGCGGATCCGTCGTTCCCAATCGTAGATACCGATCAGGGCGTCGATCGTCAGCCCTTCGATGAAAACCTTGTCCATTCCGGTTACCAGCGCCAATACAGGCGGCCATGGTAACGGCACTGCGGTGACCCTGCCCGGAACGGGCGACGGGTGGCCGGCACGGGGCGGCCCGGAAAAAACAAAGGGCCCCGCTAGCAGGGCCCTTTGGTACTACCGTTTGTCCCCGGGGGGAGCTGTTGAACAGCCGCGGGTCCGGTGGCGCAGGCTTTGAAATTGAAGCAGGTCAGGCCTGCTGATCAAGAGGCGATTACGACTGTGCCGGTGTCTCAAAAGACAAAGGGCCCTGCTAGCGGGGCCCTTTGGTACCTCTCAACGTCCCCAGGGGAAGCTGGAATCCAGCCGCGAGTCCCGGAGCACACGCCGCAAGGTTAGGAGTGCCCCCCAGACCAGTCAATTGGCAAATGCGTCACGGCAGACGACCGGCCGAAAAACCGAGCCGATCCACGAAAAAACACTGACGATCATGATGCCGTTTTCTGATGTTCCTGCCTCGTTCCCAGGGTCAACGTGAAACCACGTTCCCTGGGAGTGAGTTGATGAAGGAAAGCAGGATCCTGCAGGCAGCACTATCCCGGCAGAGATGGTCGACCTACGAGCGCATCGCTTCTCGTTGCGTATCCGATCCCGCCACGCTCTATGCCTGGAACATGCAGATGTGTGCTGCTCTCCTGCCACCGTTGCACATCTGTGAAGTTGTGATCCGCAATGCAGCCGCAACGGCGCTGGTGCATCGTTATGGTCGATGCTGGCCCTGGCATCCAGCGCTGCTGCGCAGCCTTCCTGCCGAAGGCGCCCTTGCCTCGCTATGCAAAGTCCGCGGCAGCGCCGGAGCTCCGCGGGATGTACCGGAGGTCATCGCCAAACTGCGATTCGGCTTCTGGCAGCAATTGTTCGCTCGACGGTTCGAGCATTCGATCTGGGCCGGGACCATGGGCCTGGCGCTGCCACACGCACCCTCGGTGCCGCTGTCCGTCCTTCGTCGGTCCATCCATGCCGACCTCGACCGCATCCGCCACCTGCGCAACCGCATCGCCCACCACGAACCGATCCTCGAGCGCGACATCGGCGCCGACCTGGCCGCGATCGGGCGGCTGATCCATGCCCGCTGCCCACACACGCTGGGCTGGCTGCAGCGCCATGAGCGGGCGACAACCGTGCTGGCGACCTCGCCGTTGGCTGGTCGTCCGTAAAGCGTCCGCCGGGCGTGGCCCGGCGCCACCGGCTCACACCGCCGGCAGGGTCGCCATGTCCCAGCGCGGGGTCACATCCACCTTCGGCGGGCTGTGCTGGCCAGCCTGCAGCCGCAGCGCGCCAGCGAAGGCGATCATCGCGCCGTTGTCGGTGCACAGTGCAGGCCGCGGGAAGCAGGCGCGGCCGCCGAGGCGCTCGGCCATCTGCTGCAGGCGGGCGCGCAGGCACTTGTTGGCACCTACACCGCCGGCCACCACGATCACATTGGTCCCGGCCGCTTCCAGCGCGCGCTCGCACTTGATCGACAGGGTCTCGACCACCGCGTCCTCAAAGCCCCGGGCAATGTCGGCGCGGGTCTGCTCGCTCTGGTCGCTGTCGCGCCAGGCCATCAGGACCTGGGTCTTCAGGCCGGAGAAGCTGAAATCCAGCCCCGGGCGGTCGGTCATCGGCCGCGCGAAGCGGTACGCGCCCGGCGTGCCCTGCTCGGCCAGCCTGGCCAGCTGCGGCCCACCGGGGTACGGCAGGCCCATCAGCTTGGCAGTCTTGTCGAAGGCCTCGCCGGCCGCATCGTCCAGGGTTTCGCCCAGCAGGCGGTACTGGCCGATCGCATCCACCGCCACCAGCTGGGTATGGCCACCGGACACCAGCAGCGCCACGAACGGCGCTTCCGGCGGGTCGTCTTCCATCAGCGGAGCCAGCAGGTGGCCTTCCATATGGTGTACGCCGACGGCCGGTACCTCCAGCGCCCAGGCCAGCGATCGGGCCACGCCGGCGCCGACCAGCAGCGCGCCAACCAGGCCAGGACCGGCCGTGTAGGCCACGCCATCGATATCGCCTACACCCAGACCGGCTTCGGCCAGGGTCTGGCGCACCAGCGGCAGCAGCTTGCGGACGTGGTCGCGGCTGGCCAGCTCGGGCACCACGCCACCGTATTCGGCGTGCAGGGCGATCTGGCTGTAAACCGCATGGGCGCGCAGGGCCGCGCTGCCGGCCAGGTCGGTGTCATACACCGCCACGCCGGTCTCATCACAGGAAGATTCGATGCCAAGGACTCGCATGCCTGCTATTATGACGCCCCTGCCGTCCCCTCGGGGAACGTGCAGATCTCACTGCTTTCGAACCGCCGGCCCGTATTCAGGGTTGGCCGCTTGCAGTTTGTCGATTCGCCGCTATAATGTGCGGCTCGCCGGGCGTGACCCGGTTCTACTGTGTCCCGGAGATTCCATGCCCAGCGTCAAAGTCCGCGAGAACGAGCCCTTCGAGTTTGCTCTTCGCCGCTTCAAGCGCACTTGCGAAAAGGCCGGTGTGCTGGCCGAAACCCGCAAGCGCGAGTTCTACGAAAAGCCGACCCAGGAGCGCAAGCGCAAGGCCGCCGCTGCTGTGAAGCGTCAGCTGCGCCGCTCGTCGCGCGACGTCACCAAGCGTCAGCGCCTGTACTGATCGGACGCATCTTCATTGCGGCGGGCCTGCCCGTCGCGATGGAGCCGAAGCCGGCACGCGCGAGCGTCGCCGGCTTTTTGCGTTTCCGGGTTCGGGCATCCGCCCCGCCCCACCTACCACCACGAGGTTCCTCATGAGCATGAAGCAGCAGCTCACCGAAGACATGAAGGCCGCCATGAAGGCGGGCGAGAAGCACAAGCTGGGCGTGATCCGCCTGATCAATGCCGCCATCAAGCAGCGCGAAGTGGACGAGCGCATCGAGCTGGATGACACCGCTGTGATCGCCGTGCTCGACAAGATGGTCAAGCAGCGCAAGGACTCGGTCAGCCAGTACGAAGCGGCCAACCGCGAAGACCTGGCCGAGATCGAGCGCGCCGAGATCGTGGTCATCGAAGCCTACCTGCCGGCCAAGATGGGCGAAGCCGAGATCGTGGCCGCCATCCAGGCCGCCATCGCCGAGACCGGCGCCTCCGGCCCGGCCGACATGGGCAAGCTGATGGGCGCACTGAAGCCCAAGCTCGCTGGCCAGGCCGACATGGGCCTGGTGTCCAAGCTGGTCAAGCAGCAGCTGGCGTAATCCGGTACACGGAGTCGGATCCCTTTCGCAACGCGAAAGGGCTCTGACCCCATTGATGCACCCGCTTCACCGCACCTTCGTCGGTCGCCTGCTACAACCACACCCATGGTTGAACCCGAGCCCAACGTTCCCGTGTCCCTGCACAAGTACCTCAAGCGCCTGCAGGACAGCTTTCCGATGGCGGTGGCCAAGCGCTTCATCGACGTCGACGTGCTGACCCAGGCCGCCTCCGTTTCCTTCTACGCCCTGCTGTCGATGGCCCCGCTGCTGGTGCTGCTGCTGTGGTTGACCGCTTCGCTGTACCCGCCGGCACAGCAGGCGCTCATCGACCAGATCAGCTCGGTGGCTGGCAGCAGCGCGGCTACGGTGGCCGAAACCGTCCTGAAGAACGCCGACAACCAGCCCGACGTCGGCTCGTTGGCGGGGCTGTGGAGCACGCTGCTGCTGTTCGTCGGCGCCACCGCCGTGTTCGCGCAGCTGCAGAACGCGCTCAACCTGATCTTCCGCACCAGTGGCGAGCGCCTGGAGGGCATCAAGGCCTGGCTGCGCAAGCGTGTGTTCTCGTTTGGCGTGGTGCTGGCCCTGGGCTTCCTGCTGATCCTGTCGATGACGGCCACCACGGTACTGCAGGTGGCCTTCGCGCAACTGCCCTCGATCCTCCCCGCGCTGGGGTACGTCACCAGCCTGCTGCTGTACGCGGTGGGGTTCGCCTTCATGTACCACTATCTGCCCGACCGCCGCGTGGCGTGGCGCCAGGCCTTCATCGGCGGCGTCATCACCTCGGCACTGTTCGCACTGGGCCGCTATGGCATCGGCGTCTACATCGCCACCGTGGCCCCCGGCAGTGCCTACGGCTCGATGGGCGCCCTGGTGATCTCGCTGGTCTGGATCTATTACGCGACCGTGGTCTTCTTCGTTGGCGCGCTGATGACCGCGGTGATCGATGAGCGCCTGCGCGCGCGCCATCACCTGGCCGCCGCCGGCATCGATCCGGCCACCGCCAGCCAGGTGCCCGACAGGGGGTAAACTAGGCCGACCGCCCCCGGTTCCGTCGCGTGGTCCTGTACCGCGCCCTGCCCTGCTGCCCATGGCCCGTATCCCCGACGCTTTCATCGACGACCTGCTGGCCCGCACCGACATCGTCGAGGTGGTGGGCAGCCGCGTGCCGTTGAAGCGCCAGGGCAAGGAATACGCCGCACGCTGCCCTTTCCATGACGAGCGCTCGGCCTCGTTCACGGTCTCGCCCACCAAGCAGTTCTATCACTGCTTCGGCTGCGGCGCGCACGGCACCGCGATCAGCTTCCTGATGAACTACGACCGCCTCGAGTTCCTCGACGCGGTGGATGAACTAGCCAAGCGCGCCGGCATGGAAGTGCCGCGCAACGAGAATCCGCGCAGCCCGCAGCAGCAGGACGACAGCCGCGAGCTGTATTCGGCACTGGATGCCGCCGCCCGGTTCTTCCAGAAGAACCTGGAAAGCAGCGACAAGGCACGCAGTTACCTCGATGGCCGTGGCGTGGACGAAGAGAACCGCGCGCGCTTCCAGATCGGCTACGCGCCGGACGGCTACAGCGGCCTGCGCGACGCGCTCGGCAAGGACGAGCGGCGCATGAAGCTGCTCGACCGCGCCGGCCTTTTCTCGAAGAACGACCGCGGCCACGTCTACGACAAGTTCCGCGACCGGGTGATGTTCCCGATCTTCGACCGCCGTGGCCGGGTGATCGCCTTCGGTGGCCGCGTGTTCGAGAAGGACGACGGCCCCAAGTACCTCAACTCGCCCGAAACCGCGCTGTTCCACAAGGGCCGCGAACTGTACGGCCTGTGGCAGGTGCGCCAGGCCAACCAGAAGATCGAGCGGTTGATCGTGGTCGAGGGCTACATGGACGTGGTTTCGCTGTTCCAGTTCGGCGTCACCCAGGCGGTGGCCACGCTGGGTACGGCGACCACGCCGGACCACGCCGAGCTGTTGTTCCGCAACGCACCGGACGTGTTCTTCTGCTTCGACGGCGACGCCGCAGGCCGCCGCGCCGGCTGGAAGGCGCTGGAGTCGGTGCTGCCGCGCATGAAGGATGGCCGCCAGGCCTTCTTCCTGTTCCTGCCCGATGGCGAGGACCCGGACACCATCGTGCGCAAGGAAGGCGCCGAGGCCTTCAACGAGCGCCTGAAGCAGGCCACGCCGCTGTCGCAGTTCTTCTTCGATGAACTGACCCGTGAGATCAACCTGGGCACGCTGGACGGCAAGGCGCGCCTGGCCGAACGCGCAAAGCCGATGCTGGCGCAGATTCCCGACGGTGCCTTCGGCGACCTGATGAAGCAGCAGCTGGCGCAGCTGACCGGCCTCGGTGGCACTGCCCAGGCCACGCGCGCGCCGATGCCGCAACGCCAGCCACATCGGACGATCCAGCCGGTGGCCAAGCGCAGCCTGGTGCGCGGCGCGATCGCCGTGCTGCTGCAGCAGCCGTCGCTGGCGCTCACCCTGGGCGGAAAGCATCACTTCCAGGGCCTGCGACTGCCGGGCGTGGAGCTGCTGCTGGAACTGCTGGGGCTGGTCGAACAGCGCCCGGACATCAGCACCGGCGCCCTGCTGGAACACTTCGACGGCCGCGAGGAACAGGCGTCGCTGCATACGCTGGCCGCTCAGACGCTGCCCGGCACCGAGGCCAGCTGGACCCAGGAACTGCACGACGCGGTGGCACAGCTGGAGAAACAGCTGCTGGTGCAACGTCTGGAGGAGTTGTTGGCAAAGCAGCGCCAGCAGGGCCTGGACGATACTGACAAATACGAACTGCGCGAGCTGCTGAAGGCCCGCGCCGGGCTGCGCCTGTAGCGGCAGAACGTTTTCACGGAGAGGACCATGCTGCTGCGCCTGACCTGCCTGCTGTTGTTGTCGCTCTGCCTGCCACTGGCGGCCCTGGCCACAGATGGCCCGCTCAATGAAGTCCGCCCGGGCCTGTATGCCGGCGGCCAGCCCTCCGCCGCACAACTGCGCGAACTTGCCGCGCAGGGCGTGCGCACCGTGATCGACCTGCGCCAGCCCGGCGAGGACCGGGGTTTCGACGAAACGCGCGTTGCCGAATCATTGGGCCTGCGCTACGTGCGCATTCCGGTGGCCGGTGCCGAGGGGCTCGATGCCGCCAACGTGCGCGCCGTGCACCAGGCCCTGCGGCAGAGCCAGGGGCCGGTGCTGCTGCACTGTGCGTCCGGCAACCGCGCTGGCGCCGTGCTCGGCCTGGTCAACGCACGCTACGAACATGCCAGCCCCGAACAGGCCCTTCAGCTGGGCCAGCGTGCTGGCCTGACCTCGCTGGAAGCCGCCACCCGCCAACGCCTGGCCACGCCGGTCATCTCGCCCTGAACTCTCCGCACCAAGGACTCTGCCCACCATGACCCGCTGGTGGTCGCGCCTGCGACCGGACAACTTCACCCTCGCCCTGCTGTGCACGGTTGGCCTGGCCTCGCTGCTGCCGATGAAGGGCGCCGCCGCCATCGTCCTTGATGACGTCACCACCGTCGCCATCGCCGCGCTGTTCTTCCTGCACGGCGCGCGCCTGCCGCGCGAGTCGATCATTGGCGGCATGCTGCACTGGCGGCTGCACCTGACCATCCTGGCCTGCACCTTCCTCCTGTTCCCGCTGCTGGGGCTGATGTTCAAGCCGCTATCGGGCTGGCTGCTGACCCCGGAGCTGTACCTGGGCGTGCTGTTCCTGTGCACCCTGCCCTCCACCGTGCAGTCGTCCATCGCGTTCACCTCGATGGCGCATGGCAATGTGCCCGCAGCGGTGTGCAGTGCTTCGTTGTCGAGCATCCTCGGCGTATTCCTGACGCCGCTGCTGCTGACCGCGCTTGCGGGCACCTCCGGTGGCGTGCACGACCCGCTGCATGCGATCGGCGGCATCATGCTGCAGCTGCTGGTGCCGTTCGTGGCCGGCCACCTGCTGCGGCCGTGGATTGCCGGTTGGGTGGAAAAGCAGCGCGCGCTGCTGCGTTACACCGACCAGGGCACGATCCTGCTGGTGGTGTATTCGGCGTTCGGTGAAGCGGTGACTGAAGGCCTGTGGAGCAAGACGCCGCTGCTCTCGCTGCTGGCCGTGGCGGTCGTGGCCGCCGTGCTGCTGGGCATCGCCATGCCGCTGATCACCTTCATCGCCCGCCGCCTGCGTTTCAACCGCGAGGACGAGATCGCCATCGTGTTCTGCGGCTCGAAGAAGAGCCTGGCCACCGGCGTGCCGATTGCCAAGGTGCTGTTCGCCGGCGGCAGCCTCGGCGCCATCGTGCTGCCGGTGATGATCTACCACCAGATCCAGCTCATCGTCTGCGGCGTGATCGCGCAGCGGTACGCGAAGCGCGCGCCCTGACCCGACGGGAGGACATCCACGCATGGCGTGGATCTACTGTAGAGCCGAGCCCGCGCTCGGCTGACACCTGTGATCCGGAGTAGATCCACGCCATGCGTGGATGGTTTGCCTGACGCTACGGATCCACCAGCGTCCCGACGCTCAGTTCCGGCATCCATACCCATAGGTCGTACGGCCGTTCCGCACCGGCAGCGACCCACGGCCCCGTGGCAACCTGCTCTCGAAGTGGCCGCGCCATGCAACCGCCCGCGCATCCCCACGTCTGACCACGTTGCGCGCCCAACCGTACGCTGTAGATATCCAGGTCCCGCAGCTGCGACGCCATCGGATGCATCTGCATTTCTGGCGGCATACCTTGCGGCCTTTGCAGCATCGCGTGCACGTTACCAGTCAGCACCAGCATGCGCGCATTGGCCGGTAGGCCTCGATAGAGCCGCCGCAACTCGGCTGCCATGAGGTCATCGCGTACCTGGTTTCCGCCCTTGCTGGCGTTGACGTCATAGCCAACGACGTCGATCACACGTCCCTGCGACTTCAGCACGCGCAGGCTTTCGATCATTGCCAGCATGTCGCGGCTGCGACGGCCGTCATGCTGGTCATCGCGCAGGGTCCAGAACGCACGCCCGCGCAGATGCTGGCGTGCCTTCTCCCCGCCATCGGAAGCCAGGTAATCGCGCAGCGTGGGGGTTTCCCCGCGTGGCAGTTCCAGCGCCAGCAGGACCGGCCCGGTGCGGCTGTAGCCGTCCACCAGCTGCCGCACCAGCAGCGGCGTCTCGCGGGTTCCATGGAATTCGCCCAGCACCAGCTGGCGATGGTCAGCGGCGTATTGGCGGATCTGCGCGGTAGTGTCGTCGGCATGCGCGGTCACGGCCATGCCCAGCGCCAGCATCAGCGCGGTGGTCCAACGGAAGAACGAGTGCATCCCTGCTGCTTCCTTTCCCTGGGGTCAGGAACAGCAATGGCGACGCCACTGGAAGAGATCAAGTGTAGAGCCGAGCCCACGCTCGGCTGCTCTTCCAATCCCCCCTCAGCCGAGCATGGGCTCGGCTCTGCAGGTGGCGCTTCACAACCAGGGCAGGATCCAGTGGTCGACCAGCAGGAAGGCGAACAGCGCCATCAGGTACACGATGGAGTAATAGAACATCTTCATCGAGAACAGCTCATCCGGCGGGTTGAGCATGCGCCAGGCATACCAGAGGAACACCGCGTTGAGCACGATCGCGCCGCCCAGGTAGAACGCACCGCTCATGCCCACCAGGTACGGCAGCAGGCAGACCAGCGCCAGCACCACCGAATACACCATGATCTGCTTGCGGGTATGCACCACGCCGTGGGTCACCGGCAGCATCGGGATCTCCGCCTTGGCGTAATCCTCGCGGCGGAAGATCGCCAGCGCCCAGAAGTGCGGCGGCGTCCAGATGAAGATGATCAGCACCAGCAGCGACGAGTACGCCCAGTCCGACGAGCCCTGCATGCCGGTCACCGCAGCCCAGCCCAGCATCGGCGGCATCGCGCCGGCCAGGCCCCCGATGACGATGTTCTGCGAGGTCGCGCGCTTCAGGTACACGGTGTAGATCACCGCGTAGCCGATCAGCGAGGCGAAGGTCAGCACTGCAGTGATCAGGTTCACCCACAGCACCAGGATGGTCATCGACAGCGCGATCAGCACGCCGGCGAACACCAGCACCTGCCATGGCTTGACCTTGCCGACCACCAGCGGGCGCCACGACGTGCGTGCCATCTGCGCATCGATGTGCGCATCCAGCAACTGGTTGATCGCGGCGGCCGCCGAAGCGGCCAGCCAGATGCCGAGGAAGCCGAGCAGGCCGGCGCGCACCTGCTCCCAGCTGGGCACGCCCGGGATAGCCAGGACCATGCCGACCAGGGCAGTGAAGACAATGAGGGCGACGACCTTGGGCTTGGTCAGGTCCCAGTACTGGCGGTAGTTGGAAAACATGGAATCAGTCCGGGGCGCGCAGGCGGGCCAGCAGGCTGACCAGCACGAACAACAGGGCAACGGCCACGCCGTTGTGGGCCACGGCCACTTCCAGTGGCAGCGCCAGCTTCACATTGAGGATGCCGAGGGTGACCTGCAGCACCAGCAGCGCGATCAGCGCGCTGGCCCAGCCGCGCATGCTCGGCAACCGGAACAGGCGCACGCCCAGCCACAGCAGGTAGATGGCCACCACCACCGCGAACAGGCGGTGCGCCATCTGGATGGCGATACGCGAGGCGCCATCCAGCACGCCGCCTTCGTAGTCCACGCCGATGCCACGCCACAGGGTGAAGCCTTCAACGAAGTTGTGCTGCGGCCACCACTGGTTGGCACAGCGCGGGAAGTTGTCCAGCGATGCACTGCCGCCGCCGCAGGCCAGCGCCGCGTAGTTGGCACTGACCCAGCCGCCCAGTGCGATCTGGGTGACCAGCACCGCCAGGCCGATGCGCAGCAGCCACTTCAGCTTCGGTGCCTCGGCCAGGGTGATCGGCATGTGCGTCGCACGCCAAGCCATCCAGGCCAGCAGCGCGAACATCAGCATGCCGCCCAGCAGATGGCCCATCACCACGATGGGTTTGAGCAGCAGGGTCACCGTCCACATGCCCAGCAGGGCCTGGAAGATCACCACCGCCAGGGTCAGCAGTGCAGCGCGTGCCAGGTCGATGTTGCTCCAGCGCAGCGCGGCGATCAGCAGGATCGCCTCGCCGACCAGAGCCAATGCGCTGGCGGTGCCATGCCAGCCCATCATGTACAGCGGTATGCCAGCGGCCACCAGTACGCAGGCGGTCACCACTGCCGTGGTCCCAAAGCGGCGCTTGCGCGTGGCCAGCAGGGCCAGGGTCAGGATCTCGATGCCCAGCGCGCCGGCCAGGAAGCGGTGCACCTGCTCACGCCAGGCCTTGTGGGTCTCCAGCGGGCGGATCTCCGCCGCCGGGTGGCCGATGGTCTCTTCCACGTGCTGCGGCCAGGTGGCCTGGCCATAGCAGGTCGGCCAGTCCGGGCAGCTCAGGCCGGCATCGGACAGGCGTACGAACGCGCCGAACATGATCGTGCTCGCGGTCATGATCATGGCGAACCACGCCAGGCGGTGGAAATTGCGGTGCAGCGCCGGACGCGCGGAAAGGCTCATCAAACGGGACTCACTTCAGTTTCAGCAACGTGGCCATGTCCTTGCGCAGGCCACCCAGGTCACTGCCGGGGGCATGGCGCATGATCACGAAGCCGTTCGGATCGATCACGTAGACCGGCAGTCCCGCCGGATCATCGACGCCCGGCAACGCCGCGCGCAGGGCTGGCGACGGAGCCAGCGGCCGCAGCGCGGGCAGCGAGGCGATCGACGCCGGTGGCGTACCCAGCCACAGGATCTCGACATTATCGGCGTTATGGCCGAACAGCTGCCACACCTTGCCCAGCCCCTGCGACAAAGTGACGCACTGCGCGTCGCAGGCACCGGCCGGTGCCACCAGCAGGCGCCAGGTGCGGGCCTCGGGGTTCCAAGGATAGGGCTGGCCACTGGCCAGGGTCGGCGCCTGCTGGCGCAGATCGACCGGCGGCTTCAGCAGCTGTCCCGCATTGCGGTGGCCGGTGGGCTGCCAGCCGGAGAAGCGCAATACCGCGGCCAGCGCCATCGCCCCGAAGAACACGGCAAACAGCAGCACCAGGGTCCGGCGGCCGGAGCCGCGCGCCTGCGGGGACGTAGCAGTGTTCATGCGGGGCATTTTCTCATGGTTGGGTAAACGATGCCGGTAGTGCCGGCCGCTGCCCGGCATCCAGGAATCCGGGAATCCGGGGATTGCCGGCCAGCGGCCGGCACTACCGGGCGATGGGCCGTCTCCTGCGCCGCTCCAGCACCAGCGCCACCACCAGCACGGTCAGGGCCAGGCCGAACCACTGCACGGCGTAGCCCAGGTGTCGCTGAGGCGGCAGCGTGTTCGGCAGCAGGTCCAGATCGCGCTCGTCGCCGAAGGGCAGCGCCGGGTCCAGTCGCAGGACCCGCTCGGGCAGCGTTGGCAGGCCCAGCGCTGCGGCGAGGCCCTCGGCCGGCAAGCGGCTGGCCAGCCAGCGCCCGGCCTCACCGGTGGCGGAGAACGCCGGGCCCAGTACCAGCCCCGCCGAAGGCGGTGGCGCCAGCAACCCGCGCACCGCCACCGGCGAAGGCGGCGCCGGTATGTCCGGCAGCGTGCGATCCGGCGGCAGCGCGCGCCAGCCAAGATCGACCAGCAGCACGCTGCCTTCGTCACTGCGGAACGGGCGATAGATCTTTACGCCGGCACGGCCATGCCGGGTCTGGTTGTCCAGCAGCACCACGCCAGGCAGGAAGCGGCCGTGATCGGCCACACCGTGCAACGCGCCGGGGGCTGCCAGGGCCTGCGCCAGCGGCAGCGCCTGAGCCACCGCTGGCCCCTGCGCATCCAACATTGACTGTTTGGCATGCATGCGCTGCAGCTGCCACAGCCCCAATGCAGTGAAACCGGCCATCGCCAGCACGGCCAGCAACCATCCGATCACGCGTGTGTGCTGGCGCATCATGACAAGTCCGCGCAAACGCGGTCAGATAGGCGCACCCACCCTGCCCTCGAGCCGCGCATGAGTGATTCGCTGAAGACCCTGCTGGTAATCGCGTTTCTGATCGTCATCGTCTGGAACCTGGGCGCCGGCCTGTATTACCTGCTGGTCGACCGCGGCCAGACCAAGCGCACGGTCAACGCACTGACACGTCGCATCGCGGTGTCGGTGGCGTTGATCGTACTGGTGATCGTGAGCATCTACATGGGCTGGATCAAGCCGCACGGCGTCGGCGGCTGAGGCCACCGATGCGTGCGTGGTCAAAGCACGTAGACGAACAGGAACAGCATCAGCCACACCACGTCGACGAAGTGCCAGTACCACGCGGCCGCTTCGAAACCGAAATGGTTGTCGCGGGTGAAGTGTCCCTTGGCCGAACGCAGCCACATCACGATCAGCATGATCGTGCCCAGCAGCACGTGCGCGCCGTGGAAGCCGGTCAGCATGAAGAATGTCGAACCGTAGATACCCGAACCGAGCGTCAGGTTCAGCTCCTTGTAGGCGTGGATGTACTCCTCCGCCTGCAGGGTCAGGAAACCGAGGCCGAGCACCACGGTCAGGCCCAGCCAGATCAGCAGCTGGCGGCGGTTGCCGGCCTTCAGCGCGTGGTGGGCGATGGTCAGGGTCACGCCGGAGGTGAGCAGGATCAGCGTATTGATCAGCGGCAGGCCCCAGGCCGGGATGGTCTGGAAGGCACCACCGATCGCCGCAGGGCCATTGGTCGGCCATCCGGCGGAGTAGCCCTGCCAGAGCAGCTCGTTGGTCATCACCCCGCGGCCTTCGCCGCTCAGCCACGACAGGCCCAGGTTGCGGGTGTAGAACAGCGCGCCGAAGAACGCGCCGAAGAACATCACCTCGGAGAAGATGAACCAGATCATCCCCATCCGGAACGAGCCATCGACCTGGTGGTTGTAGTTGCCGGCCTGCGATTCGCGCACCACGTCGCTGAACCACCAGAACAGGGTCAACACCAGCATCGCGATGCCGATGTAGAACGTCCAGCGCCCCCAGCTGGCGTCGTTGAGCCAGCTGGCCACGCCCACCATGGTCACCATCATCGCGATGGAGCCCACGAAGGGCCATTTGCTCTGGGCCGGGACGAAGTACACGTTGGCGTCGGTCGGTGTCTGGGCCATGTCGGTATCCGGGTCAGGGTGCGGCGTGCGCGCCGTCCGAGGTGGCGGCCGGGGCCAGCCGATCGGACAACGCGTCGTTGCGGTAGAAGGTGTAGGACAAGGTGATCGTCTTGATTTCCGGCGGCAGGTCCGGATCGACGATGAAGCGCACCGGCATGTCGCGCTTCTCGCCGGCCTGCAGCGTCTGCGCGGTGAAACAGAAGCACTCGGTCTTGCTGAAGAAGCCCGACGCGCGTGCCGGCGCCACCGAAGGCACCGCGCTGCCAACGACTGCCTGCTGGCTGTCGTTGCGGGCGAAGTACAGCGCCTCGTTGAGTTCGCCGGGCACCACGTCCATGGTCAGCTGCTCGGGATGGAACGACCACGGCAGGCGCGAATTGACGCCGCCATCGAACTCCACCCGCACGGTACGCTTGCCAGCTGCAGCACCCGTACTGGCTTCACCACCCGGGCCGCGTTCCAGGCGCACGCCGAATACCTTCTCGCAGGCAATGCGGTACAGCGGCACCAGCGAGAAGGTCAGCAGGAACACCGCCACTGCCACGCCGATCAGGCGCGGCAGCCCGGCACTGGGTGACCGCGTGCTGGCCGGTGCCTCGCTCATCGGCCGATCACCCCGCTGAGGATGAAGCCGACGTAGACCAGCACCGCGATGGCACCGACCCACATCGCCGTGCGCCGGGCACGCTGGCGTTGCTGTTCGATGCTTCCGCCCTGGTAGGGCCGACCGCTGGTCGGCTGCTCTTCGTAGTTGTAGAGCCGAGCCATGCTCGGCTGCTTTTCGTCAGCCGAGCATGGCTCGGCTCTACAGGTCTGCAGTGGGCTCTCGTTATGCATGCCCCACCTCAATGCGTGATGTCGTCATGCGCCAGATCGCCCGGGCGGATGGTCGGCGGCGTGGTGAAGGTATGCGCCGGTGCCGGCGATGGCAGCGTCCACTCCAGCCCGCGCGCGCCTTCCCAGCTGCGTGCTTCGGCCTTCTCGCCGTTGCGCAGCGAGGACAGCAGGATCGCGGCCATCATGAACGGCGTGACGAACATGCCGAACGCACCGATCGAGCTGATCAGGTTCCAGTCGGCAAACGCTACGCTGTAGTCCGGAATGCGACGCGGCATGCCGGCCAGGCCGAGGAAGTGCTGCGGGAAGAACAGCAGGTTGACGAACACGATCGACCACCAGAAGTGCACCTTGGCCCACTTCTCGCTGTACATGCGCCCGGTCCACTTCGGCCACCAGTAATACACCGCCGCGATCAGCGCGAACACCGCGCCGGTCACCAGCACGTAGTGGAAATGCGCAACCACGAAGTAGGTGTCGTGGTACTGGAAGTCGGCCGCCACGATCGCCAGCATCAGGCCGGAGAAGCCACCGATGGTGAACAGGATGACGAAGGCCACCGACCACAGCATCGGCGCCTCGAACGTCAGCGAGCCCCGCCACATGGTGCTGACCCAGTTGAACACCTTCACGCCGGTCGGGATCGAGATCAGCATGGTGGCGAACATGAAGTAGATCTCGCCGCCCAGCGGCATGCCCACGGTGAACATGTGGTGGGCCCAGACGATGAACGACAGGAACGCGATCGCGGCGGTGGCGTACACCATCGCCTGGTAGCCGAACAGCGGCTTGCGGCTGAAGGTCGGGATGATCTCGCTGACCACGCCGAAGGCGGGCAGGATCATGATGTAGACCTCGGGGTGGCCGAAGAACCAGAAGATGTGCTGGTACATCACCGGGTCACCGCCACCGGCGGCATTGAAGAAGCTGGTGCCGAAGAACTTGTCGGTCAGCAGCATGGTCACCGCACCGGCCAGCACCGGCATCACCGCGATCAGCAGGAAGGCGGTGATCAGCCAGGCCCAGCAGAAGATCGGCATCTTCAGCAGGTCGATGCCCGGCGCGCGCATGTTCAGCACGGTGGCGATGATGTTGATCGCACCCATGATCGAGCTGATGCCGGCCACGTGGATGGCGAACACGCTGAAGGCCACGTTGTAGCCGCCCTGCAGCGACAGCGGCGGATACAGCGTCCAGCCACCGGCCGGTGCACCACCCGGCAGGAACAGCGTCAGCAGCAGCAGGCTGAAGGCCACCGGCAGCAGCCAGAACGACCAGTTGTTCATGCGCGGCAGCGCCATGTCCGGCGCACCGATCTGCAGCGGGATCATCCAGTTGGCCAGGCCGACGAACGCCGGCATCACGCCGCCGAAGATCATCACCAGCGCATGCACGGTGGTCATCTGGTTGAAGAACTCGGGCTTGACGAACTGCAGGCCCGGCTGCGCCAGCTCGGCGCGGATCACCACGCTCATCGCCGCACCGATGATGAACATGATGAAGCTGAAACCCAGGTACAGCGTGCCGATGTCCTTGTGGTTGGTCGAGAAGAACCAACGCTCGAAGAAGCTCTGGTGGTGATGGTGATCGTCGTGCCCAACTGCCGAGTGCGCCATTGCAAAACACCTCTCAGAATCGGTTGTCACCGCGGCCGCGAGCGGCCGCGGGCTTTACATCACGCGCCGCTGGCCGCAACCGCAGGTGCGCGGCCGGCTTCGGCAGCAGCAGGTGCCGCCGGTGCTTCGATCGCAGGGGCAGCCGGTTCTGCAGGTGCCGCAGGGGGGGCGGGTTCGGCAGCCGGCGCCGGCTTGCGCTGCGCCAGCCACTGTTTGAAGTCCTCCTTGGACACCGCCTCGACCACGATCGGCATGAAGCCGTGGTCCTTGCCGCACAGCTCGGCGCACTGCCCGCGATACACCCCGGGCTGCTCGATGCTGGTCCAGGCTTCGTTGATGAAGCCGGGGATGGCGTCCTGCTTCCAGCCCAGCGCCGGTACCCACCAGGCGTGGATCACGTCGTCGGAGGTGATGACGAAACGCACCTTGGTATCGACCGGCAACACCAGCCGGTTGTCGACGTCCAGCAGGTAGTGCGGATGGCTTTCGCGGGTCGGCACGATGCCACTTTGCCGCACGCGGTCGGACTCGCGGTCCAGGCGGCTGGTGAAGGTGACGTTCTCGCCGAGGTATTCGTACTTCCACATCCACTGGTAGCCGGTGACCTTGACCGTCATCTCGGCATCGCGGGTGTCGTACATCTTGATCAGGTTGGCCGTGGCCGGCCACGCCATCACGATCAGGATGATCACCGGGATCACCGTCCAGATGATCTCGGCCTTGGTGTTGTGGCTGAAGGTGGCCGCGACCGCGCCCTTGGATTTGCGGAACTTGAAGATGGCGTAGGCCATCGCCCCGAACACGATGACGCCGATCACCGTGCAGATGATCAACGACAGGTTGTTCGATTCCCAGGCCAGGCGCGAGGTCTGGGTCACCCCCTTGCCCATGTTCAGCTGCCACGGCTTGGGATCGGCCGCCTGGGCCCAGGCCGACGCCGGAATCAGTCCCCCGGTCGCCAGCATCGCGGCGACCGCGTTCACGCACTTCGTGCCCCACCTGCTGCTTTGCTTCATTGCCTAGACCCTTAGCGTCGTCGGTTGCCGCCATCGCTGGCGGCGAGCAAGCTTTCAAGTGTCTCTGCGAGCGTCTGGCGTTCGGCCGGCGCGAGGAAACTCCCCACCTCCACCTGCCGGCCGCTGGATGCCAGCCGGACCCTCTCATCGTCGGTGAGCAGGCGCACCCAGTGCGGGTGGGCCCGGAACACCGGCGATCCACCGGGTACGGGGATGACCTCCACGTACGCCGGCACTACCCGGATCTCCTCCTGCCGTTCACCGCTGCGCCACAAGGCACGCAGCGCCGCTGCCAGCACCAGGCTGTACAGCAGCGCGAACAGGGGGGCGAATGCATTGCCGGCCCACCACCCGAGGGCGGACACCAGCCACATCGCACCCGACAACACGGTGAACAACAGGACGAACTGCCGGGCATCGAGCGCCCGTGGGGGACGCAGCCGCAGCTGCGTACCTGACCCATCCGGAGCTGGAAGCACCTCGATCATGTCGCAACCGCGTTCCTGCCGCGGGAAACGTCTCGATGGTAGCCCCGCCCTCTCGCAGGTAGCAAGGGTGCATTCACACATTTTCCGATGCTGCAACACAGCATGAGGTCGGCGGCACGAATGACGAATTCAGCACAAATTTTTCCGGGTTTGCTGAACACGCCGAATCCACCACGGTTAATAGCTATCAGCCCTTCATGAAGGTGTCTGCGGGGCACTTCCGGAACCCGCAAAAATGATTAAAATCGCCAAGTTTTCCACTGGCCGGACCGGCATGAACGCACCTTCCTCCTCCCCTGCCGCCCACGACGCCCCGCGTCCGGGCGCGCTGCTGTCGCCGGAACTGCCGGCGCCCCCCAACCCGTTCCGCCAGGCCATCACCGATGCCTGGTTGAAGGACGAGGCCAACCACGTCCGCGAGCTGCTGGCGCAGGCGCGCCTGCCCGCCGAGGAACAGGCCAGGGTGCAGGCGCTGGCCGCCGACCTGGTCGGCCGCGTGCGCGTGCGTGCCAAGGACCAGGGCGCGATCGAAGCCTTCATGCGCCAGTACGACCTGGGCAGCGAAGAAGGCGTGCTGCTGATGTGCGTGGCCGAGGCCCTGCTGCGCATTCCGGACCAGGACACTGCCGACAAGCTGATCCGCGACAAGCTGGCCGATGCCGACTGGGAAAAGCACCTGGGTGGCAGCGACTCGGTGCTGGTCAATGCCTCCACCTGGGGCCTGATGCTGACCGGCAAGCTGGTGCAGATGAACGACGCCACGCGCGCCGATGCGCCCAGCGCATTCAAGCGCCTGGTCGGCCGCGTCGGTGAGCCGGTGGTGCGCCTGGCCGTGCGCCAGGCGATGAAGATCATGGGCCACCAGTTCGTCATGGGCCGCACCATCAGCGAAGCGCTGGCGCGCTCGCACAAGGGCGACAACGCCAGCTACCGCTACTCGTTCGACATGCTCGGCGAAGGCGCGCTGACCATGAAGGACGCGCTGCGCTATCTGGAAGACTACCGTCGTGCGATCCACGCCATCGGCGGCGATCACAAGGCCCGCGGTGGCCGTCCGGACGGCGACGTCAACAACGCTCCGGGCATCTCGATCAAGCTGTCGGCGCTGTACCCCCGCTACGAGCACGCCAAGCGCGAGCGCGTGCTGAAGGACCTGGTGCCGGGCGTGCTGGAACTGGCGCAGCTGGCCAAGAGCTACGGCATCGGATGCACCGTCGACGCCGAAGAGTCCGACCGCCTGGAACTGTCGCTGGACATCATCGAGCAGGTGTTCTCCGACGCCTCGCTGGCTGGCTGGGATGGCTTCGGTGTGGTCGTGCAGGCCTACCAGAAGCGCACGCCGTACACGATCGACCACCTGGCCGACATGGCACGCCGTGCCGGTCGCCGCCTGCAGGTGCGCCTGGTCAAGGGCGCCTACTGGGATGCCGAGATCAAGCGTGCGCAGATCGAAGGCTACCCGGGCTACCCGGTGTTCACCCGCAAGCAGAACACCGACGTGTCCTACCTGGCCTGCGCCAAGCGGCTGTTCACCCATGCGGACGCGATCTACCCGATGTTCGCCACGCACAACGCGCACACGATCGCGGCCGTGCGCAGCATCGCCAACGGCGGCGTGTACGAGCACCAGAAGCTGCACGGCATGGGCGACGACCTGTACGCCGAAGTGGTGCCGGCCGACCGCTTGAACCTGCCCTGCCGCGTGTACGCCCCGGTCGGTTCGCACGAAGACCTGCTGCCGTACCTGGTGCGCCGCCTGCTGGAAAACGGCGCCAACTCCAGCTTCGTCAACCGCATCACCGACGAGCGCGTGCCGATCGCCGACCTGATCCGCGATCCGGTCGAGATGGTCGCCTCGTTCGAATCGATTCCGCATCCCAAGATCCCGCTGCCGGTTGACCTGCTGCGCAGCCAGAACCACGACAGGAAGAACTCCATGGGCGCCAACCTCGCCAACGACAACGAACTGCGCGCCCTGGCCGAGCAGCTCAACGCCGCCGTGAAGCCGTGGCAGGCCTCGCCGCTGGTACCGGGTGCCAACCCGGCCGGCGCCGCGCTGCCGGTGACCAACCCGGCCGACACCCGCGAGGTGGTCGGCCAGTGGCTGGCCGCCGATGCCGCCACCGTGCAGAAGGCCCTGGCCAACGCCGTGGCTGCGCAGCCGGCCTGGAACCGCACCCCGGCCGCCAGCCGCGCCGCCATCCTCGAGCACGCTGCCGACCAGCTGGAAGCGCGCATGCCGGAGTTCATGGCGCTGTGCGTGAAGGAAGCCGGCAAGAGCCTGCCCGACAGCATCGCCGAAGTGCGCGAAGCCGTGGATTTCCTGCGCTACTACGCCAAGCAGGCGCGCGAGCAGTTCAGCCACGCCGAGAAGCTGCCCAGCCCGACCGGTGAATCCAACGAGCTGCAGCTGCACGGCCGCGGCGTGTTCGTCTGCATCAGCCCGTGGAACTTCCCGCTGGCGATCTTCCTGGGCCAGGTCGCCGCTGCTCTGGCCGCCGGCAACAGCGTCATCGCCAAGCCGGCCGAGCAGACCAACCTGATCGGCTACTACGCGGTGAAGCTGCTGCACGATGCCGGCGTACCGGCCGAGGTGGTGCAGTTCCTGCCGGGCGACGGCGCCACCGTGGGTGCGGCGCTGACCGCCGACCCGCGCGTGGCCGGCGTGGCCTTCACCGGCTCCACCGAGACCGCCCGTGCGATCAACCGTGCGATGGCCGCGCGTGACGCCGCCATCGGCGTGCTGATCGCCGAGACCGGTGGCCAGAACGCCTTCATCGCCGACTCCTCGGCGCTGCCGGAACAGCTGGTCAAGGACGCGATCGGTTCGGCCTTCACCTCCGCCGGCCAGCGTTGCTCGGCCGCGCGCGTGCTGTTCGTGCAGGACGACATCGCCGACAAGGTGATGACCATGCTGGCCGGCGCGATGAAGGAGCTGAAGGTTGGCAACCCGGGCCTGCTGTCTACCGACGTCGGCCCGGTGATCGATGCCGACGCGCTGAAGATCCTGCAGGACCACGCCGAGCGCATGGACCGCGAAGCGCGCCTGATCGCCGCCGCCGAGCTGTCCGCCGAAGCCGCCAATGGCACCTTCTTCGCACCGCGCGCGTATGAACTGAAGGACCTGGGCCAGCTGCAGAAGGAAGTCTTCGGTCCGGTTCTGCACGTGATCCGCTGGAAGGGCGACCAGCTCGACGCGGTGATCGACCAGATCAACGCCACCGGCTACGGCCTGACCCTGGGCGTGCATTCGCGCATCGACGAGACCGTTGACCGCATCAGCAACGGCGTCCATGTCGGCAACGTGTACGTCAACCGCAACCAGATCGGCGCGGTGGTCGGCGTGCAGCCGTTCGGCGGCCAGGGCCTGTCCGGCACCGGCCCGAAGGCCGGCGGCCCGCACTACCTGCTGCGCTTTGCCACCGAAAAGACGGTGACGGTGAACACCACCGCCGCCGGCGGCAACGCCTCGCTGCTGACCCTGGGCGACTGATCGCCTGCTTGGTGCGGCAAACAAGAAACCCCGCGAATGCGGGGTTTTTTGTGCTTTGCTTCCTGTAGAGCCGAGCCCACGCTCGGCTTTTCCGGCACAGCCGAGCGTGGGCTCGGCGCTACAGAGGCAGGGCGACACTGAACCGGTTGTCCGCACGCTTCGCCAGCTCACGCTGTACGCGCGCGATGCGCGTCTCCAGATCGCCTTCCAGCAGCACGTATTCGACGCCCCGCGCCTGCAGCTCGCGCACGTACCACGCATGCTGCTGCGCCCGGAATGCTTCGCCCACCCGTGTGCCGTCCTGATCGAACGGAATATCCGGCGCGCACACGAACAGCAGGTCATATGGCCGCAATGCAGCCTGCCGCAGTGCCTCCGGCGCCGTACCAGACATCCAGCCGCTGTAGCCCAGCGTCACCAGCGGCGTGGTATCGCAGAACAGCCAGCGATGCGCCCGCCGCGCGCCCTCGTCTTCATGCTGCGGTTGGGTCATTGCGATGCAAAGCAGATCATCCGGCATCAGGTCGCCGCCCTGCTGCTCCCAGAGCGTGCGGCCATACTCCGGCACCCAGGCGGTCTGCAGGCGCTCGGCCATCACCCGCGCCAGCGTGGTCTTGCCACTGGACTCGCCACCAATGAAGGCCACGCGCTGCACGTATCCGGCGTACACCTCCGGTGCGAGACCATGGCGGTGCGCATGCGGATCGGCGCGCAGCTGGGTGCCACACGCCTGCCCGACGTCCAATGCGCGTTCGAGCCGCTCATGGCGTACCGGCGCACCGAAGTGCGTGGCCAGCGCCTGCGCGAAGCCGTCACCGTAGTCCTCGCCGGTGAATACCGCCTGCACCGGGCCACCAAACAGGTGCTGGCACAGCCAGGCGGTGAACTCGCGCTGCACGTGCTCGCTGTCGCTGTCGCGCGGCAACACGCGTGGCGGCACGCCATGTTCGGCACACAGCGCTGCCAACCGCGCATCATCCAGCACCGCCACCGTTGCCCGGGGGAAGCGCGCACGCAACCAGCGTTCGCGGCGAGCAGCGCTGTAACCGGCAAAACCCGGCTGCGACCAGCCGATCACCAGCAACTGCCGGCAGCGCGTGGCGGCGAAGTCGATCAGGCGTTCGTGGCCGAGGTGCAGCGGGCAGAACTTGCCCACCACCAACCCCCGCGCGACGCGCTCAGGCGGCGGCATCGGCTGCCTTGGCCTCGGTCCGCATCAGATGGCGCCAATGGCACAGGGCGACCAGCGCGTTTATCCAGAAACCGATGTAGAGGATCGAGGTCAGATGCAGGCCACGGCTGTAGTACAGCGGCACTGCCACGGTGTTCACCAGCAGCCACACCCACCACGATTCCAGCTTGCGCCGCATCATCAGGATCTGCGCGATCACGCTCAGCACCAGCACCGCCGAATCGATGTAAGGCGCATAGGCGTTGGTCAGTCGGGTCAGCATCCAGCCGTAGCCGAACGTGGCCACCATCGCCAGCGGCGCCAGCCAGGCCCACGCACGCGGCCGCAGCGCAGTGATCGGCAGCGGCGCGCCATGGTCGCCGCGCAGCCACTGCCACCAGCCCAGCACGCTGATGGCGATGAAGAAGAACTGCAGCACCATGTCCGCATACAGGTGCGAGCGCTCGAACACGGCCGCAAACAATGCGCAGCCGACGATGCCCAGCCACCAGGTGTGCACGTTGTTGCGACCAGCCAGCAGGATCGAGCCGGCGACGGCGATATTGGCGGCCAGCTCCAGCTGGAAGTTCGGGTCGGACAGGTTCATCGCACCATTGTCGCGTAGATCCACGTCCTGCGTCGTCGGACCCGTAGATCCATGCCATGCGTGGATACCCTCCGCAAAAAGAAAGCCCCGCTTGCGCGGGGCTCTCCTCGTACTGCTTCAGGCAATCGCCCGAATCAGAACTTGTACTGCATCGACGCCGCCAGCACGTCGCCGCTCACCTTGTACTTGCCGGTCACGGTGTTGGCAGTGGCCGAGGTCGAGGTGATGTTCGGATCCTTGGTGAACAGGTGGGTGTAACCCACGCTGTATTCCATCTTGTCCGAAGCGGCGTAGGTCAGGCCCAGCGACAGCCACTTGCGGGTGGTGTCCGGCACGCGCACGTCACGGTGGGCGTCGGTGGTCGGGGTCTGGTCGTACGCCAGGCCGCCACGCAGGGTCAGCTTGTCGTTCACGCGGAAATCGGTACCGATCGACGCGAAGGTGGTGTCGCGGTAGTGGAACGGCAGCACGCTGTCCGGCTGGTTGGAGTCATAGTCGACGGTGACCTGGTCGAACTTGCTCCACGCCGTGCGCGTGACCTCGGCCATGATCTGCCACTGGTCGTTCACGCGGTGGGTGAAGCCCACGGTGGCGCTGGCCGGCAGGGTGATGGTGGCGCGGCCGTTGCTGTCGATGAAGGTACCCGGGGCGGCAGTGGCCAGGAAGGCGGCAGCGTTCTGCGGGATGGTGAAGTCGGCCTTGCCGTCGGTGATCTTGTGCTCGACCTTCGAGCGGTAGCTGAAGGCGATGTTGGTGCCTTCCACCGGGGTGACCGTCATGCCCAGGGTGTAGCCGACCGACACTTCGTCGCCCTTGATGCGCAGGTAGCCATCGGCGGTGCCCGGCGAGAAGCCGAGCTGGGCGGCCTGGCGTGCAGCGGCCTGCGACGCCGCCGCAGCCTGGGCTGCGGTGCCGCCTGCAGCCAGCACACGCGCCGCAGCGGTGCGCTGGGCCGTGGCGTTGATCGCGGTGCCGGTATCGACAGCGCTGGTCAGGTCGACGTTCAGGCGCTCGGCGAACACCGAAGCACCGAACGACAGGTACGGGTTGACGTCATAGGAGAACGCCACGCCCAGGTCGATGGCCTGCAGCTCGGTCTTGACGCCGTTGTAGCGGCCGACCCAGTCGCGGTCGTATTCGGTCTTGAAACCGAACGGCACGGTCAGCGAAGCACCGAAGTGCATGTTGTCGTTCTCGCCGAACGGCACGTGGAAGTACGCGGCCGGAACCGGGGCGATCATGCCGGCGTCGCCGCCGTTGCCACCGGAAATCGGCGCGCCGTTGCCGTACTGGCCCTGGCCGCGGAACTTGGCGCCGAAGCTGATGGCGCTGACGTCGCCCTGGACCAGGGTGCCGTCGAGCAGGCGCATGGAGGCCGGGTTGGTGGCGATGACCGAGGCGTCACCTTCGGTCGAGGTGGAGCCGGCGAACGCGCGGCCCAGGCCCTTGGCGCTGTTTTCCTTCAGCTGGAAGGCGGCAGCATTGGCATCGGCGGCGGCCAGCGCACCGGCAACGCCGACGGCCAGCAGGGTCAGTCGGGCAATGGTGGAAGCGGTTTGCATCGTAGTTCTCTCTCTCCGGTAAGCGGTGATGGTGCTCTGAGTGCGCCTGCGCCCGCCGGGTCCTGGGACCCATCGGAGCGCGCCGGATTCCCCTCCCGACATACGACGCCGTATGCGAGTATTACCCAGACCTGTTAATGAAACAATAACAGCGCAGGCGGTTTTTTCGTCTCAAAAGCTGAACAGGACCATCCCCACCGAAAGTGGCCGCACGCTAGGCTATTGGCATGTTCGTCTCGCTCCCGTCCCGCAAGAAGGCGGCCCTGCGCTGGGCCACGCCCGTGCTGTTCGCGTCATTGTGGCTGGCATTCCTGTGGTCGATCTCGCGTCCGGACGATGCCCGCGGCAGCCTCTGGCTGGACTGGGGCGCCCTGTCCACCGGTCTGACCCACCCGCTGGACTGGTGGGCGACCCTGCAGGACGGCAGCGTGCTGCGCCTGTTCACCGCCCTGTTCCTGCACGCCGACTGGTCACATCTGCTGGGCAACCTGGTGTTCCTGCTGATCTTCGGCCTGCCCGCCGAGCGGGTGCTGGGGCCGTGGCGGCTGCTGCTGCTGTTCCTGGTCGGCGGCGCAGTGTCGAACCTGGTCGCGATCTACACCATGGGCAGCCCGGACCAGATCATCATCGGCGCCAGCGGCGCGGTGTCGGCCCTGATCGGCGCCTATCTGGCCCTGTTCCCGGGCGCGCGGCTGGGCGTGGTGATCCCGCTCGGCCTGTTCCTGGAGTTCGTGCGCGCCCCGGCGTACCTGCTGATCGGCGTCTGGGCGGCGCTGCAAGTGGTGTTCGCTCACATCGGCCCAAGCTTCGGCATGGTGGCCTGGTGGGCGCACATCGGCGGCTTCGTGTTCGGCGTCGTGTACGGGGTCTATGTACGCGCCGCGATCGCGCGCCGCCTGCGCAAGCGGCACGGCTTCTGATCCAGGTAGAGCCGGCCGCTGGCCGGCTCCACGCTCACCCGCTCGTTCGTAGACCAGGAATCAAGGCTTGGCCGGCACAGGAGCGGGCTTGGCTTCCGGCGTGCTGTCTGCCTTCGGTTCGACCTTCGCCTCCGGCTTGGCTTCGGGCTTCACCGCAGCGGCCTTCGCGGCCTTGGCGGCATCCGCCTTCGCGGCCTCGGCCTTCAACCGTGCGGCCACCGAACCGGGGTTCTTCAGCTCGGCCAGCGCGTCGTTGATCGGGCCGTCGCCCGGCAGCACCGCACCGGCGTGGTAGCCCTCGGTGCCTTCGTCATCGCCGCGCAGATGGCCCGGCAGTGTCGCTTCGCTGTAATCGCTCAGACTGGCCGGCAGGGCATCCTCCGCCGGAGTGGCGGCGGGCTTCAACTCAACATCCGGCACGATGCCGGTGGCCTGGATCGACTTGCCGCTGGGCGTGTAGTAGCGCGCGGTGGTCAGCTTCACCGAATCGCCGTTGTCCAGCGGCAGCACGGTCTGCACCGAGCCCTTGCCGAAGGTGCGGCTGCCCACCACGCGGGCGCGCCTGTTGTCGCGCAGCGCGCCGGCCAGCACTTCCGAGGCGCTGGCCGAACCGGCATCGGCCAGTACCACCACCGGTGCGCCCTTCAGCAGGTCGCCCGGGGTCGCGTCGAACCGGGCATCGCTGATGCTGATGCGGCCACGGGTGCTGACGATGTTGCCCTTGTCGAGCAGATCGTCGGCGACCTGCACGGCGGCCGTCAGCAGGCCACCCGGGTTGCTGCGCAGATCCAGCACCAGGCCCTTGAGCTGGCCACCGGACTGCTTCTGCAGCTGCTGCACGTGCTTCTGGAAGTCCGAGCCGGTATCGGCCTGGAAGGTGCTCAGGCGGATGTAGCCATAGCCCGGCTCGAGCAGGCGGCTGCGCACGCTGGTCACGCGGATGGTCTGGCGGGTCAGGCTGACATCGAACGGCTTCGGCTTGCCGTCACGCACGATGGTCAGCACCACCTTGCTGCCGGCCGGGCCGCGCAGCGGTTCACTCGCATCGATCGCGCTGATCGGCTTGCCGTCGATGGCGATGATCAAATCGCCGGCAAGGATGCCGGCCTTGGCTGCCGGCGTGTCGTCGATCGGCGCGATCACCTTCATGCTGGCGTTGTCCGGCTGCTGCTGCAGCTCCACGCCGATGCCCTCGTAGGCACCGTTGGCCTGCTCGTCGAAGGCCTGCGCGTCTTCCTTGTTGAAGTAGGTGCTGTGCGGATCAAGGTCGAGCAGCAGGCCACGCACGGCTGACTGCATCAGCTTCTTGTCATCGACCGGGTCGACATAGGCGGCGCGCACCGCGTTGTACACGGCCACGAAACGGCGGATTTCCTCCAGCGGCACCTTCGAGGTCACCGCCTCCTCGCTGTTCGCTGCCTGCCCGCTGGTTTCCTGGCTTGGGGCGGGCGCGGTCTGCTGCGCCCAGGACAGCGCTGGCAACAGGGCCAGCAAGAGGGTGGCGGTACGGGCTGCGCGCATGGATCACTCCTGTCGACGGTGGCATGGTGCCCAAGGCACATGCACCGATTATGCGCGAAGCACAGCTAAATTCCCGTTGAATCCGGCCCGCATTCGGCGGGCCAGGATTCAGCGCCGCTGCAGCCAGCTGTCCGGGTTGACCGGCTGCCCGCCACGGCGCAGCTCGAAGTACAGCGCGGTGACGCCCTGGCCGCCGGAATTGCCGACCTTGGCCACGGCATCGCCGCGGCTGACCCGCGCGCCAGCATCCTTCAGCAGGGTGTCGTTATGCGCGTAAAGGCTCATGTAGCCGTTGCCGTGGTCGACGATCAGGATCATGCCGTAGCCGGTCATCCAGTCGGAGAACACCACGGTGCCATCGGCCACGGCCGTGACCGTGCTGCCGGCTGGCGCGCCGATCAGCACACCGTTGCTGGTGCGCCCATCGGGCAGCTTGCCGCCATAGCGGGCCAGCAGGTTGCCGGACAACGGCCAACCCAGGCCGCCGACCTTCGGCGCCGGTGCCGACGCCACCGCAGGTGGAACCTTGGAGGGCGGCGGTGGACGGCCCTGCGCGGCGGCCTGGCGTGCGGCGCGCTCGGCAGCGGCTTTCTCGGCGGCGGCCCGGCGTGCAGCGGCGCGCCGCTCGGCTTCGGCCCGCGCGGCAGCGGCACGCAGGTTGGCCAGCAGCGTTTCCAGTGCTTTGGCGTCCTGGCCCAATGCCTGTTCCTTCTCGCGCTGGTCCTTGAAGCGCTCTTCCAGCGAGGCAACGGTCTTTGCGCGATCGCGGCGGTCCGCTTCCAGGGCGGCTGCCTGCTGTTTCTGGTCCTGCTGCGTCCCCTGCAGCTTCTGCTTGCGCTCGGCGATCTGCGCCTGCAGCGCTTCCAGTTCCTTCAGGTCGGCGGTCAGCGTGGTGATCCGCTGCGCACGCTCGCGCTGCAGGTAGCGATGGTAGGCCAGGGCGCGGTTGGCATCGGCCACCGTGTCCTGCGACAGCAGCAGCTTCAGCGGTGCGTGGTTGCCCAGCTGATACGCCGCGCGCAACAGCCCGGCCAGTTCGCGGTGCTGCTGGGCCAGGTTGCCCTGCAGCGTGCTGCGGCGCTGCTCGGCTTCGGCGAGGGCGCGGCCCTGCTCGCGCAGCGCGGCTTCCGTCTGCGCAAGTGCACGACCGGTGCGGGCTACCTTCTCGTCGGCCTCGCGCAGCTGCCGCGACGCCTGCCCGCGCTGGCCCTCGATCTGCCGTCGCTCCTGCGCCACGCCCTTCAGTTCGGTACGCAGTTTCTGCAGCTTGCGCTCGGTCTCGCGGGTGGTCTGCGCACCGCTGGGCAGCGGCAGGGCCAGCGCAAACGCCAGCCCCAGCAGCAGGCAGCGACCGCCGCGGGCAGCGGCGATGTGATGTCGGCGTGATGGGAAGGCGTTGTCGCGCAAGGGCTTTCCAGTGACTTCAGGCAGTTGCGGGGGCTACCGGGGAATGGTGACATCTCCGCACGCGGCCTGCCAGCCGCACATCCATCGAGGTCGCCATGAAAACTCTTTCCATTCCGCTGCTGTTGGGCGTACTGCTGGCCACCGGGCCGGTCTGTGCGCAGGAGAACATCAGCAAGGTCAACGGCAGCATCAGCGCCGAACCCGGGCAACGCTACGGCAAGCTGGACACCGTCAACGGCGGCATCCGCGTCGGCGAGGGCGTCGAGACCGGCAGCATCGACACCGTCAACGGCGGGGTGAAGGTCGCCGACCGCGCGCGCACCGGCAAGATCGAAACGGTCAACGGTGGTGTGCGCCTGGGTCGTGAAGTGATCGCCAGTGGCGGCGTCAGCACCGTCAACGGCAGCATCTTCACCGATCGCGGCAGCCAGATCGAAGGCGGCGTCGAGACCGTCAACGGCGGCATCGGCCTGGTCGAGAGCCGCGTCGGCAAGGACGTGGAGACCGTCAATGGTGACATCACCGTCGGTATCGGTTCGCAGGTCAGCGGCGGTGTGCATGTGCGCAAGCCGAACTTCAGTGTCTCGCTGACCGCCAGCCGCAAGCCGCGCGTGATCATCGGCCCGAATGCGGTGGTCACCGGCCCCCTGCAGTTCGAACGCGAAGTGGTGCTGTACGTGCATCGCTCCGCTCGCATCGGCCCGGTGACCGGTGCCGAGCCAATCCCGTTCGACACCGATACCGCCCCGGCGGACTGAACCCGCCGGACCTGCCGGTTCGGTAATACTCACTGTTACCGGTCGCGCATCAGGTGCGGCCGCCCTTTGTTCTCCAGGAATCGACGATGCCCCGCAAACTCCTCCTGTGCCTGGCCGCCGCGGCCGCGCTCAGTGCCTGCAAAGGCGAAAACACGCCCGCCGCCGCGCCGGCCACCGACACCGCTGCGGCGAAGCCGGCCGCCCATTCGTTCTCCCCGGAGATCAATGCCGGCGACTTCGCCGAGATGGTCAAGACGCTGGCCTCGGATGAGTTCGAAGGCCGCGCGCCGGGCAGCAAGGGCGAAGAGCTGACGGTCAACTACATCCGCGACCAGATGCAGCGCATCGGCCTGCAGCCCGGCAACGGCGACAGCTGGTTCCAGGATGTGCCGATGACCGAGACCACGGCCGACGAATCGACCGTGCTGAAGATCACCCAGGGCGGCAAGACCACCGAGCTGAAGTTCGGCACCGACATGGTGGTGGGTACCCGCACCGGCCAGGCCGAGGTAAAGGTCGATGCCAGCGACCTGGTGTTCGTCGGCTATGGCGTCGATGCGCCGGAGCAGAAGTGGAACGATTACGCCGGCCAGGACTGGAAAGGCAAGACGGTCGTCATGTTCGTCAACGACCCGGGCTTCCACGTCGAGGACGAGAAGCTGTTCGACGGCAAGCGCATGACCTACTACGGCCGCTGGACCTACAAGTTCGAGGAAGCCGCGCGCAAGGGCGCCGCTGCTGCACTGATCGTGCACGACACCGCCGGCGCCTCCTACGGCTGGGACGTGGTGAAGAACTCCTGGGCGGGCCCGCAGTACGACCTGCCGGCCAAGGATGACCCGGAAGCGCGCATTCCGGTGCAGGGCTGGCTGAGCGCCGACGCGGCCAAGGCACTGTTCGCCGGTGCCGGCCTGGACCTGGCGCAGGCCTACAAGGACGCCAGCAAGCGCGGTTTCAAGCCGGTGCCGCTGAAGGCCACCGCTGCGGTCGACCTGAAGAGCCAGATCGCACAGAAGCAGTCGCGCAACGTGGTGGGTGTGCTGCCGGGTAGCAAGCGCGCTGACGAGGCGGTGCTGTACATGGCGCACTGGGATCACCTGGGCAAGCATGAGGGCGAGACCGGCGACAACATCTACAACGGCGCCGTCGATAATGCGACCGGCGTCGCCGGTATTCTCGAAGTGGCCGAAGCCATGGCCCACCAGGACCCGAAGCCGGAGCGTTCGGTGGTGTTCCTGGCCGTGACCCTGGAAGAATCCGGCCTGCTGGGTTCGAAGTACTACGTCGCCCACCCGACCTTCCCGCTGGACAAGATCGCCGGCGTGATCAACATCGATGCCATGTCGGTGGCTGGCCGTGCCAAGGACGTGACCGTCACCGGGTTCGGCAGCTCGGAGCTGGAGGACATCCTCAAGCCGTTGGCCGCCGCCCAGGACCGTACGCTGCACGGTGAGACCTCGGTGCAAAGCGGCTTCTACTTCCGCTCGGATCACTTCAACTTCGCCAAGGCCGGTGTGCCAGCCCTGTACGCCGATGGCGGCGAGGACCTGCGCGAGGGTGGCGTGGAAGCGGGCCGCAAGGCCGCGGCGGACTACGGCGCCAACCGCTACCATGGCCCGAAGGACGAGTTCGACGCCGCCACCTGGAAGCTGGATGGCACCGTCGAAGACCTGCAGCTGATGTACGGCGTGGGCAAGGAACTGGCCGGTGGTGATCGTTGGCCGAACTGGTATGCAGGCAACCCGTTCAAGGCGTCCCGCGACGCGATGATGAAGGACAAGGCTTCGGCCAAGTAAAGTCGGGCCATGCTCGACTGAGCACTCTTGAGAGCAGAGCGGCGCCCCACGGGGCGCCGCTTTTCTTTTGCGTACCGTCGGCGGCAGATCCACGGCTGGTGTGGATCTGCCGGTAGTGCCGGCCGCTGGCCGGCAATCGATTCGTAGCGGCCAACCTTGGTTGGCGCCATGCTTCCTCGTGGACGGCATCCACGCAGGGCGTGGATCTAGCGGGCGATGTAACGCCATCGGGTTGCCGGCCAGCGGCCGGCACTACCCACGTTTCCTGCGCCCAAAGAAAAACCCCGCTGCGTCAGCAGCGGGGTTTTGGGTGTAAACCCTGGCGATGACCTACTCTCGCATGGCTTGAGCCACACTACCATCGGCGCAGCTGCGTTTCACTTCCGAGTTCGGGATGGGATCGGGTGGTTCCACA